>NZ_JBWKHE010000007.1:0-632813 GCF_056433405.1 Streptomyces sp. NPDC044719
ACGCCCGGTTACATTCCGAACCCGGAAGCTAAGCCTTTCAGCGCCGATGGTACTGCAGGGGGGACCCTGTGGGAGAGTAGGACGCCGCCGAACAAATATTGAAGAAAACCCCGTGCCATTCGGCACGGGGTTTTCTGCGTTTATGACGGCTCTACCAGCTTCGTGTCGTACGCCAGGATGACCGCTTGGATGCGGTCTCGAGAGCCCGTCTTCGCGAGGATGCGGCCGACGTGGGTCTTCACCGTCGACTCGGCTAGGTGGAGGCGTGTGGCTATCTCCGTGTTTGTCCAGCCCTTGCCGATGACCGTGAGGATTTCCCGTTCCCGGTCGGTGAGGGAGGCGAGGCGTGCGTCCGCTTGGGGCAGGTCCTCAGCGGAGGGATCGGTCGGCAGGTGGTGGACGTAGGCGTCCAGGAGGCGGCGGGTCAGGCTGGGGGCGACGACCGCGTCGCCGGTGGCGACCGCGCGGATGCCGGAGAGGAGTTCGTCGGGCTGGGCGTCCTTGACCAGGAATCCGGAGGCGCCGGCGCGGAGACCGGCGTAGGCGTATTCGTCCAGGTCGAAGGTGGTGACGATCAGGATGCGGGTGCGGGCGCCTGCGGCGGCGATGCGGCGGGTCGCCTCGATGCCGTCCAGGCCGGGCATGCGGATGTCCATGAGGACGACGTCGGGGTGGAGCTCCGCCGTCATACGGACCGCTTCGCTGCCGTTCGCGGCCTCGCCGACGACCGTCATGTCGTCCTGGCTCTCCAGAAGCATGCGGGAGCCGAAGCGCTGGAGTGGCTGGTCGTCGGCGATGAGGACCGTGGTCACTGCGGGTTTTCCTCCGGAAGGTGGAGACGGACGCGCCATCCCTGTTCGGGATGGGGGCGGGGGCCGGCCTCAAGTGTGCCGTCGTACAGGGCGGTTCGCTCGCGCATTCCGGGTAGTCCGCGACCGGCTCGGGGAGGATCGTCCGTCCTGCGGGCGCTGCCTGTGTCCGTGATCTCTACGGTGACGGCGGCCTTCTCCGCGTAGGAGAGTTCTATCTCCGCGGTGGCGCCGGGGCCGGCGTGTTTCAGGGTGTTGGTGAGGGCTTCCTGGATGACGCGGTAGACGGTGAGCTGGCGGCCCGGGGGGAGCGTGGGGGTGCCGTGGGTGGTGGTGCGGACGGGGAGGCCCGCGGAGCGGACGCCGTCGAGGAGCTGGTCGAGGTCGGTGAGGCCGGGTTGGGGTGTGAGTTCGGCTTGGTTCTTCTCCTCCTCGCGCAGGACGTCGAGGAGGCGGCGTAGTTCGGTCAGGGCCTGGCGGCTGGTGGTGGCGATGGCGTCCAGGGCCTGGCCGGCACGCTCGGGGGACTTGGCGGCGGCGTATCTGCCGCCATCGGCGAGGCCGGTGATGACGGAGAGGTTGTGGCCGATGATGTCGTGCATCTCGCGGGCGATGCGGGCGCGTTCGGCGGCGGTGGCGAGCTGGGCCTGCTGGTCGCGCTCGGTCTCCAGACGGCGGGCCCGGTCCTCGAGGGCCTCGGTGTAGTTGCGGCGGGTGCGGACCGTGATGCCGATGAGAACGGCCACGGTGATGGACATCAGCTGTGAGCCGATCTGCTGTTCCCAGCTGCCCTCGTCGCCGTAGCGGGCGGTCGATACGAGGACCGGGGTCATCATCAGGGCCGTGGCCCACCACAGGTCGCGCAGGGCACGGCGCAGGGCGATGTGGTAGACCACGGCCAGCTGGAGCAGGGCCGCTTGGAGCGCGGCGCCGGTCCACGCGTTGACGAGGGCGAAGGGCGCCATCGTGGCCAGGACGGTGCCGGGGTGGGTGCGGCGCCGGAGCAGGGGTGCCGAGAGGCCGAGGCTCAGGGTGAACAGGAGCCAGCCGGGGACGTCCAGGTTGTGCGCGTTGTGGCGCCAGCCACCGCCGGCGTAGTCGATCAGGGCCGCCGTCACCCAGAAGCCGGTGAAGTGCAGGTCCCACGGCAGCGGGTGGCGTCGGTCGAAGGCGCGCACCTTGCGGGTGATGCGGTGGGCGTAGTCGGTGAGGGGCTCCGGCGCCCTGTCTTCCGTCACGGGGTCCATCGTGATGGCTCTCGGTACCGCGTGTCAGACGTCTCGGCGGCGTAGGACCGTCGCCGCTACCGCGAGGATCGCCGTCGTCCACAGGAGCATGGCCAGCAGGGCCGTGCCCGGGGAGATCGCGCCGGGCATGGGCTGGGCGGTGGTGAGGGCCTCCAGGGCCTTGCCGGGGAAGTGGCGGACGGCGTCGTCGACGAACTCGTACGGAAGCATGGCCAGGATCTCCGGGAGGATCATGACGAGGCCGATGAAGGCGCCGATGGCCATCGGGACCGAGCGGAGCAGGGCGCCGATGCCGAGGGCGAGGACGGCGAGCAGGGTGAGGCCGGCCGCGTTGCCGGCGAGGGCGCGCAGGACGCCCGGGTCGCCGAGGGCGGCGGACTGGTCGGTTCCGGAGAGGAAGGACTGGGCGAGGGGGAAGGTGAGGAGGTTCGTCGCCAGGGTGAGGGGGAACGCCACCGCGGCCAGGACGGCGGCCTTGGACCACAGGACGGGCAAGCGGCGGGGGACGGCGGTCATCGTGGCGCGGATCTGGCCCGTGGAGTACTCGCCGGCGGTGGCCAGGATGCCCAGGACACCGAGGTTGATCTGGGCGAACTGGGTGCCGAGGAGGACGAAGAGGACCGTGTCCATCTCGCCTGCGCCGGTGCCGTCGTAGGCGGCGCCCAGGCCCGCGCCCATGGCGGCGGTGAGGGCGCTGGTGGCGAGGAGGGTGATCCAGGTGGAGCGCAGGGTCCAGAGCTTGTGCCACTCGGAGCGCAGGACGCGGGCCGGGGTCACGCGGTAGGGCAGGGCCGTCGTGGTCATGCTGCCGCTCCTTCCAGGGTCGCCGTGTACTCGACCGCTTCGCGCGTGAGGTCCATGAAGGCCTCTTCCAGGGAGGCGGTGCTCGGGGTCAGTTCGTAGAGGGGGATGCCGTGGGCGGCTGCTGTGCGGCCGATGTGTTCGGCGTTCGTGCCGCGGACCTGGAGGGTGCCGGGGGTGTCGGTGGTGATGTCGACGCCGGGTGCGGTGAGGAGGCGTACGAGGGTGTCGGCCTCGGGGGTGACGACCTTGGTGGTGCCCGCGCCGGAGTCGCGTACGAAGTCGGTGACCGTGGTGTCGGCGAGGAGGCGGCCGCGGCCGATGATGACCAGGTGCTCGGCGGTGAGGGCCATCTCGCTCATCAGGTGGGAGGAGACGAAGACCGTACGGCCCTCGGCGGCGAGGGACTTGAGGAGGGTGCGGATCCACAGGACGCCCTCGGGGTCGAGCCCGTTGACCGGTTCGTCGAGGACGACGGTGGCCGGGTCGCCGAGGAGGGCGGCGGCGATGCCGAGGCGTTGGCCCATGCCGAGGGAGAACCCCTTGACGCGGCGGTGGGCGACGTCCGTGAGGCCGGTGAGGGCGAGGACCTGGTCGACGCGGGTGCGGGGGATGCCGTGGGTGTGGGCGAGGGCGCGCAGGTGGTGGTAGGCGGTGCGGCCGGGGTGGACCGAGCGGGCCTCCAGCAGGGCGCCGACCTCGGTCAGGGGCGCGGGGTGGGCGGCGTAGGAGCGAGCGCCCACGGTCGCGTGGCCGCGGGTGGGGGCGTCGAGGCCGAGGATCATCCGCATGGTTGTGGACTTGCCGGCGCCGTTCGGGCCGAGGAAGCCGGTGACGGTGCCGGGGCGGACGGTGAAGGACAGGTCCGTGACGACCGTCCGGTCGCCGTAGCGTTTGGTCAGTTCGTGTGCGGTCAGCATGCTTCGATGCTCGTGCGTGCGCGGGCGGCGGGCGTCGGACCGGCGGCGGTAATCGGGGTGAGGGGCGTCGTACCCGGGTACTACCGTTGCCCGCATGAGCTATGTGATCCGGTCCGTCCGTGCTGATGAGTGGCCCGCGGCGAAGGAGCTGCGGCTCGCGGCGCTGCGGGACCCGGTGGCGCACCTCGCCTTTCTGGAGACGTACGAGGAGGCCGTGGCCAAGCCGGACTCCTTCTGGCAGGAGCGGACGGCCGGGGCCGCCGAGGGGGCGGACAGGGCGCAGCAGATCATCGCCGAGGGGCCGGACGGGCAGTGGGTGGGGACGCTGACCGTGCTCGTGGAGGAGCCCGGCACGATGGACTGGGCCGGGTTCGAGGTGGAGCGGAAGCAGGGGCATGTCGTCGCTGTGTTCGTACGGCCCGAGGAGCGCGGGAGCGGGCTGACAGAGGTGCTGTTCGACGCGGCCCTGGAGTGGTCGTGGGCGCAGGGGCTCGAGCGGGTGCGGCTCATCGTGCACGAGGAGAACGGGCGGGCGCAGCGGTTCTATCGCCGGGCGGGGTTCGAGCCGAGCGGGGTGACCGTGCCGCTGGGGGACGCGGGGGAGCGGGAGTTGGAGTTCGTGCTCGAGCGTGAGTGACGGGGCAGCCTAGACAGGGAGTTCGTCGTGCGGCCAGCGGGCGCGGCCCTGTTCGCGGGACCGGAGCAGGGCCAGGGTCGGCATGCCCCGGTCCGCTCCGGTGGCCAGGAGCTCCGGCAGTTGGGGAAGCGGAGCCACGGCCGCGACGTCGTCCAGGACGAGCGTCATTGGTGGGTCGAGGCGACCGGCCGATGACCGTTCGGCCATGTGCCGGCCGCGCTCGACCACGCTGGAGACGAGGGCCGTCAGGAGGGGCATCGCGCCCGGATTCGTCCTGGGGTCCTCGATGGATTCCCCCACCACATAAAGCGTGCCCCCTTCGTGGATGAAGGAATCCAAGGCGAGGGCATCACTTCGGTTGGGAGTGCAGGCCTCGCGGATGTTGACCGTGGAGAGTGCCGTGAGGGCTCGGGTGGTCAACTGCTGGGCCATGTCGCGGCGTTCGGGGTGGGCGGTGAGAGCGCCTTCGAGTTCGCCGGCGGCGCCGGGGGCGGCTTTGGGGTTGGTGCGGAGGATGCGGACGGCGTCCTGGATCTGGGTGCCCTGGGACCAGCGGTGGACGTGGCGGATGGTGCGGCCGTCGATGGCCGCGGCGTGCAGGTAGCTCCGCAGGAGTGTCTCGGCTGTGTCGCTGAGGGCTTGGTCCAGCTTCGCGGTGGGGCGGACGGGGGCGAGGAGCGCGGCGGCTCGTCGGGTTGCCGTTGCCTTGTCCTCGCAGCCGGCGGTGGGGGACCAGTGGAGGCGGGACGGGGTGTCGCAGAGGTGGGTGGGGTCGTAGAGGTGAGTGGGGCCCAGTTTGGCTCTGGCGTCTTTTGTGTCGTGCCACAGGTTGGGGTTCGAGGTGACGACCAGGGCTGGGCCTTCCGCGTCGCGTACGGCCTGGGTGGCGGTGGTTCGACGGGATTCCCTTGGGGCTACGAGGATTTTTTCCCACCCGCCCACCCGTTCCTGGGCGAACAGAGACGCCGGGGTCGCGGGGACGGTTGCAGGGGGTGGGGTGGTGGTCGCCGTCGGGTGTGGGGAGCCTGCCGCAGGGTGGGGGGAGTCGGGTGGGCTCGCTGTGGGGTCCAGGGGGCTCGTGGGGTCGGAGGGCGAGCGGCGGGGGGTCGGGACCTCGTGCTGCACTGCCGGGGGAGCGTGCTCGTGCGCCGGTGCGGGGACCTCGTGCTGCACCGCCGAGGGTGCGTGCTCGTGCGCTGCTGCCGGGACCTCGTGCTGCGTCGATGCCCGGACCTCGTGCTGCGTCGGTGTCGGCCGTTCCTCCGCCGCCAGGATCCTCTCCTCCCGGCGCCTCGCCCGGACCGCCCTCCACCGGGCCAGGGTGCCCATCACGAAGACCGTCAGGACGACCAGGATCATCAGCTGGCCGATGAACAGGCCCCAGAACAGGCCGTAGCCGGAGAGTTCGCCGGGGGGTGTGTCCGGCCAGGCGCCGGGGATGTCGTGGGGCTGGGCGATGAGGCCGCGCATGGCGAGGGGGGTGCGGGTGAAGGTGACGCCGGACGGCCAGGAGCCGTGGGCGAACAGTGCGGCGAGGCCGGTGGCCGTCCACACCAGCAGGGTCATGCCGAGGAGGAACGCGAGTATGCCGATCAGGAGGCCGTCGGGGATGCCTCCCTGGGTGTCCCGCTGGGTGTGGCGCTCGTCCGGTCTCACGTGTCCTCCCCCCTGCCTACGCCACCGTCGATTCGGAGTCGCCCAGGTGGTGTTCCACGAAGGCCGCGGCCCGTTCCTCCGCTTCCAGTTCGGCGGCGCGCAGGGCGTCGTCGTCCGCGAGGTCGGCGGAGGACTCGGTCATCGCGCGGTCCGTGAAGACCAGCGGGCGTTCGGTCTCCGTGACCAGGTGTTTGACGACCTGGACGTTGCCGTTGACGTCCCAGACGGCGATGCCGGGGGTGAGGGTCGGGATGATCTCGACCGCCCAGCGGGGGAGGCCGAGCACTCTGCCCGTCGCCCGCGCCTCGTCCGCCTTCTGGGCGTAGATCGTCCTTGTCGACGCCATCTTCAGGATGGCCGCCGCCTCTCTCGCCGCCGCGCCGTCGACGACGTCCGAGAGGTGGTGGACGACCGCGACGAAGGACAGGCCGAGCCGTCGGCCGAACTTCAGCAGGCGCTGGAAGAGCTGCGCCACGAAGGGGCTGTTGATGATGTGCCAGGCCTCCTCGACCAGGAAGATGCGCTTCTTCCGGTCGGGGCGGATCCAGGTGTGCTCCAGCCAGACGCCGACGATCGCCATGAGGATGGGCATGGCGATGGAGTTGCGGTCGATGTGGGACAGGTCGAAGACGATGAGGGGCGCGTCGAGGTCGATGCCGACCGTCGTCGGGCCGTCGAACATGCCGCGCAGGTCACCGTCGACGAGACGGTCCAGGACCAGCGCGACGTCCAGGCCCCAGGCCCGTACGTCGTCTATGGCGACGTTCATCGCCTCGGCCGACTCGGGTTCGGGGTGCCGTAGTTGCTCGACGATGTCGGTGAGGACCGGCTGGCGTTCGACGATGGTCTCGTTGACGTAGGCGTGCGCGACCTTCAGGGCGAAGCCGGAGCGTTCGTCCAGGCCGTGGCCCATGGCGACCTCGATGATCGTCCGGAGCAGCGCGAGCTGGCCCGTCGTCGTGATCGCGGGGTCGAGGGGGTTGAGGCGGATGCCCATGTCCAGGGCGGCCATGGGGTCCAGGCGGATGGGGGTTATCCCCAGCTCCTGGGCGATGAGGTTCCATTCACCCACCCCGTCCTCGCCCTGGGCGTCCAGGACGACGACCTGGCGGTCGCGGAAGCGCAGCTGGCGCAGGACGTACGTCTTCTCCAGCGCCGACTTGCCGTTGCCGGACTCGCCGAGGACCAGCCAGTGGGGGGCGGGGAGCTGCTGCCCGTACAGCTGGAAGGGGTCGTAGATGTAGCCCTTTCCGGAGTACACCTCGCGGCCGATGATGACGCCGGAGTCGCCGAGGCCGGGGGCGGCGGTCGGGAGGTAGACCGCCTGGGCCTGGCCCGTGGACGTGCGCACCGGGAGCCTGGTCGTCTCGACCTTCCCGAAGAGGAAGGACGTGAAGGCGTCGGTGAGGACGGACAGCGGGTCCCGCATCAGGTCCTACCTCCGAATGCCGGTGGCGAAGGGAAGGGTGTTCACGAAGGCGCGGTGGTGCTCGCGGTCGCACCATTCCAGCTTGAGGTACGACTTTCCGGCCGAGGCCCTTATCGTCCGCTTGTCGCGGGCGAGGGCGTCGGGGGAGCGGGACGAGACGGTGATGTAGCCGACGAGGTTGACGCCGGCCGCGCCGCTGGCGAGGTCCTCTCCGCGCTGGTCGAGCCGGGAGTTCGCGGCCACGTCACGTGGGTCGACGGTGCGGTTCATCTTGGCGGCGCGGGACGCCTCGGCCTCGTCGTTGGTCTTCTCGGTGAGCATGCGCTCGATGGCGATCTCGGTGGGTTCGAGGTCCATCGTGACGGCGACCGTGCGGATGACGTCCGGGGTGTGGACGAGGAGCGGGGCGAGGAAGTTGACGCCGACGGGGGTCATCGGCCACTCCTTCACCCAGGCGGTGGCGTGGCACCAGGGGGCGCGGGTGCTGGACTCGCGGGTCTTGGCCTGGAGATACGTGGGCTCCATGGCGTCCAGCTCGGCCGGCCAGGCATTGCGCTTGGACATCGCCTGGATGTGGTCGATCGGGTGGTCCGGGTCGTACATGGAGTGGATCAGCGAGGACAGCCGCCCCTGACCGAGCGGCTGCCGTACGCGGATGTCGGCCTCCTGAAGGCGCGAGCAGATGTCCGTCAGCTCGCGGGCCATGACGACGGCGAGTCCGGCGTCCCGGTCGACCTTGCCGCCGTGGCTGCGGGCCGCGCGGGCCATGGCGTTGGCCTCGGCGGCGAGCTCGCGCGTGTAGTGCATGCAGGCGACGAGGTAGGCGCGGTGCTGCTCGCTGCTGGTCGACACCATGGACTGGAGCTGGTCGTAGGACTGCTGCAGCCACGGCGGTGCCTTCTCGTCGCCGCGCAGGGAGACGTCCTTGGCGTGCGCGTCCGGGTCGGCGGGGAGGGTGCGGGCGAGCATCTGCAGGCGGGTGACGAAGCCGTCGCCGTTGGCCACGTGCTTGAGCAGGGTGCCGAAGCGGTCGACCAGGGCTTCCTGGTCCTCGGAGTCGCGCAGGCCGACGCCGGGGCCCTCGATCTCGATGGCGGCGGTGACGGTCTTGCGGTCGGCGTGCAGCAGTACGGCGATCTCGTCGGGCCCGAAGGGGGCGGCCAGCCAGGTGACGCGGCCGATGCCCGGGGGCGGTCCGACCTCGACCTCACGGCCGTCCAGCCGGGTGCCGGCCTCGACGGCGGTCGAGCGGTAGGTGGTGCCCTGCTTGAGGGTCCGCTTGTAGCTGCGGTTGATCTCGAACCACTTGTAGAACGTGCGGTGCTTGAACGGCACGTACACCGCGGCCAGCGCCAGCATCGGGAACCCGGCCAGCAGCACGATGCGCAGGGACAGCACGGGGACGAGGAGACCGCACATCATGCCGAGGAACGCGCCCACGACGATCAGGGCGATCTCGCCGGTCTCGCGGTTGCGGCCGATGATCGCGTTCGGCCGGGCGCGGCCGATCAGATATGTACGGCGGGGCGTGACCGGATGGGACACGTGGGACTCGGTCGTCAACGCCCTTCACCTCCCGTGCGATTGCTACTGCTGTTGCGGGTGTTGCTGGCGTGGGGAGTGTTGACGGGGCTGCTCGAACGGGGTGCGGGTGCGGCGGAGGGGACGGATCCGCCGCCGCCGTTCGAGGGCCGTGAGCTGTGGGCGGCGACTCCGCCGGAGGCGGGGTTCGAGGGGCGGGGGGCGGCGGACTGGCTGCCACCGCCGCCCTTGTTGTCCGCGCGGGAGCTGTGGGTCTTGATGCCCTGCGCGACCAGGGTCGCCGGGGAGCTGATGACCGCGGCGGCCTTGCCCTCGGCGCCCTGCATGAGGCGGTTGTTGCGGGAGCCGGCGATCTCGTCGCCGAAGCCGGGGACGAAGCGGTAGATCATCGCGCTGGCGAAGATGGCGAGCAGGATGATGGCGAGGCCGGAGACGACGGCGGAGAAGGCGTCCGGGCCGTCGTCGGCGGAGAGCGCGCCGGCGAGGCCGAGCACGATGACGATGACGGGCTTGATCAGGATCACCGCGATCATGATGCCCGCCCAGCGGCGGACGTGGCCCCACAGGTTCTTGTCGACGAGGCCGGCGTAGACGACGGTGCCGAGGAGGGCGCCGACGTAGAGGAGCGCCGCCCTGATGACGAGCTCCAGCCACAGCACGCCTGCGGCGAGGATGCTGACCAGGGAGACGACGATCAGCATGATGGGGCCGCCGCCGATGTCCTCGCCCTTCTTGAGGGCCTCGGAGAACGTGCCGAAGAAGGCGTCGGTCTGGTCGCCGGTGGCTTTGGCGAGGACCTCGGTGATGCCGTCCGTGGCGGAGACGACGGTGTAGAGGATCAGGGGGGTGAAGGCGGAGGCGAGGACGGTGAGCCAGAGGAAGCCGATGGCTTCGGAGAGGGCGGTGCTGAGGGGGACGCCGCGCACCGCGCGCTTGGCCACGGCCAGGAGCCAGAGCAGGAGCGTGAGGACCGTCGAGGCGGCGAAGACGACGGCGTACTGCTGGAGGAACTTGGGGTTGGTGAAGTCGACGTTGGCCGTCTCCTTCACGGCGTCGCTGAGCTTGCCGACGGTCCAGGAGGCGGCCTCGGCGCAGCCCTTGGCGAGGGAGGAGAGGGGGTCGAGGGTGGAGGTGGGGTCGAGACGGGAGGTTCCGCCGCCGCCTCCACCGCCGCTGCCGGTGTCGCCTTCGCAGATCTCTCTGGCCCTGCCGGAGAGCAGGGAGCAGTTGTCGTCGCTGGGCGTGGGCGAAGGCGTGGGCGCCGCGACCGCTCGGCCGGCGAGCAGGACCACGGTGGTCTGTACGGCTGTGAGGGTGGCGGCGAGCTTGACTGCGCGGCGCGGGCTACCGGGCATACGTGAACCCTCCGAACTCCTCGACGGCCTTCGAGATGTCGTCCGACGTCGACACCTTGTTGTCGCCGTTGACCGGCGCGGGGCCTTCCTTCTGGGAGAAGCTGTCGACCTTCCAGTCGCCGTCGGTCCAGCGCAGCTGCAGGGTCATGGTGAACCAGTCGTTGGTGACCGGGTTCTGCGAGCTCTCGCCCGTCATCCCGAACACGCCCGTGCACCAGACCTCGACGGTGGCGGCGCTGCCCGAGTACTCGGTGGTTCTGGTGCCGACCGGCATGGTGCGCGAGACGTACGTGCTGCCCTGAGGCGCCTCGCCGTTCTCGTCCAGGCCGACCTTGTCGAGAAACGCCTTGTCGTACACCTGGTCGAGGTTCTTCTCCAGCTCGGAGACTCGGCCGGCGTCGAATACCTGGCGGACGATCTCGGTGCGCCGCGCGGGCTTGAGGATGTCGGCCGAGACCAGCACCACGGCGTAGTTGGCCGCCGCGCTCTCCGCCCCCTCCTGGTTCTGTGCGAAGCCCGACGGGATGCCGCCCGACTTGGACTGGACGGGGCGTTGGCCGGAGGGGGCCGTGGCCGCTGTCTCCGGTTTGTTGCCGGTCGGGTCGCTCTTGTCGGCATCCCCACCCCCGCGGTTCGCGAAGGCGATGGCCGCGAGGAGGAGGACTACTACGCCGACCACCGTGACCAGGCTGCGGGACGAGGAGCGGGGGCCGCGGCGGGGGGTGCCGTAGGCGTCGGGGCCGGTGTCGGGCAGGCGGGTGCGGGTCTGGCCCGTGCCGCCGTAGCCGCCGGAGGCCTCGTGCTCGTCACCGAGACTCATGCCGCGTACGCCCCCTCGACGTCGTGCGGAAACACTTGGTACCGGTCGTACTTCTCATACTGCTCGTACGACGGTAGCCGTGCTGGTTCCCGCGCGGGCGCGGTGTGGTGACTCGACATCAGGGAAACGCAACCTCAGCCGGTGGGCACGACGGGCGGGTGGGATGGAGAGGGAGCCGGGCGTGCCCGGCCGGGCGGACGGTGCCCGGGCTACACGGCCATGCCGTACACGATGGTGAACAGCGTGCCGAGGGAGCCGATGATGAAGACTCCCGTGAGGCCGGCGATGATGAGGCCCTTGCCCTGTTCGGCGCTGAAGGTGTCCCGGAGGGCCGTCGCGCCGATGCGTTGCTTCGCCGCGCCCCAGATGGCGATGCCGAGGCAGAGCAGGATGGCGACCGCCATCACGACCTCGATCATCACCTTGGCCTCGTTGCCCAGGCTGCCGAAGGGGCCCCAGTCCGGAGCGATCCCGCCGATGATCGTGTTGATGTCTCCCTTATCGGCCGCAAAGAGCATGTAAGTCACCGCCCCTGTTGGGTAGTTCTTCACCCTCTGCGGTCGTGCAGAGGTCAGGCCTCATTCTCGCCGACAATGGCGCTGTCGGATGTCGACTTGGCGTCATTGATTGGCGGGTTTCGTACGAATACCTTGCCACCGTTCCGCGCCGGCCCCTAGAGGAGGCGACGGACGGTGTGCGAAGGATCGTATGGTCACTCTGTGTATCACGGCAGGTCACGACGGGCAATGAGGCCTGAGTGAAACCTGTCGTGAGGTTCCGTCGTTGTGCCTTTTTACGCCCTGTGTCACCTTTATGGACCGTTTTTGACGGTCAGTCGGGTGAAAGGTCGCGCCCGTGTTCTCCGGGTGAAGGCTACCTAACGCGGCGAACGGGCCGCGGCGGGGATGCCGTGGCCCGTTCTTCGGTGACGTTCCGTCACGGGAGGGTGAGGTCAGCCGGTGAAGCCGCCGAGTCCCTCGGGCGTGCCCCAGCCGGTCGGGCCGTCGTAGCCGGTCCGGGCGGTGCAGAAGTAGCCGGTGGTGCAGCTGCCGTTGGAGCCGCTGGTGACGTCGTTCAGGGCGGAGGTGTTCGCGTAGGGGAACTCGGCCGGGTAGGAGCCGCTGGAAGGGGTGCCGGCCAGGGCGTAGACGCTCGCGATGATCGGGGCGGAGGCGCTGGTCCCGCCGTAGGTGGCCCAGCCCTGGCCGTCGGCGCCGTAGGTGTCGTAGACGGAGACGCCGGTCGCCGGGTCGGCGACGGCCGAGACGTCGGCGATCATGCGCTTGGCGCAGCCGGTGTCGGTCTGCCAGGCGGGCTTGGTGTCGTAGGCCGAGCAGCCGGAGCCGGTGCCTTCGGTGCCGCTGGTCCTCCATACGGTTTCGGTCCAGCCGCGGGCGGTGGAGGAGGCGGAGAGCCTTGTACCGCCCACGGCGGTCACGTACTTCGACGCCGCCGGGTACTCGGCGCCGTAGCCCGCGTCGCCCGCGCTGACGGTGATGGCGACGCCCGGGTGGTTGAAGTAGGTGGAGTCGTACGTGGCGTCGGAGGAGGATTCGCCGCCGCCGTAGCTGTTGGAGACGTACTTGGCGCCCAGGGAGACGGCCTTGTTGACGGCGGTGCCGAGGTCGGCCATGGACGACGACTTCGCCTCGACGAGGGTGATGTGGCAGTTCGGGCAGACGGCGCTCGCCATGTCGAGGTCGAGGGAGATCTCGCCGGCCCAGCCGCTGTCGGCGGTGGGGAGGGAGGTGGTGGAGCCGGTCTGGCTCACCTTCCTGAAGCAGCCGCCCGTGGCGGTGCAGGCGGGCAGGCCGTAGTGCGAGCGGTAGGTGGCCAGGTCGGACTCGGCGTTGGGGTCGTCGTAGGCGTCGACGATGGCGATGGTGCGGCCGGAGCCGTTGCTCGCGGCGGCGGAGGTCAGGCCGTAGGCGTCCTGGAGGTCGGCGGGGCCGTAGCCGGAGGGGGAGGAGGCCTCGGCGGCTTTGGCCGTGATGCCGTGCTGCTGCTGGAAGGCGGTGCGGCCGCCCGTGACGCGCAGGGCGTCGCAGGCCATCTCGCCCTTGTGCTGGGGGAGGGTGCAGGAGCGGGTCCAGGTGACCTTGGAGGAGTCGGCCGGGGACGTGTCCGCGTGGGCGGTGGTGGCGAGGCCGGTGAGCAGGAGTGCGGCGGTGGCGGTGACGGCGGAGCCGGTGCGGAGCCATCTGCGGCGGGTGGAGGGGGTGTTGGGCGATGTCGTGCGCAAGGTACAGCCTTCTGGCAGTGGTGGGCAGAGGCCTGCGGGTGGGGGATCCGCCGGTGCGGTTCCCGGCGGGGGCGGCGACCCGCGACGACGATCGCTTGTTGAGTACGTGACAACAAGACGGCTGGCGGAATCCTGACTTCCGCCTTACTGAAGGGGAGGCCGTGCTTACCGGTCGATGGCGGCTCGATGGCCGGGGGATGGGCGCGGTTTGACCAAAGGGCCCGGCGTCAGCGGGGCTTGAGGCCGTGCAGGAGGAGGTGGACGAGCTCCTCGATGCCGTCCACGGCAGCCTCGGGGGCGAGCATGCCGCCCGCCGCGAAGGAGGCGATGCCCTGGAGGGTGGCGCCGGTCAGCAGGGTGAGGTGCTGCGGGTCGCCCGCGATGATCTCGCCACGCTCCTGGGCGTCGGCGATCACCCGCTCCAGGGACCCCACCGTCCGGTCGACGGCCGCGGCCATCTGCTCCGAGGCGTCCGGCTCGTGCTTGCGGGCGTACATGAGCTCCAGCAGCTCGGCGTTGTCGATCGCGAAGGCGAGATAGGCCCGGGCGAGGGCGGTGAGCCGCCGCTCCAGCGGGAGGGCGGCGTCGTCGGCGCCGTCCAGGGCCTGGCCCAGCCGGTCGTATCCGGCGAGCGCCAGGGCGTTGAGCAGGGCCTGCTTGTCCTTGAAGTGGCGGCCGGGCGCGGCATGGCTGACGCCGGCCTCGCGGGCCAGTTCGCGCAGCGAAAGCGCGCCGGCCCCCTTCTCCCGCAGGGTGCGCTCGGCGCCGGCGAGCAGGGTGGAGCGCAGGTCTCCGTGGTGGTAGGGGCGGCTCTCGGGCATGGGCACCATCGTATCTCGATGTTGATACCGCCATCATTGTTGTCGTTGACAGCATTGTTGTCGGCGTCTACATTCGAGGGTATGGCTGAGCAGAAGACCAAGAGCAACGAGACATGGAACGCGCGCCGCCTGCCCGACCTCACCGGCCGGACCGTCGTCGTCACCGGCGCCAACAGCGGGATCGGTCTCACGGCGGCCGACGCGCTGGCCCGGGCGGGGGCGCACGTCGTCCTCGCCGTACGGGATCCGGAGCGGGGGCGGGCCGCGGCGGCGAGGGTGCACGGCAGCACCGAGGTGCGGCGTCTGGACCTGGCGGACCTCTCCTCCGTGCGGGAGTTCGCCGAGGCCTGGCGGGAGCCGCTGCACGCGCTGATCAACAACGCCGGAGTGATGATGCTCCCCAGGCAGCACACCAGGGACGGCTTCGAGATGCAGTTCGGCACGAACCATCTCGGTCACTTCGCCCTGACCAACCTGCTGCTCCCGCACATCACCGACCGCGTCGTCACGGTCTCCTCGGGCGCCCACCGCTGGGGCGGCGCGCGGATCGGCTTCGACGACCTGGACCTGACGACGGGCTACACCCCGCAGCGCGCCTACGCCCAGTCCAAGCTGGCGAACCTCCTGTTCACCCTGGAACTCCAGCGCCGGCTCGCGGAGTCGGGCTCCCCCGTCCGCGCCCTGGCCGCCCACCCCGGCTACTCGGCCACCAATCTCCAGAGCCACGCGGCCAACCCGGCGGCGCGCGCCCTCATGCGCCTCGGCAACAGGTTCCTCGCGCAGGACGACCGGGCGGGCGCCCTCCCCACCCTCTACGCCGCCACCCAGGACCTGCCCGGCGCGAGCTACGTGGGCCCCGACGGCCTGGGCGAGATGCGCGGCGCCCCGACCCTGGTGGGCCGCTCCCGCGCGGCCAGCGACCCGCTGACGGCCCGTCGGCTGTGGCGCGTGTCGGAGGAGCTGACGGGCACGGTGTTCCCGCTGACCGTGGGCGAACCGGCGTGAGAGGGGTCAGTGCCCCGCGCCTGTGACGACCCCGTGCGCCGGTTCCCCCGGGCGTGCTTCAGCCGTGCCGCACGTGCAGTGGCCGGTTCTTCTTTCCGCCCCCGACTCTCCTCTTCGTGATCATTCCTGAGTGGGGCAGCCCCCTCTACACTGACCAGGCGACGGACTCGCATGCGGTGAGGGGCGGTTGACGGTGCGTAAGGCATGGGTCGTGGCGGGTGTTGCGATCAGCTCCGCCCTGGCCTTCGTGATGCTGCTCGTCGTCGGGGTCTACATCGTCGCCGGGAACCTGGCCAACGGCGTGGGCGGTGGGGCGAAGGCGCTGGCCAAGGGGGCGGTGCCCGCCGCGTATTCGGGCCTCGTGGCGAAGTGGGGCAACCTCTGCCCCGCCATCAGCCCGGCCCTGCTCGCCGCCCAGCTCTACCAGGAGAGCGGGTTCAACCCGAGGGCCCAGAGCCACGCCGCCGCGCAGGGCATAGCGCAGTTCATCCCCGGCACCTGGGCCTCGCACGGCATCGACGGGGACAACGACGGGGACCGGGATGTGTGGGACCCCAAGGACGCGATTCCCTCCGCCGCCTCGTACGACTGCGAACTCGCCTCGTACGTGAAGAAGGTCGGCGGGAATCTGACTGAAAACATGCTGGCCGCCTACAACGCCGGGGCGTACGCGGTGATCAAGTACGGGGGCGTTCCGCCGTACACCGAGACCCGGAACTACGTGAAGAGGATCACCACGCTCTCGGAGAGCTTCGCGGCGCCCGTCGGGCGGGTCGACCCCTCCGAGCAGGCCGCCGGCGCGATCGAGTACGCGCAGAAGAAGCTCGGCACGCCCTATCTGTGGGGCGGCACCGGTACCGCTGAGCAGGGCGGACGCTTCGACTGCTCGGGACTGACCCAGGCCGCCTACGAGACCGTGGGCATCAAGCTCCCGCGGGTCGCCAACGACCAGTACAACGCGGGACCGCACCCGAGCCGGGACGAACTGCTCCCCGGCGACCTCGTGTTCTTCTCGGACGACCCCACCAATTCACGGGCCATCCGGCATGTCGGTATTTATGTCGGAGGCGGGTACATGATCGACGCGCCGCGTACAGGTGCTGTGATCCGGTTCGACCCGATCGACACCCCCGACTACTTCGGAGCCACGCGAGTCACCGAAGATGGCGCGAAAGCACTGCCCACGACGGTGTGAGCCGAGCGTGAACCCACCCCCTGAGCTGCGAAGACGCATCTCTCTTCGATAACGTCTGCGTGATCATTCGGTGGAGTGTGGAACGTATCAACGGGGACCGTGCGTTCCTGATGACGTAGCCGAGCGGACGTCAGTGCGGAAGCGGATCTACAACCACGGGGGTGGCAGGAGCGGCGTACGCACAGGTGCGCCGGGAGAGACGACGAAGGGGCCGCAGCACCATGGCTGGACTCGCCGAATCCGGGTCGAACCCTGACGTCGACCTGCTGTACGACATCAATGGCCTGGCCAAGGACGCGCCGGGCTGGTTCGACCGGGTCATGGAGTTCGTGGGCGAGTACGGGCTTTTGCTCGCCATCGTCCTGCTCGTGGTCTGGTGCTGGTGGACCGTGCGGCGCCGGGGGGACGAGGACGCGGCGTCCTCCGTCGCGGCGCTGATCTGGGCGCCGTTGGCGGCGGGCATCGCCGTGCTGGTGAACGTCCCGATACGCGGGTTCGTGGAGCGGCCCCGGCCGTTCCTCGACCATCAGGGGCTCGAGGTGCTCGTCAGTGGCAAGACCGACTACTCGTTCGTGAGCG
Source organism: Streptomyces sp. NPDC044719 (assembly GCF_056433405.1). Taxonomy (NCBI): domain Bacteria; kingdom Bacillati; phylum Actinomycetota; class Actinomycetes; order Kitasatosporales; family Streptomycetaceae; genus Streptomyces; species Streptomyces sp. NPDC044719. The sequence goes on from NZ_JBWKHE010000007.1 coordinate 17,059, forward strand.
ACCACGCGACGCTCGTCATGGCGCTGGCGGTGGGGCTGTTCGTCGCCAACCGGAAGTTCGGGCTCGTCGCGTTGGTGCTGGCGGTGTTCGGCGGGTTCATCCGGGTCTACATGGGTGTGCACTATCCGACGGATGTCGTGGGTGGGTTCGCGCTCGGTACGGCTGTGGCGTTGCTGTTGTCGCCGGTGGCTATGGCGTTGCTGACGCCGGTGACTCGGGCCGTTGAGCGGTCGCCTCGGGTGGGGTGGGTTGTGCGGGCTCGTGGGCGTGGGGTCGGTGACGGTGACGGGGAGGGTGCGGTGATTCCCGGGGCGCGGCGGGAGCAGGCGTCTGAGCGGGATCTTGCTGCCTAGTGCTGGGTGTTGGTGCTGGGGGCGGGTGGGTGCGCAGCCCGGCGTAGCGGGGTGCCTCCCCCACTCTCGGCTTCGCTCGAGCGGGGGGACCCCCACCGCCCACCCGTGCCGCCCCCAGCGGCACGCATGCCCGCAGCTAGGGCGGGTGTGGTGCCCGCAGCTGGGGCGGCGCGCATGCCCGCAGCCGACGGGCGGTGCGCGTGCCCGCAGCGCGGCGCGTTACAGCGCCTGGGGATACGTGAAGAAGCGGTTCGGGTCGTACTCGTTCTTCAGTTTTGTCAGGCGGCCGGCCGCGTCTCCGTAGTACGCCTTGCGCCAGTTCGTCAGGGTCGGGTCCGTGTAGTTCTGGTAGGCCGCGCCCGAGGCGTGGGGGCGCATGGACTTGTGGGCCGAGGCCAGCCAGTCGCGGGCCGTGGCGCCCGTCGTGCCCGGGCGCCAGGCGGCGATGTACTGGGCCAGCATGCGCGAGCGGCGGTGGACGAACGCCGTGGACGTCGGGGAGACCCGGTTCACCGCTCCGCCCAGCGCGGTGAGCGCGATGCTGCCCGTGCCGCCGCGTACCGAGCCGAAATGCGCCAGCAGCGTGCGGATGCCGGCCGCGGAGAGGGAGTGGTCGAAGAAGTCCGACGCCGCGGCGTACGTCTCGCGGCCCAGCGCGCCCTTCGGGGAGCGGCCGGGGGTCGAGCCGGGCAGATGGCACTGGGCGTCCGTCGGGAACGAGGAGCAGCCGGCGTACACCTCCATCGACTCCTCGTAGGAGCGCCGCTTCAGGGAGACGCTGCTCGCCGGGGCGCCGACGCGGTCGGCGAGGCGGTCGACCGCGTTCTTGAGCTCCCCGTAGGTACCGAGGGAGAAGGCCGCGACGGAGACGGTCGGCCTGCCGCCGGCGGCGCTCGCCAGATGGAGGGACGACCAGATCTCGTCCGGCTGTGACGGACCCCACTCCTGCCAGGCCTTCACCACCGCCGCGGCCTTCGACGAGGGCCAGGACAGATACGCCGAGACGCCCTGCGGTGCCGGGTGGGTCTTGAAGTGCAGTTCCGTCACGACGCCGAAGTTGCCGTTGCCGGCTCCGCGCAGGGCCCAGAAGAGGTCCTTGTTCTCGCGGGCGTTGGCGGTCAGCTGCTTGCCGTCCGCGGTGATCAGCGTCGCCTGGGTGAGGCTGTCGCAGGTCAGGCCGTAGGCGCGGGAGACCACGCCGTGTCCGCCACCGAGGGTGAGGCCGGAGACGCCGACGGTGGGGCAGGAGCCGGCGGGGATCGTGACGCCCTTCGCGGTGAGGGCGCGGTAGACGTCGATGAGCTTGGCGCCGGCGCCGACCACCGCGGTACTGCCGGAGGCCCGGACGCGGTTGAGCTTCGAGACGTCGATGATCAGGCGGCCGTCGCCCGAGGACCAGCCGGCGTAGGAGTGGCCGCCGTTGCGGATCGCCACGCGCAGGGAGTGGGCGCGGGCGTAGGCCAGGGCCGTACGGATGTCGTCCGGGTGGTCCACGTACGCGACCCCGGCGGGCTTGAGGGTGTCGAAGCGGGTGTTGTAGAGCTGCCGGGCCGTGGTCCAGGCGGAGTCGCCCGGGCGGACGAGGGGGCCGTCGAGGTCGCGGGCGAGGGCGGACCAGTTCGCGGCGGTGACGTTCGACTTCGTGGTGGCCGCGGTCCTGGCGGTGGCTCTGGCCCCGGCGCCGGTGTCCGACTTCGTGCAGGCGGTGGTGAAGGGTGTCGCGGCTGCGGCGACGCCTGCCGTGCCGGCTGCGAGGAATGTACGCCGTTCCATGGGGCCTCCCGGTGGTTCCGTCGTGGGAGACGGGGCCGTGGGGATGGGGGTTCCATGGTGTTCGGCCTTGTCAGCCCGCCGCGTGCTTCTCCGCGTCCGTGCGCGCCTGGCTTCTCGCTCTTCGGGCCGGGCCGCGCCAGCCGCAGGTGCAGTGGGCCATGCAGAAGCGGCCCTTCTCCGTTGTCGTCGTGAGGTGTTCCGGCCCGTCCTGCTGCGCCACTCGGACCACGTTACCCATCGCAGGTAAAGGGTTCGCATGCTCACAGCGGCGTGCTCGCGTGACGGGGGGCACATACCCGTCGTTATCCGGAGCAACGAGGGGGCCCGTGACGGACGTACCGGCTGGGGGTAGGCAGGCGATGACTGGGCGGCAGCGGGAACGGTGGCACAGGCGGACGGGTGCGGCGGTCGTCGCGGCCGGGATCGTGGCCGGGGCGGGGCTGGGGGCCGGCGGGTGTTCGGGCGGTGACGCGGCCGCCGGTGACTCCCGCGGTGGGGACGCGGTCGTCGTGCTGCACCGGGCCGCCGACCGGCTGGTGGCGGCGGGGAGTTCGAAGGCCCGTACGTCGATGGAGATGGCGTCCGGCGGCACCCGGGTGACCATCCGGGGCGCCGGGGTCTACGACTACCGGAAGCGGATGGGGCGGCTGAAGGTGCTGCTGCCGCAGGATCCCGCGGGCGCCATGGAACACCGGCCCATCACCGAACTGCTCGCGCCCGGGGCGCTGTTCATGAAGAACCGGGGCGCCGGTGTGCCGCCGGACAAGTGGGTGCGGGTGGAGACGCGGACCCTGTCCGACGGGAACCTCGTCACGGGCGGGGCCACCGATCCGTTCGCGGCGGCCGAGGTGCTGCGCGGGACGCGGACGGCGACCTACGTGGGCAGGACCGAGGTCGCGGGCACCGGGGTGCGGCACTACCGGGGGACGGCCGATCTCGCTGTCGCCGCGAAGCGGGCCTCCGGCGGCAACGAAGAGGCCCTGGCCGCGGCGGCGAAAGGGTTCGCCACGGCCGAGGTGCCGTTCGACGCCTACCTCGACGACGAGGGCCGCATCCGCAAGGTCCGGCACCGGTTCAGCTTCGTGGGCGGGCAGCAGAAGAACCCCGTCGCCGTCGCCTCGACCACGCTGCTCTACGCTTTCGGGGCTTCGGCGCGCGTACGGTTGCCGGACGACGACGACATCTACGCGGGCAAGATCGCCGAGAACTGACCGGCGTGAACTAGCCCGTCCGTGCCATGCGCGGTGTGTAGGCCGCTCCCTACTCTAGGAAGTCGGTAACGGCAGAGACGAGGTGATGCACGTGGCTCCGGTCGGCGGTACGGCAGTTCAGGACTACGTGGCCCTCGCCGAGATCGAGCTGTGCGGAGAGCTGATCATCGCGGCCTCGGCCGCGCACGAGGAGCGGCTCAGCATGCAGAGCATCGACGAGGTGCTGAAGGTGGCCGAGGAGCGGGACGCCTCGGCCGCCCGGAGGTAACCGGCTCACGTCCGCAGCATGCGGGCGATCGCCTGGGTCGCCTCCTTCACCTTCGCGTCGATCTCGTCGCCGCCCTTGTGGGCCGCGTCGGCGACGCAGTGGCGCAGGTGCTCCTCCAGCAGCTGCAGGGCGAAGGACTGCAGGGCCTTGGTGGAGGCGGAGACCTGCGTGAGTATGTCGATGCAGTAGACGTCCTCGTCGACCATGCGCTGCAGGCCGCGGATCTGGCCCTCGATGCGGCGCAGGCGCTTGAGGTGTTCGTCCTTCTGCTTGTGGTACCCGTGAACGCCGGTGTCGGTGACATTTGCGACATCGGTGGTGTCGGTCACGTCCGTCATCGGATCCTCCTGGTGGGCAGTGAGCCGACATATACCCCTAGTGGGTATATGGTACCGAACTTTGCTGGGTATACGGCCCCTCGGACCGCCCCCGTGCTCACCACTGTGCCCGATGGGCGACACTGGGGGGCGGCCCGATAGCCGTGGCCGGATGATGCGCCTAGCATCGGCCTGACCGAAACCGAAGCACCCCGAGGACCCCAACGTGCGCTTTCGTCTGACCCCCAGGGAGACGAGCTTCTACGACATGTTCGCCGCTTCCGCGGACAACATCGTCACGGGCTCGAAGCTCCTGATGGAACTGCTCGGGGCGGACGCATCCGCCCGGGCCGAGATCGCAGAGCGTATGCGGGCAGCGGAACACGCAGGTGACGACGCCACGCACGCGATCTTCCACCAGTTGAACTCCTCGTTCATCACGCCGTTCGACCGCGAGGACATCTACTCCCTCGCCTCGTCCCTCGACGACATCATGGACTTCATGGAGGAGGCCGTCGACCTGGTCGTCCTCTACAACGTCGAGGAACTGCCCAAGGGCGTCGACCAGCAGATCGAGGTACTGGCGCGCGCTGCCGAACTGACGGCCGAAGCGATGCCGCATCTGCGCACGATGGAGAACCTCACCGAGTACTGGATCGAGGTCAACCGGCTGGAGAACCAGGCCGACCAGATCCACCGCAAGCTGCTCGCGCACCTCTTCAACGGCAAGTACGACGCCATGGAGGTCCTCAAGCTCAAGCAGATCGTGGACGTGCTGGAAGAGGCGGCGGACGCGTTCGAGCACGTGGCGAACACGGTGGAGACCATCGCCGTCAAGGAGTCCTGAGCCCTACATGGACACCTTCGCTCTGGTCGTGACCATCGCGGTCGCGCTCTTCTTCACGTACACCAACGGCTTCCACGACTCGGCGAACGCGATCGCCACGTCCGTGTCGACGCGGGCGCTGACGCCGCGGGCCGCGCTGGCCATGGCCGCGGTGATGAACCTCGCCGGCGCGTTCATGGGCTCGGGGGTCGCCAAGACCGTCAGCGAGGGGCTGATCCAGACGCCCGTCGGGTCGAAGGGGATGGGGATCCTCTTCGCCGCGCTGGTGGGTGCCATCGTCTGGAACCTCATCACCTGGTACTTCGGGTTGCCCTCGTCCTCCTCGCACGCGCTGTTCGGCGGCATGGTGGGCGCCGCGCTGGCCGGCGGGACCACGGTCTACTGGAGCGGGGTGCTGGAGAAGGTCGTCATCCCGATGTTCATCTCCCCCGTGGTCGGTCTGCTGGCCGGTTATCTGGTGATGACCGCGATCATGTGGATCTTCCGCAAGGCCAACCCGCACAAGGCCAAGAGGGGCTTCCGCATAGCCCAGACCGTCTCGGCCGCGGGTATGGCGCTGGGACACGGCCTGCAGGACGCGCAGAAGACGATGGGCATCGTGGTGATGGCGCTCGTCATCGCGGATGTCGAGGACTACGGCGATCCGATTCCGGTGTGGGTGAAGGTCGCCTGTGCGGTGATGCTGTCGCTGGGCACGTACGCCGGTGGCTGGCGGATCATGCGGACGCTGGGACGGAAGATCATCGAGCTGGACCCGCCGCAGGGGTTCGCGGCGGAGACCACGGGCGCGTCGATCATGTTCACCACGGCGTTCCTGTTCAAGGCTCCGATCTCCACGACGCATGTGATCACGTCCGCGATCATGGGCGTGGGCGCGACGAAGCGCGTGAACGCCGTGCGGTGGGGTGTCGCCAAGAACATCATTCTCGGCTGGTTCATCACGATGCCGGCGGCCGCGCTGGTCGCCGCGGCGTCGTTCGGGATCGTGAACCTGGCGTTCCTCTAGGCGCCGGGAGCACGCAGAGCACGAACAGCACGAACAGCGCCGAAAAGGCCCGCCCCTGGGAGTAGGGGCGGGCCCTTTTTCGGCCTCGCGGTGGCACCGCCATGCAGCACCGCGAGGAGTCTCGGCGGCGGGGCCGGATCAGCCGAAGCGGCCGGAGATGTAGTCCTCGGTGGCCTGGACCGACGGGTTGGAGAAGATGCGCTCCGTCTCGTCGATCTCGATGAGCTTGCCGGGCTGGCCGACGGCCGCGAGGTTGAAGAACGCCGTGCGGTCGGAGACGCGCGCCGCCTGCTGCATGTTGTGCGTCACGATGACGATCGTGAAGCGCTCCTTCAGCTCGCCGATCAGGTCCTCGATGGCGAGGGTGGAGATCGGGTCGAGCGCCGAGCAGGGCTCGTCCATGAGGAGCACGTTCGGCTCGACCGCGATCGCCCGCGCGATGCACAGACGCTGCTGCTGGCCGCCGGAGAGGCCCGAGCCGGGCTTGTTCAGGCGGTCCTTGACCTCGTTCCAGAGGTTCGCGCCCTTGAGGGAGCGCTCGACGACGTCGGCGAGCTCGTTCTTCTTGTAGCTGCCGTTCAGCCGCAGGCCCGCCGCCACGTTGTCGAAGATCGACATCGTGGGGAACGGGTTCGGCCGCTGGAACACCATGCCGACCTCACGGCGCACGGACACCGGGTCGATGCCCGTGCCGTAGAGGTCCTCGTCGTCCAGGAGCACCTTGCCCTCGACCCGGCCGCCGGACGTCACCTCGTGCATACGGTTCAGCGTGCGCAGGAACGTCGACTTGCCGCAGCCGGAGGGGCCGATGAACGCCGTCACCGAGCGCGGCTCGACGGTCATCGAGATGTCTTCGATCGCCTTGTGGGAGCCGTAGTAGGCGGTCAGTCCGCTTACGTCGATTCGCTTGGCCATTACTTCTTCACTTCCAGACTCAGACAGTCGCTGTGGCCGCGTCAGCGACCGGTCTTCGGGGCCTTCCAGCGGGCGATCCCGCGGGCCACCAGGTTCAGGATCATCACGAAGGCGATCAGGGTGAGCGACGCCGCCCAGGCACGGTCGTAGGCCGCACCGGAGCCCGCGCTGTTGGCCCACTGCTGGTAGATGTACAGCGGCAGCGAGGCCTGCGCACCCTCGAACGGGTTCGGGTTGATCAAGGGATTGCCCCACACCAGCAGCAGGACCGGGGCGGTCTCGCCGGCGATGCGGGCGATCGACAGCATGATGCCCGTGGTGATGCCGCCGATGGAGGTCGGCAGGACCACCTTCAGAATGGTGCGCCACTTCGGGACGCCGAGCGCCAGGGAGGCCTCACGCAGCTCGTTCGGGACGAGCTTGAGCATCTCCTCCGTGGAGCGGACGACGACCGGCATCATCAGGATGGCCAGGGCCAGCGAGCCGGCGAAGCCGAAGGGCTGCATCTCGAAGATCAGCATGAGGCTGAGGATGAACAGACCCGCGACGATCGACGGGATGCCGGTCATGACGTCGACGAAGAACGTGATGGCCTTGGAGAGCTTGCCCTGGCCGTACTCCACGAGGTAGATCGCGGTGAGCACGCCGATCGGCGCGGCGATCAGCGTGGCGAGACCGACCTGCTCCAGGGTGCCGAGGATGGCGTGGTAGATACCGCCGCCGGGCTCGGTGTCGGCGACGATGCCCATGGAGTGCGTCAGGAAGTAGACGTCGAGGACCTTCACACCGCGCGTGATCGTCGACCACACCAGCGAGGCCAGCGGGATGACGGCGAGCAGGAAGGCGACCCAGACGAGGGAGGTCGCGATGCGGTCCTTGGCCTGTCGCTTGCCCTCGACGGCCGTGGCGATGGCGTAGGTGCCGACGACGTAGAGGATCGCGGCGATCAGGCCCCACTGGACCCGGCTGCCCAGGCCGGCGCCGAGGCCGATGCCGATCGCGACGGCGACCGAGCCGGCCGCGATGGCGTACGGGGACCACTTGGGCAGGCGGGCGCCGCGCAGGGTGCTGGGGCCCTTCGGGGTGATGGATGCGGTGCTCATGCGTTGGCCCCCGAGTACTCCTTGCGGCGGGCGATGATCGCGCGGGCCGCGCCGTTGACCACCAGGGTGATGACGAACAGGACCAGACCGGAGGCGATCAGCGCGTCCTGGCCGAAGACACTGGCCTCACCGAACTTGCTGGCGATGTTCTGCGCGAACGTGCCGCCGCCCGGGTCGAGCAGGCTGGCCTGGATGTCGAAGGTCGGGGAGAGCACGGTGGCGACGGCCATCGTCTCGCCGAGGGCGCGGCCGAGGCCGAGCATCGAGGCGGAGATGACGCCGGAGCGGCCGAAGGGGATGACCGCCATGCGGATCACTTCCCAGCGGGTGGCGCCGAGCGCCAGGGCCGCTTCCTCGTGCATCTGCGGGACCTGGCGGAAGACCTCGCGGCTCACGTTGGTGATGATCGGCAGGATCATGATCGCGAGCAGGATGCCGACGGTCAGCATCGAGCGGGCGGGGCCGCCTTCCCAGGAGAAGAGGCCGGTCCAGCCGAGGTAGTCGTTCAGCCAGCCGAAGAGGCCGTTCATGTTCGGCACGAGGATCAGCGCGCCCCACAGGCCGTAGACGATGGACGGCACGGCGGCGAGCAGGTCGATCACGTAGGCGATCGGGCCGCTCAGCTTGCGCGGGGCGTAGTGCGTGAGGAACAGCGCGATGGCGACGGCGATCGGGACCGCGATGACCATGGCGATGATCGAGGAGACCACCGTGCCGAAGGCCAGGACGGCGATGCCGAAGACCGGCGGGACGGCGTTGGTGTCCCACTGGAAGGTGGTGAGGAAGTTGCCCTCGTCCTTGCTGATGGCGAGGGAGGCGCGGTACGTGAGGAAGGCCGCGATCGCGGCCATGATCACCAGCAGCAGGATGCCCGAGCCGCGGGAGAGACCCAGGAAGATCCGGTCTCCGGGCCGGGTGACCCCGCGCGCGGCGCGCTTGTCGACGGCGGGCTGTGGTGCGGGGGGTGGTGCGTCGGTTATCTGCGTTGATGTGTCCATCAGGTTCTCCGGTCTGCGGAGCCGTGCGCGCTGTGCGGCGGCTCTGCGGAGCCGTACGGGACGTACGGCCACTGGCGGCGGTGCACCGGACGGTGCGGCCCGGTCCCTGGGAGGGGACCGGGCCGCACTCGGATCAGCTCAGGCCATCGATGGTGGTGCGGACCTGGGCGATGATGTCGTCGGGGATCGGCGCGTAGTCGTTCTCGGCGAGGACCTTCTGGCCCTCCTCGGAGGCGATGTAGCGCAGGAACGCCTTGGTGGCGGGCAGCGTGTCGGACTTGTTGCCCTTGTCGCAGACGATCTCGTACGTGACGAGGACCATCGGGTAGGCGCCCTCGGCCTTGGTGCCGTAGTTCAGCTCCAGGGCGAGGTCCTTGCCCGTGCCGACGACCTTGGCCTCGGAGATGGCCTTGGTGGCGTTCTCCACGGTGGCCTTGACCGGCTGGGCGGCACCCGTGTCGAGGTCGACGGTCTTCATGCCGTCCTTGGCGTACGACAGCTCGAAGTAGCTGATGGCGCCGTTGGTCTGCTTCACCTGCTGGGCGAGACCGGAGGAGCCGGAGGCGGACTGGCCGCCCTTGGCCTGCCAGGTCTTGCCGCCGTCGTAGGGCCAGTCCTTCTTGGCGGTGGCCATCAGGTACTTGGTGAAGTTGTCCGTGGTGCCGGAGTCGTCCGAGCGGTGGAACGCCTGGATCTTGAGGTCCGGAAGCTTCGCCTCGGGGTTCAGCTTCTTGATCGCCGGGTCGTTCCAGTTGGTGATCTCGTTGTTGAAGATCTTCGCCAGGGTGGACGCGTCCAGGACGAGGTTGTCCACGCCGTTGACGTTGTAGCCGACCGCGATCGGGCCGCCGACCATCGGCAGGTCGATGCCCTGGCCGCCGGAGCAGACCTTCTTGGAGGCCGTGACCTCTTCGGGCTTGAGCGCCGAGTCGGAGCCGGCGAAGGCGACGCGGCCCTGGGTGAACGCGGTGACGCCGGCGCCGGAGCCGCCGCCCTTGTAGTTGATCTGCACGCCCTGGCAGGCGACGGCGAACTGCTTGACCCAGGCGTCGATGGCGTTCTTCTGCGCGGAGGAGCCGTCGGCCAGCAGCTGGCCCTTGGCGTCGTCGCACTTGATGCTGCCGGGCTTGGCGGCCGCGGACGAGCCACCTCCGCTGGTGCCCGTGTCGTCGGAGCCGCACGCCGTGAGGGCCAGGGCGCCGGAGACGGCGAGAGCACCGAGAGCGAGGGCCCGCCGGTTCATGCGCTGAAGCTTCACTTGAGTTCCTTCCGGGAGCCGCCGTCCTGATTCGGCGGCGTGCGAAATCTGGGTGACGCGGGACGCTGACACGCGGCTGGCGCGGTTCGCGTCGGGTAAGGCTGAAATTAGGCAGATCAGGTGAAGCCGCCTATGGCCATAAATGAACGAGGGGTGAACCCCTGCCGAAGGTGTGGTTAGGTCACGGAACGCTTACGGGGAGAGCACGTGCCGGTTCCGCTTCACGCACCGGCCAAGGACAGCAGCGCGTCGACGTAGGGGCGGTCGTGGGGCTGCGTGAGACGGGCGCGGGCGGCGGCGGGTGTCAGCCACAGGACCCGGTCCACCTCGTCCGTCGGGGAAAACTCGCAGGATATCGCCTCGGCCGCCCAGTAGCGGACCTGCTTGGGGCGGCCGTTCGCGAGGTAGTGCTGGGTGGGCAGCTCGGCGCCCGCAACAGCCCGGCAGCCCGTCTCCTCCGCCACCTCGCGCAGGGCACCGGCGAGTGCCTCCTCGTCACGCTTGAGCTTGCCCTTCGGCCAGGACCAGTCGTCGTATTTCGGCCGGTGGACGAGGCAGACCTCCAGCTCGCCCGTGACGGGGGAGCGGCGCCACAGAACGCAGCCGGCCGCCTGGACCGTGGTGTCGTCGGGGGAGCTCATCTGACCGCCTCCTCGGTGGCGTGGCCGGTCATGACGTGCTGACGGTTTCCTTCTGCCAGCACTGCTGGAACGCGAAACGCGCCGCCTCGACCTCGTGGCGCTGGTCGGCGTGGAGCACGCCGAGGGCGTACGCCGTCGCGGGGGCGATGCGGGGGGTACGCGCCGCCTGGGCCGCCGCTGCCGCCGCCTCCGAGGCGTCGCGGTGGCGGTTCAGGGCCTGGCCGGCGGAGAGCAGGCGCAGGTCGACGACACCGTTGCCGTTGGGCTCGCCGCGCAGGGCCTCGCGGGCGTAGCGGTGCAGGCGCAGAAGCAGGCGGACCTGGTGCCACGGGGCGTCCTGCGGGTGCGGGACCGTGTCCGGGGACAGACCGTGGATGAGCGCCGCGGCGTTGTACGGGTTTCCCGCGGTGATGAGGGGCAGGGCGGCCACGGCGTCCGTGAGGCGGCCCTCCGCCGCCGTGGCGAGGGGGCGCAGGTCGGTGGTGCCGGCGGCCTTGGTGAGGGGGACCTCGCTGGCCAGGACCGCGACCTTGTCCGCGATGGCGTGGAAGCGGCTGCTTCCCAGGGCCTGCAGGGCCGTGGAGTGGGCCCGGGTGCGGGCGAGGTTGAGCTGGCGGTCGAGCAGGGCGCCCGCTTTCGCCGCGCCCACGGTGAGGTTGCCGCGCTCCGGTGCCGGGGCCGGGTGGGCCGCGGCACCGGCCTTGGCGGGTGCCGCCGCGCCCGCCGCCTGGGCCGGGAGCGCCGTGGAGCCCGACAGGCGGTGCAGCGCGTTCAGCAGGCGCTCCAGACGGGCGGTGTACGCGTGTTCCATGGCCAGGGTTCCCGAGACCCAGGCCAGTTCCGGGCGCATGCCCTCGCACCAGTCCGTGTCCAGGAGGGACTGGAACGTGTGCAGGCTGGAGCTGATACGGCGGGCCGAGCGGCGCAGCGCCCGCGCCGCGTCGGCGGACCCCTCCGAGCCGCCCGCGCCCGACCCCGTCTCGCGGTGCAGGCGCAACGCCCGGAGGAACTCCGTGGCCTGGGCCCGCAGATAGCCCGCGAGGGCGTCCCCGGTGGGGGCGGGGGCGGGAGTGGCGTGCCTGTACCTGGGATCCGTCGGGTCAAGGTGTCGCTGTGCCACGCCGGCGCCTCCGCGCGTCTATGAGCATCTCCTGGACGTTGCGCAGCGGCTGGCCGTCCGCGTCGGTCGCATGCCGGGTCCAGTCGCCGTCCGGGCCGAGGTGCCAGGAGGCGGTGCCGTCGGACATGCCGGTCTCCAGCAGCCGGTTCAGGGCTGCCCGGTGGGCCGGGTCGGTGACCCTGACCAGGGCCTCTATCCGGCGGTCGAGGTTGCGGTGCATCATGTCGGCGCTGCCGATCCACACCTCGGGCTCGCCGCCGTTGCCGAAGCCGAACACCCGGGAGTGCTCCAGGAAGCGGCCGAGGATCGAGCGGACCCGGATGTTCTCCGACAGGCCCGCGACACCCGGGCGCAGCGCGCAGATGCCGCGCACCCACACGTCCACCGGCACGCCCGCCTGGGCCGCGCGGTAGCAGGCGTCGATGACGGCCTCGTCGACCATCGAGTTGACCTTGATACGGACGTGCGCCGGGCGTCCCGCGCGGTGGTGCTGTATCTCCTTGGTGATCCGCGCGACCAGACCGTCGCGCAGCGACTTGGGGGCGACCAGGAGACGGCGGTAGGTCTCCCGGCGGGAGTAGCCGGAGAGACGGTTGAAGAGGTCCGAGAGGTCCGCGCCGACCTGCGGGTCGGCCGTGAGCAGACCGAGGTCCTCGTAGAGGCGGGCCGTCTTCGGGTGGTAGTTGCCGGTGCCGACGTGGCTGTAGCGGCGGAGCGTGTCGCCCTCCTGGCGGACCACCAGCGACAGCTTGCAGTGGGTCTTCAGGCCGACCAGGCCGTAGACCACGTGGCAGCCGGACTCCTCCAGCTTGCGCGCCCACTTGATGTTGGCGTGCTCGTCGAAGCGGGCCTTGATCTCTACCAGGACCAGGACCTGCTTGCCGGACTCGGCGGCCTCGATGAGGGCGTCGACTATGGGGGAGTCGCCCGACGTCCGGTACAGGGTCTGCTTGATCGCGAGGACGTCCGGGTCGCCGGCCGCCTGCTCCAGGAACGCCTGGACGGAGGTGGAGAACGAGTCGTACGGGTGGTGCAGCAGGACGTCCCGCTCCCGGAGCGCGGCGAAGATGTCCGGCGCGGACGCCGACTCGACCTCGGCGAGGTCGCGGTGGGTGCCGGCGACGAACTTGCGGTACTTCAGCTCCGGGCGTTCCAGCGAGGCGATCCGGAACAGGCCCGTGAGGTCCAGCGGGCCCGGCAGCGGGTAGACCTCGGCCTCGCTGATCTTCAGCTCGCGCACGAGCAGGTCCAGGACCTCGCGGTCGATGGACTCCTCGACCTCCAGACGCACCGGCGGCCCGAAGCGACGCCGCATGAGCTCCTTCTCCAGGGCCTGGAGCAGGTTCTCCGCGTCGTCCTCCTCGACCTCCAGGTCCTCGTTCCTGGTGAGGCGGAAGGCGTGGTGCTCCAGGACCTCCATGCCCGGGAACAGCTCCTCCAGGTGGGCGGCGATGACGTCCTCGATGGGGACGTAGCGGCCCGGGGAGCTCTCCAGGAAGCGGGACAGCAGCGGCGGCACCTTCACCCGGGCGAAGTGCTTGTGGCCCGTGACCGGGTTGCGTACGACGACGGCCAGGTTCAGGGACAGGCCGGAGATGTATGGGAAGGGGTGCGCCGGGTCGACCGCAAGCGGGGTCAGCACGGGGAAGATCTGGTGCCGGAACAGGGTGAACAGGCGGGCCTGCTCCTTCTCCTGCAGCTCGTTCCAGCGGACCAGGTGGATGCCCTCCTCCGCGAGGGCGGGGGCGACGTCCTCGTGGTAGCAGGCCGCGTGCCGGGCCATGAGCTCCCGGGAACGGGCCCAGATCATCTCCAGGACCTCGCGGGGCTGGAGGCCGGAGGCGGAGAGGGTGGCCACGCCGGTGGCGATACGGCGCTTCAGACCGGCCACCCGGACCATGAAGAACTCGTCCAGGTTGCTGGCGAAGATCGCGAGGAAGTTGGCCCGCTCCAGCAGGGGCGTGTTCGGGTCCTCGGCGAGTTCGAGAACGCGCTCGTTGAACGCGAGCCAGCTGCGTTCCCGGTCGAGGAACCGGCCCTGCGGCAGCTGGGGCCCGTCGTACGGCGACTCCTCGTACGCGTCGAGGTCGGCGTCGAGGTCGGGTTCGAGGTCGGAGACGGCCGCCGCGATGGTGTGCGGGCGGTGGGCCGCGATGGAGCCCACAGAGGGTTGCGCGTGCTGGACCTGTGCCTGGGTGTTCGGCTGGCTCATGGCCCCATTCTTCCGCGCCGCGAGCATCACGGGCGCGTCGGACAGCGCGGGCGGGATCGGGGGCGTCACATGAGTGTTCCCGTTCCCCGCTGGCCCCTCTCGGGGTGGCGAAGGCTCTGGCACGGCGGGATTCATTGCCCGAGCGTCGCAAGCTCGTCTGAATCGATGGTTACGGAGACATGACGTGCGGGATAGCGGGGGGCGGCTCGCGGGGGTCCGGAGTTTGCCCACAGGCTGTGGATGGTCCCTGGTGTCCCGGGGTGCCCCGGCGTGCCCGGAGTGTCTCGACGTACGGAAGGGGCCAGAAGGGGGACGTGATCGGGCCGGGGCCGGTGCGGGTGCCGTGGGCTGGGGGGCTGGGGGCTGGGGACACCGTAGCCCCGCCGGTGCGCGAGGGCGAGGGGCGGCCGGGGGGCCGGAAAAGTCGTGCGTGGTTTCGTGAACCGATCGCACCGGGTCGTCCGATGAGGAGACGTGAGCGAAACGAGAAGCGACGGGGAGCTGCTGCGGGCCATCGCCGCGGATGCCGACCGGCGTGCCTTCGAGGAGCTGTACCGGCGGTACGCGCCGTGGCTCCGGGCCCGGTTGCGGGGGCGGTGCGCCGATCAAGGGGTCGTCGACGACGTCGTACAGGAGACGTTCCTCGCGGTGTGGCGGGGCAAGGCCCGCTACCGGGAGGAGGGCCACTCCGCGGACGTGGCCGGGTGGCTGTGGCGCATCGGGTCGCGGCGGCTGGTGGACGCGCTGCGCGGTGACGGGGCCCGGGGGCGGCTGCGCCAGGCCCTCGCGCGGCTGCGGCACCGGGACGAGGCGTCGGCGGAGGAACGCGTGCTCGCGGGGGTGGAGCACGGGGACCTCGCCGGAGCCCTCGTCCGGCTGTCGCCGGAGTTGCGGGCGGTGCTGCAGGCGACGGTCATCGACGGGCTCACGACCCGGGAGGCGGCCGTACTGCTCGGCATTCCGCCGGGGACGGTCAAGACGCGGGCGATGCGGGCCCGCAAGCAGTTGCGGGAGGCGTTGGCATGAGTTGGCACGTGCCGGAAGAGGACCTGCGCGCCTATGCGCGGGGGGAGTTGGCGGCGCCGGCTCTGTGGTCCGCCGATGCGCACCTGGGGGCCTGTGCCCGGTGCCGGGAGGTGCTGGGCGAGGTCAGTGACCCGGCCGCCCTCGACGCGGGGTGGGAGCGGCTCGACGCCGAACTGGACGCGCCCCGGACGGGGGTGCTGGAGTCGCTGCTCGTGCGGCTCGGGGTGCCCGGGCACACCGCGCGGCTGCTGGCGGCGGCGCCCGTACTGCGGCGGTCCTGGCTGGGAGCCGTCGTCGCCGTGCTCCTGCTGAGCGTGATGGCGGGGCATCTCGTGGGGGGCGGGGAGTCCCCCACGCTCTTCCTCGCGCTCGCGCCGCTGCTGCCGCTGGCCGGGGTGGCGCTGTCGTACGGGCCCGCGCTGGATCCGACGTACGAGATGGCCGTCGTCGCGCCGATGCACGGGTTCCGGCTGCTGATGATCCGGACGGTGGCCGTGCTGGGCGTGGTGCTGGGCCTGAACGGGCTGGCGACCCTCGCCCTGCCCGCGTACGGCCTGCGCGCGCTGGCCTGGCTGCTGCCCGCGCTGGCACTCACCGCGACGGGGCTCGCCCTGACGCCCCGGCTGGGGCCGGTGCTCGCGCCGTCGCTGGTCGGCGGGGCCTGGGTCGGGCTGCTGTTGCTGGCCGATGAGCTGCGAGCGGGCGCGCAGACGCCCCTCGCGCCGTTCACCGTGGCCGGGCAGGGCGTCGCGGCGGTGGTCGCCGCGCTCGCCGCCGGGCTGCTCTTCCTGCTTCGTGACCGATTCGACCTCTTTCAGGGACGTGCCGCATGACCCCGACCGTGTCCGCCTCCGGGCTCAGCCTCCGCTACGGAGGCACCCGCGCCCTCGACGACGTGTCGCTGCGGCTGACCGCCGGCGTCACCGGGCTCCTCGGGCCCAACGGCGCGGGCAAGACCACGCTGCTGCGGGTCCTCGCCACTGCCCTGCCCGCCGACCGGGGCGCCTTCACCGTGCTCGGGCATGACCCGGGCACCGCGCGGGGCCGGCAGGAGGTGCGGCGCCGGCTGGGCTATCTGCCGCAGACGCCGGGGTTCCACCCGGACTTCACGGCCTTCGAGTTCGTCGACTACGTGGCGATCCTGAAGGAGATGACCTCCCGGTCCGCCCGGCACCGGGAGGTGCGGCGGGTGCTGGACGAGGTGGGACTCGCCGACGTACGCGGGAAGCGGATCCGGAAGCTGTCCGGCGGGATGCGGCAGCGGGTCGCCCTCGGGGCCGCCCTGGTCGGTGACCCCGGGTTCCTGGTCCTCGACGAGCCCACCGTCGGGCTCGACCCCGAACAGCGCATGCGGTTCCGGGAGCTGATCGCGGGTGCCGGGGAGGGGCGCACGGTGCTGCTGTCCACCCACCAGACCGAGGACGTGGCGATGCTTTGCCACCGCGTGCTGGTGATGGCCGGCGGCCAGGTGCGGTTCGAGGGCACCCCGGCCGAGCTGACCGCGCGGGCCGCGGGGCGGGTGTGGAGCAGCACGGAGCGGGACCCGGGCGCCAAGGCGGGATGGCGCACAGGCACCGGGACCTTCCGGAACGTGGGGGATCCGCCGGACGGCGCCGAGCTCCTCGAACCCACCCTGGAGGACGGCTACCTGCTCACCCTCGACGGTGACGCCGTGGAGGTGGCGGCATGACCGCGGTGATGGAGAAGCCCGTCGCGTCCGATGAGCGGGCCGAGGGCGACCGTCCGTGGGCCGCCGTGATCGCCCTGGCCGGGTTCGAGACGCGCCGGCTGCTGACGATGCTGCCGATGATCATCGCCTTCCTGGTGTACATCGGCTGGACCGTATGGCGCACGGGGAAGGACTGGGGCGGCTATCCCGCCCTCCAGGACGCCGACCGCGCCACCCAGAGCGCGCCGATGCTCGTCGGGCTCACCGTGCTGCTGTGCGTCAATCGCGCCGCGCTGCGCTCCCGGCGGCACGGGACGGAACCGCACTTCGCGGTGCTGGTCCTGCCGCCGTGGCGGCGTACGGTCGCCCATGCGCTGTCGGCCCTGGCCGCGGCCCTGCTCACCGCCGTGTGCGTGGCCGCGCAGTTCGGCCGGGAGGCGCTCCGGCCCGGCGCGATCGGGCACGGTTCGGTGAGCGAACTGCTCGTCGGCCCGCTGACCGTGCTGCTGGCGGGGCTCGTCGGGCTCCTCATGGCAGGCCTCGTGCGATCGTCTCTGGCCGCGCCGCTGCTGATCGTGTTCTCCCTGTTCCTGTTCCTCTTCTTCTGGGGCACGAGCGACGACGGGAGCCGCTGGCTGCTGCCGGTCGTCGTCGAGGCCACCAGCGACACCCTGCCGTCCGATCTGCTGGGCCGGCCCGCCGGCTGGCACGCCCTGTATCTGGCCGGGCTGGCGCTGTGCGCGGGCCTGACGGCGGTGCTGGTCACCGGTGGCCGCAAGCCGCTGCTGCTGACGGGCATCGCCGGGGCAGTGGCCATGGCGCTGGTGGGCGGGGTGAGCCAGACGGGCGGCGAATCCCCCGAGCTGGTCCGGGCCCGGGAACGGGCCTCGGCCACCCCCGAGCAGCTGCAGTCCTGCGTCCGGCGGGACGGGGCGACGTACTGCGCGTTCCCCGAGTGGGGGCCGCGGGTCGGGGACTGGGCCGGGGTGGTGGACCAGGTGCGGTCCCTGGCCGGGGGCGGCGCGCGGGACCAGAGGATCGTCGTACGGCAGCGGGTCGAGGCCCGCTACGGCCTCTCCAGCGACAGTGCGCTGACGCCGCTGGAGCGTCCGCACGAGGTGACGGTGGGCACCCGGTGGGGCGGCAACCGCGTCCCCGAGTTCTCGGCCGCCGTCGCCGGAGTGCTGGTCGCGGGCGATGAGAAGGCCTCGACCTCGATCTGCGACGGCCGCATCGTCACCGTGATGTGGCTGGCCCTGGGCTGGGAGTCCGACCCGATGGCCGCGCTGCGCCGCGTCCGCCTCGACGACAGCGACACCGGCTCGGCCCTCGTGCTCCAGCCGACGGACGGGCTGTCCATGACCGAGGCCCAGACGGAGGTGCTGCGCGAGCTGCTGGCGCGGCCCCGGGGCGAGGTCACGGCACGCGTGAAGGACAACTGGGCCGAGCTGACCGAGCCGAAGGTGACGGCGGCCCGGGCCGCGGAGCTGCTGGGCGTGGCCGCACCCGAAGGGGACGACAAGTGTTCGGTCTGAGCAAGGAGTTGGTCGTCGCCGTCTGCCGGACCCTGCCGTTGGGTCTGGTGGGGGCGGCCGGTGCGGCGGGGCTGGTGATGGCCGCGCTGACCCGGGCCACCGGAGAGGCGGGGGAGTGGGTCGCGCTGCCGCTGCTCCGGGCGGCGATCCTGGCCTTCGCGATGGGCCTGGTGTTCCTACTGGACGACCCGGCCCGGCACACCACGTCCACGGTGCCGACCCCGCGCCCGGTCCGTACCGGACTGCGGGCGGCACTCGTCCTCCCGCTCGTGGCGGCCTGGTGGACGGTGGCGCTGCTGCTGGTGCCGGAGGACATACGGCCGCCGGTCGCCGACATCACGCTGGAGGCCGGGTCGGCCTTCGCCCTGGCGGTGACCGCCGCGGTGGTCGCGGTGCGCCGCAGCGACATCGCCCGGCCCGGGGCGCGGGTCGCGGGCGGTCTGCTGACCTCGGCGGTGCTGGTTCTGCTGTTCTGGCCCGGGCGGTGGGCTCTGTTCGTGCCGGTGGAGGACGAGCGGTGGGCGGCGGCGCATGACCGGTGGGCGGTGGTGCTGGCCGGGGCCGTGCTGGTGGGGGCGCTGGCGGCGGGGGAGCCGGTGCGGCGGTGGGCGTGGCGCGGGGGCCCCGGCCGCAAGTCGTACTCCTAGAGTGCCGTCGTGGACCTCAAAGCCGTACGGGCCTTCATAGCGATCGCCGACTCCGGGCAATTCCAGAAGGCCGCCGTGGATCTGGCCCTCACCCAGCAGGCCGTCTCCAAGCGGATCGCCGCGCTGGAGAAGGACCTCGGAGTGCGGCTGCTCGTGCGCACGGCCCGGGGAGCCGAACTCACCATCGACGGGCAGGCGCTCCTGCCGCACGCCCGGGCCCTGCTCCAGGCCGAGGAGCGGGCGCTGGCCGCCGTGCGTCCCGGGGACCGGGCGCTACGGGTGGACGTCGTGGGGCGCCGGGTCGCCACGGCCGGACTGGTACGGGACTTCCACCTGGCCCATCCGGAGATCGCCCTGGACGTCGTCACGCTGTACGGCGCGGACACGGCCCTGGCCGCCGTGCGGGACGGGGCCGTCGACGCCACGTTCCGTGCTGTCACCATGCCCGGGCACCGGCTCCCCGAGGGCGTCGAAGCCGTCCCGGTCCTCGACGAGCCGCTGCGGCTGTGCGTCGGGCCCGGCCACGAATTCGCCCGGGCCGCCTCGGTGGTCCCCGCGCAACTGGCCGGGCACCGGATCTGGATGCCGGGCAACGAGCCCGGCACGGAGTGGGCCGCGTACTACGACGAACTCGCCGCGACCTTCGGCCCGACCATCGACACCATCGGCCCCAACTTCGGCATCGAGGCCCTCCTCGACACCATCGCGGGCTCCCCGACCCTGGCGACGTTCCTCAGTGAACGCACCCCGCTCGTCTGGCCGACCGGCCACGACCTGCGCCTCGTCCCCGTGCGCGACCCGATGCCGGTCTACCCGCACTGCCTGCTCTGGCGCACGGACAACCCGCATCCCGGCCTCGCCGCCCTCCGAGACCACCTGCTGGCCACGCGCCCACGCCCGACCGAGGGAGACACCTGGCGTCCGTCGTGGGCGCGGCGGCCTTGAGCCCGAGCCCGGCTCAGGTCTCCGTCCGGTACATCAGATCCACCTCGTGCGTCTCGAAGCCCAGCCGCTCGTACACCGTCACGGCCGCCTTGTTGTCGGCGTCGACGTAGAGCATCGCCGTCGGCAGGCCCTGCCGCGCCAGATGCCGCAGGCCGATCGTGGTGAGGGACTTGCCGAGGCCGCCGCCCTGTGCGCCGGGTCCGACGCCGAGGACGTAGACCTCGCCGAGGCCCTCCTCGGCGTGGACCTTGGTCCAGTGGAAGCCGACGAGTTCGTCGCCGCGGAAGGCGAGGAAGAAACCGGCGGGGTCGAACCACGGCTCGGACTTGCGGTCGTCGAGGTCCCGCTGCGTGAGGGAGCCCTGCTCGGGGTGGTGGGCGAAGGCGGCGGCGTTCACGGCGAGCCAGGCCGCGTCGTCCTGGCCGGGGACGAAGGCGCGGACGGTGACGCCCTCGGGGAGCGTCGGACAGGGCGCGTCGAAGTCCGTCAACGGGCGGCGCATCTGACGCAGTTCACGGAACAGGGTCAGGCCGAGGACCTGCGCGAGATGCCGGGCGGCGGAGTGGCCGCCGTGCGCCCACACCCGCAGCCGCTTGCCGGAGGCGGCCAGCAGGGCGGACCCGAGCGCCCGCCCGTGCCCCTGCCCGCGATGCCCGGGGTGGACGACCAGCTCGGCGGCCGGCGGCTCCACCGGGTCGGTGTCCTCCAACTGGGCATAGCCGACGAGTTCGCCGTCGACGGTGAGCAGCAGATGGGCCACGCCCTCCCGCTCCCCGCCCCGCAACTGCAACCGGCCCTGCTCGGACACCGCCTGCTGCCCGTCGGTCCGGGCGGCGTCGGCGAGCAGTCCGAGCACGGCCTCGGTCTGCTCGGCGGAGAGCGCGGCAAGGGTCTCGATCGAGCGGGGGCGTCCGGGCCGTACGGTGTCGTCGCTGGTCATGCGTACGAGGGTACGGCGCCCCACCGGCAAATCGGCGGCAAAGAAGCAACCCAGCTGTAACCACGAAACACCTGTCGCGCTACGCGCGTTGACTCTAGGCTGCGCCGGACGACATCACCGTCCGAGCAGACACAAAAGCAGACCCAGCAGCAGACACAACTGCAGACCCGACAGGGGGGCGTATGCCAGCCACTTCACCGGCACCGGTGCACCAGGAGCGCCGTAGACGTCGTACGAACCGTTTCGCCGCTCTCGCCGCCGGTGTCGTCACCGTCGGCGCGCTGGCCGCCGCGGGGCTGCCGGGGTCGGCGACCGCCGGCGAGGACCACCGCAAGGGCGGTCACTGGCCCGGCCGCTACCAGGACGTCCAGCTCCTGTCGTTCAACGACCTGCACGGCAACCTGGAGCCGCCCGCCGGTTCCTCAGGGCGGGTCACCGAGCAGCAGGCCGACGGTACGACGAAGACCATCGACGCGGGTGGCGTCGAGTACCTGGCCACGCATCTGCGGCAGGCCCGCGAGGGCGAGAAGTACTCCGTCACCGCCGCCGGCGGCGACATGGTCGGCGCCTCCCCGCTGATCTCCGGGCTCTTCCACGACGAGCCGACCATCGAGGCGCTGAACAAGCTCGACCTCGACGTCACGTCCGTCGGCAACCACGAGTTCGACGAGGGCGCGGGGGAGCTGGCCCGCCTGCAGAACGGCGGCTGCCACCCGAAGGACGGCTGCTACACGGACAAGAAGTTCAAGGGCGCCGACTTCCCCTACCTGGCCGCCAACGTCCTCGACGAGAAGACGAAGAAGCCGATCCTCAAGCCCTACTGGGTGTGGAAGAAGAAGGACGTCAAGGTCGGCTTCATCGGCGTGACCCTGGAGGGCACCCCGGACATCGTCTCCGCCGAGGGCGTCAAGGGCCTGGCCTTCAAGGACGAGGTCGAGACGATCAACAAGTACGCGAAGGTGCTGCGGAAGCAGGGCGTGAAGTCGATCGTCGCCCTCATCCACGAGGGCGGCTTCCCGGCGTCGACGTCGTACAACTACGACTGTGACTCCCCGGGCGCCGGCGACGGCGTCTCCGGGCCGATCGTCGACATCGCCAAGAACGTCACGCCGCAGGTGGACGCGCTGGTCACCGGCCACACCCACAACGCGTACGTGTGCTCGATCGCCGACCCGTCGGGCAAGCCCCGCATGGTCACCTCGGCCGCGTCCTTCGGCCGCCTCTACACCGACACCACGCTGACCTACGACCGCAAGACCGGCGACATCGCCCGTACGGCCGTGAAGTCGGCGAACCGCGTGGTCACCCGGGACGTCCCCAAGGCGCCCGACATGACCGAGCTGATCAGCAAGTGGAACACACTGGCCGCGCCCATCGGCAACAAGCCGATCGGCTACATCTCCGGCGACATCGGCAACACCGGCACCGAGTCCCCGCTCGGCGACCTGATCGCCGACGCCCAGCTCGCGTACGGCAAGCAGCTCGACCCGGAGACCGACCTGGCGCTGATGAACCCGGGCGGTATCCGGGCACCCCTGACGTATGCGGCCAAGGCCGCCGAGGGCGACGGTGTCGTCACCTACGCCGAGGGCTTCACGGTCCAGCCGTTCGCCAACACCGTGAACCTCCAGGACTTCACGGGCGCGCAGCTGATCCAGGTCCTCAAGGAGCAGGTGACCGGGCCGAACGCGGCGGCGCCGAAGGTTCTCCAGGTGTCGTCGGGCCTGACCTACACGCTGGACCTCACCAAGTCCGGTGCCGACCGAGTGGTCACGGACAGCATCAAGCTGAACGGTGCGGCCATCGACCCGGGGGCCACCTACCGCGTCGCGACGAACAGCTTCCTCGCGGGCGGCGGCGACGGTTTCCCGACGCTGGGTCAGGGCACCAACGACGTCGTGGGCCTCGACGACCTGGCCGCGCTGGAGCAGTACCTGACGGCCAACTCGTCGGCCGGTAACCCGATCGCGCCGCCCAAAGCGGACCGCATCACGATCGTGAAGTAAATCGCATAGGTGGGGTTCAGGTTGCGAGGTGGGGCGGTGCGCATGGTCGGATGAGACGATGCGCACCCCCCACCGCATAGACACGCATCATCCCGACGACCGCTCCGAACAGCCCCACAACCCCTACGAGGAACTCGGCGCACTCGACGACGGGCCTCTGGAGGCGACCCCTCTGGAGGACTTCCTGGGCGAGGACGCCGAGCAGCGGGACGAGCAGGAGCCGGAGTGGTCGCCGCCCGACCACCGTCGCGGCGGCCGGCGTCGAAAGAATCGTTTCGCCGGGCTGCCGCTCGCGGTGAAGGCGGTGGTGGGCCTGGTCGTTCTCGCCTCCTTCGCCGCCCTCGGTGACCGCTGGGCGGTGCTGTACGCCGAGCACCGGGCGGCGGACACCCTCAAGGACCGCCTGGACCTGGCCGCCGCGCCCGAGGTGGAGATCGGCGGCTTCCCCTTCCTCACCCAACTCGCCGACAAACGGCTGGAGTCGGTGAAGGTGACCGTCCCGGACGTCGCCGCCGACCGGGTCTCGCTGGCGAAGGTGTCGGCCACGGCCCATGACGTACGGCTGAACGCCGACGGTCTGACCTCCGTGCGCGGCGCCGACGTCCCCCGGTTCGACGGGGACGTCATGCTGTCCTTCGCGGACCTCAACCGCGAACTCGGTGCCTCGCAGGTGACGTTCACCGGCGAGGGCCGGGACCGGGTGCGGGCGCGCGGCACCCTGCCGGTCGCCGGGCACAACCTGAAGCTGCGGGCCGAGGCCCGGATCCAGCGGCAGGGGGAGCGGGGCATCGCCACGGAGATCGGCGGCATGCGCCTGGACATCGGCGACCTCGCCACCTACCGCCCGGGCAAGCGCGCCTCGGAGGGACTGCATCTGACGCCCAAGGCCTCCGCCGACCTGGCCCGGGAGACCCAGAAGGCCAAGGCGCTGCTCTCGGTCCCGGCCATCGTACAGCGCATGGGCGTGCCCGAGGCGACGGTGAACGAGGCCCTGGCCGACGACGGCAAGCTCGCCGAGCTGACCGGCTCCCCGCGCTTCGCGCGCCAGGCCGAGCGCCTCAACCTCATCGACCTGGCCCTGAACAATCCCGAGGTGCTCAAGCGCCTGGGCCTCGACCCCGACCTCCTCGGCGAGTTGTCGGGCCTGACCCGCCCGGTCCTGGCCGATCGTCTCGCCCTGGCGTTCGAACTGCCGAAGCCGGAGCAGGGGGACGTGAAGCTGGAGGACGTGCGGGTGGAGGAGGACGGCATCCGGGTGCGGCTGTCGGGCTCGGGGCTGTCGGTGGGCGGCTGAACCACACCGCCTCCCAGGCCCCGAACCCATCCCTGGGTGAAACTTTGTGTGCAGATGTGTTGACCTCTGTTCGAGTCCCCTTCTAGTTTCGTGCTCCACTGAGCGGTCCTTCTACGGGCTGCTCACCTTCGCACATGCTCAGAAGGGGATGTCGTGTCTCAAAAGAACCATCGCGGGACAGCTTGCGTGGGGGCACTGCTGGCCTGCGTCACGGCATTCGGCGGAGCGCTCGCTTCCCCCGCTGCCGCCTCGCCGGCCTCCCGTCCCACCACACCGCCGCCCGTCAGCGACTTCAAGGGCGTCAACTGGGCCGACCCGCGCGACAACTACGCCGACGACGCGGTCGTGCCCTCGGGCCTGTCCACCACCGACGGCTACGCCACCACCTACGCCAAGTCCAAGGCGATCATCGGCGGGTTCTCCAAGCTCGGCGCCAACACCGTCCGGCTCCCGGTGAACCCGACCTCGGTCAACGGCCCCTTCTGGAAGTCGTACCGGGGCGCGATCGACGCCGCCACCGCCAAGGGGTTCAAGGTCATCCTGGGCTACTGGGAGGCCGACAACGCCAAGGACGGCAAGATCGACAATCAGGCATCCTGGGACCAGATGTGGGCGCGGATCACCTCCGCCTACGCCCGCAACTCCAAGGTGTACTTCGAGCCGATGAACGAGCCGTTCGGCTACACCGCCCAGGAGTGGACCGACATCGCCGCGACGTGGGTGAACACCCACCGCAACGTGCCCCGTGACCGGATCCTGATCGGCGGCTACAAGTACAGCGAGGACGTCAAGCCCGTCTGCGCCGACCCGCGCCTCAAGGGCACCCGCCTGGCCCTGCACAACTACGGCTTCTGGCACACCGACTGGACCAGCGTCGACCAGTGGAAGGCGGACTTCAAGTCGCGCATCGGCGACTGTGCCTCGCGCACGATCCTCGACGAGTTCGGCGCTTCCATGACCACCGGCCTGGACTACAACGGCCCGGTGGGCACCTCCAACGAGATCGCGTACATACAGGCCGCGACCGACACCATCCGGGAGCTGGGTCTGGGCTCGGTCTACTGGCCCGGCCTGCGCAACGGTGACACCTACTCCCTCACCACGCTCCAGGGCACGGGCACGAACCTCAGCCTGACGGTGAACAACCAGAGCGGCCTGGACCGGCTGCACTACGCCTGGAAGCAGTAAGCCTCTCTCGAGGCATGGTGACCCTTCCGGGTCCGGCGCCGCTTGTCAGCCGGACCCGGAAGGGAGCCGTCAGGACGCCGAGGGCGTCCAGCCCGCGAGCCAGTCCGCGACCTCCTGGCCGGCGGCCTGCGCATCGCTCAGGTGCGGCCGGTTGCTGCCGGCGCCGCCCGCACCCGCACCGCTGTTCTTGTACTCGGCGAACCGGTCGTCCTTCCACGAGAAGCCGCTCATGTCGGTCCACGGGGTCGACTTGACCGCGTTGCTCAGGCTGGTGTTCCGGACCGTGGTCTGCGGATCGAGGGAGGCGTCGCCGCCCGCGTGCCAGGGCCGGCCGAGGTAAAAGCTCCCGGCCGAGACATCGCCGTTCACCGTGGAGTTGGCGATCAGGATGCCCTTGCGGTTGGCGGCGGTGCTCGGCGCGGTGACGTAACCGGCGGACGTTCCGTCCCAGCGCTTCTTCAGCGTGATGACGGACTTGTCGACGACGGCCGTGGCCCGTCCGAAGATGAAGTCGACGTTGCCGACGACGTAGGAGTTGCTGACGTAGACGCGCCCGAGCCGGTCCTTGGCGGCGGTGTCGACGAGCAGTGTGTCCTGGTCGCCGCTGACGATGATCCCGTCCAGGAACACCTTGTCGGCGGCGGTCCGCAGGGCGACGGCCTGATGCCCGCTGAGGCTCTGGTTGGCCTTCTCGTCGAAGTCGTTGGAGATGGTCAGGTTCCGGGCCTGGAAGTCATCGGCCTCGACGGCGACGGTGGCGCTGCCGCCGGTGCCGTACGTACCGCCGCCGGGCTTGGGCGTGCCGGCCGCGTTGTTGTAGACGATGGTCGTGTCCTTGCGGCTGCCGCCGGTGCCCTGGATGGTGACGTGCGGCTTGTTGGACGGCACCTTGACGAGCTCCCGGTACGTCCCCGGCTTCACGGCGATGACCACGCGGGAGGGGTTGTTCGCCGGCACGGCGTTCACGGCGGCCTGCACGGTGCGGTACTGGCCGCTGCCGTCCTGGGCCACGGTGAGGGTGGTTGCGGCGGCGGCCTTGGTGGAGGCGGCCGTCGTACCGATGGAGGAACGGGGCCCGGCACCGGACCGGAGGATGGCGGGGATGTCGGCGGCCTGGTCGAGGGTGTACGGGTAATAGGCCTTCGGATCGAAGGCGGCCCCGCCGCTCTCGTTCCTTCCACTGGTCCCGGAGAAGACGCTCCCCCGCTGCACGATCGCGGCGCCGCTGTCCTTGATGACGGGGTTCTTGATGCCCTGGAAGTAGGAGTTCTCCAGGACCATCTTCGTCGCGCCGCGCGAGTAGTTGCCGTACGACGACTTGATGGAGGTGTTCGCGGCGTCCTCGAGGAAGTTGTTGTAGAGGTGCGCGTGTGCGGCGTTGTCCGTGGACGGATTACGCTGCTCGGTCTCGCGGATCCAGTTGTGGTGGATCGTGATGTCGGTCTTGACGTTCTCGGTCCAGCCGATGCCGAAGGTCTTGTTGTTGTCGCTCAGCTTGTTCCAGGAGACGGTGACGTTCGTCGAGTCCTTGCGGACGTCGATGAGCCCGTCGGCCATGCGCCGCAGATCGTTGTGATCGATCCACACGTGGTGCGCGCCGTCCATCTGGACGGCGTCGAAGTCATGGTCCTTGTCGTTCCACACGCCCTGGTACGCGTCCCGGATGGTCAGGTTCCGGATGATCACGTTGTGCACGCCCTGGCCGAGGAAGAACCCACCGCCGACGATGTGCCCGGAGGTCCCCTGGCCCACGATGGTCTTGTCGGACTGCACCTTGATCTCTTTGCCGACGGGGTTCATGGTGATGGCCCCGGCGACGACGATGACGTACGGCTCGGCGGCGGTGGCGTACTTCTCCAGCTCGGCCTGCGTCTTCACGGTGACGGTCTTGCCGTCCCGCCCGCCGTACGTTCCGTTCTGCCCCAGGGAGTTGACGGAGGCGAACCCGTCGGCGGTGTCGGCGGCCCAGGCCGGGGCAGCGGCGGAGGCCTGCCGGCCGGTGCCGTCCAGGACGCCGAGGTCGGTGCCGTAGGCGAGGGTGCCGGCGGCGGTCAGGGCGAGGGGGACCGTGACGGCCAGGGCGGTGCGGCTTCTGCGGTGACGATGACGGGCCTTGCTGCGCGGCTCACTCATACGGCGATCCGATCCGTGTGGGGGAATGACCGCTGACCAGTCGCCGCCCCACACGGAAAGGTTGCCGGGGTGTGTGCCCTACTTGGTGCAGGAGCCCGGGTCGAGCTTCTCCTCGACCTTGTCCTCACGGCCGTCGGGCTGGCCGCTGGGCAGGAGCTTGTCGGAGATGCCGTCGATGTAGTACCCGTGCGAGTAGATCGTCTGGTAGCCCCGGTCCCGCCAGCTGTGCACGGTCCGCTCCCCGTCCCCCTTGTCCCACTGGTAGTCCTCCACCTGGAAGACGGGGTTCACACGCACCACGCGCTGGTACGGAGTCCAGGTGACAGCCACCTGCCGACAGGGCGGAATGGTCTTCTCGCTCCGGGTCTCGAACTTGGACTCCTTCTCCCAGCCCCACTCGTACCCGGCGCTGCCGCCCACGGTTCCGCTGAAGATGCTCTTGGCGAGGGAGAGGCTGATGGTGCCGCCGACGCTCTTCTTCGCGAACGTCTTGGTGCTGTAGCTGCTGACGAAGGTCTCCTTGTCGTCGGCGGACCCCTTGTTCCCGATCCAGCGGGAGGTCCGGACGGTGTCGCCCTTGATGGACCAGGTCGAGGCCTCGGCGTACCCGCACCAGCCGCGGAACAGCTCCCACGGCCCGGCGGGCTTCCACAGCCCGAAGACGTCCCGCAGGTACTCGTCGCGGGTCTTGAACTCACCGGTGTCGACGTTGAGGGCGCCGTAGACGCCGGTCAGGCTGGTCTCCTGACCGCACAGCCGCTCGATCATCCGGTCGGTGTCACCGGGGTCGACGCCCCGGATGTTGGTGGCCCCGGCGGGCCCGGCGGAGGCGGTGCCCGCGCCGGCCAGCAGACCGGTTATGGCGAGGGCGGTGGAAGCGGCAACTGCGCCCGCCTTCCTGAGAGTTGACGTGCGAATGAGACGCATGTGGGGGGCTCACTCCTGCTTGCGGTTCAGTGACGGCAGTGAAGATGTCAGAACAGGGGCAGGTGTTTGCGCTACTGATGGGTATGACAGGACATTGACAGCTGGACGGGAGTCATGTCCCGCTTTATCGGTTACCGCTACTGCGACTGACCGCCACGCGCAACACGTCGCCCAGGGACTCCACGGCCCGCGTCAGCGCGAAACGCAGGGCGCGTTCACCGGCGTTGGGGTCGTGGAGTACGGCCTTGGCGCCGGCGCGTACGTGTTCGGCGGAGGCCAGTTGAGCGGCTTCGAGATCGTCGGCGAGCCGGGAGAGCGGGCTGTCGGGGTCGTCGGTGCTGAGGTAGCAGGGCTTGCCGTCGGAGCCGGTCCAGGGGAGCAGCCTCATACGTAGATCTCCAGGGAGTGGAGGTACGGGCGGACCAGGGGGGTGTCCATGACGAGGGGCTCCACGGGGAGGGGGCGGAGGGTGTGCGCGGGCGGGGGCGCCGGCCGCAGGGCCGGGGTGATGGCTCGGTGACGCCCTCGGGCGGGCAGCAGGAGTCGTACGAGGGTGAGCAGGAGTGACTCGCAGAGTCCGGCGGCGAACAGACGCAGGCGCACGGGGGTGTCCCTTCTCAGGGCAGGGGGAAGCAGGGGGGCGACGAGCGGTGATCACCGTTCGTGCTCACATCGTCACTGGTTGCCCGTACGCTGCGGAAGGGGTCAGGTGTTGCCTGGCGCTCCAGGCAACGGTGAGGGGTGACGTGGGCGAAGTGGTTGACGGGGAGCGGGAGTCCGGGCGGGGTGTGCTCGGCCGGACACTGAAGTTCCTGCGGGAGCAGGCGGGGAAATCGCTGGGGCACCTGGCCGACGACACCGGGTACGACAAGAGCTACCTGAGCCGCCTGGAGAAGGGAGAACGGCTCTCCAAGCGGGCGGTCATGGAGGATCTGGACTGCTATTACGGGTCCGGTGATCTGCTGGTGACCCTCTGGAGGATGGCCCAGCTCGACGCCTTCAAGAACAAGTACAAGAGATACATGGAGCTGGAGGCGACAGCTCGGATCCTGCGCGTGTACACGCCGGACGTGCCTGGACTGTTGCAGACAGAGGAGTTCGCCCGAGAGGTGTTGTCTGGGCCCCAGACAACGGCAGACAACAGCGATGACGTCGAAGAACAGGTGGCCGCACGCCTGGGACGGCAGCTTCTGCTGCGGAAGGAGCCGACGCCCAGCGCCCGTTTCATCATCGACGAGCCCGCATTTCGCCGCCCCTCGGCCAACGCGGAGATCTGGCACGGCCAGTTGTTGCACATCGAGGCCGTGGCCCAGTGGCCCAATGTCGCCGTGCAGGTACTGCCGTTCTCCGCTGGGGTACATCCCCTCATGGGGAAGGGGTCTCTGACTCTGCTCTGGCAGGAGGACGGAAGCGCAGCGGCCTACACGGAAGGAGACAGCAGTGGTCTGCTGTCGGACGATCCGGAAGCTGTCCTGCGCCACCGTTTGTCCTACGATCTGCTGCGGGATCTGGCGCTGTCCCCGTCGGACTCGCAGACGTTCATCCGGGACGTACTGGAGGAGCACAGATCATGAAGCCCACCTGGCGCAAGTCGAGCTACAGCGACGGGGGAGCCAACAACTGCCTCGAGGTCGCCGAAAACTGCCCCGGCACAGTCCCGGTCCGCGACAGCAAGCTCCCTCACAGCCCGATACTCGTGTTCGGCGCGAGCCCCTGGGCATCGTTCCTGGTCGGCGTCAAGGCCGGGAGGTCTGTCCACACCGGCCGGTGAAAACGGGCGCAGACGCTAGGGTTGGGCAGCTCGTCGAGCAATTGGCTGCCGAGCGGCTGACCGCAGACCAGCTCGCAGAACGTGTGGCTGCCGCACGGAAGGTGCTGCGTGAGCGGATGGGCTGCACGTTGACCGACGAGGAGTTCGACCAAGGGCCGAACGCGCTGGCCAATGTGTACGGGATGGCCGCCGAGCCACGGGTGGGGCGAAAGGGCCACCCGTGGCACCAGGTTTAGGTCAAAGCGAGTTCACCGAACACACGCTAGCGACCAAAGATCATCGTCCATGCGACCGCTGCCACCAGAAGTGCGAACCCCATCACACATCCGATGGCCGATGCCCGTTCGGACCTCTGTCGACGCTCTGGGTCTTCAGTCACATCTCCCCCTGCCCCGTATGCTGCGGAACAATTGCCGAGTTCCAACCCGCCAAACCCTGGCGGACATTCACCCAACGATGAGCACGGTGTTCTTGCGGAACCGTCGCCGGGGCTGGAGGGCGAGAGCTGGTCCGAGGTGATCGACGATCCGGTCGGCCGCTGACTTCGAGACGCCGAACAGCGGGGCGAGTTGGCGCAGAGTGAGGTTGGTGCGCCAGTACGCGCGACCAGCAAACCCCGGTCTTCCAGGGGCAGTCCCCACGGCCGGCCCCGCCGCATCGGATCCGAAATCGTTTACGGGACAAGCCCCCACTTGAAGTTAGCCTTGACGCTGTGGCTTACTCGGTGAACCACCCTGATTTTACGGAGGGTACACCAGCAGCATGGCTGTCAAGGAGCATGTAGATCTGCCATCTGCCGACGTCGTAGTCGCTGATCTTGCCGCAGCCAGCGTCTCCACCATCACTGACGGACCGGACCTTCTTGACATTCAGCGTTACGGGGTCCCTCTCGTACACAGAGCCAGTGACACCCGCGCCATCCGCTTTGGTGTCACAGACCTCGAAAACGTCACCATCGTCGTGGAAGGCCATGTCGCCTCGCCCAGCAGAAAGGGATATCACCTTATTTTCCCACTGAACTTCCACATCCGCAGCCCAGGCTGGCGTAGATCCAGCGCAGACCAAGGCGAGGGATGCGCCGGCAACTGCAATCCGGGTGAACGGTTTAACCACAGTCGTTCCTTTCTTGTTTCAGTGATGAGTAGAGGCTTTTGATCACGCCGAGCCTGACTTGGAGTCGCAGGCCCACTTCTTCTTGGATCCCGACTCGTAGAGGCACGCCGTAACCACGTATCCCCGTCCCTCGGGTATCTGCACTATCTTTATGTTCCCGGGCTTGTTATCGCAGAAATCGGACGATCCATCAGAGTCTACGATTTCCGCACCGTGAGGGCCGTTATCGTTCCACGTCACTATGGCGATAACGCTGTGGCCATCCGTCTCTGTATCGCAGGCCCGAAGTCTTTCCGGGCTCGAGTTGCCATACAAGATCGCCTTTCCTCCCATAATGCTGCCCCCATCGGCTGTGTAGACGAGGGTCGTGTTTCCGGCGGCGTGTGCAGTACCGGAGGCGAGCATCATTGCGGTGGGCATGGCAATTGCCGCAGTTACAAGATGGCGCATGCGCAGCTTGCGGAACATTTTTCTCCCCATTGGGTCATTGAGTCGTTGGGTCTTACGGAACACCGAACCGGTGGATCTCGCTATGCGCAGGAACCCCCTATGCATGGCGCGCGAATCCTGTCGTCGCACAGACATGCAATGCGATGGACAATTCCCGGCGGTGATCAGGACTGTATACCGGGAGTTCATTCTCGACCAGTGATTAAGGCACTTCGCCGGTCAAGCCTCGCTTACCGCCGGCGACTCTCTGATGTATTCGCGGTTATCCAAGAATGGGATCAAGGGGGCAAGATGGGACGGAGTGAGTCATTCCGCTCACGCTCCGTATGGAGTGTGAAGCGCGTCACGATCTTTCGGTCGCGGTATCTTGGTTGCATTCGCCTCATTTTCCAGCGAAGTTGCCTATTTATGGTGTTATAGGCAGCAACTCAACCCCCGAAAGATGCGGTTGATCACCAATCCGTTTGCGATTGGTCTATATGTCGTATTGTTTGAGCGCATGCTGGGAAGAGGTGAACGAGTCTGCTCGCCTTGCGGCAGCCCCTTTGCAGGGCGAAGGTTTGCTCGACGACGTAGCAGAGGTTGCCTAAGGCGGGGCGGCCCCGACAGTTTCCGTTCGATGTGCCGTAGCTGACCCACCCCGGCCTCAGGACGAGGGCAGATCCTCCGGCGGTGGTACCGCCGCCCCCGGCAGCCGTACCGTCGCCACCGTGCCGCCCCCCTCGGCGGGGGACAGGGACACCTCGCCCCCGGCCTGCTGCACTGTCCTCGCCACGATCGACAGGCCCAGGCCCGAGCCCGGCAGGGCCCTCGCGCTCGGGGAGCGCCAGAAGCGGTCGAAGACGTGGGGGAGTTCGTCGGCGGGGATGCCCGGGCCGTGGTCGCGGACCGTGAGGGTGCCTGCGGCGAGGCGGACCTCGATCGTGCCGGCCTCCGGGCTGAACTTCACCGCGTTGTCGAGGATGTTGACCACCGCCCGTTCCAGGGCCGAGGGCTCTGCCCGGACGAACCAGGGCTCGATGTCCGCCGTGATCGTCAGCTCCGGGCCGCGCAGCCGGGCACGGCGCAGGGCCGACTCGACGGTGTCCTGCCAGGCCACGATCTGCGTCCGGCCCGAGTGCTGGCCCGTGTCCGGGCGGGAGAGTTCCTGCAGGTCGCCGATGAGTGCGGCCAGTTCTGTCATCTGTGCCTTCACCGAGGCGAGCAGGGCCTTGCGGTCCGCCTCGGGGATGGGGCGGCCCGTCTCCTCGCTGCGGGTGAGGAGTTCGATGTTGGTGCGCAACGACGTCAGTGGCGTACGCAGCTCGTGGCCCGCGTCCGCGATCAGTTGTTGCTGGAGTTCTCGCGAACTGGCCAGGGCCGACGTCATCGAGTTGAAGGAGCGGGACAGTCGAGCCACCTCGTCGTCGCTCGCCTCGTCGACCGGGATGCGGACGTCCAGGTCTTCCGTGCGGGCCACGTGCTCGACCGCCTCGGTGAGTTTGTCGACCGGGCGGAGGCCCGCGCGTGCGACCGTGAGGCCGGCCGCTCCCGCGCCGAACACCCCTACGCCCGAGACCAGCAGCAGGATCAGCGCCAGCTCGTTGAGCGTGGATTCCGTTCCCTTGAGCGGGACCGCGATGACCAGCGCGTAGTCGGCGGCCACGCCCTGCTCGAACGGGCCGTCCTTCACGACCACCGCCGTGGTCAGCACCCGCACCGAATTGCCGTCGCTGTCCGTGCCGTTGCGCAAGACGGCCGTCCGGTAGTCGGGGTGCCTGGCCACGTCCTTGTCGCCGCTCGTCACGTTCACCTGGGGCATGAGGCTGCTGAAGCGGCAGACCTTGCCGTCGGTCCTGACGACCTGCGCGTAGGTCTGCGGCCGTGGCGCTCCGCCGAGCGTGTTCGACGGGTTCTGGGGGCACGCCTTCGTCAGCGCGTCGAACTCGTCGGCCTGAATGGTCCGGAACGACGACTGCAGGTCATCGTCCACCTGGTCGTACAACTTCCCCTGCACGATGAACCAGCACGTCACCGACACCGCCGCCACCGCGAACGCCACCGCCGCCGCCACCAGCAGCGCCAGCCGGGACCGGATCGGCAGGGAGCGGAACCGGCGTACGACCTTGTTCACTCCGCGCCGCCCGGCCGCAGTACGTATCCGACACCGCGCACCGTGTGGACGAGGCGCGGTTCGCCGCCCGCCTCGGTCTTGCGGCGCAGGTACATGACGTAGACGTCGAGGGAGTTCGACGACGGCTCGAAGTCGAAGCCCCAGACCGCCTTGAGGATCTGCTCCCGCGTGAGGACCTGGCGCGGGTGGGCCATGAACATCTCCAGGAGCGTGAACTCCGTGCGGGTCAGCTCCACCTGGCGGCCGGCCCGGGTGACCTCGCGCGTCGCGAGGTCCATGCGCAGATCGGCGAAGGTGAGCGCGTCCTCGTCGGCCGGGTTGCCCGCGCCCACGGCCGCCGCGTAGGAGCTGCGGCGCAGCAGGGCACGGATGCGGGCGAAGAGCTCGTCCAGTTCGAAGGGCTTGACCAGGTAGTCGTCGGCGCCCGCGTCGAGGCCGGTGACCCGGTCGCCGACCGTGTCACGGGCCGTGAGCATCAGGATGGGCGTGGTGTCGCCGGTGGCGCGGATGCGGCGCGCGGCGGTCAGCCCGTCCATGCGGGGCATCTGGATGTCGAGGACGACCAGGTCGGGCCGGTACGCCGCGTGCTTCACCAGCGCGTCCGCGCCGTCGACGGCGACCTCGGTCCCGTACCCCTCGAAGGCGAGGCTGCGCTGAAGTGCTTCGCGTACCGCCGGCTCGTCGTCGACGATCAGGATGCGCTGGGGGTCACGGTCGCCGTCTGCGGGGCTCATGGGCTCGGGGTCCTCGGGTGTGAAGGGGAGGGGCGGGGAGGGCTGGGGCGGGGGGCTCTGACGCTCTCAGCCTCGCACGAGCACCGGGCCTCAGGCCCGTGCGGTGCGGCGTCGGGCGGCTGCCCGGCCCGCCCGCCGGGCCGCCTCGGCCGTCGCCGCCACCTCCGGTGCCCGGCCCGTCGGCGCGTGCAGTTCGTACGCGACCGCCAGGGCCAGCCCGACCCCGGCCGGATCGCCGCCGGACTCCGTGTGCGCGACCTGCTGGATCATCGCCTTACTCCTCGTTCCGTGAACAAGCTCAGTCCGTGGAACCGGCCCGCAGCGTGGCGAGGTCGGCCTTGACGGTGTTGATCGGGATCGCGAAGCCCAGGCCCACGCTGCCCGCGGCGGCGGACGAGGACGCGCCGGCCGCCGAGTACATCGCGGAGTTGATCCCGATGATGTTGCCGTTCATGTCGATCAGCGCGCCGCCGGAGTTGCCCGGGTTGAGGGACGCGTCGGTCTGGAGCGCCTTGTACGTCGTCGTGTCCGAGCCGGTGTCGCCGTTGAACTCCCGGCCTCCGAACTCGAACGGCCACTCGCCGCCCTGCTGCCCCTGCCCCTGGCCCTGGCTCTCGTCCGTGGAGACCGTCACGTCCCGGTCGAGGGCGGAGATGATGCCGCTGGTGACGGTGCCGGTCAGGCCCTCCGGGGAGCCGATCGCCACGACCTGGTCGCCGACCCCCACCCCGGCCGAGTCGCCGAGTGTCGCGGTCTTCAGGCCGGAGGCGTTCTCCAGCTTGATCAGCGCCAGGTCCTTCTTGCTGTCGGTGCCGACGACCTCGGCGGTGTAGGACTTGCCGTCGTCGGTCCTCACCTTGATCTGCGAGGCGCCCGCGACGACGTGGTTGTTGGTGATGATCTCGCCGTCACCCGTGATGATCACACCGGAGCCGGTGGAGGACCCGGCGTTCGAGTCGGCGTTGATCTCGACGATGCTCGGGCTGACCGCCTTGGCGACCCCGGAGACCGTGCCCTTCTGGCTGGACGGCACCACGTTGGTGCTGGTGGAGCTGGAGGTGACGGTGTCGTTGCCGGTCAGCTCCTGGATGCCGTAGGCGGTGCCGCCGCCTATCGCCGCGGCGACGATCGCCACGGCGGCGAGCAGGGCCACCGGCCCGCGGCGCTTCCTGTGCGGGGCGGGCTGCACCGGCGGGTGGACCGGCGGAGGCGGCCACTCGGGGTTCACGGGAGAGGATCCATGCTGGGAGTACATGCTCTCGGTCATGTCTCAGAGCTTGTCGCCCGACCATGAGAGCTTCCTGAGGGCTCCCTGAGAAGCCCGACAGAACCTCGTATGCCCGATATAAAGAGGTCCGCTGCCCAACCGCCGGAGGTTACGCGCAGCCGCAGGACCGCCGCGTCACCAACCTGGACGGGAACACCTTCAGCCGCTCCCGCCGCGCGCCCGCGACCCGC
Organism: Streptomyces sp. NPDC044719; assembly: GCF_056433405.1. Lineage (NCBI taxonomy): Bacteria > Bacillati > Actinomycetota > Actinomycetes > Kitasatosporales > Streptomycetaceae > Streptomyces > Streptomyces sp. NPDC044719. Next base: position 53,030 of record NZ_JBWKHE010000007.1, read on the forward strand.
AGGCCGTCGTCGAGGACGAGGTCCACCGCCACGCGGGCCATCGCCGGACGGTCCGAGGCGATCGTGGTCAGGGGCGGATCGGCCAGCGCCGCCTCCTTGATGTCGTCGAACCCGGCCACCGCCAGCTCGCCGGGGACGTCGATCCGCAGCTCGCGCGCCGCCCGCAGCAGGCCGATCGCCTGGTCGTCGGTGGAACAGAAGATCGCGGGCGGGCGCTCGGGGCCGGAGAGGATCTTCAGGGCGGCCTGGTAGGCGTCGTAGCGGTTGTAGAGGGCCTCGAAGAGGCGGCCCTCCGTGGAGATGCCGGCCTCGTCCATCGCGCGCCGCCAGCCCTCGACGTGGTCGGAGACCGGGTCGCCGACCGCGGGGGTCTCCGCTATGCCGCCCATACAGGCCACGTATGGGTAGCCGTGCTCCAGCAGGTGGCGTACCGCGAGCTGGGCGCCGCCCAGGTCGTCCGTGACGACGGCGACGTCGTCTATGGCCTCGGGCCGCTCGTGCAGCAGCACGACCCGGGCGTCCCAGGCCTCGATCTCGGCGGCTGCCAGGTCGTTGAGCGCGTGGCTGACGAGGATGAGCCCCGAGACGCGCATGCCCAGGAAGGCCCGCAGATAGTGGACCTCGCGTTCGCCGATGTAGTCGGAGTTCCCGACGAGCACCATCTTTCCGCGCTCGGACGCGGCCTGTTCGACCGCGTGCGCCATCTCCCCGAAGAAGGGCTGGCGCGCGTCCGGCACGATCAGGCCTATGAGATCCGTACGCCGGGACGCCATGGCCTGGGCCACGCGGTCGGGCCGGTACCCCAGTTCCTTGATCGCGGCGAGTACACGCTCGCGCGTGGCCGGGGCGACCGGCCGGGGTCCGTTGTTGATGACATAGCTGACCACGGCAGTGGAAGTCCCTGCCAGCCGCGCCACATCATCCCGAGTCACCTTGGCCACGCGCGGAGTCTACGCGGATATACCGGCTCTGGGCAGGGCGTAAAGGAGGTTCCGTACGATATCCCGATCGCCGTACGGAGCCGCCCTCGCGGAAAGCGATGCCCAGGTGGGCACCGCGATACGCCTCTTTACGCCTTGGCTCGGGTCTCGGCGGCATCCAGGGCGGCCGACTTGTCCGGGGTGTCCTGCTTTGCCTTGGCTGCCTGAGCCTTCGCTTCCTCTGCGGCGCGCTCCACCTTCTCCGGCGTAACGAATCGATAACCGACGTTCCGGACGGTGCCGATCAGCGACTCGTGCTCGGGCCCGAGCTTGGCGCGCAGCCGTCGTACGTGCACGTCGACCGTGCGCGTACCGCCGAAGTAGTCGTAGCCCCAGACCTCCTGCAGCAGCTGGGCGCGGGTGAAGACGCGGCCGGGGTGCTGGGCGAGGTACTTCAGGAGCTCGAACTCCTTGAAGGTGAGGTCGAGGACGCGGCCCTTGAGTTTGGCGGAGTACGTCGCCTCGTCGACTGACAGGTCGCCGTTGCGGATCTCCATCGGGGAGTCGTCGCTGACGATCTGCTGCCGTCCCATGGACAGCCGCAGCCGGGCCTCGACCTCAGCCGGGCCGGCGGTGTCGAGCAGGACGTCGTCGATGCCCCAGTCCGCGGTGACCGCGGCGAGGCCGCCCTCCGTGACGACGAGGATCAGCGGGCAGCCCGGTCCGGTCGAGCGCAGCAGCTGGCACAGGCTGCGGACCTGCGGCAGGTCGCGCCTGCCGTCGACGAGGATGACATCGGCACCCGGGGTGTCGACGAGGGCGGGGCCCTCCGCGGGGGCCACTCGCACGTTGTGCAGGAGCAGGCCGAGGGCGGGGAGCACCTCCGTCGACGGCTGGAGGGCGTTGGTCAGGAGCAGCAGAGAACTCATATGTCTGGTTCCTCCTCGGTCCCTGCGAGGACGTTTGTTGGTACAGCACAGCTCTGCGATCCCGAAGGCCCGTACACCTGCGGTTTCCCGCTTCGTATACAACGCTTCCGAAAGCACAAAAGGACCCGGGGGCGTCGCTGCCCGAGTCCTCTGCCCAGCAGAATAGCCCACATGAGCTCTGGTCGGGCAGGTCATGTGGCGCGTTCCACCGTTCGTCCGAACTCCGAGACGATCGCCAGAACGCCCGTGCGGACGCCGTCGCGCACCTTTCTGCGCACCAGCGACGGCGTGACGATCGACGCCGTATACGACCCGGGTACCGCTGTATACGACGCCTTGGGGACGCCTTCCGCTCATCCCGTGTTCGTCGTCGCCCACGGCTTCACCGGTGCCGTGGACCGGCCGCACGTCCGGCGGGTGGCCGGGGCTTTCGCCCGGCACGGGGCCGTCGTCACCTTCTCCTTCCGGGGCCACGGGGCGTCCGGCGGGCGGTCCACGGTCGGGGACCGGGAGGTCCTCGACCTCGCGGTGGCCGTGGAGTGGGCCCGGGAGCTCGGGCACGCGCGCGTGGCGACGGTGGGGTTCTCCATGGGCGGCTCGGTGGTGCTGCGGCACGCGGCGCTGTACGAGGCGGGTACGGACGCGGTGGTGTCCGTCAGCGCGCCCGCCCGCTGGTACTACCGGGGGACGGCGCCCATGCGCCGGCTGCACTGGCTGGTGACGCGGCCCGAGGGCCGGGCGGTGAGCCGGTACGGCTTCGGTACGCGCATCCACCACCGGGACTGGGACCCGGTCCCCCTCTCCCCGGTGGAGGCGGCGGCGAGGATCGCCCCCACGCCTCTGCTGATCGTGCACGGCGACGCCGACGGCTACTTCCCACTCGACCATCCCCGGATGCTGGCCGCGGCCGCCGGTGACCAGGGCGAACTGTGGCTGGAGCCGGGCATGGGGCACGCCGAGCACGCGGCGGACGACGCGTTGCTGGCGCGCATCGGGGACTGGGCCGTCGGCCGGGCGGGCTAGCCTGACAAAGTTCACCGACGAGCGATTGAGGAAGCAGATGCCAAAGGTCACGGTGCGCTACTGGGCCGCCGCCAAGGCCGCGGCCGGGGTGGCCGAGGAGCCGTACGAGGCGGCCACGCTCGCCGAGGCGCTCGACGGGGTGCGCGAGCGACACCCCGGCGAACTCGAGCGTGTCCTGCGGCGATGCTCGTTCCTCGTCGACGGTGACCCCGTGGGCACCCGCGGACATGAGACGGTACGGCTGGCCGACGGCGGCACGGTCGAGGTGCTCCCGCCGTTCGCAGGAGGATGACGATGAGCAACCAGCCGCACGAGGGCTACGACCCTTACGGGCAGCAGCCGCAGGCGTGGCCCGGGCAGCAGCCGTACGACGATCCGTACGCCGCCCAGCAGCACCCCCAGCACCCCCAGCACACGCAATACACGCAGCAGTGGCAGGGGCAGACCTGGGAGACGCAGACGCACCAGCCGGTGACGGCGGCGGAGGAGACGGCGTATCTGCCCCCGCAGGGGTACGCGGCTCCGGCCGCCCCCGAGGCGGTCCCCGGCACTCCCGCTCCCGATTCCGGGTACGGACCCGCCACCGTCGGCGGGAACACGCGCGTCACGGACGCGCAGCGGGCGCGGGCGGAGGGGCGGTCGCCGATCATAGAGCCCGGGATGCAGCCGGCGGCGCTGACGGCACTGCTCGGGCTGTTGCTGGCGGGCGCCGCTGCCGTCGGCACGTACGCGCTGCTGGTTCCCCTCGTCGCCCTCCAGGCCGTCACCGCGGCGGGCTGGTTCCGGCTGAACGGGATGTGGCCGGCGCGGCAGGGCATCGCGCTGGGCTTCGCGGGGGCGCTGGCCGCGGACGCGGCGCTGCTGGTGTCGGACCGCTCGCCGTCGGCGATCCTGGGCACGCTCGGGGTCTGGGTCCTCCTCTCCCTCGTCCTGCAACTGCGCTCGCACGCCGACCCGGACGAGCGGATGTACGGCCTGATGGCGACGGTCGCGGCGGCGGCGCTGGCGATCGTCGCGGGCGGCTATCTCGCGGCCGACGCGGACGCGGTGACGGTCGGAGCGGTCGCGGTGGCCGTCGCGGTCCTGGCCCGCGCCCTGCCGTTGCCGACGCCGGCGTCCGTGGTGGTGGCGCTGCTCGCGGCGGCGGGCGCGGGCGTCGCGGCCGGCGCGATGACGGGGGTCGGTACCTCGGGCGCCCTGCTGGGCGCGGGCGCGGGTGCCTGCGCCCTGATCGGCCACCGGGTCGCAAGCTACGACTACCCGTCCCGCTTCGTCCACTTCACGGCGGGCGTGGCCCTGCCGCTGTCCGCCGCGGCCCCTGCGGTGTATCTGCTGGGCCGGGCCCTGGTCTAGCGCATGCGTGCGTGGGGGCCGGGCCCTGCCTGTCACAGATGATCGACAAATCCCGGGCGCCCACATCTCACGGAGTTACCCTCACGCTTGGGCGGCCACCCGGTCGTCAGGGACCGGACCGCCGTCCAACCGCCGAGGTGGGGGAAACACCGCATGCGCGCATTGCGAATACTGCTGATCGTCGTCGTGATCCTGGGCGGGCTCTTCGTGATCGCCGACCGCGTCGCGGTGAACTTCGCCGAGGACGAGGCCGCCGACCGCCTGAAGACGACGGAGAACCTCTCGGCGACCCCCGACGTCTCCATCAAGGGCTTCCCGTTCCTCACCCAGGTCGCCGGCGGTTCCCTGGACGACATCGAGGTCGGCATCCAGGACTACGAGGCCGCCGCGGGCAACGGCGGCCAGAAGATCCGGATCGACGACCTCAGGGCCGACATGCAGGGCGTCGAGTTCTCCGGCGACTACAGCTCCGCCACCGCCACAAGCGCCACCGGCACCGCGACCATCGCCTACGACGAACTGCTGAAGACCGCGAAGTCCGAGCCGACCCAGGTCGCCCCGGGCGTCACCGCCAACGTCGTCGGCCTCTCCGACGGCGGCAACGGCAAGATCAAGGTCACCGTCGAGGCCACCGTTCTCGGCACCAAGCTGCCCGAGCCGGTCTCCGTGCTCAGCTCGGTGACGGTCGTCGACGGCGAGGTGCGGGTGAAGGCCGACGGCCTGCCCAAGTTCGGCGGCGTCGAGATCGCCGAGTCCCGCGTCCGGGCCATCACCGACTTCCAGCAGAAGATCGACGGCCTGCCCGGCGGCATCGAGCTGGACAAGGTCCAGGCGGCACCGAACGGCGTGGAGATCACGGTGAAGGGTTCCAACGTCCGACTGGCCGGGTAAGGAAGGCGCGAGGCGGCCGCACCGACCAGGGCTGTCCGGTGGGCGAGACGGCGGAGTCCGTAGCGCAGATGTGACGGCGAATACAGGCGGGCCGCACCCGTGCGGGAGACGCACGGACGGGCCGCTGATCCCATATGGCGGATCTTTGCGTCTCAATATGCGACACACCGGTGACACGCGCACCCTGCCGTCCCTACGATCGACGGCATGAAGCGACAGGCGGATCTCACGAAGCGGCGGGCAGTAGACCTGTGCCGCGTCGCCGCCATGCTCTGTCGCACCTTCTGAGCGACCGCGTCGGCCTGCTCCGACGCGCGCATCCCCGCCGCCCTGGATCAAGGGCACCCGTGCGCCGCCCTCGTCATGGGCTCGCGCCCGCATACCTCGCACGCCCCGCCGTAACTGCCCCGGAGGAGAAAGAGCATGAGCCGCAGCGACGTCCTGGTCGACGCCGACTGGCTTCAGGAGCACCTGGACGACCCGACCATCGCCATCGTCGAGGTGGACGAGGACACGTCCGCCTACGAGAAGAACCACATCAAGAACGCCATCCGGATCGACTGGACCAAGGACCTCCAGGACCCGGTCCGCCGTGACTTCGTCACGCAGGAGGGCTTCGAGAAGCTCCTGTCGGACAAGGGCATCGGCAACGACCACACGGTGGTCCTGTACGGCGGCAACAACAACTGGTTCGCCTCGTACGCGTACTGGTACTTCAAGCTGTACGGCCACGACAACGTCAAGCTCCTCGACGGCGGCCGCAAGAAGTGGGAGCTCGACGCCCGCGAGCTCGTCGCCGGCGACGAGGTGCCCGAGCGTCCGAAGACGGACTACAAGGCCAAGGCCCAGAACACGTCCATCCGCGCCTTCCGCGACGACGTCGTGGCCGCCATCGGTTCGCAGAACCTGGTCGACGTGCGCTCGCCCGACGAGTTCTCCGGCAAGCTGCTCGCCCCGGCCCACCTGCCGCAGGAGCAGTCCCAGCGCCCCGGCCACGTGCCCAGCGCCCGGAACATCCCGTGGTCCAAGAACGCCAACGACGACGGCACCTTCAAGTCGGACGACGAGCTCAAGGAGCTCTACGCCGAGGAGCAGGTGGACCTGGCGAAGGACACCATCGCCTACTGCCGCATCGGTGAGCGCTCCGCGCTGACCTGGTTCGTGCTGCACGAGCTGCTCGGTGTGGAGAACGTCAAGAACTACGACGGCTCCTGGACCGAGTACGGCTCCCTGGTGGGCGTGCCGATCGAGCTCGGCGCCAACAAGTAAGACCTCCGACCGACCTTTCATCACCCCCTTCAGGAGAACGACATGTGTGGAGCGAAGGCCGGCGGCCCCGACGCCTCGACGATCAAGCCCGGTGAGACCACGATCCAGGGTCAGGTGACCAAGGACGGCGAGCCCGTGGTGGGCTACGTCCGTCTGCTGGACTCGACCGGCGAGTTCACGGCCGAGGTGCCGACCTCGGCGACCGGACAGTTCCGCTTCTACGCGGCCGAGGGCACCTGGACCGTCCGTGCCCTCGTGCCCGGCGCCACCGCCGACCGCACGGTCGTCGCCCAGCAGGGCGGACTGGCGGAGGTCGCGATCGCCGTCTGACGGCGACAGGTTCTCAAGGGCCGCACCCCCTGGGTTGGACGCCTGGGGTGCGGCCCTTCGGGCTGCCCGGATCTACGCTGGACGCATGTACGCACGACGGCGGCGCACCTACTTCGCGATGATGGGCGGCTGCATCGCCCTCTTCGTCCTGGCCTGGGGCGTCGTACGCCTGTGGTCCATCCCGGTGGCCGTCGGCATGTGCGTCGTGGCCATGGTCATCCCGCCCGTCGCCGCGATGGTCGCGAACCGCCGTGGCCCCGACGACCGCTGGTGGGACGACCCGTCCGGGGATCCCCAGTCCGACGAGTGGTGGGACGAGCTGGACGGCAAGAAGCGCCGGGGCTGAACCGGCCAGGGGGAGGGTTCCATGCGCCTGACGGCGGCGACACTGGACGCGCCGAACGCCCGTGAGCTGGCCGCCTTCTACCTGCGGCTGCTGCCCGGCTGGCGCGTGTGGCGCGGGGAGGACTGGCAGGACTGGGTGCACATCCGGCCGCCGGACGGCGGTACCGGACTGTCCTTCCAGACCGAGCCCGCCTACCGGCCGCCCGCCTGGCCGAGCGCACCGGACCGGCAGCAGATGATGATCCACCTCGACATCGAGGTCGACGACCTCCAGCGCGAGACCGCGCGGGCCGTCGCCGAGGGTGCGCGGCTCGCCGAGTTCCAGCCGCAGGCCGGGGTCCGGGTGCTGCTGGACCCTGCGGGCCACCCGTTCTGCCTCCACACGGAGGCGCCGGACACCGCGCAGGCGGCTCAGTAGACGAGCGCCTGCGCCTCGTCCGCCATGGCCTCCTGGACGAAGACCTGCGCGCCCGCGATGCGGACACCCTCGATGACATCCTTCTCCGTGATCTCCCGGCGGGCCGCGCACTGCGTGCACAGGGTGACGCGGCCGGCCGCGAGGATGGAGTCGAGCAGGTCGGGCAGCGGGGCCGCGTGCGGGAGGTCGAAGTCGGCGGCGCGGCCGGGGAGGGCGAACCAGGCGGATTCGCCGGTCAGCCACAGGGAGACCTCGACGCCGCTGGCGACGGCGACCGCCGCCACCGTGAACGCCTGAGAGCACCGCTCGGGGGCGTCGGACCCCGCCGTCACCTTGATCACCAGCTTCTTCGCCATAGCCGGAAGCGTAGTCCGGAATCGAAGTGCCGAAGGGGCCCGCGTAAGCTGGCCTCGGCCCTGTGCACCCATTCGCACCCCGCTCAAGGAGCACCCCGTGGAGCTTTTCTTCGAAATCCTGTTGGTCCTGGTCGCCGTGGGCGTCCTCGCCTTCGCCGGACTGACCGTGAAGAAGCTGTACCAGGGCCAGCGCTGACCCCCGTCTAGGAAGTTCCCATGATCGAGATCCCGTCCGACCTCCACAAGGACCTCGTCCCGCTCGCCTTCCTGCTCGGCAACTGGGCGGGTGCCGGTGTGCACGACTTCCCCGGCTCCGAGAAGTGCAACTTCGGGCAGGAGGTCACCTTCACCCACGACGGCCGGGACTTCCTGGAGTACCACTCCCACTCCTGGGTGCTCGACCAGGACGGCAACAAGGTCCGGCCCCTGGAGTCCGAGCACGGCTTCTGGCGCATCGACGCGAACCGCAAGGTCGAGGTGACGATGACCCGCGACGACGGCGTCATCGAGATCTGGTACGGCGAGCTGGCCGACCAGAAGCCCCAGATCGACCTGGTCACCGACGCCGTGGCCCGCACGGCCGCCTCCCAGCCCTACACCGGCGGCAAGCGGCTCTACGGCTACGTCAAGAGCGACCTGATGTGGGTCGGCGAGAAGCAGACCCCCGAGGTCGAGCTGCGCCCCTACATGTCCGCCCATCTGAAGAAGGTCGTCACCCCGGAAGAGGTCGAGCGCTGGGCCAAGGCCCTCCCCGACGACATGCCGGACGACGGCATCGCCTTCTTCAAGTAGTTCTAGACTCGAGGTGTGGTGAGCACCGACTGGAAGAGCGATCTGCGGCAGCGCGGCTACCGGCTGACACCGCAGCGGCAACTCGTGCTCGAAGCCGTCGAGACCCTGGAGCACGCGACCCCCGACGACATCCTCGTGGAAGTGCGGAAGACGGCGTCGGGGGTCAACGTCTCCACCGTCTACCGGACCCTGGAGCTCCTGGAGGAGCTCGGGCTGGTCAGCCACGCCCATCTGGGACACGGGGCGCCGACATACCACCTCGCGGACCGGCACCACCATCTCCACCTGGTCTGCCGTGACTGCCAGAACGTCATCGAGGCGGACGTCTCCGTGGCCGCCGAGTTCACCGACAAGTTGCGGCAGACGTTCGGCTTCGACACCGACATGAAGCACTTCGCGATCTTCGGCCGGTGCCGGGACTGCACACTCAAGGCTTCAACTACCGAGTCGTAGGCTTATCCGTATGAAGAGCCCCCTGCTGACCCTGCCCGGCGCCGTCCCCGCCGAGGGCGTGGACGAAGGCGTCGCCGCCCACTACGGCGACCTGTTCCGTGAGCAGCGCGCCCTCGCCGACGGCACCGGTTTCGTGGACCTCTCGCACCGCGGGGTCGTCGCCGTCACCGGCGAGGACCGGCTGGCCTGGCTGCACCTGCTGCTCACCCAGCACGTGAGCGAGCTCCCCGTGGGCCGGGCCACCGAGGCGCTGATCCTCTCCGCGAACGGCCACATCGAGCACGCCCTGTACCTCGTCGACGACGGCGAGACGGTCTGGGCCCATGTGGAGCCGGGCACCCAGGAGGCGCTGATCGCGTACCTGGAGTCGATGAAGTTCTTCTACCGGGTCGAGGTCGCCGACCGCACGGCCGACACCGCGGTGGTGCACCTGCCGGCCGGCTCCATCGCCGAGGTGCCGCAGGGCGTCGCCGTACGCGAGACGCCGCACGGCCGGGACCTGTTCCTGCCGCGTGCCGACCTGGAGGCGTACGCCGAGCAGGCCGGGCCGCCGGCGGGGATCCTGGCCTACGAGGCGCTGCGCGTGGAGCAGCACCGGCCCCGGCTCGGTTTCGAGACGGACCACCGCACCATCCCGCACGAGCTCGGCTGGATCGGCTCGGCGGTGCACCTGCAGAAGGGCTGCTACCGGGGGCAGGAGACGGTCGCCCGGGTGCAGAACCTGGGCAAGCCCCCGCGCCGGCTGGTCTTCCTGCACCTGGACGGCAGCGAGGTCCACCTGCCGGTGGCCGGCACCGAGGTCCGGCTCGCGGACGACGGCCCCGACGGCCGGAAGATCGGCTTCATCACGACCTCCGTACGCCACCACGAGCTCGGCCCGGTCGCCCTCGCGCTGGTGAAGCGGAACGTGGCCGTGGACGCCCGGCTGCTGGCAGGGGACACGGCCGCGGCCCAGGAAGTCGTCGTCGAGCCGTAAGTCTCGCGCCGTGAGGACTTGTAGACCTTTCGGGTCAGATTTCGATCTGCACGGTGAACGGGCCGTCGTTCGTCAGTGATACACGCATCGCCGCCCCGAAGCGGCCCGTGGCCACCGTCGCGCCCAGGGAGCGCAGCTGGGCGACCACCTCGTCGACCAGCGGCTCGGCGACATCGCCGGGGGCGGCGGCGTTCCAGGTGGGGCGACGGCCCTTGCGGGCGTCGCCGTAGAGGGTGAACTGGCTGATCACCAGGAGCGGGGCGTCGATGTCGCTGCATGACTTCTCGTCGTGCAGCATGCGGATCGACCACAGTTTGCGGGCCAGCTGGGCCGCCTTCTCCTTGGTGTCCTCGTGTGTGACGCCGACCAGGACGCACAGCCCCTCGCCCTCGATCGCGCCCACGGTCTCGCCGTCCACGACGACGCTCGCGCCGTCCACCCTCTGCACCACTGCTCGCATACGTCCATCATGCAGGGCGGTGAACGTCACGCCGCGGGTGGTGCGCGCATGGCACGAACGGGTGGTTTGCGCCGGGCGCCAACGGGCCGCCCACGGCCGTATTTTGCTGCTTAACCGCCCATCTGGGGTCTATCGGGGGCACTCGTTCCCATAGCGGCCACTTGGGGTGGCACGATGCATGCACACACCGGTCGAGGGGACGGTTGAGGCACATGAGCACATCCAGCACCGGGCAGCAGTCGGGGGCTGTCTGGTCGACGTACACGGGGATCGGGGCGACGGAATACCACCGGCCGCCCACACAGCGCACGGACAGCCCGCAGCTGCCGTCGGACGCTCCCGAGCCCGATCGGACCGCGCTGAGCCTGACCGAGCTGCGCACGCTGCGCCGCGAGGCCCAGCGCGACGAGGCCGACCTCAGCTATGTACGGCGGCTGCTCCAGGGGCGGATCGACATCCTGCGCGCGGAGTTGGCACGGCGTACACCGGCGGACGTGACCGCCGTCGCGGCGCCCGCGGAGGCGTCCGTCGTCGAGCGGCTGGCGGAGATCCTGCGGGACGCCCCGGCCCGGCACCGCTCCTCCGCCCGCCATGTGACGCTCTCCACCCCGCAGGGCGAGGAGTCCCGGCGGCTGGCCGCGGAGATGCTCGGCGAGGTCGAGCTGTCCGACCTGGGGGCGCGGACGGACCTGGAGCTGAACACGGCGATGGGCCGGCTCGTGCGCTACGAGCAGCAGGTCTCCCGGCGGCGCCAGCGGCTCCAGCGCACGGCCGACGAGTGCGGCGCGGAGATCGCCCGCCGCTACCGCGAGGGGGAGGCGCAGGTCGACGACCTGCTGGTCTGAGCCGCTCGCGGTCAGGGGAGGGCCGGTGCCGGGAAATCCGCGCGACACCGACCGGCCCTCCGCCTAGCGTGAGCCCATGACCCGCGAAGCCGACATCGACATACGCCCCATCGCCGAAGCAGAACACGCCGAGTGGCTGCGTGCCGTGCACACCGGCTTTCTGCGAGGGCCCGTCGTCTCGGCGGAGGAGATCGAGGGCCGTCGCCGGAACTTCGTTCCGGGGCGCTTCCTCGGTGCCTTCGACGGCGGCCGGTGCGTGGCGACCTTCCGCTCCTTCGACCAGGAGCTCACGGTCGTGGGCGGGGCGACCGTCCCGGCCGACGCCGTCACGGGTGTCACCGTCACCGCCACCCACCGCCGCCGCGGGCTGCTCAGCCGGATGATGGCGCGGGACCTGGCGGCCGCGAAGGACCGCGGGGCCGTCGTCGCGACGCTGATCGCCGCCGAGTACCCGATCTACGGCCGGTACGGCTTCGGGCCGGCGGCGTGGATGGCCGAGTGGACGGTCGACGTGCCGCGCGCCGGCTTCGACGCCCGCTGGTCGGGCCCGGCGGACGGCGGCCGGATCGACCTGGTGGACGGGGACGACGTCCGCAAGCTCGGCCCCGACCTGCACGAGCGGCTGTGCCGCATCCAGCCCGGCGCCATCAACCGCGACGAGTTCTGGTGGAAGGTGAACACCGGCGCCGTACGGTTCGACCCGGCGTGGAAGATGCCCTTCTTCGCCGTGTACCGCTCGGCGTCCGGCGAGGTCGAGGGCATGGCCGCGTACGAGGTGGACGACAACTGGGGCGAGGCCAAGCAGCCCTTGAACACGGCGACCGTGAACTGGCTGACCGCGGTGACACCGGCCGCGGAGCGCGCCCTGTGGCAGTACCTCTGCTCCATCGACTGGGTCGTGAAGGTGAAGAGCGGCTGGCGGGCGCCCGACGACCTGCTCCCGCACTTCCTGCCGGATCCGCGGGCGGCCAGGATCACATCGCTGGCGGACTTCCTGTGGGTGCGGATCCTGGACGTCGTACGGGCGCTGGAGGCGCGGACGTACGAGGGGGAGGGGACGCTGGTGCTGGAGGTCGCCGGAGTGGACGGTCTGACCGGTGGGCGGTACCGGCTGGAGGCCTCCGCCGAGGGGGCGTCCTGTACGCCGACCACCGAGAGCGCGGAACTCAGCATGCCCCTGGGCGAGTTGGGGGCGCTGTGGCTGGGGGACGAGTCGGCGGTGCGGCTGGCGGCGCTGGGGAGGGTGCGGGAAGAACGAGCGGGCGCCGCCCGGAAGGCCGACGCCCTGCTGCGTACGTCCAGGCGGCCTTGGTGCCCGGACATGTTCTGAGCCGCTCCCTTCCGCCGACGTACAGGGACCCGCATCCGTAGCGAGCTGTTCGGTTGTGGTTGTTGTGCGGTGGTACTCACCGGCCGGGCTCCCGGCTCCCCTCCGGATGGGAGACCCGTCTGACCATGTTGCATAAGTTGGCGACCAACTTCTCTGTACTTATAGCCGCTTGGGAGCGTCTCATAACCACCCTGCGCTGAACTGCCGGAAGATGGCGGGAAGTTGTACTGTTTGGTTGTGGACCCGGAACACACCTCCGTCAATGGACGGAAGAGGTCGCAACGGCCACAGAGAACACATCAAGAGGTGGCCGACGAACTGCGCGAGCGGATCAGGTCAGGAGTGCTGCGGTCCGGTGAGCGCATGCCGACGCAGGCGCAGCTCGCCGACGAGTTCGGCGTCGAGCGCGGTGCCGTACGCCAGGCGCTGCGCATCCTGCAGTCCGAGCAGCTGCTCACCAACGTGTCCAAGGGAAGCCCGGCGACCGTCGCGGCCGACCCCGCCAGGGCGCTGACCGGCCCGCAAGCCCCGCCGCTGCCCACGACGGTGGCCCTGGCGCCCCGGATCGCGGCGGCGTTCGCGGCGGAGCACGTCGAGATCGACGCCGTGTGCCTGACCTCCATCTCCCTCACGCTGGCGATCGGCGAACCCCTGCGGCAGATCCACGCCGGACGGCTGAAACCGGCCAAGGTCGACGTCCGCGTCCTGCTGCCGAGCCGGGACATCGATCTCGCCTTCCCGGTGCCGGTCGAGGGGCGCGGCGACGACTGGGTGCACGAGCGGTGGCTGGCGATGCGCAATGCCCAGGGGCAGGTCCTCCAGCACAATCTGCTGGCCCTGCGGGCCACGCACGGCATCGACGTGCACGTCACGTTCCGGGCGCTGCCCTTCACCCCGCCGGTGAAGCTGTACCTGCTCAACGGCTCGGAGGCGCTGTTCGCGTACTACACGCTGACGCGCCGGGAGGCCGAGATCGACCACGAGCAGATGGAGATGTACGACGCGCAGGGCACCCGGTCGATGCTGTTCTCCTTCCGGCAGGGACCGGGCCTGCGCGACACGACCTTCGTCGAGCAGTCGCACCTCTGGTTCAACGCGCTGTGGGAGACGATCAGTTCGGAGCTGGTGCTCACGAACTCATAGGGCGGTCCTCAGCACCAGCAGTGCCAGCACGACGGCTCCCGTGGAGCTGACCGCGGAGTTGTTGGACTTGAGCCCCACGGTGAGGAGGAGCAGGCCGACGATGCCTACTGGGCCGTACTTCCACTGGACGAACTGCTCGAAGGCGACGACCGCGATGGCGGCGAGAAGAGTGAGGGCGGGCATTGGTTTCCCCCTTCGGAGGTTCGGAAGCAAAACTTCCGCCAACTCGAGTAAGTTGGCAACCAACTCTGATTAAGTTGTCCCCACTTGGCCCCTACTCATAAACAACTTTCAAACAACTCCCGCCAGATGGATCAGAGTTGTAGCGTTTGGTCGTGATCCAGGCGGACGTGGCGGAGGACGTGGCGGAGAACGTGGCAGTCAACGGCAGCAGAAGGCTCTCGCCCCAGGAGATCGCCGACCACCTGCGGGAACGCATCCGCACGGGTGAGCTCAAGCCCGGCGACCGCCTGCCCACCCAGGCCGAACTCGCGGAGGAGTTCGGCGTGGAACGCGGCGCCGTCCGCCAGGCCCTGCGGGCGCTCCAGGAGGACGGTCTCCTCACCAACGTCAGCAAGGGCAGCCCCCCGCGCATCGCCGCGCCCGCACCGGCCCGGGGCGAGCCCCAGCCGACGATGGTCGGACTGGCGCCCCGGCTGACGGAGGCGTTCTCGGCCCGCCGCGTCCGCGTGGACGTGGTCTGCCACACCGCGGAGACCCTGATGGTCGCCATCGGCGAACCGCTCCGCCTGATCCACGAGGGCCGGATCCACCCCGAGTCGATCGACGTCCGCATCCTCGTCCCCTCCCGGGACATCGAGCTGGCCTTCCCCGTCCCCGTGGAGGCCCACGGCGACGACAACCCGGTCCACCAGCGCTGGCTGGCCATGCGCAACGCCCAGGGCCAGGTCCTCCAGCACAACTTCCTGGCCCTGCGCTCCACGCACGGCATCGACGTACACGTCACGTTCCGCGCGCTGCCGTTCACCCCGCCGGTGAAGCTGTACCTCCTCAACCAGGAGGAGGCGCTGATCGGCTACTACATGCTGACCAGGCGCGAGGAGGAGTGGGGCAGCCAGACCCTGGACATGTACGACGTCCTCGGCTCCAAGTCCGTCCTCTTCTCCTTCGTGAAGCGGGCGGGTCTGCGGGACGCGGCGTTCGTGGAGGAATCCCAGAAGTGGTTCGACGCCCTCTGGGAAACCATCACGACGGACCTGACACTCTCCTAGTGACTTCTGATACGACGCAGACTGGTGCGGTGAAAGTCCAGACGGAAAGCGATTCGCACGAGCTCCGGAATCTGATCAGACGCGCCCGCGTCGTGCTGTGGGACTTCGACGGGCCCATCTGCCGTCTGTTCGCCAACCACTCGGCGGAGCGGGTGGCGAGCGACCTGGTGTCCTGGCTGGAGGGCCGGGGGCTGCACGGGCTGCTCACAGAGGGCGAGCGAGAGTCCCTCGACCCGCATGTGGTGCTGCGCGCCGTGGACCGCCGGCACCCCGGCAGCGATCTCGTCGCCGATCTGGAGGCCCGTCTCACCCAGGAGGAGCGGCTGGCCGCGTCTTCGGCGATGCCGACCGCGTACGCGGACCCGCTGATCCGTACCTGGACGGCGGTGGGGGCCCGTCTGGCGATCGCCACCAACAACTCCCCGCTCGTGGTCGTCGAGTACCTCACGAGCCGCGGCCTCGTCCCCTGCTTCCAGCCTCACATCTACGGCCGCACCCAGGAACTCCACCTTCTGAAGCCGGACCCGCACTGCCTCAACCGGGCGCTGAGCGCGATGGGCGCGGCTCCGTCCGACGCTCTGATGATCGGCGACACGCCCTCCGACCACGAGGCGGCGGCACGAGCCGGGGTGCCGTTCCTGGGCTTCGCGCGCAATGAACGCAAGGCCAAGCTCCTGAGGGCGGCCGGGGCCGACGCGGTCCTGACTTCCCTGGAACCGCTGCTGGAGCTGCTGCGGGCCTAGGCAGTCCGCCAGACGCGACTGGATCGTCACGGCTCGCCTCCCGTCCGGGCCTGTGGGTCAGGCAACTCATCGGTCCACTTGCCTGGTTGCCTGCTTGCATCAGGCATGCCCGGTCAACTTGATCCCTTAACCGGCAAGTTGGACGGACTGCTTGCCTGACCCGAACCTGTTTGCTTGTCGGCTGTCGGCGGTAGGTACGTCGTGTGACTGCCAGGCGGAGTGGTGACGGCAAGGCGTTCCGGCATGTGGCGGAAGAACTGCGGACGCGGATGGCGGACGGGACATATCCGCAGGGGGCTCTGCTGCCCTCGCAGCGCGAGCTCGCCGAGGAGTTCGGAGTCTCCAGGGACACCGTGCAGCGGGTCATCCAGGAACTGGGCAACGAGAGCTGGATCGAGAACCGGCAGGGGACCAGGGCCCGGGTCATCAAGAACCAGCGCATCCAGTCCGAGACGGCCAGGGCCACACGGTCCCGGCGGCCGATGACTCTGGACCCGCTCATCAGCGAGGCGTTCGAGCAGCGCGAAGTCACCCTGGACGTCTATACGTTGACCTCGGAATCCTTGGACGTCCACATCCGCCGTCAGGACGAACGGATCCGCGCCGGCCTCATCGCGCCCGAGCGCATCGCGCTGCGCATGCTCCTGCCGTCCGAGTCGCTGGAGCTGCCCTACCCCCGGGCCGTGAACGACGAGGACGCCCCCCGCCTGCGGGACCGCTTCCGCACCATCACCAGGCGGAGCACGGAGTCCCTGCACCAGGTGCTGGAGGGGCTGCGGGCGGAGAAGCTGGTCCCGTCCGTCGACCTCGAGATCCGGCACGCCCCCCTCACACCGACCTTCAAGCTGTACGTGATCAACGAAGCCGAGGTGCTGCACGGCCTGTACCGGGTCGTCGAACGGGCCCTGGTCCTGGAGAGCGGGGACCAGGTGCGGGCGCTCGACGTCCTGGGCCTCGGCGCCACGCTGACGCACCACGTGCGGGACGGTGACCCCGACTCGGCCGGGACCATCTTCGTGGACACCATGCGCAGGTGGTACGACTCCGTCTGGGACCTGTTGGCCGAGCGCGCCGAGTGACGAAATGCGCCGGGGAGGCGCGAGGGGCCATGGGGGTTGCTGGGTGTAGCATTCCCGCACCGCGCACCGATTGAGTCAAACGCCTGTCCTCGTTCGTATCCGAAGGGGGGCAACCGGCCACCATAGAACGAGTTCACGCCGTCTCATGCAGACGGGTGGCAAATCCACCCTCAATGGCTCACCCGCCATGCGCGGCACCGGCCGCGACCTTACGGTTTGCCATACCGTTCTCCCCTTCTCGTACTTCCGGAGCGGCCAGTGGGCGCACCTCCTCTTCCCCGTCCCTTCCTCGGGGAGCGCGCCTCGCACGACGCCGCCTACCGGGCCTTCGTCAGGCTGGCCGCCGAGCTGGGCCAGGCGAGCAGCGGCCATCACAACCAGAATTTCGTCCTGCCGTTGACGGAGGACATGGCCCGGCTGGTCGGACGTGAGGCCGGGACGTCCGTGACCGTCCGTATCCGGCGACCGGACGCGCTGCCCGTGGTCATCCGGACCTGGCAGAACGAGGCGGAGATCCTCGAGGCCGTCCGGGGAATCCTGCCGCACGCGCCGGAGTGCCTGGTCAACCGGAGCGATTTCGCGATCCACAGCTTTGTGGAGGGCGTACCGCTGTCCAGCGTCTGCGACAACGGCAAACCTGTCGACACCCTGCTCATCAAGGCGCTGGCCGGTCTGCTCGCCCAGATGGCCCAGGTGCGGCGTGGGGCTCTGCCCGCCCTGCCGTCAGCCTGGCCCCGCAACGACATGGACAGCCAGGGGTTCCTCCAGACGCTGGTCCAACTGGCCGACCGGCAGATCAGGCGGCCCAACTGGTCGTCCTTCGGTGGGCTGTTCGCGGCGCTGGGCATCCCGGAAGACGCTCTGGCCGGGCTGGCCGGGCGGGTCCCCGCCATGGCCCGGCGGCCGTACAGCCTGCTCCACGCCGATCTGCACCGGGACAACGTGATCGTGTCCTACGCGGGCGATCCGCCTCTCATCTGTGTCGACTGGGAGCTGGCGACCTACGGCGACCCGCTGCACGACCTCGCCACGCACCTCGTCCGCATGCGGTACCCGGCCCACCAGTGGGCCGAGGTGGTCGAGGCGTGGGCCGAGGCCATGCAGGAGGTCCGGCCGGCCGCCGTCAACGGACTGGCCAAGGATCTGCGGCACTACCTGGCGTTCGAGCGGGCCCAATCGGTCTTCCCCGACGTGATGCGGGCCGCCCGGTCCCTCGAGGAATCGTTCACGCAGACGAGCCTGGACGAGGCGACGACCGAGGTGCGACGGGCCCTCGAAGCCGCGGCGGAGCCGCTGCGGCTCGGGAGCGTGCCGGGTGAGGGCGAGATCAGGCGGGCCCTGTTCCGCTGGCTGGTGTCGCGCATGAACGGGGACATCAGCGGCCGGGCCTGGATCGCGAAGGCGTTCGAGTGGCGGCCCGACCGGCGTGTTCCGGAGCGCCCCGACTTCCCGTCCGCCGCGGTCCGGGAGGCCTTGCTGGCAGAGGGTGCCGCCCCGGCGGGCCGGGTCTTCAAGGGGACCGCGCACCTGAACACGGTGGTGTCGGTGCCGGGCGTCGACTCCCCCGTGGTCGTACGGCGGAAGCTGCCCGAGGTGTGCCGTCGGGAACGTGGCTTCCTCAGCGAGCACACCGTGCTGCGCGCGATCGAGGAGTCGTCCATCGAGGTGGCGGCGCCGAGGGTGCTCGCGCTGGGCGAGACCTTCCAGGGCGACACCATCGCCATCCACACCTACGTCGGACCGCGTGACGTCGACCGGCCACCCCATCACCCCGTCCACGGACTGCTGCCGCACGAGGCGGACGGCTTGGTGGACCAGCTGTGCGCTCTGACGCGGGTGCGGTACAAGCAGGTCGATCCGACCGCCGGTGAGGGCGCTTTCCACCGCTGGCTGCGTGACCAGCTCATCTCCCTGGTGCGGGATCTGCCGAAGGAGTCGAAGCAACTGGCCCGGCACCTCGGGCTGCCTACCGCGGACCGGTTGCAGCTGATCCTCTCCCGGCACGAGGTGAGCCGGCGGGAGCCTGCCCTGCTGCACGGGGACCTGAACCCCTGGAACCTCGTACGGCGCGACGACGACCTGGCGCTGACGATCATCGACTGGGAGATGGCCGTGGTCGGCGATCCCCTGTACGACCTCGTCCGGCACATGCACCTCACACCGACCCGGCCGGAGATCCGGGACCGCATGTTCCGCCGCTGGGAGCGGCGGCTGCCCGCCGAGTACACCCGCGACTGGCGCAAGGACTGGCGGGTGTACCGGTGGCTGGAGATCGTGCGGTCCGCGTACGTCGATCTGGACCGCATCGTGACCGGCGCGAGCCTGGACGCCCCGAACGTGCGGCGGGCGGTGGACTCCTACGCGGTGACGCTGGCGGTCGCCACGGGCTCGCTCGGCCTTCCGGTCAGGTCCACGGCGAATCCGTATCTCGCCCGCGCCCTGGCCTAGCCCTGGCCTGACCCTGGCCCCTGCGTAGGCTCGCCCCATGAGCGAGACCGGGCTGCGTGAGCGCAAGAAGCGGCGGATGTATCAGGTCGTGTCGGACATCGCGGTGGGGCTCTTCCTGGAGAAGGGGTTCGACGCGGTGTCCGTCGCCGAGGTGGCGGCGGCGGCCGAGATCTCCAAGCCGACGCTGTTCCGGTACTTCCCGGCCAAGGAGGATCTGGTGCTGTACCGGATCGCCGACCACGAGGGGGAGGCCGCGCGGGTGGTGGCCGGGGCGCAGGAGCCGCCGGTGGAGGCCTTGCGGCGCCATTTTCTGGACGGGCTGGAGCGAAGTGATCCCGTGACCGGGCTCAACGACCATCCCCAGGTGCTCGCCTTCCACGCCCTGCTCTACGGGACGCCCTCCCTGGTCGCCCGTGCGCATACGCACCAGGAGCGGTCGGAGGCCGCGCTGGCCGAGGTGCTCGGGGGTGATCTGGACGCGCGGCTGGCGGCCGGGCAGATCATGGCCGTACTGCGGGTTCTCGCGCTGGAGAACTGGCGGCGGATCGCGGCGGGGGAGCGGGTGGCGGACGTGCGGGCGGACGCGGTGGCGGCGGCGGAGCGGGCGTTCGGCCGGCTGGCTGCGGGGCTGCCGCTCGCCCGGCCATCGCGACCGCAAGGTGAGAGCTAGTAATAAATTTAACTCGGTTACGTTTTGCGGTACGCTCGGTGGAATGACGTCGACCGAGCCTGCCCTCCAGCACGCCCTCAGCCGTGAACGCGCCCATCACGAGCGCTGCCGGGACGCCCTCGCCGCGATGGTCGAGGGCGCCGGTGAACAGGTCGTCATCGGAGAGGACGTCTCGGCGTCCGGTGCCGACGCGGAGGTGCTCGGGTACCGGCTGCGCAGCCATGCCAAGGCCTTGCGGGAACTGCCCGAGGGGCCGTTGTTCTTCGGGGCCCTGGAGTTCGAGGGGGCCGGTGGGCGGCTGCACATCGGTCGGCTGCGCATCTCCGAGCACCCGGCCGAACCGCCCCTCGTCGTCGACTGGCGCGCACCCGTCTCGCGTGCCTTCTATCAGTCCTCCGCCCGTGATCCGCAGAACGTCGCCGTGCGCCGGCGGTTCGGGTGGGCGCCCGGCAGCCGGGGGGACTCCGGCGACCTCACCGGCCTGGAGGACGAGCACCTGGGGCAGGGGGAGAGCCGGGCCAGCCGGATCGTCGCGCGGGAGATCGAACGGCCTCGTGTCGGGCCGATGCGGGACATCGCCGCGACCATCCAGCCCGAGCAGGACGACCTCGTACGCGGGGATCTGGCGATGTCGGTGTGCGTGCAGGGCGCGCCGGGCACCGGCAAGACGGCCGTCGGTCTGCACCGGGCCGCGTATCTGCTCTACACGCACCCGCAGCGCATCCGGCGCGGCGGCCTGCTGATCCTCGGGCCCAACCGCACATTCCTGTCGTACATCGCGGAGGTGCTGCCGGCCCTCGGCGAGACGGGGGTGCGGCAGTCGACCCTCGCGGAGGAGATCGCCCGGTGGCCGGTCCGTGGTGCCGACGACGAGTTGGCCGCCGTCGTCAAGCACGACGCCCGGATGGCAAAGGTGCTGCGGCGGGCGCTGTACGCGCGGGTGCGCACCGAGGGGGCGGGCTCGCTCGCCGCGCCGGACGGGTCGTACCGCTGGCGGGTGCCCGAGGCGGAGCTGGCGCGGATCGTCGCGGACGTACGGGAGGAGGAACCGCCGTACGGGGTCGGGCGGGAGCGGGTGCGGGCGCGGATCGTGCGGTGTCTGCGCGAGCGGGTGGAGCGGCGGGCCGGGCCGCCGGCGAACGCCTGGGTGCGCCGGGTCGAGCGGGCGCGGCCGGTGTCCGCGTACCTCGACGCCGTCTGGCCCCGGGTGCGACCGGAGGAGGTCCTGGCTGAACTGCTCACCGATGGCGAGGCGTTGGCGGGGGCGGCCGACGGGCTGCTGGACGACGCCGAGCAGCGGGCGCTGCTGTGGCTCAAGCCGCCCCGGTCGTGGAAGTCGGCCCGCTGGTCGGCCGCCGATCTGGTGCTCCTCGACGAGGTGGCCGGGCTGATCGGGCATCCGGAGGGGTACGGGCATGTCGTCGTCGACGAGGCGCAGGACCTGTCCCCGATGGAGTGCCGGGCCATCGCCCGCCGGGCCCCCTTCGGCTCGCTGACGGTCCTGGGCGATCTGGCGCAGGGGACGACGCCGTGGGTGGCGAGGTCGTGGCCGACGGTCCTGGCGCACCTGGGGAAACCGGACGCGGCCGTGGTCGAGCTGACCACCGGATTCCGCGTGCCGCGTGCGGTCGTGGGCCTCGCCAACCGGCTGCTGGAGCGGCTGGACGTGGACGTGCCGGCGGCCCGTTCGCTGCGTGGGGACGGGGAGTTGCGGATGCGGGAGACGGACCCGGACGGGGTGCCGGCGGCCGTCGTGGACGCCGTACGGGACGCGCTGGAGCGGGAGGGCTCCGTCGGGGTCGTGGCGGCGGACGCGGACGTGCCCCGGGTGCGGGCGGCCCTGGACGCGGCCGGTATCGAGGCGGCGGGACCCGGAGAACTCGGCGCGCGCCTTGCCCTGGTGCCGGCGAGCGTGGTCAAGGGACTCGAGTACGACCATGTCGTGGCCGTCGAGCCGGCGGCGATCGCCGAGGCGGAGGCACGGGGGCTCCACCGGCTGTACGTGGTGCTGACGCGGGCGGTGACGAGGCTGGAGGTGGTGCGGGGGAGGCCGTTGCCGTTCTGACCGTTCTGACCGTTCTGATCGTGGTGTGCCCGGCCGCCGCGCGAGGGTCCTCACCGCCGCCCGATGACCTCCGCGATCCGGATGAAGCCGTCCTGTCCGTGCCCCAGCCCGACGGCGCGACGGGCCATGCCCTCGGCCGCGCGCATGACGCCGGCGTCGATGCCGTGGGCCTCGGAGACGTGAACGACGTGTGCCATGGACGACACGGCCGAGGTGAGCGGATTGCCCTCGCCGGAGTAGGTGCCGTTGTCGACGTCCGCCGCGGTCTCGGCGAACAGCGGGGGGAGGATCGCGCCGATGCCTGCGGCGAAGGGGGCGAGTTCGCCCGCCGTGACGCCCTCGGCGCGGGCCACCGCCAGGGCGTGCGTGTAGCCCGCCATCGCCGTCCAGAAGATGTCGAGCAGGGCGATGTCGTAGGCCGCGGCCCGGCCCACGTCCTCGCCGAGATGGGTGTGGGTACCGCCCAGCGCCTCCCGGACGGCGGCCAGTTCCCCGTAGAGGTCTGCCGGTCCGCTGTGCAGGAAGACGGCCTCGTCGGTGCCGATGGTGGTCGTGGGGGTCATGATGGCGCCGTCCAGGTAGCGGACGCCGTGCGCGGCGGCCCAGTCGGCGGTGCCCCTGGCCCGGTCCGGGGTGTCGGCCGTCAGGTTGACGACCGTACGGCCCTTGAGGGCGGTGGCGACCTCGTCCTGGCGCAGGACGGCGTCGGCGGCGTCGTAGTTCACCACGCAGACGACGGTCACCTCGCTCGCGGCGACCGCCTCCGCCGCCGACGCGGCGCTCGACGCCCCGCGGTCGAGGAGCTCCCTGTCCCGGCCCGGTGTGCGGTTCCATACGGTGGTGCGCAACCCCGCGTCCAGGAACGCGCCGGCCAGGGCCCGGCCCATCGGGCCGAGACCGAGGACGGTGACCGTGGTGGTGGCCCCGGCAGGACGGCTGCCGGAATAGGCCGGGGACGGGGACGTGCTGTACGTGGACACGCTGGGACTCCTTCGAGTGTGATGACCATGAATGACGAACGGGGCGAAGATGACGCGACGGCGCCTGGACGCGGACGTCTGTGGAGTGACTGCCGCGATCGCCGTGATCGACGGCAAGTGGAAGACGGCCCTGCTCTGGCTGCTGGAGTCGGGCCCGCACCGCCCGGGAGAACTGCGCCGGCAACTGCCCGGGCTCACCGAGAAGGTGCTGACCTCGGCGTTGCGGGAGATGGAGGCGGACGGGCTGGTACACCGGGAGGTGTACGACGTGCTGCCGCCGAAGACCGAATACTCCCTGACCGGGTTCGGCCGTGAACTCGCCGAGGCACTGGCCCCGTTGTCGGACTGGGGCCACCGTCGCCTGGAGAAACTGGATGAGGCCGCCCGGTCGGCCTCCTGATGCGCACGTCACCCCTTCCTCACCCGCTCCGGTGTCTCACCGGCCGCTCTGCGACCAGCTTCCCCCGGGGTCCGGGCGTTGCCCAGTACCCACAAAAAGGTGGGTGCTCGACCGACCGCCTACGCGGTGAGGTCCTGCTCCACCGTGAAGTCCGGGTCGGTGAACAGGCGGGCCGGGGCGGCCGGGGCGTCGGCGGTCGTGGAACGGGACGCAGGGGCGGGTCCGGCAGTCAGCCCCGGCTCCGTTCCGCGAAGGCCCCTCCCTCGCCGAAGGCCAGTTCGCCGAAGCGTTCGCCGATGCGGCGGTGGGTGGCGGCGTCCGGGTGGACGTGGTCGGGGAGCGGGAGTTCGGCCGCGTCGGACTCGCCGTAGAGCTCCAGGCCGTCGAGGTAGTGCAGGTTCGGGTCGTCGCCGGCGCGCTGCCGCACGATGCGGGAGAGTTCCTCCCGGATGACACCGAGCGTGAGTTTGCCGGTGGCCGTCTCCGCAGGGTCGCCCATCGCGGCGAAGCTCAGCCGGCCCTCGCCGAGCGCGCTGACGTCCGGGGCGGTGGGCCCGGGCGTGTCCTCGTGGATCGCGCAGTGGACGGGGGAGACGAGCAGCAACGGCGTGTCGGGGTGTCCCTCGCGGATGGTGTCGAGGAAGCCGTGCACGGCCGGGCCGAAGGCGCGCAGCCGCATCACGTCCTGGTTGACGATGTTGATGCCCATCTTGACGCTGATCAGGTCGGCCGGGGTGTCCCGCAGGGCGCGCGCGGTGAACGGGTCGAGCATCGCGCTGCCGCCGAAGCCGAGGTTGACCAGCTCCACACCGCCGCGCAGCGCGGCGATCGCGGGCCAGATGGCCGTGGGGCTCGCGGCGTCCGAGCCGTGGCTGATCGAACTGCCGTGGTGCAGCCACACCCGGCGGCCCCGGTCCGGCAGGGGCGAAACGGGCGCGTCGGTGCGCAGGGCGACGAGCTCGGTGGTCTCGTTGTGGGGCAGCCAGATCTCGACGTCCTTGTCCCGCGCGGGCAGGCCCGTGAAGCGGACCGTGCCGACCGGGCCCGGCGTGACCTCACCCTCCCAGGTGGCCAGGTCGACGGTGAGGACGTTGCCGTCGGTCCCGGCGGCCTGACCGGCCGGGCTGCCGTCGACGAGCAGGTCGTACAGGCCGTCCGGGCGCGGCGGGAAACCGGTGTAGTCGCGCTTGGTGCGCAGGGTGTCCAGTTCGATCGCGGTCGCGGCGGTACGGAACGCCAGGCGTACGCCGGAGGGCTGGGCCTCGGCCATCGCCAGCTGAGCGTTGGTGTTCTGCGCGCGGGCCCGGCCGGGGAGCCGGTGCGGAAGCAGGCCGTGCTCGGTGCGCTCCAGGTCGAGGGCGCCGCGCAGCAGGTCCGCCGTGAGGGGGGTGGTGATCCAGTCGTGCTCGGTGTGCATGGGGTCAGCCTCGGGGATCCGTAGGGGGCGCGGGCCAGTTGCGCAGCAGCGTGTCGAGGGCGTCGATGATCCGGACCCAGGTGGCGTCGGTGTCGGGGGCGCTGTGGCTGAACCCGCCGCCCATTTCCAGGCTGACGTACCCGTGGAAGACGCTGCCGAGCAGCCGGACCGCGTGGGTCTGGTCCGGTTCCGTCAGGTCGTAGCCGCGCAGCAGCGCCCGGGTCATCTGGGCGTGCCGGACGCCCGCGCTCGCGGCCGCCGTCCGCGGGTCGAGCCGCAGCTGGGCAGCGGCGTAGCGGCCGGGGTGTTCCCGGGCGTAGTCGCGGTACACGTCGGCGAGGGCGGCCAGGGCGTCCTTGCCGGCCCGTCCGGCCAGGGCGTCGGCGGCCCGGTCGGCCATTTCCGCGAGCGCCAGCAGGGCGATCCTGGTCCGGAGGTCCTGGGAGTTCTTCACGTGCGAGTACAGGCTCGCGACCTTGACGTCGAACCGCCGGGCGAGCGCCGAGACGGTGACCTCGTCGAAGCCGACCTCGTCGGCGAGTTCCGCGCCCGCCTCGGTCAGCCGCTCCGCCGTGAGTCCCACGCGTGCCATACGGCCTCTCCCTTCTGCCTGAAGGGATTGTGCATCTGCCTAATACCTTTAGGCAAGCAGGGTTCTGCCTTAGGCGTCCTGAAGGGTGCGCCGGGCGGGCGCGCGCAGCCTCCTGCCCCGCCTCGTCAGGCCCCAGGGCTTCAGCAGCGAGATCACCGTCATGAAGACGTAGGCGGACAGCGAGACGACCGGCCCCATCAGGACGTCCCCGGCGTCGGGCAGCGGACCGCCCGCCGCGACGGCGGTGACCGCGGCGTTCACCCCCGGGCGCAGGGCGAACACCGTGGCGGTGGTCGTGGCGAGGGTCAGCCAGAACTTCGTGTAGACCCACCGGTGCCGCGCCAAACCCCAGGGCGTGCCCAGCGACAGCACCAGACCGCTGAGGAGCGTGAGGAACGCGACGGGAAGCAGCAGCCAGTCGGCGAAGAGCCGCATGGCCCGGACGGACGCCTCCACGGTCACGGCGGACCCGGTGGTGGCCGCGGTGGTCCCGAGCGCGAGCAGCCCGAGCGTGAGCCCGAGCCAGCTCGCGGAGGCGACGACGTGGACGACCAGGACGGCCCGGCGGGCGGGGCGGCTGAGTTTCGGGTTCGGCTTCGGCTTCGTAGTCACGTGGAACACGGTGCCGGGGCGGCGGGGTGAGGTCGTCTCTCAGCGGGAGTAAACCGGCGTACTCGCGTCGGCGTACGGGGAGTGTCAGTGCCGTCGTCCAGCTTCGCGGGGGAGTGCCGGTGTTCGGCGTCGACGGCTACCCGCTGTGCGTCCACACCCGCAGCGGGCCGAGCGGCTCGAAGCCGTGCCGGAGGGCGGCTGTCAGATCGTCACCCTGCTCGTAGCCGACGACGGGCAGGGTGGGGAAGAGCCGGGCGAGTGCGTGCAGGACGAGCGGCCAGGCGGCGTCGGGCCCGCCGTTTCGCCCGAAGACGTTGGAGACGCCGACCACCTGCCCGCTGCGGGTCGCGACCGCTCCGGCGGTGATACGGCCGTCGGCGGCCCGCCCGAGGATCACGAAGGTCTCCGGGTCGGCGAGCAGCCCGGGCTGGAACAGGTCCGCGTCCCCGGCCCCGTCGTCCCAGGCCAGTGCCCAGGCGCGCAGCGAGTCCGGATCGCCCACGACGTCCCAGGCGAGGGTGGCTACGGGCGCGGGTGCCCCAGCCGGACGGTGGATCCACTGCGCCTCGAACAGCACCCGGAACCCGGCCTCCGTCAGCTCCAGGTCGGCGAAGCTGTCCTTGACCGAGGCGCCGGGTGAGGCCGTGTCGATCCGCGCCACGAGCGCGTCCCGGTCGGCGTCCGGCTCCAGCGTCACCGCGTCGGGGTAGTAGAGCGGCGTCCGGACGCGGGCGGCCCAGGCATCTGCCCCGAACTCGCCCATCACCCCGTGAGCCCGGCACATCGCCGCGCACCACTCGGCGTTGTTCCGGGCGGCGGCCCGGACCAGGAACTGCTGCGAAGTCGTCGTCACGAGTGCGGATCATGGCGGTGCCCGACCCGGCTCGTCGAACGATTTTGCGACCTACCCCCTTCTAGGGTGTGCAGGGTCAGAGTCCCCCACCGATCGGCCCGGAGGCGCCATGACCCCGCTGATGAAGTTGAGCGCGATCACCCTGGACTGCCCTGATCCGCTCGCCCTCGCGGCGTTCTACCGGGAAGCCACCGGACTTGGGCTCCACCCCAAGTCGGACGCCGAGTTCGCCGCGCTGGACGGTGAGGGCGGGTTCGACATCGGGTTTCAGCGGGTCGACGACTACCGGGCTCCGAGCTGGCCCGGCCAGGTCGTTCCGCAGCAACTGCACTGCTGTTTCAGGGTCGTGGACGTCGATGAGGCCGAGGCCCGGCTGCTGGAGCTGGGGGCGGGCAAACCGGATCAGCCGCAGGAGGACAGATGGCGGGTCCTCACGGATCCGGCCGGGCATCCCTTCTGCATCGTCGGAGGCTTGGCGTGACGTGCGTGTCCTGATCGGCGTGTCCTGACCGGCGTGTCGTGACCGGCGTCAGATCACGCGGAAGAGATCCGCGGCCGCGTGGACGTCCGTGAGGTCCTCCACCACGCGGAGGTTGTCGCACAGGGTGTCCAGGACCGAGTCGGTCGCCGCGACCCGCGGGGCGCCTACGGCCACGCCGAAGAGCCGGAAGCCCAGGCGGTGTTTGGCCTCGTTCCAGCCGCGTGTCCACTCCTCGGTGACGCCGCAGTCGTCATCGGTGATCATCACGATGTCGCCGCGCCTGCGGGAGGCGTCGTCGAACTCCTCCTCCAGCAGATCGGCGGCCGCCGACAACGGTCGCTGGTAACTGGTGCCGCCGCCGAGGAAGGTCTCCGCGAAGTCGAGGGTTTGGGCGATGCCCGCGGGCTCGTCGGCCGGGAAGCGGAAGACCTTCAGCCGGTCGGCGGCGGAGAAGAGGATGCCGACGAAGTCGCGTCCCGCGTGGCGGGCCTGGTCCAGCAGCGCCAGCGCGCACGCCTTGGCCCACGCCTCCCGGGTGATGCCGCCGGGCCCGGCCTCGTACATGGAGTGCGAGGTGTCGACGCAGGCGATGATCGCGCCCTGGCCGGTGGCCTGTTCGCCCTGACTGTCGTAGAGCATCAGCTCCCCGGCGGCGTAGCGCACGGCGAAGACCGCGCGCAGTTCGGGCAGGCCGAGGTTCGCGAGCTCGGAGGGGATGACGCGGGACAGGTCGTCGCCGAGCGTGACGCCGACCAGTTCCCCGGTGGCGTTCGCCACCTTGCGGGCCCGCTCGCCGCCCGCCATCTGCCGGAAGCGGCCGATCAGTTCGGCCCACTGGGCGAGCCGGCCGGTGCGCAGCCGTTCGGCGAGCCGGGCGCGCGGGCCGAACGGCAGCCGCTCCAGCTCGCCGGGTCCGACGCCCCAGGCCCGCATCAGCGCGGCCTCCTCCCGTACGGCCGCGGCGGCCTTCGCGGCCGCGGTCCGGGCGGCGGCGCCGACA
This sequence comes from Streptomyces sp. NPDC044719, assembly GCF_056433405.1. NCBI lineage: Bacteria > Bacillati > Actinomycetota > Actinomycetes > Kitasatosporales > Streptomycetaceae > Streptomyces > Streptomyces sp. NPDC044719. Next base: position 81,435 of record NZ_JBWKHE010000007.1, read on the forward strand.
CCGGGGGCCGCCGCCGCGAGGGCCTGCGCGGCGCCCTGGGCGGCCTGCCGCGCGGCGGCTTCGGCGGTCCCGGCGGCCTCGATCGCCTGTTCTACGGTGTCGGCGGCCGGGCCGGGCACCGTGCCGTCCGCCTCGGCCTCGGCGGCGGCCCGCCGGAGCGCCTCGCTCACGGCGTCGGCCGCGTCCGCCACGTCCCGGTGGGCCCGCTTCTGCTGCTCGGCCTGCTCCCGGGCCTGCCGAGTACGCTCCAGCAGCCCCCGCAGCGCGGCGGCCTGGGCGAGTACGGCCATGGCGGCGGCGTAGGGGTCGCCGGCGGTCTCCCGGTGCAGTCCGGTGAACTCGGGGGACTCCACCAGTGAGCTGACGATCTGGTGGTTGACGAGCCGGGAGGGGTCCATCTCGGCGGGCTCGCGCAACCGGGGCCTGACCTTGTAGGCGGCCAGGAACACGTCCGTCAGGAGCTCGGTGACATGGCCGTGGCTCCTGCCCAGCTCCTCGGCCAGCTCACGTAGCCCGGCCGACTGCTCACAGGTGTCGTGCCAGGTCATCCGGTCGAACCGGTCCGCGACCACGGCCCCGGTGTGCCGCTCCGGAGCGGCGGCGGACAGGCCCAGCCACTTCCCGCCCCGCTCCGCCAGCTCGTCGAGCCGGTGGAATCCGCGGACGCTCACAGCTGGGCCTGCACCATGCTCGCGTCCATGCCGAGTGCCTCGGTCAGCACGCGGGCGCGGACGGCGCGCTGGCGGCCGGTGACCCGGTCGATGGCGGCGGTGGAACGGCCGGCGCTCGCCGCCTCCTCGCGCAGCTTCTCCAGCCGCTTCCCGGCCATGGCGAGCTTGTTGTGGGCCTGCTTGATGACCCACTCGCTCAGTGCCTCGCGGGACTGACCGGCCATCGCGTCGAGCTGGGCCTCCAGCTCCTCTATGGTGTCGGCCAGCTCGAGCGCCTCCTTGGCGTCGGGGTTGACCAGGTGCAGCACCTCGCGCTCGACGGTCGGGCGCTGCGCGGGGGAGTCCCACAGCACGTGCGTCAGCACCGACAGATCGGCCTCGGCGACCTCGGGACGGCCGTCGAGGTACGCGGACGCCTGGAGCAGGCTCACCGCCTGCCGCCAGCGGCGGTCGGAGGCGACGAGTTCCCTGCGGCGCAGGGCGGCCCGCAGCGTGCACACCGCGTCCACGATCGCGTCGGGGACGTCCACGGCCGGGACGGCCTCGCTCACGGCGTGCTGCAGGGCGGCCAGCTCGATCGTGGTCCGCTCCGGTGCCGCCGGGCGGCCGACGGCGGAGCGGACCAGCGCGGCGAAGTTCGAGGGGTCCTCCAGGTATCCGACCTCGATCCGCACCAGCAGCCGGTCGTAGATGGCGGCCGAGTCCTCCCCGGCGGGCAGTTCGTTGCTCGCCGTGATGGCGCCGATGAGGGGGCAGCGGATCGGCTCGCCGCCGTTCTCGGGGTGGTAGATCCGCTCGTTGAGGTAGCCCAGGGTCTCGTTCAGCGCGGCCGTGGAGCACTTGAAGATCTCGTCGATGAAGGCGACATGGGCGGTCGTGGCGCGGCCGTCGTAGACCTGGCGGTACTCGCCCCGGGCCAGCGCGGCGACATCGATGGGACCGAACATCCGCGTCGGCGCGGTGAACTTCGACAGCAGGATCTCCCAGTAGGCGGCCCCCTCGACCCGGCCCGTGAGCTCCCGGGCCAGCTCCGACTTCGCCGTCCCGGGCGGACCGAGCACCAGCGAGTGCTGCCCGGCCAGCAGCGTCACCACCAGCGTCCGCACCACGTCGTCCCGCTCGTAGAACCGCTCCGACAACTCGTCGCCGATCGCCCGCAGCCTCTTCGCGGTGTCCTGCGCCTCGTGTGCGTCGTGTGCGTCCATGGTCAACTCCTCGGCGGTGGCGCTGTGCTGGGCCGCCCGGGACGGCTCCCTTCCCCGAAACTACGACGGCCGCGAGCTACGTGGGCCGTGTGTCGGCGGTTCGCTCCGTCCATGCGGAATCTCAGGCCGGCGGACCATAGCGGGCAGCGATCGCGGCGGCCCGGTCGCACAGGGAGGTGCGCAGCCACTGCGGGGCCAGGACTTCCGCGTCGTCGGCGTGCTGCCACAGGGCCCATTCGGCATGTCGGGAATCCTGGAAGATCACGTTCAGCCGCAGCCGGCCGTCCGCGTCGGCTTCCTCGGCGCAGACGGCCAGGACGGTGCCGACCAGGTGCTCCCGCCGCGCCGGGTTCACCCGTACCAGTACGGCGACCTGGTCACCGCCGTTCCGGAACTGCGCGTTGCGTTCCTGCCAGGCCCGGTCCAGGTCAACGGTGTCCGGTCGCTGCGCGCGTTCGTCGAGTTCCTCGGCGGCCAGTACCCGGGACAGCCGGTAGGTGCGGTCCTCGCCGGCTCTCTTGGCCAGCAGGTATCCCTGTTCGCGAACGGTGACCAGGCCGATCGGGTCCACCGTGCGCCACTTCGGGGCCTGGTCCGGTGCCGCGTAGTGGATGCGCACCTTGTGTCCGGCGAAGACCGCGCGCCGGATCTCGGCCACGATGGCGTCGGGCATCTCCTCGGTGGCCACGCGGCGTGAGAGGAGGTCGGTCTCCGGGTCGATGAGTAAGCGCCGCGCCGCATCGGCCGCCGTGTCCCGAAGGCCCTCGGGCAACGCGTCGACCACCTTGAGCATGGCCGAGGCGAGTGCCGAACCGAGACCGAACAGCTGTGCGCCGCGCCGCGATCCGGCCACGAGCAGGGCGAGCGCCTCGTCGTGATTCAGTCCGGTGAGCGCCGTCTGGAAGTCGGGCAACAGCGCGAAACCGCCGTGCCGGCCGCGCTCGGCGTAGACCGGGACGCCGGCCGCGGACAGGGCCTCGATGTCGCGCAGGACTGTGCGGGGGGATACCTCCAGCTCGCGAGCCAGTGTCTCCGCGGTCATCCGGCCGCGCTGGCGCAGCAGGAGCACCAAGGAAACCAACCGGTCGGCGCGCATGCGAAAACCCTAATCAAATACATGACCGAGGATGTCATCTTTTACTGGGAGGCTCCATTGCGCGACGACAAAGCCCGGCGGATGCCGAGTCGTTGAGCGCAGGCACTTCAGTGAACCGAATGGATGGAGCGAATCGGCAATGGAACGTAACGCGGTCAACCCGGTGACGTGGTCGGTCGAGATGGGCTTCAACCAGGGTGAGGTCGTATCCGGGCACTCGCGGACCCTGTACATCTCGGGGCAGACCGCGATGAGCAAGGAAGGCAAGCCCGAGCACGACGGTGACATGGCGGCGCAGCTGGCGCTGAGCATCGACAACATCGAGGCGGTGCTGGCCGAGGCCGGCATGTCCCTCTCGAACCTCGTCCGGATCAACGTCTACACGACCGACGTCGACCTGCTCTTCCAGCACTACGGTGTGCTGGCGGGCCGGCTGGGCGCCGCGAAGGTCGCGCCCACCACCACCATGCTCGGTGTGACGCGCCTGGCGATCCCCGGCCAGATGGTCGAGCTCGAGGGCACCGCCGTCGGATGATATGACTGTGTCTCCACCGCTGTGTCTCCGCCGCTGCCCGTGCCCGTGAAGGCACGAGCAGCGGCGCTCAACGAGCAGGCCGCGGGCCGGGCGCGCTGTCAGCGCTACCTTTCCGGGCCGCTGTGCAGGAACACGGCGGCCGGAGTTCCGATGGTCGTGGTCGGCGTCATGCCTCAGGGCGACCTTCGAGGGAGATGTATACCGGCTGAAGGCTTCGTTGCTGTCGGGGGTGAAGCGCCACTCCAACAGGGCCGAGCCGAGCTGCGGCTCGGTCAGCCAGCCATGCCAGGCGACCTCATCGGGATCGGGGACCACGGCGTCCGGCACCACGGCTTCGTGCACGCCGAGCCAGTGAGGGCTCAAGCCGCTGCGGTTGATGAACGTGAACAGCAGGCGCGGCAGCGCACGAATGCCCAGCTCTTCGGCCAGCTCCCGCGCGGCGGCCTGTTCATAGGACTCGCCGACATTCGCGGCGCCACCGACCTCGACCTCATGGAGCCCGGGGAAGCGCGACACCTGCTCCGACCGCCGGTGGACGAGAATCCGCCCGCGGTCATCACGACACACCGTCACGGCGACCCGATGCAGCCAACCCTCCCGGATGGCCTCCCGACGGCTGACCACCCCCAGCACGCGATCTTGACCGTCGACACGCTCCACCCATTCATCCACGGCGCACACCCTGGCAGAGCCCACCGACAACGCCGCTTCCCGGCGACTCGCGCGACCGGCCCATGAGCACCTGCGCAAACCGGACCATGAGCACCTGCGCAAGGCGGCCGGACCCGGAGGACGACGGATGTCCTGCAAGTACGACACCTATCTTGCTCAGGCTCACTCAAGGCGGCCATGTGGACGCGGCGCACTTTTGCAAGCGGGTGCTTGCAATAGTTAGCGAGGTGCGGCACTGTGGAGGCATGGCATCACTCAACGTCGGCAATCTCGGTGACTACCTGCGCGAGCAGCGGCGCAACGCGCAGCTCTCGCTGCGGCAGCTCGCCGACGCCGCCGGGGTGTCCAATCCGTATCTGAGCCAGATCGAGCGCGGGCTGCGCAAGCCGAGCGCGGAGGTGCTGCAGCAGGTCGCCAAGGCCCTGCGGATCTCCGCCGAGACGCTGTACGTGCGGGCCGGCATTCTCGACGCCGAGCGGGACCGGGACGAGGTGGAGACGCGTGCCGTCATCCTCGCGGACCCGACGCTGAACGAGCGGCAGAAGCAGGTGCTGCTCCAGATCTACGAGTCCTTCCGCAAGGAGAACGGGTTCGGGACCGGCGACGGCTCCGACGGCTCCGGCGACGCCGCCGCCGTCGTCGAGGTCGTGGTCGCCGAAGGCGCGGCGGACGCGGACGGGGACGCCCCGGACGCCGGCACCGAGATACGCGGAAGGACCCGCACGGCCGACGGCGGCCGGTCCGCCGAGGATGGCACCCCCGAGAGAGAAGGCGGTGCGCCGGCCGCCCGCCGCACCCGCAAGGAATCCGGCGGTACGTCCGCCACCCGCCGCACCCGCAAGAAAACCGGCGGTACGCCCGCCACCAGCCGGACCCGTAAGGAATCCGGCGTTACGCCCGCCACCCGCCGGACCCGCAAGGCCACCGGCGGCAGTGACACCGACCCGCAGCAGACGGCCGGCTGAGCCGGACCAGGGCACCGGCCGCTCCGCTGCGGATCACACCACCCTCAGCCGAACCCTCAAGCGAGAAAGAATCCGGGAGGACCCTCACCATGGCCATCACCGACGACCTGCGCAAGACCCTCAGCGACCCGACTCCGCTCTACTTCGCCGCGGGCACCGCCGACCTCGCCCTCCAGCAGGCGAAGAAGGTGCCGGCCCTGGTGGAGCAGCTGCGGGCCGAGGCTCCGGCGCGGATCGACGCCGTACGCAACACCGACACCAAGGCCGTCCAGGAGAAGGCGTCCGCCCGGGCCAAGGAGGCCACCGCCCGCGTCAAGGAGACGCAGGAGACCCTCCAGACCAAGGTCACGGGCTTCATCGGCTCCCTCGACGCCGACATCAAGAAGCTCGGCAGCACCCTCGACGCCGACCTGAAGAAGTTCGGCGAGAACGCCCAGGACTTCGCGCTGCGCGGGGTCGGCGTGGCCGCCGAGTACGCCGTCAAGGCCCGGGAGACCTACGAGAAGGTCGCCGAGCACGGCGAGCAGGCCGTGCGGACCTGGCGCGGCGAGGCCGCCGAGGGTATCGAGGACGTCGCCGAGGGCGTCGAGGAGCTGGCCGTGGCCGTCGAGCCGAAGGCCCAGCCGGTCGAGGTCAAGGAGGAGCCGGCGAAGCCCGCCGGCACCAGGGCCCAGGCCGCCCCGGAGAAGAAGGCACCCGCCGCCAAGAAGGCTCCGGCGCGCAAGCCCGTCGCCAAGAAGACGCCGCCGGCGAAGTAAGCGCGGAGAAAGTAGGCGCGGAGAAAGTAAGCGCCGAGGAAGCAAGCGCGGGCCGGGCACCCTGGGGGTGTCCGGCCCGTTGTACGGGTACGGTGACCGCGTAGGGACGAGCCGAGTCTGGTGGTGGACGTTGTGCTGATGCAGGGCTTCGCAGGGTTTATGTGGCTTCTGAGCATGGCCCTGATCATTTTCAGCGGTTTCGCTCTGTTCGACGCCGCCGTGCGGCGGGAGGACGCGTACCGCGCGGCCGACAAGAAGACCAAGCCGTTCTGGCTGATCATCCTCGGTCTGGCCTTCGTGGTGAACCTGCTCTTCCCGATCCTGTCGTTCCTGCCGATCATCGGGCTCATCGCGACGATCGTGTACATGGTCGACGTCCGTCCGGCCATCCGCGCGCTCCCCGGCGGCGGCCGGAGCCAGCGGGGCTCCAGCAGCGACGGCCCGTACGGCCCCTGGAACGGCGGCCGGTAGACGCCGGCAGGCGCCGCCCGGGCGGCGCCGCAGGCCGGGGCTAGGGCACCCGGTCCAGCAGCAGTACCGCCACGTCGTCCGTCAGCTCGCCACCGTTGAGGTCGCGCACCTCGTTCACCGCCGCGCGCAGCAGCCGCTCGCCCCGCAGCCCCTCGGCGAACTGGCGGCGGATCATCTCGGTCATGCCGTCCTGGCCGAGCCGCTCCCGGCCCTGGCCGATATAGCCCTCGATCAGGCCGTCGGTGTAGAGCATCAGGCTCCACTCCGCACCCAGCTCGACCTGCATACGCGGCCAGCGGGCACCCGGCAGCAGCCCGAGGGCCGGTCCGTTGTTGTCGTACGGCAGCAGACGGGCCGGTTTGCCCGGCCGGGCCAGCAGCGGCGACGGGTGACCCGCCAGGCACAGACCGGCGCGGCGGCCGTCAGGGGCGATGTCCACCGTGCACAGCGTCGCGAAGATCTCGTCGTCGGCCCGCTCGTGCTCCAGCACCTGCTGGAGCGTGCCCAGCAGCTGGTCGCCGCACAGGCCCGCCAGCGTCAGCGCGCGCCACGCGATCCGCAGCTCCACCCCGAGGGCGGCCTCGTCCGGGCCGTGACCGCACACGTCACCGATCATCGCGTGCACGGTGCCGTCCGGCGTGCGGACGACGTCGTAGAAGTCACCGCCGAGCAGGGCGCGCGAGCGGCCCGGGCGGTAGCGGGCGGCGAACCGCAGCGGAGAGCCCTCCAGCAGCGGGGTCGGCAGCAGACCGCGCTCCAGGCGGCGGTTCTCCTGGGCCCGCAGGCGGCCCTCGGCGAGCCGGCGCTCGGCCGACTCGGAACGCTTGCGCTCCACCGCGTAGCGGATGGCGCGGCTCAGCAGCCGGCCGTCCAGCTCGTCGCGGAACAGGTAGTCCTGGGCACCCACGCGCACCGCCTCCGCGCCGCGCTCGGCGTCCCCCGACGCGGTCAGCGCCAGGACGGCGTGCCGGGGCGCGAGCTCCAGCACGTGCTTGAGCACGGCGAGCTCGTCCTCGGAGTCACTGTGGCCCGGCGCGGGCAGTGCCAGGTCCAGCAGGATGCAGTGGACGTCGTCGGTCAGCAGCCGCCCGGCCTCGGTCAGATTGCGGGCCGTGCGGACGCGGATCGGCTTGCCTGCCTGGTCGAGCATGTCCGGCACGAGCGGCGAACCGGCCGGGTCGTCCTCGATCAGCAGCAGGGTCAGATTGGTGTGGGCGGTGTTGTTCTCCACCTTCTCCGTGCTGTTCCCGGCGGTGTCCGGTGTGCGCGGGGCCGCGGTCGAGGTCTCCGTGACGGAGTCCTCTGCGGAGCCGGCGCACGGGGACGCGGCCTGAGCCTGACCACTCTCCACGGCCGGGATCGCTCTCTGCCGCGGTATGGGTACGGGCATTGTCTTGGGTTCCTTCCCTCCCCCCGAGGGCATGGCGGGGGCGAGGGACCTCGACCCACCGACGGGGACCATAGCGGGTGTCGGCGCCGCATTGGAATGGTGTGAGCCACGCCGCTACGCCATCGGCCAGTGTCATATGCCGCGATATGTGCCGCAGTTGGACAGGCCGGAGATGCTGCGGAGATGACGAACGTCACGTCAGCGCCGCGTTTCGCAGGGGTTCCGGCGTGCGGTGGGTCACGTGGGCCGGGTCACCAAAGGTGCCTGATGCCCGATATGTTCACCCGGCGTCGGTGCCGGGATCCGGCCGCACCACCCCGAGGATAGGCATGGATCCCGCTCCCGCGACGGTGATGTCCCGCCCGGGCCGCGGGGCGTGCACCATCGCCCCGTCGCCGATGTACATCGCGACATGGCTGGCGTCGTCGAAGTAGATGATGAGGTCGCCCGGCCGCATGTCCTGGACGTCGATGTGCCGCAGCTGCTTCCACTGCTCCTGCGAGGTGCGCGGTATGCCGCGGCCGGCGGATATCCAGGCCTGTGAGGTCAGCCCGGAGCAGTCGTAGGTCTTTGGGCCCTCGGCGCCCCACTGGTACGGCTTGCCGATCTGGGCCGTGGCGTATTCGACGGCCTTCCTGCCCTGCTCGGTCGCCTTGCCGCTGATCTCGTCGAGGACGCCGGAGCCGAGCCAGGCGGACTGTGCCTTTGCCGCGGCCGCCTCCTCCAGCTCCGCGAGGCGCTTCTGTTCGTCCTTCCGCAGCTCGGACTCGACCTTCTCCGCCTGCTCGATCTGCTTCTCGATCTTCTTCTGCGCGGCGGCCTTGGCCTTGCGGCCCGCCTCCAGCTTCTTCCACTGCGCGGAGGCGTCCTTGGCGTACTGCTCCAAGTCCTCCTGGGTGCGGCTCAGTTCGCCGATCAGGCCCTTGGCCGCGTGCTGGCCCTGGCGGACCCGGACCGCTCCCTCGAGGAATTCCTGCGGGTCGTCGCTGAGCGTCAGATGGGCCTCGGGCGGCAGTCCGCCCCCGCGGTACTGCGCGGCGGCCGAGGCTCCGGCGCGGTCCTTCAGCCTGGCCAGCTTCTCCTTGCCCTTGACGATCTTCTTGGCCAGCTCGACGATCTCGGCGGACTGCTTGTCCGCCTTCTCCTCGGCGGCGTTGTACTCGTCGGTGGCGCGGCCCGCGGCGCGGTAGAGCTTGTCGAGTTTCTTGCGTACGGCCTCGAGGTCCTTGCTGGGCCCGGGCGTCGGGCTCGCGCTCGGCGTCGGCTCCGGGCCGGGGCTCGCGAACGCCGTGCCCGGTGCCGCCAGCACGGTGATCGCGCAGACCACGGTCACAGCCGTCGCGATCAGGCCACGCTTGCCCGTTCCCATACCTCAGCCCCCAACTGATTAACCGTCAGTAACATCCGGTTCGTCTGGGGATGCTGCCACGACGGCGCCCAAAGCGACAGGGGTAGTGCTTCCCGCCGCCCCCACCGCGGTATGCCCCCGGCATGCCGATCTCCCCGCCTGTGTGACGAACGACTCAAGGAGATCGTTCCCCGGCAGGTCGTGCCGTTCCCCGGCGTGCCGGGCCGCGCCGGGCCATGTCGGGCCGCGCCGGGCCATGTCGCCGGGCCATGTCGCCGGGCCATGTCGACGGGCCATGTCGACGGGTCGTGCCGGCTGCTCGTGCCGGAGAGTCAGCCCCGCGGGGCCAACGCCTCCCACCGCACCGTCACTTCGCCCTGCCGCCACCGCACCGGCCCGTCCGCCACCGGCCAGTCCGCCGTCAGGTCCCGTACCGCCCGGATCCACCGCTGGCGGGCGCCGTAGGAGGCGTAGGGCGCGGCGGCCGCCCAGGCGCGGTCGAAGTCGCGCAGGAAGGCGTGCACCGGCTCGCCCGGGACGTTGCGGTGGATGAGCGCCTTCGGCAGGCGCTCCGCCAGGTCCGAGGGGCGCTCCAGGGAGCCCAGCCGGGTCGCGAAGGTGACGGTGCGCGGCCCCTCCGGGCCGAGCGCGACCCACACGTGCCGCCGCCCGATCTCGTCACAGGTCCCCTCGACCAGCAGCCCGCCGCGCGCACCGGTGGCCGGGTCCGGCAGAGCGAGCCGCCCGCACAGCCGCTCCCACACGGCCGCGACCTCGCCCTCCTCGTACTGCCGCAGCACGTTCGCCGCCCGGACGAGCAGGGGCCGCTGCGGGAGGGGGATCTCGAAGCCACCGTGCCGGAAGACGAGCCCCGCCCGCTCGTACGGCAGCGCCGCCGCGACCCGGGCGGGCTCGATCTCGACGCCCACCACGCGCGCGCGTGGCGCGACCGTACGCAGGCGGTGCAGCAGCTCGACGGCCGTCCAGGGGGCGGCGCCGTACCCGAGGTCGACCGTCACGGGGTCGGCGGCACGGCGCAGCTCCGCGCCGTGCGTGGCCGCGATCCAGCGGTCCATACGGCGCAGGCGGTTGGGGTTGGTCGTCCCGCGCGTCACCGATCCCACGATGCGGGGGCGGGTCGCCTGGCGGGATGTCATGCGTACGAGGGTATGCGGCGTTCAGGAGCAGCTGCCGTGGGTCCTCAGACGCCGGCCCCGTACGTCCCGAACTCCGGCACCCCCGTCGACTCGAAGACGTGTACCGACAGGCCGCCCGGCGTCGTCCGGAGGTCGGTGAGCCGCAGCCCGGCCGGTGCCCCGCTGTCCGGGAAGAGGCGCCGGCCCTGCCCCACCACGACCGGGGCGATCACCAGCCGCAGCGTGTCGATCAGCCCGGCGGCCAGCAGGGACTGCGCGAGCCGGGCGCTGCCGTGGATCTGGATCTCCCGGCCGGGCAGCCGCTTCAGCTCCGCCACCCGGGCGGGGACGTCGCCGGACAGGATCGTGGTCGGGTTCCAGTCGGCCGTCGTCAGGCTCTGGGAGGCGACGTACTTCGGCAGGCCGTTCATGATCCCGGCGAAGGGATGGTCGGTCATCGTCGGCCAGTCCCGGGCGAAGTTCTGGTAGGTAAGGCGGCCAAATAGCAGCGCGTCCGCCTCACCGAGCCAGGTACCGGCCAGCCGCTCGAACTCCTCGTCCAGATGCGGCACGAACCAGCCGCCCCGCTCGAAACCGTCGCTGGTGTCCTCGTCCGGGGCGCCCGGCCCCTGGGAGACACCGTCGAGCGTCAGGAACTGCTGCACCACGAGCTTCATCGTGACCCTCTCCTCTCCTCAGTGAGTCAGACGCCCCAGGGCGCGGAAACTCATCGGCCCCGCGTCCGTCTTCGAAGGAGGAGCCGTCAGTCCTGGCGGACGATGTTCCTGCCCGGCCCGCCGGAGAGGGTGTCCGCGCCGGGTCCGCCGTACAGCTCGTCGTCGCCGCTGTTGCCCCAGATCCGGTCGGCGCCGCTGTTGCCGTGCAGGATGTCGTTGCCCCTGCCGCCGTAGATCTCGTCGTCGCCGGCCCCGCCGTAGACCGTGTCGTCACCGTCGTCGGCGCGCAGGATCTGGTCGCCCGCACCGCCGTGCAGGACGTCGTCGCCCGCCCCGCCGTCCACGATCTCGCCTTCGACGCCGGCGTAGAGGGTGTCGTCGCCGGCCCCGCCGCCGGCGTACCCGAGCGCGCCCGCCCTGATGGTGTCGTCGCCCCCGCCGCCCCGCACCGAAGTGCCGTCGACGCGGCTGCCGGTGGCGCCCGTCCACTGGTCCTTGCCGTCGCCCAGCTCGACCGTGTTGAAGTAGTAGACCTGGTCGGTGGCGTTGTCGAAGGAGGCGGTGTCGGCGCCGTCGCCGAGGTCCATCTCCATGGAGTTGAGCGGGGACTGGCTCTCGGGGGCCTCGACCGTGCAGGAGATCCTGGTCTTGTCCGCGCTGTCGGGATGGCCGCAACCGGTCCCGGCGCCGATCGGGACGACGTCGTCGATCACATAGGTGAACCGCGAGCGGTCGCCGGTGTACGACTGGGTGATGGCCACCTTGTTGGCCTGCCCCGGGGCGGCCTTGTAGGTGAGGTGCCAGCCGTACTCGTTCACCGAGGCGGTGGCCGTCGGCTCCGCGGCCCCGGCCGGGCCCGCCAGGGCGATCGGGACGGCGAGGACTGTGCCGAGAACGGGCGTCAGAACCGATGCGGCGCGTAACAGCCGGTGGCCGGCGAGACGAGAGGGCATTGCGATCCTCCGTGAGGCAGTTGGGTCCTTTCGTGGTTGGTGACCTGTGTGGGGGGCGCCCGGTTGTCCGCTCACCGGAGTCGTCAGACCGAGTTCACCTGCTGGTCACGCTCCCGGAGCCGGCGGATCCGGGCACTCCGGGGCACCTCTTGCCCTCGAACGGTTGAGCGGAGACCGGTAATGATTCGGTAAAAGTCGCGAACAGGGAAACGAACGGGGAAATGGAGTGCCCCCTTCCGGTGTTACCCCCGTGCAGGGCACAGCGCGTCCTGCGTGAGGCATGCCCGGAGCGAGGAGGAACGCCACGTGAGCCAGTACATCGGCAGGCTCGGGCGGCGCTCCGCGTCCGCGCCCGCGCGCCTGAGGCTGCACCGCAGGCCCCGCCGGGTGGCCATGCTCTCCGTGCACACCTCCCCGCTCCACCAGCCGGGCACCGGCGACGCCGGCGGCATGAACGTCTACATCGTGGAGCTCGCGCAGCGCCTCGCCGCGCAGGGCGTCGAGGTCGAGATCTTCACGCGCGCGACCGCCGCCGCCCTCCCGCCGACCGTCGAACTGGCCCCCGGCGTCCTCGTCCGGCACATCGACGCCGGCCCCTACGAGGGCCTCAACAAGGAGGACCTCCCCGCCCAGCTGTGCGCCTTCACCCACGGCGTCATGCAGGCCTGGGCCGGCCACCGCCCCGGCCACTACGACCTGGTCCACTCCCACTACTGGCTCTCCGGCCACGTCGGCTGGCTCGCCGCCCAGCGCTGGGGCGTCCCGCTGGTGCACGCCATGCACACCATGGCCAAGGTCAAGAACGCCAACCTGGCCGACGGCGACAGCCCCGAGCCGGCCGCCCGCGTCATCGGCGAGACCCAGATCGTCGCCGCCGCCGACCGCCTCATCGCCAACACCACCGAAGAGGCCGACGAACTGGCCCGGCACTACGCGGCCGACCCCGACAAGCTCGCCGTGGTCCACCCCGGGGTGAACCTCACGCGCTTCTCGCCCGCCGACGGACGCGCCGCCGCCCGCGCCCGTCTCGGCCTGCCCCAGGACGCGCTGATCCCGCTCTTCGCGGGCCGCATCCAGCCCCTGAAGGCCCCCGACGTGCTGCTGCGGGCCGTCGCCGTCCTCCTCGACGAGCGCCCCGAACTCCGCTCGCGCATCCTCGTCCCTGTCGTCGGCGGCCCCAGCGGCAGCGGCCTCGCCAAGCCCGAGGGCCTGCAGAAGCTCGCCGCCCGCCTCGGCATCGCGGACGTCGTACGGTTCCGCCCGCCGGTCGGCCAGGAACAGCTCGCCGACTGGTTCCGCGCCGCCTCCCTCCTGGTCATGCCCTCCTACAGCGAGTCCTTCGGCCTGGTCGCCATAGAGGCCCAGGCGGCCGGCACCCCGGTGCTCGCGGCGGCTGTCGGCGGCCTGCCCGTGGCCGTGGACGACGGACACACCGGCTTCCTCGTACGCGGCCACAACCCGGCCGACTACGCGCGCGTGCTGCGCGACTTCGCCGACGACCCGCAACTGGCGCCCCGCATGGGCGCGCAGGCCGCCCGCCACGCCCAGTCCTTCGGCTGGGACACCGCGGCCGCCGCCACGGCGGACGTCTACACGGCCGCGATGCAGGCACACCGCCGTCGCGTACGCTCGCACCATGGGTGAAACCGGTCAGGAACAGCGCGCGGCACAGGTCATCGAGGGAGTGCTGAAGGACGCCGACCTGGAGTGGGAGAGCCCCGAGCCGGGCACCTACGTCGCGCAGCTCCCCGGCACCCGCAAGCTCAAGACCACGCTCTCCCTGATCGTCGGCCGCCACTCCCTCTCCCTGAACGCCTTCGTCATCCGCCACCCCGACGAGAACGAACCGGCCGTCCACCGCTGGCTGCTGGAACGCAACCTCAAGCTCTACGGCGTGAGTTACGCCGTCGACCAGCACGGCGACGTCTACGTCACCGGCCGGCTCTCCCTCGCCGCCGTCACCGCAGACGAACTGGACCGCCTGCTCGGCCAGGTCCTGGAAGCGGCGGACGGCAGCTTCAACACCCTGCTGGAGCTGGGCTTCGCCTCGGCGATCCGCAAGGAGTACGAGTGGCGGGTGTCCCGGGGCGAGTCGACGCGCAACCTGGACGCGTTCGCGCACCTGACGCAGCGCCCGGAGCGTTAGGGCCGCTCGGAGCCCTCTTGGTACCGCCCGGGCGGTACTCCCACCAGCCTCCGGAAGTGCCGGGTGAGGTGCGACTGGTCGTAGAACCCGGTCGCCACCGCCACCTCGCTCGGCGTCCGCCCGTCGAGCAGCAGCCGCCGGGCGCGCCCCACGCGCAGGGACGTCAGGTACTGGTGCGGGGCGATGCCGTAGGCGGCACTGAACGCCCGTACGAGATGGGCCGGATGGGCCCCGACGAGCCCAGCGGCCTCCTGGAGCCCGACGCCCTCGACGACCCGCTCGTCGAGCAGTTCACGCAACCGCCGCGCGTGGACGGGGTCCGCAGGACGAGGTCTCTCGCCCTCGTTCCGCAGATGCCCGCGCAGCCGCTCCCCGACGAACATCAGCCTGCTCTCGGCCTCCAGTTCCTCACCGGGCCGCAGCAGCGTGCCGTGCAACTGCCCGACGCGCCGCCGCAACAGCGGATCGCGCAGGTCGGGACGGTCGACGGCGGCCCCGATGAGCTCGTCGCCGAGATACGTCCCGTCGAGATACAGGACCCGCTTGCGGAAGCCCTCCGGGGTGACGGGGGAGCCGTTGTGCGGCACATGCGGCGGCAGCAGCGACACGGTGTCGTGCGGCGTGCCGTGCTCGTGCCGGTCGAGGTCGTACCGTACGGCGCCGGTGTCGACGATCAGCAGCGTCCAGGCCTCGTGGACGTGCATCGGATACGCGTACTCGGTGAAACGCGCGTGGAAGACCTCGACGACACCCGCGACGGGGGGCCGCCAGGCGGAGACGGTCCGGGAGGGCTCGGAAGCCATGCAAAGAACGTACAAGACCCCGGCGGGGGCGGCCCGACACGCTCGCATCATGAACACCGAACCATCCAAGGAGCCGGTCGAGCCGGTCGAGCCGATCCGCTTCGACACGAAGATCGCCGTGCTGCTGCGCGAGGACCTGGAGCCCTGGCAGCGCCTCAACGTCACATCGTTCTTGGTCAGTGGCCTGGGAACGCAGCTCCCCGAGGTGATCGGCGAACCGTACGAGGACGCGGACGGCGTGCCCTACCTGCCGATGTTTCGCCAGCCGGTCATGGTCTTCGAGGCCACGAAGGAAACCCTGACCACGGCCCACACCAAGGCCCTGTCCCGCTCCCTTCCCCGCGCGGTCTTCACATCCGATCTGTTCGCCACGGGCAACGACCGCGACAACCGCGCGGCCGTACGGGCGGTTCCGACGGCGGACCTGGACCTGGTCGGCCTCGTGGTCCACGGCCCGAAGAACGCGGTCGACAAGGTGGTGAAGGGGGCGCGGATGCACCCCTGAAAGGGTCGGCGCCGACGGAGGCGACCAAAGTCGGAGGCACGTAGACCAACGGCTGATGACAGGACCAAGGGCCCTTCCCGAGACTCGTTCCATGGAGGAAGCCAGGAAAGTCCCCATGGGAAAGCGGCCGGTTCCGTCGGCGGAGGGGCCCACGGAACTCGCGGAATCGACCTGGGCCATCGTGCTGTTCTGCGTCGGCTGCGGTGCCGTCGCCGGCGCCCTCCTCCCTCTCCTCGCCCGCTGGCTATTGAGCCTGCCGTGGGCTCCGCTGGAGGGCCCGGCCGAACTCCTGACCTCGGTCCCGGAACCCGCCCTCACCCTCGGCACGGTCGCGGCGGGCGCACTCGCCGGCCTGCTGCTGGGCTTCACGGCGGTGCACGAGTCGCTGTCGGTCGCCGTCTCGGACACCCGTCTGACCCTGACGATCAGAGACGACTCCCAGGAGTTCCTCCGCGAGGAGATCGGCGTCCTGTTCCGGGACGGCAAGCAACTCGTCGCGCTCGCCCCGAACTCCATGGAACTGGCCCGGGAACACTGCGGCCTGCCCTGGCCCCGCCTCACCGAGGCCCTCTCCGCCCACGGCTACCCCTGGGCGGAGCAGGACCCGCACCGCGCCGAGTTCCGCCGCTGGGTCCCCGGCACGCCGGGCCTGCCCCCGGGCGCGGACGCCCTGCTCACGGCACGCGCCCGGGCCCTACGGAACTCGGACGACGCCGGGGACGCCCGGGAGCTGCGCGGCGAACTGCTCCGGCTGGGCGTGGTCGTACGGGATGAGGAGAAGCGGCAGTACTGGCGGTTGGTCGGGCGCGACTGATCACGGGTGCAGGCCTGGGCGATGGGCGGGGCTGCTCACGAGGTGCACGCCTGGGCGATCGACAGGCTGTTCTCGTAGAGGTGGTGCCGCGTGATCCGCCCACCCTCGACGGTGAGCCGCAGCGCGAACGGCCCCTCGAAGGACTTCCCCGTCGCCCGTACGGTCCCCGACAGATGCCCCGTCAGCACGGCATCGGCACCGTCGACGAGAAAGGCATCGACGGAGGCGCGGGCGTCCTCGGGCACGGTGTACTCCATCAACTCCGCTGCCTGCGCGGCACACTCGGCAGCGGTGGACCGCGGACGTATCCACGGCACCCCCGGATTCTCGGCGAGCACCCAGTCGACCTTGTCGGCGAACAGCGCGGTGAGCCCCTCGGTGTCGCCGGCGAGCCGGAGCTCGAGGAACTTCTGAACGGTGGCGCGGGTGGCGTCCGCGGTGGTGGTAGGCGTCATGAGGCCCAGACTGCCGGGACACCGCGGGAGCGTCGATTACGTCCCAGGTAAGGACACTCGGCGTCGATCACTGCCCGACGCGACCGTCGATCAGCTCGCGCAGAAGGTCGGCGTGGCCGCAGTGCCGCGCGTACTCCCCGATCTGCGCCACCAGGACATCGCGAAGCTGAAGCTGTCCACCGGGTTCGGGCCCGAGGTCGGAGAACCCGGCGTTCCGGGTGGCGAGATCGTCGATGCCGGCCAGATACCGATCGGTGAGTTCCACTTCCATCCGCCACTGCCGCCAGGCATCCTCCACGCCCCCCGGATCGGCGACTGCCCCGTTCCAGTCCCCATCGCGGTCCTCCTCGGTCCGATACAGCTTCGGCGCGTCCTCACCGGCCATCACCCGCCGAAAATGCCGCTCCTCCTCAGCCATGTGCCGCACCAGCCCGAGCAGGGACATCGTCGACGGCGGAACGGACCGCCGAGCCATCTGCTCGGCATCCAGCCCCGCACACTTCATCTCCAGGGTCAGCCGATAGTGACGCAGGTTCTCGAGCAGGGTGCTGCGCTCATCGACGATTTCCGTGTCGGTTTCGCGGGGGTCGTCGTCCGGATCAACCCACATGTCGGAATAGACGGTCGCCTGCGTCCACCGAGCCACAGCTCGTTCACGGGTGTGCTCATCCGAGACCATGGGGGCATGGTGAACCGGTCCGGAACGGCTCCGCCACCGAATATCGAGCTCCGGCCACCGAAGGCGCTGTGGAGGTACTCCGGAAAGACGACGTTGGCCAAGTGTCTGGCGGAGGAGATCCCGGCGGTACGGCTGTGCCCGGACGAATGGATGGCGGATGGCGGATCTCGGCATCGACCTCTTCGACGAGCAAGGATGCGACCGGCCCGAGAGGCGCTTCTCCCGGCACGCCCGGGACCTCTTGCAGCTCGGGCAGAGCGTGATCCTGGAGTTCGGCCTCTGGGCACGCTCCGAGCGCGACTCTGCCGCCGCCTCAATGCCCGCAACGGCGCGGGTGAGCGAGGCACAGTCCCGATCACTCGCGAGCCACTCGAGGAATATGTGGGGCTGTTCGAGGTTCCGAGCAGTCAAGAACTTGCCCTGTTCGACTTTTCGTCGATCAATTCTTGACGCTTCGATAATCAGGTCCTCTTGATGTTTGAATAACCGACATCGTGCGCCCTTCCTTGGGGGTGCATCTGAACTACGATGCGTTTATCATGAGAGTCATGGTCGACGTACGTGTGGTACCCGGACGTTCACCGGCGCACCTCCGCTGAATGATGGGAGGCGGCGATCATGTCACCTGCTATGAATATGCACCTTGACTCGGATAGAGATGTGGCGGGATATCGTAGATCCTCGTGGTGGCAGCGCACCGTAGCGCATATTGCAGAACTTCAGGGTCAGCTGAATCGAATTAGGTCTCTCAGGCCGCACGGGTTCGCACCGTATGAGGAAGAGATTGCCACTAAGATCGAAACTCATCTCGATGCTGCACGACAGGCGGCGGATCGCAAGAAGAATCTTTGGTCGGTAATCACTGGGGCCGACATCGACCGCGCTTCCGCAAATATACACAGAGCGGAAACGAATATTCTTCGCCTCATACCTGAGAAAGAGCTTAGTGCGTTGGGTCCGTTGGTTCTAGCAAATGCCCGACAGCATTTGGGTCCCGAAGACCCTCGTCGCGTGAAACTGGAGAAGCAGCTCCAGAGTAACGGGCACAAGGTCCTTGAAAGTATGCGCGAGCTCGCCGTGGTCACGTTGCTGGCTGCTCAGGTAGCGGAAGAAAAGGAGCGCGCGAAGGCCCGGAGTTTCCGGAATATACTTTTCGCATCCGTAGTGGCGACGGCGGCCATCGCTGGTCTGTTCATCCTTTGGGGATTTTTGTCACCATCTTCGATTGCGTCAAACATCTGCTTCACCCCCGATCCGACAAAACCTCAGGTTTGCCCGATCGGTAGTTCTGAAACAGGTCAGGATGTCTTGCTTGTGATGGCGTTTGGTTCAGGAGCTGCAGCTTTCGCGGCGGCAGTTTCCCTCAAGGGGATTCAGGGGACGTCTACCCCATACTCGGTTCCCTTGATGCTCGTGCTCCTCCGAATCCCGGTAGGGGCATTGGCTGCCCTTATGGGTCTCGTTCTGATCCATGGTGGGTTTATTCCAGGTCTTTCGAATCTGGATAGTGCACCGCAGATCATTGCGTGGGCGATTATCTTCGGCATCCTGCAAGAGAGCCTCACGCGGTTGGTGGACCGACAGGGCAAGAATGTCCTGGATAACGTACGTGGAGCTGAGCGGGGATTCCAGGAGAGCGCAATCTCGCCAGACGTCCAGTCTCCTGGTTCAACCTCTCCTCGCTCGGCCTTGAGCGCAGGGAAGAGTGCGTAGGGTGCAGCAACAAGCCCCCTGCTCGCGAAAAGTCGCAAGCAGGGGGCTTATATTGTGTGCTTACTTCTTCTTGCCCTGGGTGTTGTCGGGGATCTTGGTGAGCTGGGTTTTTGCTGGTCAGGGCGGAGTTCAACAGCGGACGAGCTGTCGTCATTGGTCGTCGTTGACCACTGTTGAGCGACCTCGGACGGCCCAGGGGCGGCCCAGACAGCGGCCCATTCGGCGGCCTACGAGCTGATGGGCAACTCCCGCGCTCGTTGGCGTGCTTGGGCCCGTAGCTCCTTCAGACGACTGTGAAAAGCGTTGTGGCGGTTCTGGTCGAGGTTGAGCGGGAGGTCGAGTTGGGAGATGAGCTGTGACTCCGATGTCCACGGTTCGTCTTGCTCGACCCAGCACACCCGCGCGTTATCCGCCATCCACTGGCTGAGGGCGGCTTCGCCGGCCTTGCCGAAGGTCATCCGCTTGCCGCTGCCTACGCGGCGCAGCTCCAGTCCGAGCAGGCACCCAAGAGTGAGCCGCAAGGTTGAGCCAGCCGCGTTGCCCCGGTAGTGATAGCGCACCCGCTTGCGCAGGTTCTGGGTGCTGGTCCGGTTGGCCATGTACCGCGGGGCTATTCCGACGTAGAGCAAGCGCCGGCCGTCCAGATCCAGATGAGGCGGTTGCTCGAAGTGCCACCCGTACACCCCTGCCGCCGCCGGGACAGGGCTCGGGCGCACCAAGACCTCCTGCGCTGACCACAGTCGGTTGGGACTGACGAGAGCGGTCGCTTCCACGAAGCCTCCAGGCGTGCCACGGCTGATCATCGCAGGCTACTGGTCGACGCTGACAAGGTCCTTAGCCTGCGCAGCTGCGTGACATCAGCTTGGGAAGCTAAGGTGATCTACGGCTTGCTGCAGGCCTAACCTGCTGCGGAAGGCTTTCGACGCTTCGTGCGCTGGCCCGTGGTTCCCCGTGGTTCCCCGCACGATCTGGCACTGTCTGGCACGACCTCTGCGTCCTGAACTACTGGGCCGCAGGGCCATAGCGGTCCAGGATGACGCCCGTCTGGCTATTGCGGCCCGGTGCGGGTTGGCTGTTGGTGCCGGCTTGCTGTACTCCGCTGCTGTACAGAGCAGGTGCGCTCGCATGCCTGTGGAGCTGCGAGGCAGCCGCAACGGTGCATGGCAACCACGATGTCGCGAAAATCGAACATATGATTAAAGGCCAGCATCACCAGCCATTTCGCAGCGTGATGGCGTTAAGCATGCTACTGAGGGATTGACGTACCCTTTACCCATGGGCATCATTCTCCCATGGATATCTCTCGGGTTTTTCAGCTGGGCTCGAGTAAGCTGATTCGAGTCCATAGGTCGTTTTTCAGAGGACTCTCCGCAGCAGACCGAAAAGATCCGGCCACTGTGGCGAAAAAGTACGCAAATGTCATTTATGGCAAGGGTGACCTCTCTCTTGCCAAATTCAAAGTACGGGATCGCCGCCGCTTTCATGTCGGTTTGAATGTCCGGCCCTCAGATTTCGAGAGCGTGACAAAGAGATCCGTTCTCGTCACTGACACGCTCGTGCTTTCTCAGGGGAAGTCTGGAAAGTATTTCCCGCTAGGATCGCGGAGTTCCCAGTTGACATCTCCCCCGCCTCCCGGAGGACACGGTAGAGAGGGCGTGATGGACGTTAGTAATATTGTGACTGAGTACGGGATGCACTGTGTCAGTATTATGAGTCTTGGGGCATGGATCCTCAGCTCTGAGGAGTTGATGAAGGCTGGCTTGGTCTGGCATCTCCCTACGTTCAGCGAGAGCGAGAGAGCCTTCCATTCGTTTGCGCCAGACCTGGATCAAGGGTTCGGTCCGCTTACCCCGATTGACTACATCATCGAAGATAGGCGCGTAGTAGACGCATCTGGAGCAACCCCTGAGAAAAGTAAGGTGATTCGACCCATCCTTAAAATGCGGATCCCATATATCGAAGGTGTCTCGATGCGAGATTTTAGCGCAATCACGGCGCAGGAGTTCGAATCTTATTCGGTGTTCAAGAATCATCTTCGCGGCAAGCTGCTGGATATGGATGATGCCATCGAAAGTGCGCGATCCGAGGTTGAATTGGCCAAACTCGAGGCAGAGATTATAGAGGGCCTAGGCGAAGTTGAAGCGAAGATGCGTAGTGCAAGTAGAACCAGATGGTTTTCTGCGGCAGGCGGGACGCTGGCGCTGTCTACTGTTGCGCTGTTCGCCGTGGCCGACTGGAAGTCTTTGTCGCTCTTTTCGGCGCTCGGCTTCGGTGGTTTCGCTTCCAGCTCGATCAAAAGCGCGGTCGATGAACATAAAGCGAAGCGACGAGAAAATAAGTGGTACTATGTTTGGGTTCTCTTGAATGACAGCAGCCGCTTTTAATGACAGCAGCCGCTTTTAGGGTGCGAAGGTACCTGACGATTGTTGTCGCCTGGCCACTCTTTCCGCTCTGAAGGCAAACTAAGGTCGGCGGAGCGATTTTGGCCTGGAGCTGCTTTGGCGCGAGTGATCATGGCCCCGTAAGCTTGCGGCGTGTCGGGCAGTCTGTGGACCTGCCCGCTAAAGCACGACGTTGGGGCCATGATCTTCGAGGCTCGCGCCAAAGCGGCTGGCTAAAATCGCGGAGGCGACCGCCCCAGCCACGACGTTCCCCTTCTCTGGCATCAGGTGGCTGATTGCTGTGCGCGCGGCCCGGGCGCCGGCCGGGCTGGAGCGGGGCGGAGACTGGAGCGCAGGCCCGGCCGGGGGCCGGGCCGCGCGCGGTGAGCGGAGCGAGCCGCCTTGAACCAGTAGAGAAAGTTGTAACTCAGTCTGTGGCGCGAGGCTTGAAATCGTGTGAGCAGGGCGGAAGTTCGCGGCCTTGGCGGTGAGCGAGGGGCAGGAAGAGCACTGGTCGGATCGTCCAGGTGATGCGGGTGGTGGTGTGCGTGACGGTGACGGTGCAGGGCTCAGACCGCAGTAGGGCTCGTCTCGTCTCGGCCCGTTCCTCGTAGAGCCATGCCCATGCTTCGTCGCATGCTGCGGTGTCCAGTGCCGGGGTGATGGTCCTGAGGGCGACTGCTACCCACCTGTCTGCTTGGGGTGCGGAGTATGCGTCGAATGAGGCGTGCAGTGCCGGTTGCTCATCCCTGTTGGTGAGCTCTACGGTCCAGCACTCGCACCAGTAGCCGCGCGGGAGTTCGGTCACGAGGTCACTCCTGGCGGGTAGGCAACGAGCACGTAGCGGGTGTTCTCGTCGTACAGGGTGAGTTGGTAGGCGGTGCCCCCGGTCAGGTAGGTGAGTGCACGTTCGTGCTCGGCCTCATCTCTCAACCAGTGGCGTCCCGGCTGGGCGTACGCCGCGTCGAGCTGGTCAGTGACGTTCTTCGTCTGCTCGCGCAGCCAACGCAGGGCGAGACGGGGACTTGCTGTATCGAGTGCTCCCAGAGAGATGCAGCGGGTCTCGTATGAGGGGTAGGCCACTGCCCAGCAGCGATATGCAGTGCCGTGTTCTGCTGCGGCTAAGCGTTCGTGAGGAGTCGCCGTCACGATGCGCGTCCTCCCCGTCGTGCGCTCGCGAAGAGTTCCGCGGTGACTGTGTGGCCGGCCTGGCTGTTGTGGACCACGACCCGGTGCGCGAGTGCGGTGACCATGCCCAGCCCCCGGCCGTGTTCGGCGTCCTGGTCCTGGTGCTCGACCTTGGGGGACATGCCGGTGCCTCCGGCGTCCGTGACCGACAGGGCGACGACCTGTCGTGAGACTGCGAGGGCCAGGTGGAAGCTGCCGGATGCCGTGCCGCTGGCCGTGTGAAGGATCGCGTTCGAACTCAGCTCGCTCACGATCAGCTCGGCATCGTCGGCAAGAGGCGATCCGCGCAGGATGTCCCGTGTCCAGCGACGGGCCCGGCTGACCTCTTCCGGAAAACCTGGGCAAGTGAGTCCCCAGACCCGGGCGGTGCTCGTATACTCGTGCATACAAGTTCCTTCGTGCTGGTAGGCCGCCATGTGTAGCGGGTTCGGGCTAGACGAGTTTCACGCCGTCGTGGGCGCGTATGGCCGGCGGGGATACCGCGTCCAATGCGTCCAGGACACGGATCGCGTATGCCTCGTCGGCGAGTTCGATGACCTCTTCGCGGGTGGCCCAGCGCAGTGCGCGGGTCTCGTCCCCGGTGGTGGGCGTGCCGTCGGCGGCCTCGCAGCGGAAGACCATGGAGACGATCAAGCCCTTCATGTTCTTGTAGATCCCGGTCAGGGTCGCCGGAAGCGCGATCTTGATGCCGGTTTCTTCGAGGACTTCGCGCTGGAGGGCCTCGGGGATGGTTTCCTCACGTTCGAGGACTCCGCCCGGGGGTTCCCAGTGGCCGTTGTCACGGCGTTTGATCAAGAGGGCGCGGTCCTCGTCATCGACGATTACTCCGGCGACGCTCACGGAGTGTGGACGTTCGGTGCTCACGTTCCTCTGCCCTCTCGGCTGGCTAGGCTCTCCACGGTAGCAACAAAGCTCGCCCACTCGTCTAGATACCTAAAGGAGTACACGTGCCCTCTCTTTCCTCCGGCCTCCTCGGCGATCTCGACCCCACGAGCGATCGTGCGGTCTTCCGGCAGATCGCCGACCAGCTGCGCGAGGCCATCGACCGTGGGCGATTCAAGGAGGGCGAAAAGCTGCCCTCCGAGGCCGAACTGGTCGAGCATTACGGGGTTTCCCGTATGACGGTTCGAAACTCCTTCTCCGTCCTCCAGGGCGAGGGCCTGGTGCACGCCGAGCACGGCAAAGGCGTCTTCGTGCGACCACGACCGCCTGTACGACGGCTCGCCTCCGACCGCTTCGCTCGACGCCACCGCGAGCAGGGAAAGTCCGCGTTCATCGTCGAGGCCGACGCCGCCGGCAGTCACCCGCAGGTGGACAGCCTGGAGGTCAAGGAGGAGAAGGCCAGCCAGGACGTCTCCACCCGGCTCGGGTCCGTGCGGCGAGTGCTCGCCCGGCGTCGCCGGTATCTGCTCGATGGGCGGCCGGTGGAGTTCGCCACCTCGTATCTGCCGCTCGACATCGCGCGGGGCACGCCGATCGCCGAGCCGAACCCCGGGCCTGGCGGCATCTACGCCCGGCTTGAGGAGCTGGGGCACCGCCTCGACCACTTCGAGGAAGAGATCCGCGCCCGGATGCCCTCGCCCGACGAGGTGCGCACGCTGCGGCTGGCCTCCGGCGTGC
Organism: Streptomyces sp. NPDC044719; assembly: GCF_056433405.1. Taxonomy (NCBI): domain Bacteria; kingdom Bacillati; phylum Actinomycetota; class Actinomycetes; order Kitasatosporales; family Streptomycetaceae; genus Streptomyces; species Streptomyces sp. NPDC044719. The sequence goes on from NZ_JBWKHE010000007.1 coordinate 105,616, forward strand.
CGGTCATTCACCTGATCCGGACCGCGTTCGACCAGGAAGGGCGGGCCGTAGAGGTCTGCGACACGGTCATGGCGGCCGACGCCTACGTCCTGTCGTACCAGCTCCCGGCGACGTGAGGGCGTGAGCGGTAGCGGGATGACGCTATGCGGTGGGCGTCTCCGTTTCTTCGGGGAAAGGCGGCTCGAACATGGAGCTGATGTTGTTCCACATGAAGTCCTCGCGCCAGGCCGATCCGCCGGCCACCCAACCGAGCAGCGCTCGAAGCACCTTCTCCTGCGAGACGGTCTGCGTCTGGTAGTGCTCCGCGGCAACGCCGTCCCGGTACTCCAGCTGGTAGGTGTTGTTCTCGCGCAACAGGACCTGGACGTACCAGTCCCCCGGGAGGTCGTCGTCCTGTCGTTCCACGACCATGTGCTCGTTGCCGCGCCTCAGGTTGGCGAGCATGGTGCCTATCGCAGGCTTCGAGGGGCGCTTCACCTTGTGTCCCCGGGCGTTCGTCGCAATCACCATGCCCGGATCCTGCCTGACCGGTCTGACAGTCGCGGCATCAAGAGGTCGCGGGGCTACCTTCTCCGAACTCGTACACCTCAACAGGCTTACTCGTATAGACGAGTGGGCAAGTTGTGTGGCAAGGTGGTTGCCGTTCCCGGAGATCGGGTTCGAACGCCGCATCTTGTATAGACGAGTAGATAGGGAGAAGTCTTGCGCACCATCCGTGTTGAGACCTCGGCCGCAACGATCCTGCTGACCGAGGCGCCCGAGCCCAAGGTCCGCGACCGACAGACCGGCGAGATCGCCAAGGACGCGACGAGCGGCGAGGCCCTGATGACGCTCGGCGTCGTCTACCTGGAAGACGGTGAGTCGTCGCTGATCAAGGTCACCGTTCCTGAGAGCGGAGTGTCCGAGGGGCTGACGCTCGGGGCTCCGGTCTCGCTGCCGGGTCTGGTGGCCCGGCCGTGGGAGAGCGTCTTCAACGGGCAGCAGCGGCACGGCATTGCCTACCGCGCCGCCGCCGTGACTCCGGCTGCGTTCCCGGCCGCCTCCGGGGCCGCTGCCTGATGACCGATCTGACGACGCTCCTGGAAGTGGGTGGTCCTGTCGCCGCACTCGGCGGCGGGGCCGCCTACGCCCGGGCCAAGCACCCCGGGGTGTGCTGGTCCACGGTCGGCCTTCCGATATCCACGGCCCGGCTCCTCAGCTCCTACGGCTCGGTCATGGAAGCCTGCGGCCTGACCGTGGCTCCGTCCCGGCTGCGGATGCTGGCGGTCAAGGCCACCACCCGCCGTGAGGTCCGTCCCGTACCGCCGCGTCGGGGCATCATCCGGCCCACTTCGACCGGGCTGCGGCTCCGGCTCCGGCTCGCTCTGGGGCAGGAACCGGCTGATGTCGCCGCCTCGGCGGAACGGCTGCGGCATGCCTGGGGCGTTCACGCCGTGTACGTCTCGACGGTCAAGCCGGGTGTGGTCGAGCTGCGGCTGGTCGGCTTCGACGTGCTGCGGCGGGTGCGGATGCCTCGCAAGATGGACGCGGGGTTCCTTCAGGTGCCGGTGGCGCTGCGGGAGGACGCCATGCCGTTCATACGCGACTACCGGGCCGTGCCTCACCAACTCACCCTCGGCGCCACCCTGTCAGGCAAGTCCATGTATCTGCGGCACCTGATCGCCGGGCTCGCCCCTCAGCCGGTCGCCCTGGTCGGCATCGACTGCAAGCGCGGTGTGGAGCTGGCGCCGTTCGCGGCCCGTCTCTCAGCGCTGGCGACCGATCCGGAGCAGGCCGCCGAACTGCTGCCGGTGCTCGTGAAGGAAATGGAGGATCGATACGACCTGATCAAGGCCCGGCAAGGCATGGCCCCGGACACTCCGGTCGAGGAGATCACCTCGGACATCTGGGGACTGCCCGAGCACGAACGTCCTGTCCCCGTTGTGCTGTTCGTCGACGAGGTGGCTGAACTCTTCCTCGTCGCCACCAGGAAGGACGAGGAACGGCGGGATGAGATGGTCACCCAGCTCATCCGGCTCGCCCAACTCGGCAGGGCTGCCGGTATCTACCTGGAAGTGTGCGGGCAGCGCTTCGGGGCCGAGCTGGGCAAGGGAGCGACCATGCTGCGCGCTCAGTTGACCGGTCGGGTCTGCCACCGGGTCAACGACGAAGCCTCAGCCAAGATGGCACTCGGCGACATCGCTCCTGAGGCGGTCTCTGCCGCCTGCGCCATTGCTCCCGAACGGCCCGGCCTGGCGGTGGCAGGTGACACCTCCGGCGGCTGGTCACGCATCCGCACGCCGTACCTGTCCCTCAGCGATGCAGCCGAGACCGGCCGCGAGTCCGCATACCTGATGCCCGACCTGCCCGCGCTCAAGCCCTTCCAGCACGACGTCGCCGTGCTGTCGGTCGAGTCCCCGGCCCTCGTCGTCGAGTCGCGCCCGGCAACCGGCTGACCTCCTCCACCAACCCCGGTCGGCGTGACCGCCTCACGCCAAGTCCCTACCCCTCCCATGCCTGAATCCGGAAGGAGTCGCTTCGTGCGTGCCCAACTGGCCCGCGTTGACGCGGTGCTCGTCCAGGCCGTCATCGCTGCCGCGCTGTCCTTCGCCCACCTGCACGACGTCGCCTCGGCGGCCGGGCAGGACGGGTGGAAGGCGTGGGCCTACCCGATCTCGGTTGACCTGCTGCTCGTCGCTGCCTGGCGTCGGCTGCGATCGGGCGAGGCGAAAGCGGCCGGGTGGTGCTGGTTCGTCATCGCGCTCGCCGCCTCACTCGGCGCGAACGTCGCCACCGCCGGCCCCTTCGACCTGGACCAGGTCCCGGCCTGGTTGCGCATCCTCGTCGCGGGCTGGCCTGCGGTCGCCTTCCTCGGCGGCACTCTTCTCGCCCACTCCGCGCCAACAGCGACTGCTCACGACGACGTGGAGGAGCCAGGGGAGTTCAAGCACGAGGACGTCGCTCCCGAGCCCGAACCGCCCGCGCAGCCAGCCATCGAGCCACCGCCCGAACGCCCTGCCGTTCCCGTCCCTGCCGCACTCGTCGAACACGCCCGCAAGGTCGCCGCCGAGCACCACACCCGTACCGGCGCCCCGATCGACGCACCGACTCTCCGTGCCCGCCTCGGCGTCCCCGCGCCCATGGCGGAAGTCATCGCCGCACACCTCTGACGGGAGACCAACCCATGACAGCCAACCGCCGCTTCCGCGACGTCAGCCGTATCGGCCCCGTCCAGGTCGGCACCTCCTTCGACGGCCGAGGCCAGGAGAAGCACACCGCCGCCTGCACCGCCCCACGCTGCGGCTTCTCCGCCGACTACGACAGCCGCGCCGCCGCTGAGCTGGCCGCCCGTACTCACCGCTGTCCCGTCCGCTGAAAGGACCCGTGCCCGTGACCGTCAGCCTGCCGCTCGTCGTCGTCCTCGGCCTCTTCGCCTGGGGAGCGATCAAGTTCCTCGGCGTCCGTACCTGGGTCGTCGTCCTGATCGCACTCTTCGGCTTCTGGCTCTCGCACACCTTCCTCGCACCCGCCATCGAGTCCGGAACGCGCTCCGGCGTGACCGTCATAAACGGCTCACACACCTAGACGAGTAGATAAGGAGACCTCGGCCATGTTCCTGCCCAAGTACCCGGACAGCCCGACCCCGCCGCACGCACACACCCACACCCCGACTCACCAGGAGGCGCCCGTACGGCGCTCCCTCCCGTCGGTCTCCATCGATCAGAAGACCGTCGTGGCCCTGGTCGTCGGCGGGGTCGTCCTCACCGCGCTCCTGGCCGCCGTAGCCGTTACGGCCATCTCCGTCGCCGTGGCCGCTGTCGTCCTGCGCTCCATGCTCCGCGACCACCACCGCCGCTGAACCGCGCTGGCCTCCGGGGCGGCGGCACACGACCAAGCATTTCGCCGCCCCGGCGCCTTCCTCCCAACCGCGTCAGTCAGAAGGGAATCGCCATCTTCACCCGCACCACTCCGCCCCCACTTCCGGAACTCGCGAACCTGGCCTCGCAGGGCACGCTGCCGGGTATCCTCCGCCAACTCTCCGGACTCGGCGGCTGCACCCACCCGATCCGCCTCGACGGCCACCGCACCGAATACGACGTAGACACCCGCACCGGCGAGATCGGCAACGTCCTCCACCGCCTCGACTCCACCAGCCTGCCGGCCGGTCAACTCCTGGTCCGTTGCAACAACCGCCGCACGACCCGCTGCGCCGCTTGCGCCGAGGTCTACCGCCGCGACACCTTCCACCTGATCACCTCCGGCCTGCGAGGCGGCAAAGGCACCCCCGAACACGTCGCCGCCCACCCCCGCGTCTTCGCCACCCTCACCGCCCCGAGCTTCGGCCCGGTCCACAACCGTCCTTCCAGCGGACGCCCCTGCCGCTGCGGCACCCGCCACGACCAGGACGACGACGCACTCGGCACCCCGCTCACCCCGGACACCTACGACTACGAAGCGGCCGTTCTCTGGAACGCGCACGCCGGTCCGCTGTGGCGGCGCTTCTCCACCTACCTGCGCCGAGAGGTCGCCAAGCGCGCCGGCCTGCCACAGCGACGCTTCCGCGAGCACGCCCGCGTGAGTTTCGCCAAGGTCGCCGAGTACCAGAAGCGCGGCGCGGTCCACTTCCACGCCGTCATCCGCCTCGACGGCCCCAGCGGCGGCGACGCCCCACCCCCTACCTGGGCCACGGCCGAATTGCTCACCGACGCCATCAACACCGCCGCAGCCAAGGTCCACGTCGAGGGCCCGGTCATCGACGGCCGCGCCCACACCTTCACCTTCGGCCGCCAACTCGACGTACGCACCATCCGCTCGGCCGACTTCGACGACGGCCAGGAGCTGACCGAACGGGCCGTCGCCGCCTACATCGCCAAGTACGCCACCAAGGGCGCCGAGACCGCGACGGGAGCTCTCGACCGGCCGCTCAAGTTCGCCGCCGAACTCGCCCAGTTCGACATCAGCGACCACGCCCGCCACATGATCCGCACCGCATGGTTCCTCGGCGCCCGCAAGGACCTCGAACACCTCCGCCTGCGCGCCTGGGCCCACATGCTCGGCTTCCGCGGCCACTTCTCCACCAAGTCCCGCCGCTACTCCACCACCCTCGGCGCCCTCCGCGATGCCCGCGCCGAATGGCGCCGAACCCAAGTCGCCACAGCCAACGGCCCCGAGCCCGACACGACGTACGTCCTCGCGCACTGGGTCTTCGCCGGAACGGGCCTGTCCGACGCCGAAGCCTGGCTCGCCGCATCCCTCGAACCCGCCCCTGGGACGGAAGGAGAACCAACCCGTGGCTAACCGACGCCTCGCCCTGGCGGAGGCGGCTGCTGAACCGCGCCCTCTGCCTTCCCGATACCTGACGCCCGAAGATCTGGTCGAGATGTTCGACTTGCCCAGCGTCGAGACGGTCTACCAGTGGCGCAGGAAGCGCACCGGTCCCAGAGGCTTCCGTGTCGGCCGGCACCTGCGCTTCGACCCGATCGACGTAAGGGCCTGGGTGGTTGCCCAGCTTGGGGAAGCTGCCTGATGGCCGGGCACATTCAGGACCGTTGGTACAAGACCGAGGTGGGCCCGGACGGCAAGACCAGCAAGGTCAAGACCGAGCGGTACGGCTCGGGTATGCGGTACCGCGCCCGGTACGTCGGCCCGGACGGCACGGAGAAGTCGAAGAGCTTCCCTGACCGGCAGAAGCGGCTCGCTGAGCAGTGGTTAACGCATACTGAGGCCGACATGGCGCGCGGGCAGTACATCGACCCGCGCGCGGCACGGATCACGTTCCAGCAGTACGCGGAGAACTGGGTGACTCACGCGCCCGATCCGAACACCCAGGCGTCGATGGAGTCGCAGCTTCGGCTGCACGCGTTCCCGTACCTGGGGTCACGTCCTCTCGGTTCCTTCCAGCCCGCTCATATCCGTGACTGGGTGAGGCAGCTCCAGGAGAACGGCGTCCGTGGCTCGTACGCTCGGACGATCTACTCCAACGTGCGGGCGGCTCTGAGCGCCGCCGTGGACGATGGGCATCTTCCCCGGAACCCGTGCGCTGCCCGCTCGGTCCGGCCGCCGACCGTGGACAGCAAGCGAGTCGTCCCATGGACGGCAGAGCGGGTCTTCGCCGTCCGGGCCGGCATGCCCGAGCGGTACCAAGCCATGGTCGACCTGGGCGGCGGCTGCGGTCTCCGCCAGGGGGAGATCCTTGGCATCGCCGTCGACGCGATCGACTTCGCGGCGGGCACGCTCCACGTGGTCCAGCAGCTCAAGCTGAGCCGCAGCAAGCCCGTGTTCGCCCCACCTAAGGGCGGCAAGCTGCGGGATGTGCCGCTGCCCGGTCCCGTCGCTGATGCCCTGCGGGCCCACATGAAGCGGTTCCCGCCGGTCGAGATCACCTTGCCGTGGAAGGTGGCCGACGGGCTTCCGGTGAGGAAGCGGCTGATCTTCACCGGCCCGCGTGGCGGTCACGTCTGGCGGACATCACTCAACGAGGAAGTGTGGAAGCGGGCGCTCGCCTCGGCCGGGGTGATCCCCGAGAGGAAGTCGGGCGAGTCCTACGCCGAGTCCCGCGAGAACGGCATGCACGCCCTCCGGCACTTCTACGCCTCAGTGCTCCTGGACGCCGGGGAGAACATCAAGGCCCTCGCCGAGTACCTCGGCCACTCGGACCCCGGCCTGACACTCCGTGTGTACGCGCACCTCATGCCGTCTAGCCAGGAGCGCACTCGTAAAGCCGTGGCCGCCATCTTCGAAGCCGCCAAACCGACGCGACATGACGGTTGAGGGCTCGTACGCTCCGAACCGGAGAGGGGCGGGAGGAGCGATGGCAGACGAGTACGTCTTGCTGGTGTGCGACGACGTGCCCCATGACGTAGTGCTCACTGACCCCGGCGTCCGTGTGCTGGACGTCGCTCAGGTCGTGCGTCGACTGACGGGGTTGAGTCTCTGGCGCAGCAAGGTTCTGGCAACACGGATCCCAGTCGTGATCCTCGACGGCGTGCCTCAGGAAGACGCTGAGGCAGCCGTCACGGCCCTGCGTGAGGCGGGAGCACAAGCAGAAGCGAGGGAACAGCCGGAGCCGGACTTCCTGAAGCGCTGAACACGGCCCGATCAAGCAGCTGACGGCCCAGGGACGGCCCCACCACAGCAACAAGGCCCCTACCAGCGGAGAAATCGCAGGTAGGGGCCTTGATCAGCGCTACTTACTTCTTCTTGCCCTGGTTCTTGACCGCCTCGATCGCCGCCGCAGCCGCCTCAGGGTCCAGGTACGTCCCCCCCGGCTTCACCGGCTTGAAGTCCGAGTCGAGCTCGTACGACAGCGGGATGCCCGTCGGGATGTTGAGGCCCGCGATGTCCTCGTCGGAGATGCCGTCGAGGTGCTTGACCAGGGCGCGCAGCGAGTTTCCGTGGGCCGCGACCAGGACCGTCTTGCCCGTCAGCAGGTCCGGGACGATCGCGTCGAACCAGTAGGGGAGCATGCGGTTGACGACGTCCTTGAGGCACTCCGTCTGCGGGCGCAGCTCCGGAGGCAGGGTCGCGTAGCGCGGGTCGGAGAACTGGGAGTACTCGGCGTCGATGTCCAGCGCCGGGGGCGGGGTGTCGTAGGAGCGGCGCCACAGCATGAACTGCTCCTCGCCGAACTCGGCGAGCGTCTGCGCCTTGTCCTTGCCCTGCAGGGCGCCGTAGTGGCGCTCGTTCAGGCGCCAACTGCGGTGGACCGGGATCCAGAGGCGGTCGGCGGACTCCAGGGAGAGCTGCGCCGTGCGGATGGCGCGCTTCTGGAGGGACGTGTGCACGACGTCGGGGAGCAGGCCGGCGTCCTTGAGCAGCTCGCCGCCGCGCGTCGCCTCCTTCTCGCCCTTCGCGGTGAGGTTGACGTCCACCCAGCCGGTGAACAGGTTCTTCTCGTTCCACTCGCTCTCGCCGTGGCGGAGGAGGATCAGCTTGTACGGTGCGTCGGCCATGCCCCAGAGCGTAATCCACGCATTCGCCCGTTCGCGTGGCTGCCCGGCAGGCGGACGCTTGACCGGATCCGTTAATTGAGTGGCCGCCGTCAAGCAGCCGCTCGTAATTTGTGACTCCTACGTGCGCCACTTACGCCCCGGGGGAGTCCATGCCGTACGCCGTCCGCGCCAGACGTGCTGTCCAAGAGACCGTCTCGGGGCTGCCCCGCGAGTTCTGGTGGCTGTGGACCAGCACACTCGTCAACCGGCTCGGCGCCTTCGTCGCCACCTTCATGGCGCTGTACCTGACGCTCGACCGCGGCTACTCCGCCACATACGCCGGTCTGGTCGCATCCTTGCATGGGCTCGGCGGAGTGATCTCCTCGCTGGGCGGCGGGGTGATGACCGACCGGCTGGGCCGGCGGCCGACGCTTCTCATCGCGCAGGCCTCGACCGCCGTGTCCGTGGCGCTCCTCGGGTTCGTGCACGACCCGGTCGCGATCGCCGGTGTCGCCTTCCTGGTCGGCATGGCGAGCAACGCCTCCCGGCCCGCCGTGCAGGCGATGATGGCGGACATCGTGCGGCCCGAGGACCGTATCCGTGCCTTCTCCTTGAACTACTGGGCCATCAACCTCGGCTTCGCCGTGTCCTCCATGGCCGCGGGGTTCATCGCCGAGGTCAGCTACCGGGCCGGGTTCCTGATCGAGGCGGGTATGACGATGGCCTGCGCGATCCTCGTCTTCCTGAGGCTGCCGGAGTCCAAGCCCGCCGCCGAGGCGGCCGTGAGTGCCAAGGGCGCGAGGGACGACTCCGTCAGCCTCGGCACCGTGCTGCGCGACGGGCGCTTCATGAGCGTCGTCGGGCTGTCCTTCCTCGTCGCGCTGATCTTCCAGCAGGGGTCGGTGGGGCTGCCGGTGGCGATGGGTGAGGCCGGGTTCACGCCGGCCGAGTACGGCATGGCGATCGCCGTCAACGGCGTACTGATCGTCGTCCTGCAGATCCCCGTCACCCGGTTCATCGAGCACCGAGACCCCCGCCGGCTGCTCGTCCTCTCCTCCCTCCTCGCGGGGTACGGCTTCGCGCTCACCGCCTTCGCCGGGTCGGTCGGCGTCATCGCCCTCACGGTGTGCGTCTGGACGCTGGCCGAGATCGTCAACGCCCCGACGCAGACCGGCCTGGTCGTCCGGCTGTCCCCGTTGCACGGACGCGGCCGCTACCAGGGCATGTACACGATGTCCTGGTCCGTCGCCGCCCTCGTCGCCCCGCTGCTGTCCGGCTTCGTCATCGACAAGGTCGGGGCGGAGTGGCTGTGGGGACTGTGCGCGGTGGTCGGGACGGTGGCCGGGCTGGGATACGGGGCGTTGATGCGGCGGCTGCCGGACGAGACGACCGAGGAGAAGCAGGGGGAGCCCGCTGCCGAGGCCCTGGGGCAGGTCCCTGAGGGTTCCGCCTCCGGCCCCTGATCCCTTTCCGGGATGTTCCCGATGGTTTGCGGATACGGCGCCTGATGAGCTGTTTCCATGACCCACCACGGACAGCGAAAGTCGTCGCGCATCCTCCTCGCCGGCCTCGCCGGGCTTGCCACCCTCGCCGTCGCCACCACCGCCCTGGCCGGTCCGCCCGACCCGCCTCCGCCCGACCCGGCGCCGTCCCGATTACTGGCACAGGGCCAGGCGGCAGCGCATCGGAAGACCCAAGCCGTACTGAACGAGATCGTTGCCCAGGGCACCCCTGGCGTCATCGCCCAGGTGCGCGACCGGCACGGCGTGTGGGACGGCCGGGCCGGAGTCCGAAAGCTCGGTTCCGAGCGCCCGCGGAGCACGCACGAGAGGTTCCGTATCGCCAGCGTGACCAAGACCTTCACCGCCACCGTGCTCCTGAAGCTCGAAGCCGAGGGGAAGCTGTCACTGGACGACAGCGTGGCCGAGTGGCTGCCGGGGGTGGTGCGCGGCAAGGGGTACCGGCCCCGGCACATCACCGTGCGGCATCTGCTCAACCACACGAGCGGGATCTTCGACTACAACATGGACGCCGGCTTCAGGGCCAAGTACGCGGGCGACGAGTTCGACCGGAACCGGCACGTCCGATGGTCCCCGGAGGACCTGGTGGACATCGCCCTCACCCACCCGCCGAACTTCCAGCCGGAGCAAGGCAGCAGGCCCGGCCGCCCCAGCAAGTGGGACTACTCGGACACCAACTACGTCCTCGCCGGCATGGTCGTGGAGAAGGCCACCGGCCGCAGCTACGCGCACGAGGTCGAGCGCCTCGTCATACGGCCCCTCGGCTTGCGCGGCACGAGCGTGCCGGGCACCTCGCCCCGACTGCCGTCACCCCACGCGCGGCACTACTCCACGCTCTTCGAGGACGAGCCGCAGGCGAAGGTGCGCGACGTCACCGAGTTCAGCCCCACGGTCGCCTTCTCGGCGGGCCAGATGATCTCGACGGCCGGCGATGTGAACACCTTCCTGTCCGGGCTGCTCGCCGGTGAGCTCCTGCCGCCCGCCCAGCAGCGGCAGCTGCTCGACGCCGTCCCCGTCGACGGGGACAAGGGGCACGGCGGTCCGCAGGACGTCTACGGACTCGGCCTACGGCACTTCAAGCTCGCGGAGGGCTGCTGGGCCTGGGGCCACGGCGGCATGATCCCCGGCTCCGCGACCCTGGCCCTCGCCTCGGCGGACGGCCGTCAGGTCATGACCATGAACCGCAACGGCGACTGGGGCGAGCAGCGACTGGAGGATGCCGCGGTCGTGACCGAGTTCTGCAGGAACACCTCGTGAGCGCCCCGTGACCGGCCGGCCGGTCGCTCAGCTCACTGGATCGACAGCGGCACCGGATGGATCTCGTCGGCCTTGTGCCCGGCGCGCTCGTGAATGCGCTGGATGGCTTCGGCCGAGGGCGCCTCGGAGAGGCAGTAGACGTGGCCCGACTCCGGGTCCGCCCAGGCCCTCTCGAAGTGGACCTGCTCATCTCCCTCGATGGCGAGGTCCGCGTTGTGGGCCTCACGCAGTTGCTCTTCCGTGATGCCCTTCATGCTGTGGTGGACATCCATGAACTTGGCCATGGCCCGCGCCTCCTTCCGTACGAACCCTCCCGTGAACCCTCAAGTCCATGCTCCGCCCGTACGGCCACGCGGGCGACCTCAACGCCGTAGGGCCCCGGCGGCGAACCACCGGAGCCCTACAGAATTCAGCCGCACTGGCAGGGACTGCCCGACTGGCACCCGCAGCCGCAGCCCGAGCCGCAGCCGCACGCGGCGATCAGGGTCAGGTTCCTGACCTCGGCGGGCTGCTCGGTCTGGCGCTCCTGCGCGGGGTCGGGCGTGGTGCTGGGGGAATCGGCCATGGGTTCCTCCTCGAGGCTGGTGCCTGTGCCCATTGGACGCCCGGTCCGCTGGGCGCATCAACGGCGCACTGAGGCTTGCGCGCGCCCCGGCCGACCCTCGACCGCCCCAGCGGGCCCCTGCCCCTGGCCCGCTCCCACTCCGCGCTCAGGCGCTCTCGGCCTCCGTCGTCACCGCCTGGATCCCCGGCTGCACGTCCGACTGGATCTCGTCGGCGTGCTCGCCCGTCACCAGGTACACCACGCGCTTGGCGACCGAGACCGCGTGGTCGGCGAACCGCTCGTAGTAACGGCCCAGCAGCGTGACGTCCACGGCCGTCTCGATGCCGTGCTTCCAGCGGTCGTCCATCAGGTGCTGGAAGAGGGTGCGGTGCAGCAGGTCCATCTCGTCGTCGTCCTGCTCCAGCTGGAGCGCGAGGTCGACGTCCTTGGTGATGATCACCTCGGCGGCCTTGGCCATCAGGCGCTGGGCGAGCTGGCCCATCTCCAGGATGGTGGCGTGCAGGTCGCTCGGGACCGCGCGGTCCGGGTAGCGCAGGCGCGCGAGCTTCGCCACGTGCTGGGCGAGGTCGCCCGAGCGCTCCAGGTCGGCCGACATGCGCAGCGACGTGACGACGATGCGCAGGTCCGTCGCCACCGGCTGCTGCCGTGCCAGCAGGGCTATGGCCCGGGCCTCCAGGTCGTGCTGGAGCTCGTCGACCTTCTGGTCGGCTTCGATGACGGCCTCGGCCAGCTTCAGGTCGGAGTCGAGCATGGCGGTGGTGGCGCGCCCGATCGCCGATCCGACCAGCCGGGCCATTTCCACCAGACTGTCGCTGATCGAGTCCAGTTCCTCGTGGTACGCGTCCCGCATCAGGCTTCCCTCTCGTGCGTCTGTGTCGGGGGTTCGAGGGCCGTGGCCCACCGAACGAGCCGGGGCCCACCGAACAACCGGCGGTACGACCGTCGTATTACCAACGGTCCGAACCCCACGCTCCCACGTTCCGGCCCGTACGCGTCCGTTTCCGTCATCCCAAATGAACCAATACTGGCTCCAAGGTGAACTCTGGGCGACGAGTGTTCGAGGTCGCAGTCCGACGGCTGTGGCCCGTGCCCGAGCCATGCCTAACCTGGGTGCATGGACGTGAACGCGGCGGTCGCCGCAGTGGCTGCGATCGCCGGGGTGCTCACCGGTGTCATCGCCATGCTGGCGTTCCGGTGGAGCGAGCGCGAGCAGAAGCGCCCCACACGTACCTCCCTGCACACGGACCCGGTGCTCCCGCCGGGCGTGGACACCGTCCTGTCGGTGCTCAGGTCCTCCGCCGTCGTCCTCGACGAGGCGGACGCCGTGGTCAAGGCGAGCTCGGCGGCGTACGCCCTCGGGCTGGTCCGCGGCGGCAAGCTCGCCGTCGAGCCGATGCTGCAGATGGCCCGGGACACCAGGCGCGACGGGGAGATACGCCAGGTGGAGCTGGACCTGCCGCGGCGCGGTACCGGACGCGGTGACGCCCTGGCCGTCTCCGCGCGGGTCGCGCCGCTCGGCTCCCGGCTGGTGCTGCTGCTCGTCGAGGACCTCACCGAGGCCCGCCGTATCGAGGCGGTCCGGCGCGACTTCGTCGCCAACGTGAGCCACGAGCTGAAGACCCCGGTCGGCGCCCTCTCGCTGCTCTCCGAGGCCGTCATGGACGCCTCCGACGACCCCGAGGCCGTCGAGCGGTTCGCCGGGCGCATGCAGATCGAGGCCACCCGCCTGACCAGCCTGGTCCAGGAACTCATCGACCTGTCGCGGGTGCAGAACGACGACCCGCTGGAGGACGCCGAGCCGGTCCGCGTCGACGAACTCGTCGCCGAGGCCATCGACCGCTGCCGGCACCAGGCGGGCACCAAACAGATCACCATGGCCGCGGGCGGCACCGCCGACCTGCACGTCTGGGGAAACCGCGGCCAGCTCGCCGCCGCGCTCGGCAACCTCGTCGAGAACGCGGTCAACTACTCGCCCGCCCGGACCCGCGTCGGCATAGCCGCCCGCAGGGTGAACGCGTCCGGCGGGGAGCACATCGAGATCGCCGTCACCGACCAGGGCATCGGCATCTCCGACAAGGACAAGGAGCGCATCTTCGAGCGCTTCTACCGCGTCGACCCCGCTCGCTCCCGTGCCACCGGTGGTACGGGACTGGGGCTGGCGATCGTGAAGCACGTGGCCGCCTCGCACGGCGGGGAGGTCTCGGTGTGGAGTGCCGAGAACCAGGGCTCCACCTTCACCCTGCGGCTGCCGGAGGCCGGTGCGGCCCGCGACCGCGCACATCAGCAGCCCGCCCGAGAGATACGCGCAGGAGGCGCGGGCCTCGACGAGGAGGCCGGGCGGTCCACCCCCACATCCCCCGAATCAACCGCGTACGAAACGCTTCCTGCCCCGGAGGTCCTTCCGTGACCCGAGTGCTCGTCGTCGAGGACGAGGAGTCCTTCTCCGACGCCCTGTCGTACATGCTCCGCAAGGAGGGCTTCGAGGTCGCGGTCGCGACCACCGGGCCCGACGGACTCGACGAGTTCGAGCGCAACGGCGCCGACCTCGTCCTGCTCGACCTGATGCTGCCCGGCCTGCCGGGCACTGAGGTGTGCCGCCAGCTGCGCGGCCGTTCCAACGTCCCCGTCATCATGGTGACCGCCAAGGACAGCGAGATCGACAAGGTCGTCGGGCTGGAGATAGGAGCCGACGACTACGTCACCAAGCCGTTCTCCTCGCGCGAGCTGGTCGCCCGTATCCGGGCCGTCCTGCGCCGCCGCGGCGAGCCCGAGGAGGTGACACCGGCCGCGCTGGAGGCCGGCCCGGTCCGCATGGACGTCGACCGGCACGTGGTCACCGTCGGCGGCACCAAGGTCGACCTGCCGCTGAAGGAGTTCGACCTGCTGGAGATGCTGCTGCGCAACGCCGGGCGCGTGCTGACCCGGATGCAGCTCATCGACCGGGTCTGGGGCGCCGACTACGTCGGTGACACCAAGACCCTCGACGTCCACGTCAAGCGCCTGCGCGCCAAGATCGAGCCGGACCCGGGCGCCCCGCGCTACCTGGTGACGGTCCGCGGCCTGGGCTACAAGTTCGAGCCGTAAGCCGCACAGTCCGGGCCGTAAGCCGCACAGTCCGAGCCGTGAGCCGCACGCCGGCGACGGCGACGGAGACGGACGGAAACAGAAGGGGCGGGACCTCCAGGAGGTCCCGCCCCTTCTACGACTGTCGCGGCCGCTCAGTGCCCGGCGCCCGCGCCGCCCGTCGCGCTGGCCGAAGCCGCGTCGGTCGGCGTGGCCGGCGACTCGTGACCGCCCGGGGTCTCACCGGCGGCGGGGCTCTCCGGCGCGCCCGGCTCGCCCTCGGCCGGAGAACCGGACGGCGACCCGGACGGGGCTCCCGACGCGCCCGGCGCGGCGGGCACCTCGGTCGGGCCCCACTCCTTGAAGTAGTGCTCGGCGGGGACGACGAACGCGCGCAGGCTCACGGCGCCCGTCTTGCTGAAGGTGAAGGTGACCTTCTGGGCGTTGCCGTCCTGCACGGCCTCGCGGCTGCTCGGCAGCATGGCGGTCGCGTTGCCCTTGCCGCCCAGGATCAGCGAGCCGCCGGCCGGGATGCTGAGGCTGCCACCCTTGGCGGGCTTGAGCTCGGCGGTCTTGCCCGTGCCAGGGATGGTGATGGACTCCAGTGTCTCTGCGGTCTTGCCGGAGTTGAAGAAGGTCGCGGAGATCGCGGCCGGGCCGGTCGACTCCAGGTCGGGCTGGGTGATCACCACGGCGTTCTGGATCTTGATGTCGCCGACGCTGGTCGCCGCGTGGTCCGGCTGGATCTCCAGTGTCTGAGCGCTGTTGCCGGCGCCGCACGCGGCGAGCGAGGCGATCGAGAACGCGACGGCGGCAGCGGCGAGGGCGCCGCGTCGAAGGCTGCTGCTCACGGCGGCGGCAACTCCTTGACTCGAGCAGAGCGGCCGATAAAGCCGCCCTAAGTGTGTGTCAGCAGGCCTCAGGTTACCGAGCCGTTCCGGCAGGGCCGCACCCGACCCCCCGGCACCTCTGATCCCACCTGTCTCACAACTGACTCCTGCGCCACATGTGACTCCTGGGTCACATTGGCGGAGCGCTCGCCCGGCATTCACATAAGAGTCCCGGGCAGTACCGCAAAACTTCCGTGAAGGAATGCGCGGACCACCCCGGAATTGATCACCTACGGCTCGCCCGGATGCCTCGTGATCAATTCCGGATTCGACCGGAACCCCGCTCGGGCCTCCGAACGGAGTAGCGGAAGTCGATCATACGGAACGGGACATATCGGGATGTTCGGCCGTCTGGAGGGTGCTCCGGATGCGTGTAACGTACGCGTTTCGCTCGGCCCGGACAGCCGCTCCCACCTGCGAATACCTTCTTCCATCCCCTGGTCGAAGCACGTTCCTGTCGGACTTGTCAAGCCCCGAGATATGCCCTGACCTGCGAAAACGCCATTCAGAACCCGCAGTTTCCGTGTTACCCTGGATAGCCACGGAAGGGGTACCTGTCACATGACGTTCAAGGTTGGCGACACCGTGGTCTATCCCCATCACGGGGCCGCGCTGATCGAGGCCATCGAAACTCGCCAGATCAAAGGCGTGGACAAGACCTACTTGGTGCTGAAGGTCGCCCAGGGCGACCTGACGGTGCGTGTGCCAGCGGACAATGCGGAGTTCGTCGGCGTGCGTGATGTGGTCGGTCAGGACGGGCTGGACCGGGTCTTCGAGGTGCTGCGCGCACCGTACGCCGAGGAGCCCACGAACTGGTCCCGTCGATACAAGGCAAACCTGGAGAAGCTCGCCTCCGGCGATGTCATCAAGGTCGCGGAAGTCGTGCGTGACCTGTGGCGTCGTGAGCGCGAGCGTGGACTCTCCGCAGGCGAGAAGCGCATGCTCGCCAAGGCCCGCCAGATTCTGGTGAGCGAACTCGCCCTCGCGGAGAACACCAACGAGGACAAGGCCGAGGCCCTGCTCGACGAGGTACTCGCCTCCTGAGGCGAAACCCGTCGATCAGCAATCTGCTGATCAACGCTGCACATCGAAATGCCGCGGTGCCCGATGACGAATTCCCTGTCGCCGGGCGCTGCGGCATGTTCGTACTCGGATGCCGGTGCACCGTCACCCCGGGATGTGTTATCACTCACGCCCCGGTTGCTTTGGCGTGCCGGGCCCGGGCAGCCGGCTCGACCAGCGTCACGGAAGGGTCCGGTCGAGCGCGTCGCGCCCGGCACTCCTCCAGGCCATACCCACGCCAGGCCAGCACACAAACCTGACAGGAACCGATGTCTGACGAATCACGCCCTTCCCCGCCGGCCGCCCCCTCGGCAGCCCGTACGGCGGCCGTGATCCCGGCCGCCGGCCGCGGTGTACGGCTCGGCCCGGGCGCCCCCAAGGCGCTCCGCGCGCTGAGCGGCACCCCCATGCTCATCCACGCGGTGCGGGCGCTGGCCGCCTCCCGCGCCGTCTCCCTGGTCGTCGTCGTGGCCCCGCCCGACGGAGCCGCCGAGGTCAAGTCGCTGCTCGACGCGCACGCGCTGCCCGAGCGGACGGACTTCCTCGTCGTCCCGGGCGGGCAGACCCGCCAGGAGTCCGTGAAGCTCGGCCTGGACGCGCTGCCGTCCGGCCACGACATCGTCCTGGTGCACGACGCGGCCCGCCCGCTGGTGCCGGTGGACACCGTCGACGCCGTGATCGAGGCCGTACGGGACGGTGCCCCGGCCGTGGTCCCGGCGCTGCCGCTCGCCGACACCGTCAAGCAGGTCGAGCCCGCGCGGGCCCCCGGCGAGCCGGAGCCGGTCGTCGCCACGCCGGAGCGCGCGCTGCTGCGTGCGGTGCAGACCCCGCAGGGCTTCGACCGGGCCACGCTGGTCCGGGCGCACGAGACCGTGACCGGCGAGGTCACCGACGACGCGGGAATGGTCGAGCAGCTCGGTCTCACCGTCGTGGCCGTGCCCGGGCACGAGGAGGCCTTCAAGGTCACCCGGCCCCTGGACCTGGTCCTCGCGGAGGCGGTCCTGGCCCGCAGGAGGCTCAACGATGGCTTCTGACGAGTTCCCGCTTCCCCAGGTCGGCATCGGCACCGACATCCACGCCTTCGAGGAGGGCCGCGAGCTGTGGTGCGCCGGCCTGAAGTGGGAGGGCGAGGGGCCGGGCCTCGCGGGCCACTCCGACGCGGACGTCGTCGCCCACGCCGCCTGCAACGCCTTGTTCTCCGCGGCCGGCCTCGGCGACCTCGGGCAGCACTTCGGCACGGGCCGCCCCGAGTGGTCGGGCGCGTCGGGGGTCACGCTCCTGACGGAGGCGGCCCGGATCGTCCGTGAGGCCGGCTTCCGGATCGGCAACATCGCCGTACAGGTGGTGGGCCCCCGTCCGAAGATCGGAAAGCGGCGGGACGAGGCGCAGAAGCTGTTGTCGGAGGCGGCAGGCGCGCCGGTGTCGGTGTCGGGGGCAACAACGGACGGCCTCGGCTTCCCCGGACGCGACGAGGGCCTCATGGCGGTGGCAACGGCGCTGGTCGTGAAGCGCGGATGACCGGTCCGGCCATCGGGGGCACGGGGAACTGCGCGACCAGCCCTCACGCACCCGCACCCGGGAACGGTGCCGTACATACCCCACGGCCTACTACCCTGGTCCCGTGACTATTCGCCTGTACGACACCAGCGCCCGGCAGATCCGTGACTTCACCCCGCTCCAGCCGGGTTGCGTCTCGATCTACCTGTGTGGTGCCACCGTGCAGGCCGCCCCGCACATCGGCCACATCCGCTCCGGCCTGAACTTCGACATCCTGCGCCGCTGGTTCGCCCACCGCGGCTACGACGTCACGTTCGTGCGGAACGTCACCGACATCGACGACAAGATCATCGCCAAGTCGGCCGACCAGAACCGCCCCTGGTGGGCCATCGGTTACGAGAACGAGCGCGCGTTCAACGACGGCTACCACGCCCTCGGCTGCCTGCCGCCGACCTACGAGCCGCGTGCCACCGGCCACATCACCGAGATGGTCGAGATGATGCGCGGCCTGATCGAGCGCGGGCACGCCTACGAGGCCGACGGCAACGTCTACTTCGACGTGCGCTCCTTCCCGGGCTACCTGGAGCTGTCCAACCAGGAGCTGGACAACCTCCAGCAGCCGTCCGGCGCCGGCGAGACCGGCAAGCGCGACCCGCGGGACTTCGCCATGTGGAAGGCGGCGAAGCCGGGGGAACCGAGCTGGGAGACGCCGTGGGGCCGCGGCCGCCCGGGCTGGCACCTGGAGTGCTCGGCGATGGCGCACAAGTACCTCGGCACCGCCTTCGACATCCACGGCGGCGGCCTCGACCTGGTCTTCCCGCACCACGAGAACGAGATCGCCCAGGCCAAGGCCTACGGCGACGAATTCGCGCGGTACTGGCTGCACAACGCCTGGGTCACCATGAGCGGCGAGAAGATGTCCAAGTCGCTCGGCAACTCGGTCCTGGTCAGCGAGATGGTCAAGCGCTGGCGGCCCATCGTGCTGCGCTACTACCTCGGCACGCCGCACTACCGCTCGATGATCGAGTACAGCGAGGAGGCGCTGCGCGAGGCCGAGTCGGCGTTCGCGCGGATCGAGGGCTTCGTGCAGCGCGTGGTGGAGAAGGCCGGCGTCGTCGAGCCCTCCGCCGACGTGCCGCTCGCCTTCGCCGAGGCCATGGACGACGACCTGGGCGTGCCCCAGGCGCTGGCCGTGGTGCACACCACCGTCCGGCAGGGCAACAGCGCGCTGGCCGCCGACGACAAGGAAGCCGCCGTGGCCCGGCTCGCCGAGGTCCGCGCGATGCTCGGCGTCCTCGGCCTCGACCCGCTCGACGAGCACTGGTCCGGGGAGAGCGACCGCGGCGACGACCTGCACGGCGTGGTCGACACGCTCGTGCGCATGGTCCTCGACCAGCGCGAGGCCGCCCGGGCCCGCAAGGACTGGCCCACCGCGGACGCCATCCGCGACCAGCTGGCCCAGTCCGGCTTGGTCATCGAGGACAGTCCGCAGGGTCCGCGCTGGAGTCTCGGCCCCCGCTGAGACAAGGCCCACGGCTGATCGACTGTGCCGCCCGGGCCTCCGGGCGGCACACTGCATAGACGTAACAGGCACAGACGTAACAGACGTACGCAGACGTACGTACGAACCACTTCACGGAGACGGGTAGCTCATGGCCGCGAACAACCGCCGCATGTCCGGCAAGAAGGGCGCGCAGGTCGGCAGTGGCGGCAAGCGGCGCCGGGGCCTGGAAGGCAAGGGGCCGACGCCGCCCGCCGAGGCGCGCAAGGGACACGCCAAGCAGCGCGCCGCCCAGGCCAAGTCGCGCCGCGCCCAGAGCCGCACCAAGGGCCCGCGCGCCAAGGGCACCTCGGAGCTGGTCGTCGGGCGCAACTCCGTCGTCGAGGCGCTGCGCGAGGGCGTGCCGGCCTCGACGCTGTACGTGCAGCAGTTCATCGACAGCGACGAGCGGGTGCGCGAGGCCCTGCAACTCGCCGCCGAGCGCGGGGGCATCAACCTCATGGAGGCGCCGCGCCCCGAGCTCGACCGGATGACGAACGGGCTGAACCACCAGGGCCTGGTGCTCCAGGTCCCGCCGTACGAGTACGCCCACCCCGAGGACCTGGCCGCTGCCGCCGCCGACGAGGGCGAGGACCCGCTGATCGTCGCGCTCGACGGGGTGACCGACCCGCGCAACCTCGGCGCGGTCGTCCGGTCCGTCTCGGCCTTCGGCGGGCACGGCGTCGTCGTGCCCGAGCGCCGGGCCGCCGGGATGACGGCGGGTGCCTGGAAGACGTCCGCCGGCGCTGCCGCCCGTACGCCCGTCGCCCGCGCCACCAACCTGACGCGCACGCTGGAGCAGTACAAGAAGGCCGGCATCGTGGTCGTCGGCCTGGCCGCCGACGGTGAGGTCGAACTCGGCGATCTCGAGGCCCTGGGCGGGCCCGTCGCCATCGTCGTCGGGAGCGAGGGCAAGGGACTGGGCCGGCTGGTCGGCGAGACGTGCGACTACCGGGTGCGGATCCCCATGCCGGGCGGCACCGAATCGCTCAACGCCGGTGTGGCGGCGGGGATCGTGCTGTACGAGGCGGCTCGCCGACGTCGCTGAACAGGCATCCGGAACTTCACCCGTACGGGGTAATTCGGGGGACGTCGGGGCGACAAGGACAAGCTTGACGGGGTCCGGACAGATCCGGCCCGGTCAAAGCAGTGTCCTATCGTGACGTCACTCGGTTAGATGAGTGTGGACACCAGAACACCCCGCACTCCCACGGGGGACCGCTCGTCGGGACTCGACGACGCTCCCGCGCTGAGCATGGTGAAGGTGCCGAGCGACCCGGCGCAGGTCATCGTCAATCACGCGTCTTTTCGCGTGCAGTTGGGCGTCTCGACGCGTCGCGTCCAGTCCCCACGGGTCGCACGGCACCTGACCGCCAGCGAGGACACCGCCCGCATCCCCGTCACCACCGCCGGGGGCCAGGCGGACGGGGCCACCGCCCGCCGCAGGCCCGTCGTCTGGAGCGGCAGATCCGCGCCCGACGACACCGGCGCCCACCGGCTCCTCCAGGCCGTACGGCACGAAAGCGTCCGCCACGCCGAGGAGCCCGCCGCCGACGCCGGCGCCACCCAGGTCATCGCCCGCCCGGGCACCGGCCACGGGAACACGGGCTACGGCGGCACCGGATACCCGGGCGACGGCTACGGCGCCGGATACGAGGACGACCTCGACCAGACGGTCGAGACCCCCGTCGTCGGCCCCCAGCGCACCCACTCCGACGGCACCCGGCTGCTGCCCCCCATGCGCACCGTCGGCAGCGCCTACGACGAACCCGCCTACGCGGAAGAGGACTTCGAGGACCTCACCGCCGGCGCGGACGAGACCGGGCGCACCCCCAGGCGCCACGCCGACGACCCGGCCCGGCACGCCTACTATCCGGGCCGCCGGATGAACCTCGGCGTCGTCCTGCTCCCGCTGCGTGTGTTCCTGGGCTTCATCTCCATCTACGCCGGCATGGGCAAGTTGTGCGACCCCGTCTACTTCGACGGCGGCAAGCGCGGCTCGATGGTCAAGTGGCTCAACACCCTGCACCCCTGGGAAGTCGCCGAGCCCCTGCGCCAGTTCGCCCTGCAGCACCCGGTCGGCTCCGGTCTTGTCATCGCCTTCGCTCAGGTCATCGTCGGTGTCCTGACGGTCCTGGGCTGCTGGCAGCGCGTCGCCGCCGCCTTCGGCGCCTTGCTCTCGGCCGCGCTGCTCGTCACCGTGAGCTGGAAGAGCGTCCCCGCCTACGAGACGCCCGACATCATCTACCTCGCCGCCTGGTCCCCGCTGATCATCGCCGGCGCCCCTGTCTACTCCGTCGACGGCCGGCTGGCCGGCAGCGCCTGGCGCCGCCTCGGGCCCCGCGCCGACATCTGGGACCTGCGCGGCTACGTGCTGCGCCGCGGCGCCCTCGTCACCGCCATCGCCACCGGATTCACCCTGCTCGTCGGCTCGCTGCTCGGCGGCGCCGTCCGCGACGCCGACCGGGTCGTCGTCCCCGGCCCCGGCGAGGCCCCGCGCAACGAGCTGCCGGGCTCCCCGCTCCCGGGCGAACCGGGCAAGCGGAAGGAGAAGAGGACCCCGTCGGCCTCCACGTCGCCCACCCAGGGCGCCACGGCCGGCTCGGCCAGCCCCACCGCGGGCACCACGACCCGGCCGGACGCCACCCGGGGCAGCGGCACCGTCACCGGCGGTTCGCCCAGCCAGACCCAGGGCAGCGCGGGCCAGGCCCCGCCCCGTCAGTCCTCCCCGGCCGACGAGGCGCCGAGCACGACCTCCGGGCCCACGTCCGGCGGCTCCGAGACGGGCGGCTCCGGCTCGACCGGCGGCACCGGCGACGGCTCCTCCTCGGGCCAGCCGGGCCTGGTGGGCGGCCTGCTGGGCTAGCGGCCCGACCGGCGCAGGAGAGACGAGAGGGGCCCCGCACCGTCACGGTGCGGGGCCCCTCTCGTCTCTCCTGGGCGCGTTCTCAACGACCCGTGGCGGCCAGTTCCTTCGCCGCCTCCGTCAGGTCCTTCGCCGTGTCGATGGCACGCCAGTAGGACCCCTGCGGGATCGTGAACCCGGCCAGTCGCTGCTCCCGGGCCAGGCGAGGGAACGTCGTACGCTCATGGTCGCCCCGCTGCGGCAGCAGCTCCGCGAACTCGGGGGAGAAGACATAGACACCCGCGTTGATCTCGAAGGTCGACGGCGGGGCCTCGATGAAGTCGGTGATGTGGCCGAAGCCGTCGGTCTTCACGGCGCCCCACGGCAGGCGGGGCCGGGCCAGGGCGAGCGTCGCGATCGCGTCCCGCTCGGTGTGGAAGTCGGCCATGTCACGCAGCGAGAACCGGGTCCAGATGTCGCCGTTCGTGGCGTACCAGGGCTGGTCCGGGTGGGGCAGGTGAGCCGCGGCGTACTTGAGGCCGCCGCCGCGGCCGAGGGGCTCCGACTCCACGACCGTGGTGACGGAGACGGGCAGCTCGGCCGTGTCCAGCCACTTCTGCAGCACATCGGCGAGGTGGCCGCAGGAGACCACCACGTCCGTCACGCCCTCCTCGGCGAGCCAGGACAGCTGATGGCCGATGATCGGTGTCCCCGTCCCGGGGATCTCGACCATCGGCTTGGGCCGGTCGTCGGTGTACGGACGCAGCCGGGAGCCCTGGCCGCCGGCCAGAACGACGGCTTGAACGGGGCGGGACGCGGCGCTCGGATCGCTCATGAGACCGAACTGTACGGGGCGTCCCGCCCGGGGGCTTCGGCGGACGAGGGGGTCCCGCGTCTGCCGCTATCGACTTCCCACCCGGTGGCAGGGCGGTGGGCTCAGCTGTGGGCGGCGGCGACGCCGGTGGCGAAGGCGGTGTCGCAGACCGGGCGGGCGAAGGACTGGGCGCGCGTCGGGCCGTAGACCCGGACGGCGGCCTGGCCGAGGGCGCGGGCGATGGACGCGCAGTGCCGGGCCAGCGACGGGCGGTCGTGCACGGCCTGCTGGAGGTGGGTGAGGGCGACGCCCGGATTCTCCTGCTGCAGCTCCGTCAGCAGCTTGTCGCGCAGGACGTCCTGCGGGGCGCGCTTGGCGGCACGTGCGGAGCCGGCGGACGTCGCGGTGTCCGCTGCGGTGAGCACCGGGTCGGAGGAGCCCCCCGACCAGTTGACTCGGCTCACCGCGAGGGTCCCGGAGAGCACCAGGACGACGGGCAGGACGAAAGCGAGGGTGCGGCCGATCCGGCGGGCGGGGCCCCGGCCGCGTCGCGTCTGTTGGGTAGTGGAGTGCTTCACGCGTGTGAGGGTAGCGCGGGGTAATGGTTTGTAGACATTTAGTCACCGGTTCGGGGGATGAGAGAGGGCCCTTTTTTGGGTAGGGCGTTGACGCACACTGCTCGAAACGTCCGGTCTGCCGGGGTATTTGTCGACAACGAGAAAGGCCCCGCAGCGCTCTGCGGGGCCTTCTTCGTCAACCTGGGTGAATTACCCGGGGTTGGGTGTTTGCGGTTGCCGTCAGTCGGACAGGCGGGCGCCGGTCGACGTCGAGAACACGTGGGTCTCGCCGGAGCGGGGCACGATGTGCAGCTGGCTGCCCTTCTCCGGGACGTCACGGCCGCTGACGCGGACGACGAGGTCCTTGGAGTCCTCGCCGACCTTCGCGGTGCCGTAGACGTAGGCGTCGGCGCCGAGCTCCTCGACGACGTTCACGGTGACCGCCAGGCCCTGCTCGGCGTCCGACACGTCGAAGTGCTCGGGGCGGACACCGACGGTGACGGTCTTGTCGGTGGCGGCGGCGATCGCGTCGCGCTGCACCGGCACGACCGACTTGCCGAACTTCACGCCGCCGTCGGTGATCGGCACCTCGACCAGGTTCATCGCGGGGGAGCCGATGAAGCCGGCCACGAAGAGGTTGGCGGGCTTGTCGTACATGTTGCGCGGGGTGTCGATCTGCTGGAGCAGACCGTCCTTGAGGACCGCCACGCGGTCGCCCATCGTCATGGCCTCGACCTGGTCGTGGGTGACGTAGACGGTGGTGATGCCGAGGCGGCGCTGCAGGCTCGCGATCTGCGTACGGGTGCTGACGCGGAGCTTGGCGTCCAGGTTGGACAGCGGCTCGTCCATGAGGAACACCTGCGGCTCACGCACGATGGCGCGGCCCATGGCGACACGCTGGCGCTGACCACCGGAGAGCGCCTTCGGCTTGCGGTCCAGGTAGTCGGTGAGGTCGAGGATCTTCGCGGCCTCCTCGACCTTCTGCCGGATCTCCGCCTTGTTGACGCCGGCGATCTTGAGCGCGAAGCCCATGTTGTCGGCGACGGTCATGTGCGGGTAGAGCGCGTAGTTCTGGAACACCATGGCGATGTCCCGGTCCTTCGGCGGCAGGTGGGTGACGTCGCGGTCGCCGATGCGGATGGCGCCGGCGTTGACGTCCTCGAGCCCCGCGAGCATGCGGAGCGAGGTGGACTTGCCGCAGCCGGACGGGCCGACGAGGACGAGGAACTCGCCGTCCTCGATGTCGATCTCCAGCGCGTCAACAGCGGGCTTTTCGGTGCCCGGGTAGATCCGGGTCGCCTTGTCGAACGAGACAGTGGCCATGATGAAAGAACCCCTTCTACCGGCAGGAACGTGCCGGACGATCCGAGTAGGAAGGCGGTGCCACGACGGTGATTCCGTTGTGGTGTAGTCCACGCGTGTGAACTGGCTCAGGACGGTACCTGGCGTTCACCTGGTCTGTCAGTACCTCCGGCCCTGTGAACTTCGCGGAAATTTTCGACGGGGCCCCTCGGGGACCTGGGTACACTGCTCGGGCACGTGCGGGTGCACACCCGTACGGGCCTCCTTAGCTCAGCTGGCCAGAGCAACGCACTTGTAATGCGTAGGTCGTCGGTTCGAATCCGACAGGGGGCTCTTCATCGCCCAGGCCGGGTCTCTCCGGGCCTGGGCTTCTTTCTGTTCTGGACGTCGCTCAGTGCGTCGGTGCTGTCCACCCACTGGTCGACGGCGCCGGTGTCCGGCAGTGTGCGCAGGTCCGGGTCCGTGATGCGGGCGCGCAGGGCCGCGGTGAAGCGTTCCGCGTGGAGGACCTGGAACGGGCGGCCGTGGTAGGGGCGGGGAGTGGGGTCGAGCGGGGGTGTCAGCGCGAGTGCGTTGTGGTGCGTGGCGAGGGCTTCGTAGGCCTGGGCGAGGTGGCGTTCGCGGGTGGGCCAGTCCCCGGCGGTGAGGGCCGCGGTCAGGGTGGGGGTGAGGACCGGGCCCTGGGGGGTCTCCGTGAAGGCGGTGCCCAGCCACTTGCTGTAGGGCGGGTAGCGGCGGTTCATCAGGAGGCACAGGCGCATCAGGTCGCGGACCAGGCGGGCGGTGACGACCGCGGAGCCGAGTTCGTCGCCCACCTCGCCGCAGCGGCCCACGAAGGCCTCCTCCTGGGAGACGCGTTTCCACTGGCAGGCCAGGACGTACAGCCAGACGTCGTGCGGGTACCAGCTCAGGGCCGCGCGGGTTGGGGTGAGCCGGTCGAGGTCGTCGTGGAAGACCGCGCCCGCGGTGGCCTCGGCCAGGCGCTGGGTGGGGGTGGCCAGCCAGTCCGTGGTGGTGATGTCCTCGGACGGGTCGAAGCCGAGCCGGGTGGTGAACCAGGTGCCCGGGTCCGTGATGTCGACGCGGTGGTGGACCGGGCCGTCGGTCCTGGTCATGACGCGGATGTCGGTGCCCGGGTCCTCGCCGGTGAGGGCGAAGTGGGTGGGGTGGCCGAGGAAGGTCTTCGGGAGGCGTCGGGAGAGCAGGGCCGTGAGGCGGGGGCCGTGGTCGCCGGTGTCCTGGGGGCGCAGGAACAACTGGAGGCGCGGTCCCCACTCGTGGTCGGCCGAGCGCGGGGTGTCGTAGCCGAGGACCTCGGAGCCGCTGCCGAGGCGGGCGGCGGAGTGGGGGATGCCGGGGAGGGCCTCGTCCAGGAGCGGGCGTACGGCTTCGGTGTAGAAGCGGCGGGAGAGTTCGAGGCCGGGGAGGAAGGGCCGCATCGGTCAGACGCCGTGGGTGCGGAGGCGGTGGGCGATTTCGAGTTGGTCGTTGTCGATGGGGCGGGCGTCCTCGATGTCCCACAGGGCGTTCTGGAGGAGGCGGCCGAGGGTCCAGGCCCGGGCTCGGGGGCGGTCCAGGGCGAGGATGTCGGTCATGGCGTCGAAGCGCCAGAGGATGTCGTCGGGGTCGAAGCGGTTGTCCAGGGCCGGCCACAGTTCGAAGCCGGGGTGGCCGGCCAGGGGTTTGGGGTCGATCGCCAGCCAGGGGGCGCGGTCGGACGCGAGGACGTTCTCGTCGTGGAGGTCCCAGTGCAGGAGCCGGTCGCCCGGTTCGTCGACGACCTCCCGTACGGCGGCCGCGCAGTCGGCGACCAGGCGGCGGGCCTCGGGGTCGGGGATGCGGTCGAGGGCCCACGGGGTCTGGTCGAGCATGGCCCGGGCGATGTCGCCGAGGCGGCGCAGGCCGGGCGGGGCGGGGAAGGCGGTGAGGTGGGCGAGGAGCTCCGCGATCGTGACGACGGCCTGGTGGGTGTCCGGCACGTGGGACAGCATGCGGGTCTCGTCGAGGCGCTCCAGCAGCATCGTGCCGGTGGGCTCGTCGTGGTCGAGGAGGCGGACCGCTCCGTCGCCGTTCCAGGCGCGCAGCGCCACCGGTTCGCCTTCGCTCTCCTCGTCGAGGATCTGGAGCTTGAGGACCGCGGGTGTGCCGTCGGCGCGGAGGACCGGGAGGACCAGGGCGGAGACGCCGTGCATCGGGGGGCCGTCGGGTTTCAGGTTCCAGTGGTCGAGGAAGCGGGTCGTCAGATCCGGCAGTGCGGTGATGAAGGCGCGACCCGCTTCGCCGTTGAACTTCTCCTGTGATGCCGCCAGTTCGCGAGGGATCTCGATCACTCTCGGCACGGTAGTGGGGGTGCGCCGGGCCGGTCACCTGAATTCGGCGGGCACCGTCCGTCGCCCGAACCGGCGTGTGCCGTGGGGCGCTCGATACTCATGGGCGCCGTGTCGTACCCATGTGCGAACATCTCGCCAACGACCAATGATCCAGGGGGGATTGTCATGCCGTACACCGACGCACCCGCGTCCCGAAGACCGAGACGGGCGCGGGCCTTCGCGTCCACTGCCGTCGTCTCGCTGTTCGCCTCACTGCTGAGCCTGACGGGGGCGGGCTCTGCCGAGGCCGACGACTCGGAGTGTGCGCCGCTCGCGCTCGCGGCGTTCGGGGACCCCGGTGACGCCGTCGGCAAGGCGACCGTCCCGGCCCAGAGCAGCGCCTGTTTCACCATGACGGCCACCGCGCCCGGTCTGCATCTGGTGACGCTGGAGGACAGCCAGAACAACGCCTACGCGCGACTGCTCGACGCGGACGGCGCCGAGGTCGACTGTTTCGACGAGGAGTACCGCTCCGAGGGCTGGTGCGAGGTCCCCGAGGCCGGTACGTACACCGTGAAGGTCGTCAACAGCGGCTGGGTCGACGACGAGAAGACCGAGCTCACCGTCGTCCCGCTCGGTTCGTCCACGCGTGGCTGCGGCGAGCCGGTCGGCACCGGCTGGGACCAGCCCGCGGTGATCCGGAACGCGGCGAGCCCGCTGGCGCTGGACTGCCAGGCCTTCGAGGGCCGGCCCGGAGAGCGGATCCGGCTGAAGCTGCAGCGCAAGGTGTACGGCGAGTCGGTCGCCTGGATCACCGACGAGACCGGTGACCGGATCTGCGAGCACTTCCCGGAGGACGGCGAGGACAGCTGCGTGCTGCCGGGCGACGGCCCCTACCGGGTGCTGTCGAGCGTTTCCCGCTCGGAGACCGGCTTCCCTGCCGCCTACGCGCTCCAGGTGCGCAGGCTGAACGACCCGCAGGGCTGCACGACCGCCTCCGTCCTGCCGTACGGCCCGCTGGAGCCGCAGGACTTCCGTACCGACCTCTGCTACACCTTCACCGCCGAGCGGGCCGGGCCCCACACCGTGCACGCCGTGGACGAGAACCGGTCGGCCGGGGCGGTCCGGGTCCACGACGCCGAGGGGCTGACCGTGTGCGACTCCGGCACCGACCCGTGCCGGATCCGCGCGGCGGGCACCTACACCGCTGTCCTGGACAGCTACCCCTTCGAGACCTCCCGGGACCGGCTGGTCGTGTTCGACCGGGCCTCCGACGCCGGCTGCGAGGAGATCGGGACCGGCCTGTACAAGGGCGAGCTGAGCACAGTCGGGCAGTACGACTGCCTGACGCTGCCCGTGCCGACGGGCG
The DNA here is from genome assembly GCF_056433405.1 of Streptomyces sp. NPDC044719. Classification (NCBI taxonomy): domain Bacteria; kingdom Bacillati; phylum Actinomycetota; class Actinomycetes; order Kitasatosporales; family Streptomycetaceae; genus Streptomyces; species Streptomyces sp. NPDC044719. Next base: position 134,116 of record NZ_JBWKHE010000007.1, read on the forward strand.
CCCGGATCGCCGCGCTCACCGCGAACTCCTCGGCCGGGCTGACCCCCGAGGTGGAGGTCCTGGACCGCGCGGGCACCCCGCAGTGCGACAGCGAGGCGCTGGGGGACGGTGACTGCGCGCTCTCCGGTGAGGCTCCGTTCCGCGCGCTGGTCCACACCGAGGACAGCGGCGACACGGCCACCGGCCCCTACGCGGTCGCCTTCCACCGCACCGACGCCGCCGAGGGCTGCGCCGCCCTGCCCGCGGGCAGTTTCGCCCCGGGCGGCGCGAAGGCCACGCTGACCACGGGCGGCGGCGTCTTCGCGCACTGCCTGAGCATCCCGGCCGACGCCCACTCGGACGCGGAGCTGCTTCAGCTGACCACGACCGCGGGGACCGCTCCGGCCGGCTTCTCGGTGCTGGACTCCGACGGCAAGCGCGTCTGCGACCGTTACGCCACCACCGACGGCTGGACGATCTGCTCCCTGACGCCGGGCAAGGCCCACACCGTGCTGGTGACGGGCCGGGACGAGGCCGCGACGTACAGCCTGACCCGGCGTGACGTCACGGCGAGCGCGTCCAGCGCCGGCTGTGCCGAGACCGCCGCGGTGAAGGTCGGCGGGGCGTCCCTGAAGAGCGCGTACGCGGCGCCGGGCACCATCAACTGCCACCAGGTGACCACGGCCGCGGCGACCGACGTCGTACACGTCGACGTGCGGGACGCGCTCGGTACCGCCAACAGTGCGGTGGTCGCCGGGGACGGCCGGGTGGAGTGCTCGTTCCGCAACGCGTCCTGCGCGGTGAGCGGTTCGACCACCCACCAGGTTCTCGTGCAGACGCCGGCCCACTTGAAGGCGGCTCCCGACTACCGCCTGGAGCGGCTGCGGATCGCGACCGCCGACGGGCCCGCCCCGGAGTGCGTGCGGGTGCCGTCCGTGGCGTTCGGATACGGGCCGGTCACCGGCACGCTGGACGAGTCGCGCACCGCCGTGTGCGCGGCGCTGCCCACCGCGGGATTCGACCGGTTCGGCACCGACATCAAGGACACGGCGGGCGCCGACGTCAAGGCGGTACCCGTTCTGTACGACACGTCCACCTGGAAGAACGGCTGCACGCGTTTCCTCCCGGAGGGCTACGACTGCGCCGTCCACAGCCCGTCCTCCGCGAGTACGCCGTCGCTGTTCCTGCTCGGGCTGCCGGAGAAGGCGTCGAAAACGGCCTACAGCGCCGAACTCATCTGCTCGTCCGCGCTGTGCGGCACGGAGAAGACGGATGTCACCGCCGTCAGCCCCGACACGGGCGCCACCGGCGGCAAGGTGAAGCTCACGGTCACCGGCACCGCGCTGGGGAAGGACGTCACGGTCCGGCTGAGCCAGGCCGGCAAGACGATCGAGGCGGAGGCGGACTCGGTCGCCGCCGACAACCGGTCGGTGACCGCGACCATGGACCTGACGGGCGCGGCGACCGGCGTCTGGAACGTCAGTGTGATCACACGCGGCTGGGAGTTCCAGCGCGGCACCTTCACCGTGTCGCCCCGGCCCGAGCTGGCGAACACCGCGGCACCGAAGGTGACCGGCACGCCCAAGGTGGGCGCCGAGGTCAGCGCGGCGCCGGGCACCTGGTCGGGGGCGCCGACCTCGTACACGTACCAGTGGAAGGCGGACGGATCAGCGATCGGCGGCGCCACGGCGGCGGCGTACCGGCTCCCCGCGGCGCAGGCCGGCAAGAAGATCAGCGTGACCGTGACGGCGGTCAAGGACGGCTGGCGGAGCGGGTCGGCGTCCTCGGCGGCGGTGACCGTGGCCAAGGGGGACGCGCCCAAGGGGGCCACCCTGCCCGTCATCAGCGGGACGGTGAAGGTCGGCAAGACGCTCAAGGCGTCCACGGGGACGTGGAGCCCGGCCGCGTCCTCGTACGGGTACCAGTGGTACGCGAACGGCACGGCGGTCAGCGGGGCGACGACGTCCTCGTTCGTCCTGAAGGCGGCGCAGCAGGGCAAGAAGATCACCGTGAAGGTGACGGCTCACCGCACGGGGCACAAGGACGGGTCGGCGGTGAGCGCGGCGACGAAGGCGGTCGCTCGCTGATCTGCCGGTGGCAGACCCCCTTTTGGAAGGCCCCGCTGTGAGCGGGGCCCTCTTCAGTGTCCGGTCAGGACGTCACGGCTCCAGGACCACCTTCCCCGTCGTGCCCCGGCTCTCCAGCGCCCGGTGGGCCGCCGCCGCCTCGCGGAGCGGGAAGCGCTGGACGGCCGGGGTGAGCCGGCCGGTGGCGGCCTCGGTGAGGGCGCGCAGTTCGAGGGTGCGCAGGGGGTCGGGGCCGCCGGCCTTTCCCAGCATCGCGGGGCCGAGGACCTGCTCGGAGACGCCGTCGACGAGGTAGGGCTCGCCGTCGAGGATGCCCTTGCCGGACCAGCCGAAGACGATGTGCTTGCCGCCGGGGCCGAGGAGGGCGACGGCCTCGCGGGCCACGTCCCCGCCGACGCCGTCGAAGACGACCGTCGCGCTCCGTCCGCCGAGGTGGGCGCGGACCTTCGCGGGCCAGGCCGGGTCCCGGTAGTCGACGGCGAGATCGGCACCGTTCGCCTGCACGCGGGCCACCTTCTCCGGCCCGCCCGCCAGGCCGATGACGGTCGCGCCGGCGTTCTTGGCGTACTGCACCAGAAGCGTGCCGATGCCTCCGGCGGCGGCCGGGACGACGGCCACCGAGCCGGGGCCGAGGTCGGCGAACTGGAGGATCCCCATCGCCGTACGGCCCGTGCCGATCATGGCGACGGCCTCGGCGAAGTCCAGGTTCTCCGGGACCTCATGCAGCCGTTCGACTGCGGTCACGGCCAGTTCGGCGTACCCGCCGGGGACGAAGCCGAGGTGGGCGACGACCCGCTTGCCGAGCCACAGGTCCGCGACGCCCTCGCCCAGGGACTCCACGATGCCGGCGACCTCGCGGCCGGGGACGGTGGGCAGGGGTGCCGGCTCGGCCACCGGTCCTCCGGGCATGCCCTCGCGCAGGGCGGCGTCCAGGAGGTGGACGCCCGCCGCCCGTACGGCGATCCGGACCTGTCCGGGGCCGGGCCGGGGGTCCGCGACCTGTTCGTAGGCGAGGTTCTCGGCCGGGCCGAAGGCGTGCAGGCGTATGGCGTGCATACGAGGCTCCTCGTGTCGTCGTGGTCTGCGCCCAGCTTTCAACCTCAAGCTTGCTTGAGGTCAAGCTCCCGCCGGCCGAGGGCCAGGGACACCGCCGTCAGGGCGCTGTTGAAGGAGACCTCCGACAGCACACCGGGGGCCGCGACCTGGTCGCCGGCCAGGTAGACACCGTCGCCCCGGTCCACGGCGGGCCGGTCGCGCCAGCTGGTGCCGGGCAGGTCGACCGCGCCCGTACGGCCCGCCGCGACGGACTCGCGCCGCCAGGTGACGCGCTCGCGCCAGCCCGGGAAACCCAGGTCGAGCAGCTCCTCGGCGCGGGCGGTGCCGTCGGCCTTGGACTCGTGCGGGGCGAGGGGGAGCTGCCCCTGGATGAGCTGCTCGCCGGCCGGGGCGAGGCCGCGGTCCTGGGCGGTGAACCTCTCGAGCCAGCCGGGCGCGTCCAGGTCGGAGACCGCGAAGGCGTCCCCGCGCCGCGTGCGCACGGCCAGGTCGACGAGGGCGGTACGGCCGCTCGGCCAGGTCAGGGAGGGGTCGCCGAGCAGACGCCGGGCGGCGTCCAGGGAGGTCGCGACGACCACCGGGGTGTTGGTGGGGAGCGTGTCGACACGGGACAACGTCTCCATCCGGACACCCAGGTTCCAGGCCCGGGCGGCCATCCGGTCGATGAGGCTGGCCCAGCCGCCGCGCGGGTAGTGGGCCTCGGGCGGCAGCTTGGTGGCCCGGCGCAGGCGCTCCTGCACGAACGCGGCCGACAGGGAGCCGGGGTCGTGGTGGAAGAGGGCGACGGCGGAGTAGTGGGCGGCGGCCCGGGCGCCCTCCTCGCCCGCGATGCCGGTCGCCCAGCTCAGGAAGTCGACGTCCACGGGCGCCTGCCGGGCGGTCCGGCGCAGCAGCTTCAGCATCGGGAAGGGCGGGGTGCGGCGCAGCACGCCGTGGTGGCGCAGCCGTAGCCGGGCGGCCTCCAGCGGCGGGATCGGGGCGAGCGGGCCGAGGAGGTCGCGCTGCTTGAGCCAGGCCCAGTGCGGGCCGCCGCTGTAGAGGGCGTGCGGGCCTTCGTTCGTGCGGTACGGGCCCTCGGCGGTGCGGGCCCGGCCGCCGAGGGTGTGGTGGGCTTCGTGGAGGGTGACCTTGACGCCCGCCTCGGCGGCGGTGATGGCGGCGGTCAGTCCGGCGAAGCCGCCGCCGATGACGGTGATGCGGTGCATGGCTGGGATCTCCCTGGGGCCTGAGGTCGACAATCGCCTTCGGGATTACGACCGCCCGCGGGGCCTGGAATGTGACATGGCCGGTGTTCGCGCAGGTCAGGGGGTGTTGTCAGTGGTGGGGTGCAGCATGGGGGGCATGGCGAGGAGAGCGGCGGGCGGTACGGGTGTGAAGGGCGCGCGGCGACCGGAGGTGCGGCTGCCCGGGCTGGAGCCGTACGGGGGCGGTGGGCTGGAGCCGGACGGGGACTACGACGGGCTGGAGTTCCGGGACGCGGACCTCACCGGGCAGGACGGGGCGGGGGCCCGTTTCATGGACTGTGCGCTGACGGGGTGCGCGCTGGACGAGACCCGGCTGCGGCATGCCCGGTTCCTGGACTCGCTCCTCACCGGTGTGCGGGGCGTCGGCACCGACCTCGCCGAGGCGACCCTGCGGGACGTGGAGCTGACCGACGCCCGCCTGGGGGGACCGCAGTTGCACGGGGCGGTGCTGGAGCGGGTGGTGATCCGCGGCGGCAAGATCGACTATCTGAATCTGCGCACGGCCCGGCTCAGAGACGTCGTCTTCGAGGGCTGTGTCCTCGTCGAGCCGGACTTCGGGGGCGCCCGTCTGGAGCGGGTGGAGTTCGTGGACTGCGCCCTGAAGGGTGCCGACCTGCACACGGCGACCCTCACGGACGTCGACCTGCGCGGGGCCGCGTCGCTGGAGACCAGCCGGGGGCTCGACCGGCTGTCGGGAGCGGTGATCAGCACGGCGCAACTGCTGGATCTGGCACCGGTGCTGGCGGTGGAGTGGGGGATCAGGGTGGAGGGCTGACCCCGCACGCTCACCCTCAGTACTCGTACCAGCCACCTTCCCCCGCCTGCTCCGGCCAGTCATAGGACTGGTGCAGCGCTATGAGGGCGTGGACCAGACGGGGGTCCAGTCCGGGCCGCAGCAGTTGGTAATCCTCGGCCACCGCGCGGAAGACGACATGGGCGCGGTGGGAGCCGTCCCGCCAGGTGATGCGCCGGGGCGGACGGAAGCCGTCGTCGATCTCCGCCATCAGGGCCAGGAGCAGGAAGAGGAGATAGACCGGCAGCCCGAAGGGCCACCACAGCGCCCACCACACCAGTCGGCCCACGTACCCGTGCAGGACCGGCCCCGCCGCCGGTTCCACGGTCCAGCGTTCGCGACCCCACCGGAAGGCGCGGCGCCGCCGCAGGGTGATCCGCCCGAGCGGCACACCGTAGGGATCGAGGACGTGGTAGACCGCCGGGCGTCCGCTCAGCCGTGACCCCAGGGGCTGCTCCGTCACCACCCGGGCGACCGGCGCCCAGTCCTCCGCGCGCAGATGGAAGGCCCGCAGTGAGCGGAGCCGGTCCGGGGCGGGGCTGTCGGGGTCGCGGTGAAGCCGGATGATGGTGCCCCGCTCAAGCCCTTCTCCGCTGACGATGACCGGTGGCGTCATCTTGTAGTTCAGGCCGTAGGTCACGCGCCCCTGGCTCATGTCGCCGTTCTCCCCGTGTCCGCTGTATCCGCTGCCGGTCGCAGGGCGATCCTGTCAGCCCGGTGGCGGTCCGCTGTCAGGAGACCCGGGGAAATCGGGCCTGGAGGGTCCAGATCGCCGGGTTCTCGGCGAGGTCGTCGTGCAGGTCGGTGAGGTCGGCGATCAGGTCGTGCAGGAAGTCCCGGGACTCGCGGCGCAGTTCGCTGTGGGAGACGGTGAGCGGGGGCTCCTCCGCGCGCATCCAGTCGGCCTCGATGTCCACCCACCCGAAGCGGCGCTCGAACAGCATCCGGTCGGTCGACTCGGTGAAGTCCAGCTCCGCCCGCTGCGGCCGGGACGCCCGCGAGCCCGCCGGGTCCCGGTCGATCCGCTCCACGATGTCGCACAGCGCCCACGCGAAGTCGAGCACCGGCACCCATCCCCAGGCTGTGGACACCTCGTGGTCCGTCTTGGTGTCCGCCAGGTAGACGTCACCGCAGAACAGGTCGTGCCGCAGGGCGCGGACATCCGCGCGGCGGTAGTCGGTCTGCGGCGGGTCGGGGAAGCGGTTGGAGAGGGCGTAGCCGATGTCGAGCACGGAGTGATGCTGTCACGCCCCCCATAGGATCGAGATCGTGGCCCGGTCTGTACGTCTTGTCCCTGCGCTGCCCGCGCTCCTCCTGCTCGTCTCCGCCCTCGCCCTCACGGCATGTGGCGGCGGGGTCCACGGCACTCCGGGCGGCTCAGGCGTACGCGACCCCTACTTTCCGAAGGCGGGCAACGGCGGCTACGACGTCACCCACTACGGCCTGCGCCTCTCCTACGACCCCGACGCCCACCACCTCACCGGCACGGCCACACTCACCGCGCGGGCGACCAAGGACCTGTCCGCCTTCAACCTCGACCTGATCGGCCTGGACGTCGGAAAGGTCACCGTCGGCGGCGAGACGGCCCGCTGGAACCGCGCCGGGCAGGAGCTCACCGTCCGGCCGCGCGAGGACCTCGGCCGGGACGAGACGTTCCGCGTGACCATCCGCTACTCCGGGGCGCCCGAGACCGTCACCGACCCCGACGGCTCCCAGGAGGGCTGGCTGCGCACCACGGACGGGGTGCTCGCCCTGGGGGAGCCGACGGGGTCGATGGCGTGGTTCCCCGGCAACCACCACCCGTCGGACAAGGCGACGTACGACCTCACGGTGACCGTGCCGCGGGGGCTCCGGGCGGTATCCAACGGGGAGTTGCGCGACGTCACGACCGCGAAGGGCGGCCGTACGAGGTTCAGCTGGCACGCCGCCGAGCCGATGGCGAGCTACCTCGCCACGCTGGCGATCGGCCGCTACGACGTCACCCGCTCCACCGCCCGCGACGGTCTGCCCGTGTACATGGCCGTCGATCCGGTGGAGCGGGAGGCGAGCAGCGCGGTGCTCGCGCGCGTCCCCGAGATCCTGCGCTGGGCGGAGCGGCGATTCGGCCCCTACCCCTTCTCCTCCACCGGCGCGGTCGTCGACCGCGCGGCCGAGGTCGGCTACGCCCTGGAGACGCAGACCCGGCCGGTCTTCCCCGGCGCCCCCGGCCTCACCCTCCTCGTCCACGAATTCGCCCACCAGTGGTACGGCGACTCCGTCACGCCGGAGAGCTGGCGCGACATGTGGCTCAACGAGGGCTTCGCGACGTACGCGGAGTGGCTGTGGCGGGAGGACCACGGCGGGGAGAGCGCGCAGGAGTCCTTCGACGCGCTGTACGAGAACGGGGAGAAGACGTACAAGGACCTTTGGGCGTTCCCGCCCGCGAAGCCCGTGGACGCCGCGAACATCTCCGGGGACCCCGTCTACCAGCGTGGCGCGATGGTCCTCCACAAGATCCGCCAGGCCGTGGGTGACGACGAGTTCTTCGACATCCTGCGGGGGTGGGCGGCGGAGCATCGCCATGGGAACGCGGACACGGCCGACTTCACGGCGTACGTCGAGGAGCGGGCGCCCGGGGAGGACTTCGAGGGGATCTGGGAGGAGTGGCTGTACGGGGAGGGGAAGCCGGAGCGGCCGTGAGGGAGCCGAAGCGCCGTGGGGGTTTGGGCGTATGGGGGTCCGCGGGTGCGTGGTGGCTGGTCGCGCAGTTCCCCGCGCCCCCAGGAAAAGACTGGAGCCCCCGGCCCCTTGCAAGGGGCCGGGGGCTCCACAGTCAGAACAAGCTCGGCGTCCGTCAGACGTTCACGCCGAAGTCCTGGGCGATGCCGACCAGGCCCGAGGCGTAGCCCTGGCCGACCGCGCGGAACTTCCACTCAGCGCCGTTGCGGTACAGCTCGCCGAAGACCATGGCCGTCTCCGTGGCCGCGTCCTCCGACAGGTCGTAGCGCGCGATCTCGGCGCCGCCGGCCTGGTTGACGATGCGGATGTAGGCGTTGCGCACCTGGCCGAAGTTCTGCGAGCGGTTCTCGGCGTCGTAGATGGACACCGGGAAGACGATCTTGTCGATGTCGGCCGGGAGGGCGGCGAGGTTGACGTTGATCGCCTCGTCGTCGCCGGCGCCCTCACCCGTGCGGTTGTCACCGGTGTGGACGATGGTGTTGTCCGGGGTCTGCTTGTTGTTGAAGAACACGAAGTGGGCGTCCGAGTAGACCTTGCCCTGCGTGTTGACCGCGATCGCGGAGGCGTCGAGGTCGAAGTCCGTCCCGGTGGTGGTGCGGACGTCCCAGCCGAGGCCCACGGTGACGTCGGTCAGGCCCGGAGCCTCCTTGGTGAGCGAGACGTTGCCACCCTTGGACAGGCTTACAGCCATTGTTGGGAGTCCCTTCCCTCGTTTACGTACGGCAGTACGGCAAAGAAGCTGCGGCAACGAAGCTACAGCTACCCCCCTGAACGTGGAGAGGGGTACGCGAGGTTCCTGCTCCTTTACTTTCTTTACTCGCGATTATTGGGATGACGTGGACCGGACAGGAGAGGGAACATGGACGGCATGTCCGGTCCCCACGTCATCCGCGGCTCCGTCTCCCTGCCCGAGGCCGAGCTCCTGTGGCGTTTCTCGCGCTCCTCGGGGCCCGGCGGACAGCACGTCAACACCAGTGACTCGAAGGTCGAGCTCAGCTTCGACCTGGCGAAGACCGAGGCGCTGCCCGAGGTGTGGAAGCAGCGGGCGCTGGAGCGGCTGGCCGGGCGCCTGGTCGACGGAGTCGTCACCGTACGGTCCTCCGAGCACCGCTCCCAGTGGCGCAACCGCGAGTCCGCCGCCGTACGCCTGGCCGCCCTCCTGGCCGAGGCCACCGCACCCCCGCCCAAGCCGCGCAGGGCGACCCGGATTCCCCGGGGCATCAACGAGCGGCGGCTGCGCGAGAAGAAGCAGCGCTCGGAGACCAAGAGGGGGCGCTCGGCGCGGGACTGGAGCTAGTCCAGCTCCAGCATGAGCTAATCCAGCTCCAGCACCCCCACCGTCTGGCCCCCGCTGTTCTCCCCGTCCGGGCGGAAGCCGAGCCCCAGGTAGAAGCCCTCGGGGCCGGTCGGCCCCGGGTGCCAGGTGACGTAGAACTTCCCGGTGTCGCGCCGCCGCAGCTCGGCGGCGACGGACTCGACGGCGAAACGGCCGTACCCCTTGCCCTGCTCACCGGCCGCGATGTTCAGCCGCCACAGGCCCGAGCGGAAGTCCCTGCCGTCCCCGTACCAGTCGATGCCGAGGCAGGCCATGAGAAAGCCGACCGGGCGGTCGCCGTCGACGATGAGGCGGGGCCAGGCGATGCCGGGATGGACGTAGGCCTCCGCCAGTGACTTCACGACCGGGGCGACCGCGTGTTCCTGGTCGGGGCGGACGCGGATGCCGAGGGCGGCGTCGAGGTTCCCGGGGGTGATCTCTTCGAGCCGGGGCGCGGGGATCGTCATCCGGGCACCCTAGGAGCGCCCGCGCCGACGCGGCCACGGGATTTCTCAGGTCACCCCAACTGCCGGTAGCGCCCCCGGAAGTACGTCAGCGGCCCGCCCTCCGCGCTCGGTACGCGGGCGGTCAGCACACGGCCGATGACCAGCGTGTGGTCGCCGGCCGGCACGCGCTGCTCGGTGCGGCACTCCAGAACGGCCAGGGCGCCGCCCACCAGCGGTGCCCCGGTGTACTCGCCGCGCGTGTACGGGATGTCGGCGAACAGCAGCCGGTCGCTGACCCGGCCCTTCATGGCGAACCGGCCCGCGATGTGCCGTTGGCTCTCGGACAGCACGGAGACCGCCCACTGGGGCTGTTCGTCGAGCAGCTCGTCCATGCGGGAGCCCTCGCGCAGGCTCACCAGCACCATGGGCGGGTCCAGGGACACCGACATGAAGGCCGTGGCCGTCATGCCCACGTCCTCGCTGCCCGGCGCCGAGGGGTCGTCCGGGTCGAGCGGCGGCTCCTGCGCGGTCACCAGGACCACGCCCGAGGCCAGCCGGGACATGGCGGCGCGGAACTCGTCGTTGCTCACCCCCTCAGCATGCCCGGAGACGGGTGACGGAATGATCGGGGACGTGGCAGGGGGAGTGTTCGGCACATCCGAAACGCTAATCTCCGCCCCGCGCGCCACGCATCGGGCTCCCGCCCGATCAGGGTCTTAGGACTCCCGATGGACCCCGGGAAGAATATGTGCGCAACCTGACAAAATTGCGTTCGGTAGACGCACGTGAAGAACGCAGAAACTCCAGGCAATTGTTCAGCTTTACCTGTGACTTGAGTCACAAGGGGCAGGAATTGTTGACCCTGTGTACCGAGTGAGCAGCGCGCTGTGATTCAGTGGCGGGGAAGCTGCCAGGACGTACGCCGATGAGAACCCTTGATTCTTGATTCGCTGCGAGGTACTCGGGGGGAGGGCGAGCATGGAGACCGAGTCGGAGCCCTACGTCCGTCTTGCGTCCCTGCGACAACTGCACCAGGTCATGGCCGACATGAACACGGCCCGCAGCCTGGCGGACACACTGCAGACCGTCGCGGAGGGCGTCGTCGCCGCTCTCGGGTACGAGATGGCGTGCGTGAACCTCGTACGCCCCGACGGCGATCTCGTCGTCGCCGCCTTCGCCGGGAACCCCGCAGCCGAGGCCCTCATCACCGGCCGTGTCGGCTCGCGGGACTCCTGGGAACGCCGGCTCGGCATGGGCGAGCGCTGGGGCGACCTGGTGTTCATACCGCACACCGAGGGCTGGGTCCTCGACGACGACGACGTCCCGCAGTGGTACACCGACGGCCCCGCGCCCCGCTTCGAGGACGAGTGGCATCCGGCCGACCGGCTCTTCGCGCCCATGTACGCGCCCGGGCCGCAGGGCAGCGCGGCGTGCGGCGAGCTGATCGGTGTGCTCTCCGTGGACCGGCCGCGCAACGGCCGCCGCCCCGGCGCCTGGGGCCGCGAGGCCCTGCAGATGTACGCCTTCCAGGCCGCCATCGCGATCAGCAACGCCCGGCTGCGGGCCAACATGCAGCGCGCCCTCGTCCGGCTGGAGCGCGAGCAGCAGGCCCTGCGGGCGAGTGAGGAAAGCTTCAGGCAGGCCTTCGAGTACGCCCCCTCCGGCATGGCCATCGCCGAGATGGGCGGCGACCAGCACGGCCGGATCCTGCGCACGAACGACGCGCTGTGCCGGCTGCTGGGCCGCCCCGCCTCCGCGATGCGGCGCTACTCCTTCTCCGACCTGGTCCACCCCGAGGACATAGGCACCCTGCTGCGCACCTCGGCGGAGGGTGGCCGCGCGGAGCTCCGCCTCGGCCGCCGCGACGGCACGTACGTCTGGGTCTCGCTGCGCAACAGCGTGGTCGCGGACGCCGCCGACGGGCCCCGCTTCCTCCTCACCCACGTCGAGGACATCGAGGAGCGCAAGCGCCGCGAGCTGCAGCTGGCCCACCGCGCCTCGCACGACTCGCTCACCGGCCTGCCGAACTCAGCGGAGCTGCGCTCCCGCCTGTCCGCCAGGCTCTGCCAGCGCGCCGCGCCCCCGCACTCCGCCGTCGCCGAGTCCCATGACGCGGCCTACGGGCACCCCGCCTTCGACGTCGTCGGCCCCGGCTTCGACTTCCGGCAGGGCGCCGAGCCGTACGACGCCTACGACCACCATGTGCACACCGTCGCCCCGGACGGCGACCACGACGACGGTACGAAGGGCCTCGCCGTCCTCTTCTGCGACCTCGACGGCTTCAAGTCGATCAACGACCGGTTCGGGCACAACGCGGGTGACGCGGTTCTCATCGAGGTCGCCCGGCGGCTGAGCGGCGGCGTCCGCGACGGCGACACGGTCGCCCGGCTCGGGGGTGACGAATTCGTCATCCTCGCGGACGGACTCGGCCGGGCCGACGCGCAGGACCTCGCGGTCCGCCTCCGCAACGAGATCATCCAGCCCATCCGCGCCGAGGGGCGTGCCGTCCGGGTCGGAGCCAGCTTCGGCATCGGATGGGCACACTGTGGAATGACGGCGGACGAAGTGTTGAAGTCCGCTGACGAGCGGATGTACGTCGAGAAACGATCTCGTCCCAAACAACACAGACGCGCCGGGTGAACCCGAGGTCAGCGAGTTGATGCGGTCTGAGTCACCCGTTTGGGTCACTGGGAGCGGGTAGGCTCGCTCTCTCACGACCCGTACCGCATTGCACCGCACCTGACTGAGGAGACCAAGGGATGACGCCCGGCAACAACGGCGCGAGCACGCCCGAGGACGACGACCCGTTCGGCTATCTCTACGCCGACGGGCAGGCCAACGGAGCCCAGCCGCCGTCCGGGGGCTACGGCTACCCGAACTCGGTCAACAGGGTGCGGGCGGTGGGCACGCGCCAGTACGGCCAGCAGCCGCAGGCCGGGCAGACGGCGGCCTACGGTCAGGCCCCGCAGCAGCAGGGTGCGTACGGCCAGCCGAACGCGCACTACGCGGCACCGGAGACGCTGCCCGGAGGCGGCGGAGCCGTCACCGCTCCCCAGCACCAGGTACCCGGCGGCGGGGGCGGTCGCGGGGGTCGCGGCCCGAACACCAAGGGCCTGCTGATCGGCGCGGTCGCGGTGGTCGCGGCGGTCGTGATCGGCATCGGGATCGCCATGATGAGCGGCGACAAGGACAAGAACGACTCGGACGACCAGGCGGGCACGACCCCGTCGCAGTCCCAGGAGTCGGAGCCGAGCCCTTCGAAGAGCAAGGGCGGGGCGGCCAAGGAAGAGCTTCCCCAGTCCGACGCGAAGACGATGCGGCTCGGGGCGGGTGTTTCGACGGCATCGGACATCAAGGGTTCGAAGGCCGACGGTGGGGTCTATGTGACGGGCTTCAACCACGTCGGAGCGACGGTCACCTGGTCCGTCGACGGCATCAAGAAGGCCGGCGCCTACCGGCTCTACGTGCGCTACGGCATCCCGGGTGTGGACGCCAACGCCACCCTTGTGGTCAATGGCGAGGCCCAGACTCGCCCCCTCAACATGAAGAACTTCGGCGGGACACCGAAGGGCGACTATGAAAAGGGCTGGCAGGAGACGTGGGCCAACGTCAACCTGACCAAGGGCACCAACACGATCGAGCTGGCCTGCAACGAGGGCAACCAGTGCGACGCGAACCTCGACCAGTTCTGGCTGCAGAAGTGAGCGCTCTGCTCACGCCGCACTGACCTCCCCCGTCACCGTCACCCTCCCCAGCCACTCCTCGTAGACTCCCCGGTCGAACTCCCCGGCCACCGGCGCCTGCACCGTCGCCGCCGACAAGGCCGTCGCCCGGGCCAAGCGGTCCGGCCAGGGGAGGTGTTCGACGAGGCCCGAGAGCAGGCCCGCGACCGCGGAGTCGCCGGCGCCTGTCGGGTTGCCTCGTACGAAGGCTGGTGGGGCGGCGCGCCAGCGGCCCTCGGGCGAGGCCGCCAGCAGGCCATCCGCGCCCAGGGACGCGACCACCGCGCGCGCACCCCGGCGGCGGGCGTCCTGGGTGGCTCGCAGCGGGTCGTGGGAACCGGTCAGCTCCGCCAGTTCGTCGGCGTTCGGCTTGATGATGTCGGGGCGGGCGGCGACGCCGCGGCGCAGGGGTTCGCCGCTGGCGTCGAGGAGGACGGGGATGCCGGCGGACCTGGCCGTGCGGATCAGCCCGGCGTACGCACCGACCGGGACACCCGGTGGGAGGCTGCCGCACAGGGCCACCGCGGAGACGGCGGGCAGCAGGTCCTCGTAGGCCTCCTGGAAGGCCGACCATTCGGATGGCGTGATCGTGGGGCCGGGTTCGTTCAGTTGCGTCGTGTCGCCGGTCTGACCGTCCACCACCGCGACCGTGCGGCGGGTCGCGCCCGTCACCGGCACCAGAGCGTCCACCACGCCCGGCACCGAAGCGAGCCGTTCCTGTACGACCCGGCCCGTCGCACCGCCCGTGAAACCGGTCACCGTCACCTCGTGCCCGAGGGCCGCGAGGACCCGGGCCACGTTGACGCCCTTGCCGCCGGGGCGCTCCGTCACCTCGGAGACGCGGTGGGAGGCGTGCGGCCGGAGGGACCGTACGCGGTAGGTGATGTCGAGAGCGGTGTTCAGCGTGACCGTGAGGATCACCTGGTCGACCTCCCCCGATACAGAGACATGCGCTTGCTGCCGTGGACTTCCGGAGGCTCGATCATGCCAAAGAGACGGCGGTCGGCCCAGTCCTGGACTCGGCCACCGTCTCCCGACTGCGGGACGGATCAGCTCAGTTGGGGACCGACCACCCATTCGCCCCGGCGCATCACGCCCTTGAGGTCGAAGTCGGCGTCCAGGAGGACGAGGTCCGCGTCCTTGCCGGGCTCCAGGGAGCCGATGCGGTCGGCCATGCCGAGCAGTCGGGCGGGGGTCGCCGAGAGTGCCTGCACCGCGTCCTCGACGGAGAGGCCGTCGATCGTGACCGCCCGTTTGAAGGCGCGGTCCAGGGTGAGGGTGGAGCCCGCGATCGTGCCGTCCTCGACCAGGCGGGCCACGCCGTCGGCGACCTCCACCTCCAGCGGGCCGAGCCAGTAGCGGCCGTCGCCGAAACCGGCCGCGTCCATCGCGTCCGTGATGAACGAGACCCGTGACGCGCCCGCGTGGTGGAACGCCAGCCGGAGTGCGGCGGGGTGGAGGTGCGTGCCGTCGTTGATCAGCTCGACGGTGATCCGGTCGTCCTCGAGGAGTGCGGTGATCGGGCCGGGGGAGCGGTGGCCGAGGGGCGGCATCGCGTTGAAGAGGTGCGTGGCGACCGTGGCGCCCGCGTCGATGGCCTGGACCGTCTGCTCGTAGGTCGCGTCCGTGTGGCCGACCGCCGCGATGACCCCGTGTTCGGCCAGGAGGCGTACGGAGTCCAGGCCGCCGGGGAGTTCGGTGGCCAGCGTGACCATCTTCGCCTGGCCCCGGGCCGCCTCGATCAGCTTGCGGACGTCCGCGGGGTGCGGGTCGCGCAGGAGGTTCTCGGCGTGGGCGCCCTTGCGGCAGGGGGAGATGAACGGGCCCTCGAAGTGGACGCCGGCGATCTCGCCCTGCTCGGCCAGCTCGCTCAGCAGGCCGGCGCGTCGGGAGAGGAAGTCCATGTCGCCGGTGACGGTGGAGGCGACCAGGGTGGTCGTGCCGTGCAGGCGGTGCGTGTGGATGCCCTTGAGGATGTCCTCGGCCGTGCCGGAGGTGAAGGAGGCTCCGCCTCCGCCGTGGTTGTGGAGGTCGACGAAGCCGGGGATCACGTAGTGGTCTGTTACGTCGATGACCTTGGCGTTTTCCGGGGCTGTGGCGGTGATGCGGGTGCCGTTGATGACGACCCGGCCGTTCGTGACCGTTTCCGTGGGGAGGATCACGGTCGCGCCGGTGAGGACCGTGGGGGTTCCCGATGGTGCGGAGTGCGGGTGGTGTGTGGCTCGTCGCGCAGTTCCCCGCGCCCCTGGGGCATCGGTCATCAGGGCGTTACCTCCATACGGTCGGTCCGGTCGAGGAGATCCCGGGCAAGCAGGCCCGCGCCCAGACATCCGGCCGCGTCCCCCAGGGCCGCGGGGACGATCGACGGCTGTTTCTGGAAGGTGATGCGGCTGCGGATCGCTTCCCGCAGGGGTGTGAACAGGGTTTCCCCCGCTTCCGCCAGGCCACCGCCGATGATCAAAGTACGTGGATCCAGCAAGGTCAGGGCCGTGACCAGGCCGTCGGCCAGGGCGTCGATCGCGTCCTGCCAGACCTCCTGGGCTCGCGGATCGCCGGACTCGACGGCCTTCGCGCAGTCGGCCGCGTCCGCGTCCGGGTCGCCCGAGGCCGCGGCCCAGGCCTCGCTGACGGCGGCCGCCGACGCGAAGCGCTCCAGGCAGCCGCGCTGCCCGCAGGGACAGGGGGCTCCGCCGGGCCGTACGACGATGTGGCCGATCTCGCCCGCGAAGCCGTGCGCGCCCGACTCGACCCGGCCCTCGACGCCGATGCCGCCCGCGATGCCGGTGCCCAGCGCCACGAACAGGAACCGGTCGGCGCCGCGGCCCGCGCCGACCCGGCCCTCGGCGAGAGCGCCGGTGCGGACGTCGTGGCCGAGGGCGACCGGGACGCCCAGCCGCTCCGCGAGCGCGTCGCGCAGCGGGACGTCGCGCCAGCCGAGGTTCGCCGAGTAGACGGCGACGCCGTGTGCCTCGTCGACGATGCCGGGCACGACCACGCCCGCGGCGGCCGCGGGCGTGCCGAAGTGCTCGGCGCCGTGGGCGCGCAGCTCGGCGGCGAAGTCGAGGATGCCCGCGACGACGGCGTCCGGCCCCTGGTCGCGTCCGGTGGCCCGGCGGGCCCGGTGCAGCACTTCGCCCCCGGGTCCGGCCAGAGCGGCCTTCATTCCGGTGCCGCCCACGTCGAGGGCGATGACATGTCTCACGGAACACAGTGTGACCCGGGGACCCGCAAGAGGTCTAGTCCACTCACGTGGTGTAGACCTTATTCCGAATATCGAAAGTTTTCGGCGGCGGTGACGCCAGGGTTGGGGAAGAACAGCGGTGCAGCGGCGGCGGATGGCAGGAACGATCGCGGTGGTGTCCGCACTGGGCATGACGGCGGTCCTCGGCGGCTGCGGTGTGACGGGCGGCTCGGGCGACGTGACCCTGAAGCTGGTCGCCGCCGACTACGGCGACAGCAAGGCCAACAGCTCCCAGAAGTACTGGGACGAGCTCGTCGAGGAGTACGAGGCCGAGCACCCCGGTGTGCGGATCGACGTCAGCGTCTACTCCTGGAACGACGTCGACCGCAAGGTCCGGGAGATGGTCGCCGCCGGTGACCCGCCCGACATGGCGCAGATCGGCTCGTACGCCGGTTACGCGGCACGGAACCAGCTCTACAAGGCCGACGAGCTGCTCTCCATACCCGTGCAGGCCGACTTCGTCGGGCAGCTGGCCTCCGCGGGGCAGGTGAAGGGCGTGCAGTACGGCATGCCGTTCGCCTCCTCCACGCGCGTGCTCTTCTACAACAAGACCCTCTTCTCCGAGGCCGGCATCACCCCGCCCAAGAGCTGGGACGACCTGGCCGACGACGCCGAGGCGCTCAAGGCGGAGGGCGTGACGTACCCGTACGCGCTGCCCCTCGGCCCGGAGGAGGCGCCTGCCGAGGCCATGCAGTGGATGCTCAGCGGCGGGGGCGGCTACACCGACAGCGTCGACGGCTACGGCATCGACGCCCCGGAGAACGTCGACACCTTCACCTGGCTGAAGGACGAACTGGTCGGCAACGAGCTGACCGGGCCGGTCGCGCCCGGGGAGCTCAACCGGGCCGATGCGTTCGCCGCCTTCGCCAAGGGCGAGGTCGGCATGGTCAACGGGCACCCGTCGCTGATGAACATCGCCGCGAAGAAGGGCGTCAAGTACGGCATGGTGCCGACGCCGGGCAAGGAAGGCACGAGCAAGTCCACGCTCGGTGTCGCCGACTGGATGACGGCCTTCCGCAAGAACGGCCACCGCGACCAGGTCGGCGACTTCCTCGACTTCGTCTACAGCGAGAAGAACGTGCTGGCCTTCTCCCGCGAGTACGACCTGCTGCCGGTCACCACCTCCGCGTCCGAGACCATGTCCGTCTCCGACCAGGACCGGCACCTCAGGCCGTTCCTGGAGGAGCTGCTGACGTCCGAGCTCTACCCGGTCGGCAAGACCTCCTGGGCCGACGTCAGCGCCGAGATCAAACAGCGGATCGGCAAGGCCGTCGCCCCCGGCGGCAGCCCCTCGGCCGTTCTGGGCCGGCTCCAGGCGGAGGCGTCCCGGGCGGAGAACGCGGAGTAGTCCGACGGACTGTCGGCGGCGGGCGTTACGGTGCCTGGCATGGACGAGGACGACGCGGACACCGAGGGCTCGGGTGAGCTGGGGCTCGGGCGCCGGGAGCGGGACATTCTCGCGCTCGAGCGCCGGAGCTTTCCCGGCCCGGGCGCGAAGGAACGGGCCGTGCGGGAGGAGCTGGGGCTCGCGCCCGTGCGTTACTTTCAGCTTCTCAACGCGCTGTTGGACGACCCTCGGGCTCTCGCTCACGATCCGGTGACGGTGAATCGGCTTCGGCGGATACGGGAGAGGCGGCGGGCGGAACGGTAGGGGGTGTGGGGTGACCGGCCGTCGCGGGGTGCGGGCGTGTGGGGGGCTGGTCGCGCAGTTCCCCGCGCCCCTTTGGGGGCGCTTCAGCTGAGCTGGGTCGCCAGTGCCGTCAGTAGGTTCACTACTCCCTCCGGGCCGTCCACCACCAGGTCCGCTCGCTCCCGCAGCTCGGTCACCTCGTCGCTGCCGCTGCACACCAGCAGGCCCGGGGTGCCGTCGGAGCGGAGGCGGTCCACGGCGGAGTAGGCGGGCAGGTCGCCCAGGTCGTCGCCGCCGTAGAGGACGGAACCGGCGCCGATCTCGCGGGCGAACTCGGTGAGGGCGACGCCCTTGTCCATGCCGGGCGGGCGCAGTTCGAGGACCATGCGGCCGGGCTCGACGATCAGGCCGTGCCGGGTCGCCAGGGCGGTGAGCGGCTCGCGCAGGGTCTCGAAGGCGGCCTGCGGGTCGGCGGCCCGGCGGGTGTGCACGGCCACCGCCCGGCCTTTCTCCTCGACCCAGGTGCCGCTCCCTTCGAGCAGCCCGGGCAGCTCGGCGCGGACCGCTTCGACGCCGGGGTGCGGGTCGGGGGCGCTGACCCGGCCGCTGCGGGCGTCCCACCGCTCGGCGCCGTAGTGCCCGAGGACGACGAGGTGTTCGAGACCGGGTACGTCCGCGAAGCCGCCGTTGCGGACCGCGACCTCGGCCGGGCGGCCGGTGATCACCGCCACGGCGGCCACCTTCGGCGCGAGCGCCGCCAGCGCCCCCAGCGCCTCCGGATGGGCCCTGGCCAGCTCCGGATCGGCCACGATCGGCGCGAGCGTCCCGTCGAAGTCCAGCCCGATCAGCGCCTCGGAGGGCCGCGCGAGAAGGGCGTCCAGACCCTCCTGCCCTGCCTTGGTGACGGGTGCCGGCAATGTCTCCGGGCTCATCACCGCTCAGCCCCTCAACGCGTCGAGCTGGTCCACGAACCACTGTGCCGGTGGCAGCGCGGTCGCCGCCGCCGACAGACGCTTGGCGCGCTCGGCGCGCTCCTCAGGGCGCATCGAGAGCGCCTCGTGCAGGGCCGCCGCCGTGCCCGTGATGTCGTAGGGGTTGACCGTGATCGCGTCCTCGCCCAGCTCCTCGTGCGCCCCGGCCTCCCGCGACAGCACCAGCGCGCAGCCCGCGTCGGAGACGACCGGGACCTCCTTCGCGACGAGGTTCATGCCGTCGCGGATGGGGTTGACGAGCGCGACGTCGGCCAGCCGGTAGGCGGCCAGGGAGCGCGCGAAGTCGTCCTTGACGTGCAGGACGACCGGTGTCCAGCCCGGCGTCCCGTACCGCTCGTTGATCTCGTCCGCGAGGCGCTGTACCTCGGCCGTGTAGTCGCGGTACACCGCGAGGTCCTGCCGGGAGGGGTACGCGAAGGCGACGTGCACCACGCGCTCGCGCCACTCGGCGTGGGAGTCGAGGAGCGTGCGGTAGGCCAGCAGGCCGCGCACGATGTTCTTCGACAGCTCGGTGCGGTCGACCCGGACGATGGTGCGGCGGCCCTCGCCGATCTGCTCCCGCAGCGCGACCATCCGCTCCTCGACGTCCGCCTCGTGCGACCGCTTCCGCAGGAAGTCCGCGTCGGCCCCCAGCCCGTGCACGCCGACCCGCGTGCCCCCGAGCCCACCGGCGAACCGCTCGGCGCACGCGACGAACGCGTCCGCCCAGCGCTCGGTGAGAAAGCCCAGCCGGTCCGCGCCGAGCATGCCGCGCAGCACCTGCCCGGCCACGTCGTCCGGCAGCATCCGGAAGTACTCCGGAGGCGCCCACGGCGTGTGCGAGAAGTGCCCGATCCTCAGGTCCGGCCGCAGCTCGCGGAGCATGCCCGGCACCAGCGTCAGGTGGTAGTCCTGCACCACCACGGCCGCACCCTGCGCCGCCTCCTCGGCCAGCGCCTCGGCGAACGCCCGGTTGTACCGCTCGTACGACGTCCACTGCCGCCGGAACTCCGCGTCGAAGACCGGCTCCAGCGGCGTCTGGTACAGCATGTGGTGGACGAACCACAGCACCGAGTTGGCGATGCCGTTGTACGCGTCGGCGTGCACGTCGGCCGGGATGTCCAGCATCCGCACGCCGTCCTCGCCGACCCCGCGCCGGACGGCCTCGCGGTCGCCGTCGGAGAGCGCCGAGCAGACCCAGAGCGCGTCCGCGTCCGAGCCGATCGCGGAGAGCCCCGAGACCAGTCCGCCGCCGCCCCGCTTGGCGTTCAGCGAACCGTCCTCGCCCACCGCGTACGAGACCGGGCCGCGGTTGGAGGCCACCAGCACCTGTGCAGCACCGTACGTTGAAGCCATAGCCCTCAACCTAGCCCGGCCAGGAAACGCTCAAACGTACGGACCTGGAAGCCCCCGGCCCGCCCGGCCGAAAAACAGCCCCGGTCAGGCGGCCTTCCGCGCCTGGTACTCGGCGATCTCCACCATCGGCGGACGCTCCTCGGTGTCCACGGAGTACGTTCGCGGCTCGAAGCCGTCCCCGCCCCGCTCGAACTGCGTCAGGGACGGCCGGATCAGATGCCCGCGGGCCAGCCGCAGCTGGGCCGTGCGGTAGATCGCGGCGGCCATCCGGCCCAGCGCCTGCCCGTCCTGGTGCCGGTGCTTGCGCACCCCGACGTCGACCTGGGCGAGGGCGTCGAGACCCACCAGGTGCAGGGCGTCGACCAGCATGCCCAGCTCGACGCCGTACCCGACGGGGAACGGCAGCTGCTCCAGCAGCGAGCGGCGGGCCGCGTACTCGCCGCCGAGCGGCTGCACGAAGCCGGCGAGCTGCGGCCAGTGCATGTTGAGCAGCGGCCTGGCCATCAGCTCCGTGACCCGGCCGCCCTGCCCGGCGGCGGCGCCGAGGGGACGGTCGTACATGGCCTTCACCAGGTCCACGCCTGGCTCGGTGAGCAGCGGGCCCACGATCCCCGAGACGAAGTCGGAGGAGAAGTCCCTCAGGTCCGCGTCGACGAAGCAGACGATGTCCCCGCGGGTGACGAGCAGCGAGCGCCACAGCACCTCGCCCTTGCCGGGCACCGCGGGCAGCCGCGGAAGTATCCCGTCCCGGTGCACCACCGTCGCGCCCGCGGCGGCGGCCACCTCCGACGTACGGTCGGTGGAGCCGGAGTCGACGACGACGAGCTCGTCGACGAGCGGCACCTGCCGCATCAGGTCGTGGCGGATGACGGCGGCGATGTCGCCGACCGTCTCCTCCTCGTTCAGCGCGGGCAGCACGACACTGACCGTCTGGCCCGTGCGCTGCTTGGCGGCGAGTATCTGGTGGAGGGGGCGATCGGTCGCGGACCAGGAACGAGTGCTCAGCCAGCGCTCGACTTCTTCCAGCACCGTGGCGGCTCCTCTGCGTACTCTCGGCGGGACGGACTGTGAGCCATCTCGCGGTTCGGACGACTATCTCAACTGTCCTGGTCGTCGGTTACAGTCTTGAACAACGCGGGTGACCATCGCATGTCCGGGGTCAACCCACGTCGACAACCGAATACAGCTCATCCAGAGGGACTGAGGGAAACGGCCCGTTGAAGTCCCGGCAACCCTCCAGTCGGTACTCGTAGGTCACTGTCGACCCATGCGCGAGGCTCCCGGCTCGGGAAGGTGCCAAATCCGTCTCACGGCGAGATGCGTCGTGAGGAAGATGAGGAGAAAGGGCCTCGCCTCACATGGCTGCGCAGACTGTTGCAAGCACCACCGAATCCACCGTAGACCTCGGCCCCGCCGCCGCGCTGAGCTGCCGCGAGTGCGGTCACCGCGTCCCCCTCGGCCCGGTCTTCGCGTGCCAGGAGTGTTTCGGCCCGCTGGAGATCGCCTACGACTTCTCGGCCTACGACACCGAAGAGCTCCGCAAGCGCATCGAAGCGGGCCCCGCGAACATCTGGCGCTACGCCCCGCTGCTGCCGGTCCCGGCCGACGTCGCGGACAAGCCGAACATCAACCCCGGCTGGACCGCGCTCGTCAAGGCCGACAACCTCGCCCGTGAGCTCGGCGTCGACGCCGGCAAGCTCTTCGTCAAGGACGACTCCGGCAACCCGACGCACTCCTTCAAGGACCGCGTCGTCGCCCAGGCCCTGGAGGCCGCCCGCGCCTTCGGCTTCACCACCCTGTCCTGCTCCTCCACCGGCAACCTCGCCGGTGCGGTGGGTGCGGCGGCGGCCCGCGCCGGCTTCCGCTCCTGCGTGTTCATCCCGCACGACCTGGAGCAGGGCAAGGTCGTCATGGCCGCGATCTACGGCGGCGAGCTCGTCGGCATCGAGGGCAACTACGACGACGTGAACCGCTTCTGCTCCGAGCTGATCGGCGACCCGGCCGGTGAGGGCTGGGGCTTCGTCAACGTCAACCTGCGGCCCTACTACGCCGAGGGCTCCAAGACCCTGGCGTACGAGATCTGCGAGCAGCTCGGCTGGCAGCTGCCGGACCAGCTGGTCGTCCCGATCGCTTCCGGCTCGCAGCTCACGAAGATCGACAAGGGTCTGCAGGAGCTGATCAAGCTCGGTCTCGTCGAGGACAAGCCGTACAAGATCTTCGGCGCGCAGGCGCTCGGCTGCTCGCCGGTGTCCACGGCGTTCAAGGCCGGGCATGACGTCGTGCGGCCCCAGAAGCCGGACACCATCGCCAAGTCGCTGGCGATCGGCAACCCGGCGGACGGTCCGTATGTGCTGGATATCGCGCGTCGTACGGGCGGTGCGGTGGAGGACGTGAACGACGAGCAGGTCGTCGAGGCGATCAAGCTTCTCGCGCGGACCGAGGGTGTGTTCGCGGAGACCGCCGGTGGGGTGACGGTGGGCGTGACGAAGAAGCTGCTTGAGAACGGGGTGCTCGACCCTGCCAAGACCACGGTGGTCCTGAACACGGGGGATGGTCTCAAGACGCTGGACGCGGTTGCGGGGACCGGGCTGACCGCGACCATCCGGCCCAACCTGGACTCGTTCCGGGACGCCGGACTCGTCTGATCGTTGCTTGCTGCGGGCCGGTGGGGGCTGGTCGCGCAGTTCCCCGCGCCCCTGGGTGCGCGGCCCAGCCGTAGCTCAACCGAAACCGGAGGTCATATTCCGATGAGCGTCACCGTTCGAATCCCCACCATCCTGCGTACCTACACCGGCGGGCAGGCCGAGGTCGCCGCCGAGGGCGCGAACCTCGGTGAGGTCATCGCCGATCTGGAGAAGAACCACACCGGGATCGCCGCCCGGGTGCTGGACGACCAGGGCAAGCTGCGCCGGTTCGTCAACGTGTACGTCAACGACGACGACGTGCGGTTCGAGCAGGGCCTCGAGACGGCGACGCCGGACGGTGCCGGTGTGTCGATCATTCCCGCCGTCGCCGGCGGCTGAACCGGTCGACCGGCTTGATTATTACCATCGGTAACGGCCGTCACTGAGCGTTCATCGAATTGCCCCCTCCGTGAGAGAAGCGGAGGGGGCAATTCTGTGTGATTGAGCGCGGTACAGTTGGGGAACGCGATCCCGATCCCCTGATCGGGCACCCTGAATTCCTGCCGCGAGCCCGACAAGATGTAGCCAAAGTGTGTGGGTCTTTCGTGGCTTTTGTTCCCTTTGTGTGGCCCGACTTGCCCTGAAGTCGGGCGAATTCTCCCCACATTCCGGATCCTGCGCGTCCGGAATTCTCGTCCGATTGACCTGTTGCAGACGGCAGTTGGACAGATACATTCAGCCGCGGTCGACGCGTTCCGGCGCACGCCCCCAATCCGTGGGGGGTGAGGTCTGACCCGGATCCGCGAAGTGCGGATCTGTGCAAGGGCCAGTAATAGGGGAGTTAGGCATGGCTCAGGGCACCGTCAAGTGGTTCAACGCGGAGAAGGGGTACGGCTTCATCGCGGTCGACGGTGGTGCGGATGTTTTCGTCCACTACAGCGCGATCCAGATGGACGGGTACCGCACCCTTGAAGAGGGCCAGCGGGTCGAGTTCGAGATCTCGCAGGGCCAGAAGGGCCCACAGGCCGACATGGTTCGCGTGGCTGCCTGAACGCGCGACCACGACAAACCGCAAGCGGCAGGTCTTCTCTGAAGGGCCCGTACCCCCCGGGGTGCGGGCCCTTCGGCCTGCCCGGCGGGCCGGCCGGTGTGACGGTCCCCGCCCGGCGTGTCGGGCCCGCCGGGGCGGGGCGCTCGTCGAAGTCCGCCGCGCCCGAGGGTGCCCGGGAGCCCGGCCTGGTGCAGGGCGGCGAGTGTGCGCCCCGGGCTCGCTCGCGTCGGCCTCTCCAGCACCGCCGCAGGCCCTGGGCCAGGCCTTTCACGGCCTCGGCCGAGTCGCCGCGGCGCTGTCCGCGGGCTGTGACCGGGCCGGGCGCGCCCTGTTCGCCGGGGGCTGAGCGCGCCCCCGCATCTTGAGAGGCGCTTGCACTCGCCTAGGCCGAGTGCTAATCATTGCGTTAGCACTCTGAAGGTGAGAGTGACAACGTAAGGACCGGGTCGGTGAGGCCCGCAGGCCGGGTGGGGAAGGAACCCACGAGGCAAGCGAGCCGTCCGTCGCGGGCGCGGGCGCGGTCCGAAGTAATCACCCCCAGTCCTGGAGGGACCACTTCACATGGCCAAGATCATCGCGTTCGACGAGGAGGCGCGGCGCGGCCTCGAGCGCGGCATGAACCAGCTCGCGGACGCCGTGAAGGTGACGCTCGGCCCCAAGGGCCGCAACGTCGTCCTCGAGAAGAAGTGGGGCGCCCCCACGATCACCAACGATGGTGTCTCCATCGCCAAGGAGATCGAGCTCGAGGACCCGTACGAGAAGATCGGCGCCGAGCTGGTCAAGGAAGTCGCCAAGAAGACGGACGACGTCGCCGGTGACGGTACGACCACCGCGACCGTCCTCGCCCAGGCCCTGGTCAAGGAGGGCCTGCGCAACGTAGCCGCCGGCGCCAACCCGATGGCCCTCAAGCGCGGCATCGAGCGTGCCGTCGAGGCCGTCTCCGCCGCCCTGCTGGAGCAGGCGAAGGATGTCGAGACCAAGGAGCAGATCGCTTCCACGGCCTCCATCTCCGCCGCCGACACCCAGATCGGCGAGCTCATCGCCGAGGCGATGGACAAGGTCGGCAAGGAAGGCGTCATCACCGTCGAGGAGTCCCAGACCTTCGGTCTGGAGCTGGAGCTCACCGAGGGTATGCGCTTCGACAAGGGCTACATCTCGGCGTACTTCGCGACCGACATGGAGCGTATGGAGGCCGTCCTCGACGACCCGTACATCCTGATCGCGAACTCCAAGATCTCGAACGTCAAGGACCTGCTCCCGCTCCTGGAGAAGGTCATGCAGTCGGGCAAGCCGCTGCTGATCATCGCCGAGGACGTCGAGGGCGAGGCCCTGTCGACCCTGGTCGTCAACAAGATCCGCGGCACCTTCAAGTCCGTCGCCGTCAAGGCCCCGGGCTTCGGCGACCGCCGCAAGGCGATGCTGCAGGACATCGGCATCCTCACCGGCGGCGAGGTGATCTCCGAGGAGGTCGGCCTCAAGCTGGAGAACGCCACGCTCGACCTGCTGGGCAAGGCCCGCAAGGTGGTCATCACCAAGGACGAGACCACCATCGTCGACGGTGCCGGCTCGGCCGACCAGGTCCAGGGTCGCGTCAACCAGATCCGCGCCGAGATCGAGAACAGCGACTCGGACTACGACCGCGAGAAGCTGCAGGAGCGCCTGGCGAAGCTCGCCGGCGGTGTCGCGGTCATCAAGGCCGGTGCCGCCACCGAGGTGGAGCTCAAGGAGCGCAAGCACCGCATCGAGGACGCCGTGCGCAACGCCAAGGCGGCCGTCGAGGAGGGCATCGTCGCCGGTGGTGGCGTGGCCCTGCTGCAGGCCTCCCAGGTCTTCGAGAAGCTGGAGCTCGACGGTGACGAGGCGACCGGCGCCAACGCCGTGAAGCTCGCGCTGGAGGCCCCGCTGAAGCAGATCGCCGTCAACGGTGGTCTCGAGGGCGGCGTCGTCGTGGAGAAGGTCCGCAACCTCCAGGTCGGCCACGGCCTGAACGCCGCGACCGGTGAGTACGTCGACATGATCGCCGAGGGCATCATCGACCCGGCGAAGGTGACCCGTTCCGCTCTGCAGAACGCCGCCTCCATCGCCGCGCTGTTCCTCACCACCGAGGCCGTCATCGCCGACAAGCCGGAGAAGGCCGCCGCGCCCGCCGGTGGCGGCATGCCGGGCGGTGACATGGACTTCTGATCGACCCCTGGGGGTTTCCCCGGGTTGATCAACGGTCTCGCCGAGGGCGGCACTTCCTGTTCCGGGTATCCGGGCAGGGGGTGCCGCCCTCGGGCGTGTCCGGGGTCACAGCGCGGACGGGATGGCGCGGGTGGGCCGGATGGTTGAACCGCATGCCCTATGCGTATGCACATACTGTCCGGTATCCGAAGGAGCCCCTGAGTGACCGTCGCCGCCTCTCGCGCCGCTGAAATCCTGTCCCGGCCCGTCACGCTCAACGGCCTGACCGTCCCGAACCGCATCGCCATGGCGCCGATGACCCGCATGTTCTCCCCGGGCGGAGTCCCCGGTGACGACGTCGTCTCGTACTACTCCCGCCGTGCCGCCGCCGGAGTCGGCCTGATCGTCACCGAGGGCACCTACGTCGGCCACGACTCGGCCGGGCAGAGCGACCGCGTGCCGCGGTTCCACGGCGAGGAGCAGCTCGCGGGCTGGGCGAAGGTCGCCGAGGCGGTGCACGCCGCCGGCGGCACGATCGTCCCGCAGCTGTGGCACATCGGCATGGTCCGCAACCAGGGTGAGCCGCCGTTCGCGGACGCCCCGGCCGTCGGCCCCTCCGGCCTGCGCATCGGTGCTTCGGAGCCCACCGGCAAGGCCATGACCCAGGCCGACATCGACGCCGTCATCGGCGCGTTCGCCGAGGCCGCGGCCGCCGCCGAGCGCATCGGCTTCGACGGCGTCGAACTGCACGGCGCCCACGGCTACCTGCTCGACCAGTTCCTCTGGGAGGGCACCAACCGCCGCAGCGACGCCTACGGCGGCGACCGGGTCGCCCGCGCCAAGCTCTCGGAGGAGATCGTCGCGGCGGTCCGCGAGACCGTCTCCGCCGACTTCCCCGTCATCTTCCGCTACTCGCAGTGGAAGCAGGAGGCCTACGACGCCCGCCTCGCCGAGACGCCCGAGGAGCTGGAGTCCATCCTGACCCCGCTGGCCGCCGCCGGTGTCGACGCCTTCCACGCCTCCACCCGCCGCTACTGGGTGCCCGAGTTCGAGGACTCCGACCTCAACCTGGCCGGCTGGACCAAGAAGCTGACCGGCAAGCCCACCATCACCGTCGGCTCGGTCGGTCTGAACGGCGTCGACTTCCTCAAGTCCTTCCAGGGCGAGGGCGCCGAGGTCAACGACCTCGACAACCTCCTGGACCGCTTCGAGCGCGACGAGTTCGACATGGTCGCCGTCGGCCGCGCTCTGCTCCAGGACCCGCAGTGGGCGGCCAAGGTGCTGGACGGCCGCTTCGAGGACACGGCCCCGTACGACCCGGCGGCGCTGAAGACCCTCAGCTGACCTCGTCACCTGAGGCTCTGGATTTGCTTGCGTCAGTCAAGGACACTGGCCGAACGCCTGTGCACCGGCATTCCGTGAGGAGATCCAGATGACGACGACCGAGTCCCGCCCGCCGCACGGCGGCCCCTCTGATGAGCCCGCGCCGGTGGTGCGCACCACCGCCGGTGCGGTCCGGGGCCGCAGGGAGGAGGGACTCGCCGTCTTCCGCGGCATCCCCTTCGCCGCGCCCCCGGTGGGCGAGGCCCGCTTCCAGGCACCGCGCCCCGCCCAGCCCTGGGACGGCATACGCGACGCCCACGCCTTCGGCCCGCCGCCCCCGCAGGACCTCGGCAGCCTCGGCGGGCCCGGCCTGCTGAACCTTCCCGAGGGCGACGACTGGCTCACGGTCAACGTCTGGACCCCCGAACCCGACCCGGCCGCCCGCCGCCCCGTCATGGTGTGGATCTACGGCGGCGCCTACAAGCTCGGCCACTCCGGCAGCCCCGGCTACGACGCCCGGCACATCGCCACCGACGGCGACGTCGTGGTCGTGTCCCTCAACTACCGGGTGGGCATGGAGGGCTTCGCGTTCGTCGAGGGCGCGCCCGCCAACCGCGGTCTGCTCGACCAGGTGGCCGCGCTGGAGTGGGTGCGGGACAACATCGAGGCGTTCGGCGGCGACCCCGGCCAGGTCACGGTCTTCGGTGAGTCGGCGGGCGCGGGTTCTGTGGCCTCGCTGCTCTCCATGCCGCGCGCGGCCGGTCTGTTCCGGCGGGCGATCGCGCAGAGCGTGCCGGGGACGTTCTTCTCCGACGCGCTGGCCCGGGACATCGGTCTCGCCCTGGCCGCCGAGATGGGGCTGCGTCCCACGGTCGCCGACCTCTCGACGATCGCCCCGCACCGACTGACGTCGGCGGGCGAGACGCTGGGCGCCAAGATGCTCCAGTACGTCGACCGCTGGGGCCAGGCGGCGCCCACGGTCACCCCGTTCTCCCCGGTGGTCGACGGCGAGGTCCTGCCGACGACCCCGTGGCAGGCGCTGGCGGCCGGATCGGCGAAGGACGTCGACCTCCTCGTCGGCCACAACCGCGACGAGTTCCGCCTCTTCATCGCCATGGCGGGCCAGCAGATCACCGAAGAGAAGGCGAGCGCCGCCCTCCGCCTCTTCGCCCCCGGACCCGACGGCGAACAGGCCTACCGCGCCGCGTTCCCCGACGCATCCCCGAGCGAGCTCTACGAACGCGTCCAGACGGACTGGCTGTTCAACATGCCCTCCCTCCACCTGGCCGAAGCGCAGCGCGCGGGCGGCGGCACGGCCCACGTCTACGAACTGACCTTCCCGGCCCCGGGCAACGGCGGCGCGCTCGGCGCCTGCCACGGCCTGGACATCCCGCTGCTGTTCGGCACGTACGGGGCGGACCTGGGGGCACTGCTCTTCGCGGGCACCGAGCCGTCCGAGGAGACCCTGTCGCTGTCGTCCCGTTTCCGCTCGTCCTGGACGTCCTTCGCGAGG
Source organism: Streptomyces sp. NPDC044719 (assembly GCF_056433405.1). Classification (NCBI taxonomy): domain Bacteria; kingdom Bacillati; phylum Actinomycetota; class Actinomycetes; order Kitasatosporales; family Streptomycetaceae; genus Streptomyces; species Streptomyces sp. NPDC044719. The sequence continues at coordinate 163,348 of NZ_JBWKHE010000007.1, forward strand.
TCGGGCGACCCGGGCTGGCCGGCGTACGACGACGAGCGGCGGCTGGCGCAGGTGCTGGACGCGGAGCCGGTGGTCGGCGCCTACCCGGAGGAGACGTCGCGGCGTCTGTGGGAGGGCTACGGCTTCCCCGCCCTGCCCCTCCTGTGAGCTACAGGTTGCCCATGGGTTCGATGTCGACCTTGACCGGCGTCCCCCACACCCGCAGCACCTCGTAGTCGGTGAACTCGTGCACCAGGCGGTACGCCATGGCGGCCCGGGGTGCGCGGCGCTGGGCGTTGATGAACAGCTCGGCCTCGCGGCGATCCCGGCGCGGGGTGCCGCACAGTTGCCAGGTCTGGCCGTTCCACAGCTCCGGCAGCCAGCGCTGCTGGGGCTGGGGGCGGTCGCCGCTCACGCCGTAGCGGGACTGGACGGGCTCGGTCTGTGGCTGCTGCGGGGCCGGGCCGTTGTACTCGTTCCGGCGGGCGGTGCGGCGGCGGGTCTCGCACAGCAGGCACAGGTCGGGGGCGTTCTCGTCGACCGGGCCGTTCGGATGCTCGGCGCAGCGCGTGCTGGGCGCGGCGCCCGCGACGCTCTCGTCCAGCAGGTCCAGGGCCCGCCGCAGATCCGCCTTGACCTCGTGCAGCTTGGCGTCCGGGGTGTCGGAGGTGAGGGCCTCGCCGTGTTCGCCGAGGACTCGGAGGGCACGGCCTAGGGCGGTGAGCTGGGCGTGGTTCATACGCCTATTGTCCTCAGTCGGCGTAGTCCTTGAGCTTCTCGGTGTCCAGGGTGATGTTCACGGGGGTGGGGAGCTCGATGGTGGCGCCCCAGGGGTGTCGGGAGATCTGCTGGTAGCGGCCGTCTTTCGGTTCGCTGTGGACGGTGAGTGTGTTGTTGTCGCGGTCGATGAGGAGGTAGACGGGGATCTCGGCCGCCGCGTAGCCGACGGGCTTGTCGATGCGGTCGCGTTGGTCGGTGTCGCGGTCGTGGGAGGTGATCTCCACGGCCATCAGGGACCCGTCGGGGTCCGACCACTCGCCATCGCCTCGGAAGTGGTCCACCGGCACCAGAGTTCCGTCCGTGCGAGCGCGGCCCTTGCGGTAGGCCTCGGCCTTGACGCCGGACTCGGGCACAAGGTCCAGGTCAGGCCGGTGCTGCATGCACTGACGCAGCAGCCACATGAAGATCGAGCGGTGGTTGCCGTCCGGCACAGCTTTGACCTCTACCTTTCCATTGATGTACTCAAGCCGCACCGTCTCGGGCGCTACCGCGGCAAGCTCCTCGAACTCGTCCACGTCGAGCGGGCCGTGCCGGATGCACAGTCGCCCGCCCAGGAACTCCAGCCTGTTCCGGATCTCCCTCGGAGCCCTGCTCACGAGTTCGTCGAAGTCCTCGACATCCATCTGCGGGCGGTCGGTCGTGTCTCGGGTCATGGCTTCGCCTCCTTCCCTCCATCGTGCCCCGGGCTGGTGGCGCCGGACCGTAGGAGCTGTCATGTGAGTGCCTTCTCTTGTAGTCGTTGGGACATCGCGGCGCGGATACCGGCCGCGTGGGCTTGGACCGTGGGGGCGGACAGGGTTGCAGGGGGTTGTGCGGGGGCGTGTTCGCCCCGGCAGGCGCTGCAACGGCCCCCTGGCAGGGTTTCCGGACGCCCCGGGGCGCCGCAGTTCGCGCACTCCAGCACTCGCAGGGGCGGGCGCGGGGCGGGTGGGGGTGGGAGTTTGCTGGTCAGGCGGGTGCGGACCAGGGCGGCAGCGTGGTGGACGGGCGTCGGCAGGCCGGCGGTGAGCGCCCGCAGTACGTCGTCCTCCGAGGCACCTCGCGCGAACCAGTCCGCCACGAGTGGGGCGAGCGTCGCGCAGTCCCGTTCGGAGAGGGACAGGACGGAGGCTGTGCGGCCGAGGGCGGCGAGGAGGATGTGGGCCCGGGATCGGGTGGGGCGCGCCGCCTGCGGCTGTGGTGCGTCGCCGTGGGTGAAGGCGGCCCACCAGTCGTCGTCCCGGGCGGTGCGGGTGAACCACGTTCGAGTGATCCAGCGGGAGCTGCCGTCTTCGGCCGTCACGCACTCCCTGCCTCGGCGCAGGTGCCCTGCCCCCTGGAGGCGGTTGAGGGCGGTGCCGAGGGCGCACTGTCCGTACGGGAGCTGTTTGGCCAGCGTCTTTACGGAGATGTCGGCGCCGTCGGGGAGTCGGTCCAGGTAGGCGGCGATGGCGGCTTCGCGGGGTGGGAGGTGGGCGAAGTCGTCGTTCGTACGGGGGTGTTGGTCGGGGGTGGTGCGTTTGCCGTAGCCCGGGTTCGCCATGGGGTGCGCGGACGGGGAGGCAGCACTAAAGTTGGCTTCAGCCATGGGATCGACTGCTGCTTTCGATCTGATGGTTAAGCCCCCGCAGGTGTTGGCGCACCGGGCGGGGGCTGTTACTTGTCCAGGAACGGTAGAGGCATATGACTGTCCGTGGCAAGCCGAACGCGTCGCGTCAACTCGCCGGGTGGGAGGGCGGGTTGAGGCCCTCCACCCGTTCCTTACTAAGAGGGCTCGAAGCTCGGATCCCGAAGCTCAGGCGGTCCCGTCCTTGAGGTTCTCGACGAACGCCGCCCAGGCCGTGGCCCGGAACACGAGCTTCGGGCCGTCGGGGGTCTTGGAGTCGCGGACGGGGATGACGGCGGGGAACGCCTGGGTGGCTTCCAGGCAGTTGTCGCCGCTCCCGCCGCTGTAGCTGGACTTGTACCAAGTGGCCGCGTGCAGGTCGGAGTCAGGAATGTTCCTCATGCGTGTAATCCTGGGCCATTGCTTCGAGCAGGGCTAGAGACTTCTCCGGCGACAGTGCGGAGGCCGCGAGGAAGTCGTAGTAGAACCGGTACTCCGCGACGGTGGCGGGATCGTCGTCCAGCCGCCCAGTGCCAACGCCCTCCAGGTAGGCCAATGGAGGGGCGTCGTCGAAGTCCATCAGCTTGACGCACCCCTGCATGGCCGGGTGCGCCCCCGCGTCGAACGGCAGCACCTGCACAATGGCCCGGCTTCGGCGGGCCAGGTCGATGATGTGGCGCAGTGTCTCTGCCATGACCTGCGCCCCACCTGTCACGCGACGTAGCGCAGACTCGTCAATCACCGCCCACAACAACGGCTTTGTTGGATCGTCGAGGATGTGGGTCCGCTCCACGCGAGCAGCCACTCTCTTCTCGATCTCCTCGTCCGGTGCCGTCGGCTGATATGCGCGGCACACCGCCCGGGCGTAGGCGGGGGTCTGGAGCAGGCCGGGAATCAGCATCGACGCGTACTCCCTGATGGCCGTAGCCCGGGCCTCCGCCTCCGCCGCCTCCGCGAAGTGCTCCGGATACTTCGACTTCGCCGCCGCCCCACAGTTCCGCTGAAAGAAGTCCTCCGTCCCCAACGCCTCATCCAGCAACCGCGCGTACTCCCGCTGCAACCTCCGCGTCCCCGCCTCCAGCTGCCCGATGAACGACCCGCTCACGAACAGCCGCTGCCCCAGTTCCTCCTGGCTCAGGCCGGCCTTCTCGCGGGCATGGCGGAGTTCGGCGCCCAGGAGGGCCCGAGGGGAGGAGGACGGGTCGAGGTCCCTGGATCCGGGCATGGGCAACTCCCTGTCGTACAGATCGGGTTGTTGGACCGCCGTGTCTGGCCAGGCTAGAGGCGCGTCGGACACGCTGTGTGGTGAATCACAAACTCAGCGTGGAGGTAGGAGAACGTGCGCTCGACCGAAGAGATCGTGGAGTCGCTGCGGGACGCGCTCAAGGGAGTCGGTGTCGTACTGCCGTCCCTGTGCGTCGATCCGGTCACCGCCGCGAGCGACGAGCCGTTCGCCCTCGTCGATCTCGGCCGGTGCAACGTACGGACGGCCGAGCATCTGACCGACGTACTGCGGTCGCTGCCCGCGAGGGAGACACTGCGGGCGCGGGTGAGGCAGGTCAACCGGGAGCCGAAGTCGAGGTGAGGTGCGTCGACTCAGCCGTTGCGCCCCTCCACCGCCGAGGCGACGTCGTCGAGATCCTTCGCGATGGCCTTCCGCACGGCCCGCGCCCCCACACCGCCCAGAAGCTTGGCGAGGAGCCCCCGGGCACCGCCGCCCGGCTCCGCGTCGAACGTCATCCGCACCGTGGTCGCCGACGGACCATCTGCCCGCAGCTGCCACTCCGAGATGTAATGGGTGCCCTGCGAGTCGGCCTCCACCACATAGCGCCCGGGCGCCTCGCAAGCGGTCACCCACATCTCCTCGGTGGCCTCTTTGCCGAACATCCGCCGTGTCTCCCGCCACCGCGTGCCGACCCCGAAACCGCCCTCGGTGAGGACCTCGATCCGTGTGACCCCGCTGAGCGCGCGCTCCATACCTCCGAGGTCCGTCAGCGCCTCCCACACGGCGCCCTGCCCGGCGGCGATCCGCCGCTCCACGACGACGCTTCTGCTGCTCATGCCCCCATGAAAGCACCGGGGACGGACAATCGCCCCTCACCAACCGTCCCCAACGGCACCTAGCGCGCGTCCAGCGCCGCCCGCAGATGCCCGCCGGACTCCTCCAGCAGTCGGGCCGCCGTCGGGCCGTCCACGTCGGCCAGGATCGTCAGCACGGCGTTCTTGACCTCGCCGTCGGTGGCCTTCAGGGCCTGCTCGATCTCCTCGTCGCCGGCGCCGGTGGCGAGGGCGACGATGCGGTGGGAGCGGGCGCGGAGTTTGTCGTTCGACGCGCGGACGTCGACCATCAGGTTCCCGTACGTCTTGCCCAGCCGGATCATCGTGATCGTCGAGAGCATGTTGAGGACGAGCTTCTGTGCCGTGCCGGCCTTCAGGCGGGTGGAGCCGGTGAGGAGTTCGGGGCCCACGACGATCTCGATGCGGTGGTCGGCGGCGGCCCCGAGCGGGCTGCCGGGGTTGCAGGCGAGACCGACGGTGAGGGAGCCCCGGGTGCGGGCGTACTCGACCGCGCCGATCGCGTACGGCGTGCGGCCGGAGGCGGAGATGCCGACCACCGTGTCGTCCGAGGTCAGGCGGAGGGGCTCCAAATCCGTCCGGGCCAGCTCCCGGGAGTCCTCCGCGCCCTCGACCGAGGTGACCATGGCCTCGGGGCCGCCCGCGATCAGGCCGACGACCCGGGACGGGTCGGTGTTGAACGTGGGCGGGCACTCGGAGGCGTCCAGGACACCCAGCCGGCCCGCCGTGCCGGCGCCCGCGTAGACGAGGCGGCCGCCCCGGGCCATCCGCTCCGCCACGGCGTCGATCGCGGCGGCGATCTGCTCCAGCCGCGCCGCGACCGCCCCGGCCACGGTGGCGTCCTCGCCGTTCATCAGCCGCGCGATGTCCAGGGTGGGCAGCCGGTCGATGTCCGCGAGCTCCGGCCGGAAGGCCTCGGTGGTCAGGGACTCCAGCTCGGTTCTGAGGTGCCGGGGGTCGGAGGTGGAGGTCATGACGGCTCTTTCCGTGCTTCCCGTGTCTGTGTCGGTGCGGTTCAGGGGCGGTGCCGGTGGGCCAGTGCCTCGTACGACGCCGAGAGCGCCGGTGCCGCCGTCTCGTACGTCCGCTGCGCCACCCCTACGAACAGGCAGTCCACCACAAGGAGCTGGCCGGTCCGCGACGACATCGCCGCCGGGCGCAGTTCGCTCTCCCGCGCGGTGGACGTGGTGAGGATGTGGTCGGCGTACTGCGTGACCGGGCCGTCGGGACGGCCGGTGATCGCCACGGTCGTGGCGCCGCGCTCGAAGGCGACCCGCAGCGGCTCTATGACGTCCCCGGTCGACCCCGAGTGCGTGATGGCGATCGCCACGTCACCGGCCCGCAGTTGCACCGCGTTCGTCACGGCCAGATGCGGGTCGCTGTGGGCGTGGGCCATCAGCCCTATGCGCAGCAGCTTCTGGGTGAGGTCCTGGGCGACCAGGCCGGACGCCCCGACGCCGTACACATCGGTGCGGCGGGCCGCGACCAGCGCGGAGACGGCGGCGCCGAGCTGGACGGTGTCGAGGCCGGCGGCGGTGTCGGCGAGGGTCTGCTGTTCGTCGTAGGCGAGCTTGGCGACCACGTCGGCGATCGGGTCGTCCACCGCGATGTCCGTCGTGATGGCCGGGGCCCGGCCGGACTGCTGCTGGGCTGCGAGGCCGGCGAGGGCGAGGCGCAGGTCCCGGTAACCCGGATAGCCGAGCAGACGGGCGGTGCGTACGACGGTCGCCTCGCTGGTGCCGGTGAGCTCGGCGAGGCCGGTGACCGTGAGGGCCGCGCAGCCGGCCGGGTCGCCCGCCACGGCCTCGGCGACGCGCTGCATGGAACGCGTCATCGACGGGGCCAGCGTGCGGACTTTGGCCGCGAGGGCGGCGGGGGCGGGCGGGGTGCCGAGGGTGCCGACCATGGCACTCGGGCCGCCCGTGCCACCGGTGCCGGCCGTGCCGCCGTTCTCACCGGCGAAAATTTCCTTCACTCTACGGGTCACACATGAAAGATATTTTCGGCTCGGTGCCGGGTCAAGAGTGCGCACAATGGGGGGCATGGAGCCCATCACCCCCTTGGAGCAGACGCTGCACGCCGCGCGTGCCCTGGTACTGGCCGACCTCGTCGCGGGACGTGTCGCCGAGGCGGACGTCGTGTCCCTGGTCGAGGAGTCCGTCACGCAGCGGCGGTGGTGGGTCGAGCAGTGGCCGGAGGGCGCGCCGTACGTGGCCGGTCTGGTCGCGCAGGACGTCCAGGACGCCCTGCTGGAGCGGTACGGCCGCTGGCCGTTGTGCCCGGTGTGCGGCACCGGTGACCCGCACGCGCTGGACGTGGAACCGGTGCTGGGGCCCGACCCGCAGTGGGTGTGCGGCGAGGCGGGCGTGAAGGTCGCGGCGGTGGGGTCGCTCAGCGAGGCCATCGGCCCGGCGGCGTCCGAGTGAGGCGCTGGTGACGATCTACATCGACCCGCCGGCCTGGCCAGGGCACGGCCGCATGTGGTCCCACCTGATCAGCGACGTCTCCTTCGACGAACTGCACACTTTCGCCGAGCGCCTCGGCGTGCCCCGGCGGGCCTTCGAACGCGACCACTACGACATCCCCGCCCAGCGGTACGCGGACGCGGTGGGCGCCGGGGCCGTGGAGGTCAGCAGCCGCGAGGTGGTGCGGCTGCTGCACGGGGCGGGGCTGCGGCGGCCCAAGGGCCTCTACCGCTCGCCGGGTTCACCCAGCTCGTAGCGCACCTGGTCGGTGTCCTCCGCGACGGCCGTGAATCCGGCGCGGGTGAGGACGTTCCGCGAGGGCGTGTTGCCCCGCTCGACGTTGGCGACCACGGTCCGTACCTCGTCCCGGGCCAGGGCCCACGCCGACAGCGCGCGCAGGGCCTCGGTGGCGTAGCCGTGCCCACGGGCCGCTTCGACCAGGTCGTAGCCGATCTCGACCCGCCCCGCCTCGTCGGGAACGGCGTGGAACCCCATGGCGCCGAGCGCCTGGTCGTCCTCGCGGCGGACCAGCACGTACATGCCCCACTCCGGCAGGTGGACCCCGTCCTCGTACTGCTTGAACACCAGCCCGGCGCCGACCCGGGTGCCCTCGGCGGGGCTCCCTCCGAGCCACTCGAAGCAGCCGCCGTCACCGACCGTGGCAAGGTCGTTGGCCACCGCGGGGGTGACGCCCTCGAGGGAGAGCCGTTCCGTGCCGATCACCAGGTTGTTGTTCCACCGCCACTCGGTGACGGGCGCCCGCCCCGGCAGCTCACCCCGTCCGGTGGCCCACAACAGGGTCTGCCAGGGGGTCGGTCCGGGCTGGACATGGGGAAAGATCCGCTTGAGGACGAAGTCGCACAGCCCGGAGTCCGCCTCGTACGCCACGCCCAGTCCCTCGGCGATGTCGTGCGTGTGCAGCAGCACCTCGGCCACGCCCATCGCCGCGAACCCCTCACGGTTCGCGCTGCGGAACGGATACGGATGGAAGGCCCGCACCTGCCTCGGCGTCGTCCGGATCGCGGCGGCGAACAGGGCGCCCGTCGTCCTGATCACTTGCACCGCGCCCGCGTTGTCCGTCCCCTCCTCCAGCGAGATCTCGAACGGCGTGTACCCCTCGGGCTCCCGCCCCGCCAACTGCCCCGCGTACGCGATGAGATCCTCGGCGATGTGCACGGCCGTCTCCCGGCAGCTCCACGTCACCCGCCCGGCCGGTGTCCCCTCCCAGTCCCGGCCGGTGACTCCCCCCAGCAGCACCGCACACTCCTCGACGGCCTGCTCCACCTGCTCCGCGCCCGTTGTCCACATGCTGGGGAGGTTACGAGGAAGGGCGGGGGGAGAGCGACAGCATTTCCAGCTCGGCGGTGAGGTTGTAGCGGGCCGTCGCCTCCCACTCCTTCGTTCCGTGGGGGGTTCTGAACAGCCTCGGCAGGGCGAGGAGTTGGCGGAGGATCGTGGCGCGGCCCGTGCGGAAGGCGTCGTTCGGGACGAAGTGGTACTCCTCGCGGACGGCCGTGGTGTAGGCCGCGTACGCCGACGGGGGCGAGGCGAGGATCGCCAGATCGGCGTCGCACAGGACCTGGCCGTCGAGGTCGTCGTCGGCGGGGTCGTGGGTGACGGTGAGGCGGACCAGGCGGGCCACCTCGGCGGTCTTGGCGGCGGGGGCACCGGCCTCCGCGAGGGCGCGTTCGGCCAGGCGGGCGGAGCGTTCCTCGTTCTCGGAGCGGTCGGGCAGGTAGACCGCGTCGTGGAACCAGGCGGCCAGCCGCACCACGTCCGGGTCGTGCGCGTACCGCTCCAGTACGTCGATGTGATCGAGGACCGCCGTGAGGTGCGCGACCGTGTGATAGCGGCGCTGGGGCTCCTGCCAGCGGGTGAGCAGGTTGTCGGCGTACGGTGCCGGGTCGGGACCGCCGGCCGGGCCACGGGCTCCTTCCAGGGCGCGGGCGAAGCGGGTGCGCAGGGCGTCGGGATCGGCCATGGGGTCATTCTCCCGCTGACCCGGGGGTGGGATCTAGCGTGGGTTGCATGACGACTCCTGCTGATCTGCACGACGTACGGGACCCCGAGCAGCCCGGGCGGCTGCTCACGATCGAACGTGACGCGCTGATCCCGCTGCTGCGGGGCAGGGCCGAGGAGGACTTCGCACGACCCGTGGCCGCGTGTCCGGGCTGGACGGTGCGGGACGTGCTGGCGCACTGCTCGTCCGCCCTGACGCGGGTGGCGGAGGGCCGGTTCGAGGAGGGCGTGTTCTCGCCCGAGTCGAACGACCGGGACATCGCCGAACGCGAGGGCTGGAGCAACGGCCGGGTCGTCGACGAGCTGGAGCGGGGGATGAGCGAGGCCGGGCCCCGCATCGCCGAGGCGGGCGGGAAGCTGGACGCTCTCGCGCTCGGGGAGTGGGTGCACGCCGGGGACGTGCGCGAGGCCCTCGGGGAGCCGGGGGCGTACGGCGGGGCCGGGCTGCCGGACGCGCTCGCGCTGCTCGCCCGGCTCACCCACGAGCGGGGGCACGTGCCGCTGCACGCCGACCTCGACGACCTGGACGAGCCGCTGCGGCTGGGCGGGAGCGACGGGGAGCGGCCCCCGGGGCGTTTCATCGGGGACGGTCCGACCCTCGTACGGCTGTACGCGGGGCGGCCGGTCGGCGAGGCGGCGTACGAGCTGGCCGGGGTGGAGGCGAAGGAGCTGAACATCTTCGGGTGAGGCCTGCCTCCCGGGTGCTTGGGCGGGGGCGGAACTGGGCAGCGTAGGCTGTGATTGGACTAGACCTGTCGTGGCCGTCAGACGTCCGAACGCCGATTCCATGCCGACGAAGGGGCCCCATGAGCAAGCGTGCAGTCCTGGAGGTGATCGCCCTCGGCGTCGAGGACGCGGTCGCCGCCCAGGCGGGAGGCGCGGACCGCCTCGAGCTGGTCACCGACATGGCGGCCGACGGGCTCACCCCGTCGGCCGGGACCGTCGCCGGGATCCGCCGGGCCGTCGACCTCTCGCTGCGGGTGATGCTCCGGCTCGCGGACGGTTTCGCGGCGGGGGACGCCGGCCGGCTGGTCCGGGTGGCGGGCGAGCTGCGGGAGGCCGGGGCCGAGGAGTTCGTGCTCGGGTTCCTCGACGCGGACGGCGGCGTGGACCTGGCGGCGGTGGAGCGGGTCGTCGCGGTGCTGGACGGCTGCCCCTGGACCTTCCACCGGGCGATCGACCGGGCCGCCGACCGGGACGCCCTGCGCAAGCAGCTGGACGGGATGCCCGGGCTCGACACGTACCTCACCGCCGGATCGGCCGACGGGGTCGACGACGGACTCCCCGTGCTCCTCGCGGAGGCGGCCCGCCGAGGAGAGCCGGGGTACGAGCAGCACCTGCTGGTGGGCGGCGGGCTGCGGCTCGACCATGTCCCGACGCTGCTGGCGGCCGGGGTCGACGGCTTCCACATCGGCGGAGCGGCCCGGCCCGAGGGCTGGGAGGCGCCGGTGTCGGCGGAGGCCGTCGCGCGGTGGCGGACCGCCCTGGACGCCGTCCCCGCATGACCCCCGCGTGACCCCGGACGTCGGACCCGTTCACCGAGCCCGGTCGACCGGCCGTGTCTGCCGAGCGTTCGGGAGATACGGGGAAGCAGGGCATGTGCCCGTGCGTTGTGCCGTTGCATGAGCCTGCGCTTCTCACTGATGGGTCCGGTACGAGCCTGGCGCGACGAAGAGGAGGTCGAACTGGGGCCGCGTCAGCAGCGGGCAGTGCTGGCGGCGTTGCTGCTGAACAACGGCATCCGGCTGAGCAACGACCAGTTGATCGGCATGGTCTGGGACGACCCGACGCCGAGCGCGGTGATGGCACTGCGGACGTACGTGTACAAGATCCGCAAGACGCTTCCGGAGCTGAACCTGAAGTCGAGGGACGGCGGGTACACGGTCCGCGCGGAGATCGTCGACGACTGCCGCGGCGAACCCTTGGAAGGCCTCCGGAGTGCCTACTTCGACGCGCAGCGGGTGCGGCTCGCCAACCACCGGATCAAGGCGCGGGAGGACTGGCTCGAACGCGAGCTCGACGTGCTGGAGCTGCAGAAACACGTCGCCGCCTTCCCGCTCAGGGAACGACCGCGCGCCCTGCTGATGCGGGCGCTCTACCTGGAGGGCAGGCAGGGCGAAGCGCTCGACCACTTCCACCAGGCGCGCGCACTCCTCATCGAGGAGTTCGGCCTCGAACCAGGGCCGGAGCTGCGCGAGGTCCACGCGCAGATCCTCAACGGCGACCTCACCCTGCCGCGCAGGCCGGAGCAGCTGGTGCCGGACCTGATCGACTTCACCGGCCGCACCGAGGAGATCGCGCAAGCTCTGAGAACGTTGCCGGGCACCGTGGGCATTACCGGTATGCGGGGCAGCGGCAAGACCGCCCTGGCCACCCGGATCGGCCACCTCGTCAAAGGACGCTTCCCCGACGGGCAGATCTTCGTCAGGGGCAGGGACGTCGCGGGCGAGCTGTTGCGCGCGGTCGGCGTGGAGAACCCCGTCGGCGACAAGGCCGCGCTGTGGCGGGAGAAGGCGCGCGGCAAGCGGTTCCTGATCGTGGTCGACGACGTGCAGGACGCGGCGGCCGTGCGCGATCTCGCCACGCCCGGCTCGGCGATGATCCTCACGAGTGTCCGCCGGTTGCACGAGCTGCCGGGGGTGACCTGGCTGAAGATCGCCGGGCTGACCGAGCGAGAGTCGCGGGAGTTCCTGCGCAAGGCCTTGGGCCCGGCACGCGCGGACGCGGAACCCGAGCAGGCCGAGGTGCTGCTGGAACGCCTTTCGCGACTGCCGCACCCGATCAGGGTGATCGGCGGCAAGCTCAGCGCGCGTCCTCACTGGACGATCGAGATGGCCTTGCGGCAGATGGAGCGGGACAGCAGGCTCAGCGACGTGATCCCGTCCGACTGCGCCGCGATGATGGCCCCGTTGATCGCGGCCGAGAAGCAGCTGAGCGATCCGGAACGGCACCTGCTCAGGTGCCTCGCGCGCCAGGACGCCGAGGTGATCGACAGTCAGAAGGCGGCCGAGATGTCCGGGGTGGACGCCGGCGAGATCGAGCTGGTGCTGGAGTCGCTCGTGGGCGTGCACCTGATCGAGCCGCTCGTACTCGGCCGCTATCGGCTGCCGCGGTTCGTGCGCCTCTGCTTCGGGCTGCGCGCGGCGGCTTCCTCGCGCGGCCCGGCGCGGCCTGACCAGGCCGTATATGCGGAAATTATGCGCTGACGATCTGGCGCGGCCAAGTTGGCAGACATGACAACCAAGGAACTTCAGGACAAGAAGGCACTCGTCACCGGCGCCACATCGGGCATCGGCCGCGCGATCGCGGTCAAGCTCGCGGAGGCGGGAGCCACCGTCTACGTGACCGGGCGCAGGGCCGAACTCGGCAAGGAGACCGTCGAGCTGATCGAGCGGGCGGGCGGCACGGGCCACTTCGTCGTCGCGGACGTCGCCAACCTCGACGACGTCCGGCGGCTCGCCGAGGAGGTCGGCGACGTGGACGTGCTCGTGAACAACGCGGGCATCTTCCCGTTCTCGACGACCCTCGAGCAGCCGCTCGACAGCTACCAGCAGGTGTTCGACGTCAATGTCCGTGCGACCTACTTCCTGACGGCCGCGCTCGTGCCGGCCATGGTCGCCAGGAAGAAGGGTGCGATCGTCAACGTCTCGTCGGTCGCCGGGCAGGTCGGCACCCCGGTCGGCTCCGTCTACAACGCCTCCAAGGCCGCGATGGACGCGCTGACCCGGTCATGGGCCGTCGAGTTCGGCGCGGCGGGCGTCCGCGTCAACTCCGTGGCGCCCGGACCGATCCGCACCGACATGGCCGTCGAGACGGTGGGCGAGATGTTCGAGGAGTTCAGCCGGAACACCCCGCTCACCCGCGCCGGCGAGCCCGAGGAGATCGCCGAGGCCGTGGTGTTCCTGGCCTCCGACAAGGCCAGTTACATCACCGGCGCGGTGCTCGCCGCCGACGGGGGCTACGTCGCGACCTGAGCGGTCACGCCAGTTGTGGTGGCAGCGGCGCCGCGTGCGTGACGATCAGACCCGACACCGCTCGCGTCAGCGCCACGTACAGGCGCCGCAGCCCCGTCCGTTCGTCCGGCTCGCCGTCGACCACGGCCCGCGGTTCGTCCAGGACGACGTAGTCGTACTCCAGACCCTTCGCGAGCGAGGCCGGGACCAGGGTCAGGCGGGTCTCCCTGGTCGTCTCCTCACCCGGGCCGAGGTAGGGGATCCCGACCTCCGTCAGGGCCCGTGCCAGTTCCGGGATCCGGGCGTCCGCCGCGATCAGGCCCGTCGAGCCCTCGTTGCGCAGCAGTTCGCGGCAGGCCTCGACCACGTCGGCGGTCGCGGGGGCCGCCCGGACCTCGAAGTGCCCCGGGTTCTCGCGGATCGACACGACCGGGGTGAGACCCGGGGCGATGTGCGGCAGCAGCCGGGAGGCGTAGGTGATGACGTCCGTCGGCACGCGGAAACCCGCCGTCAGCTCCTCCACCACCGCGTCCTGTTTGCCCAGGTGGGTCAGCGCCTCCTGCCAGTCGCGGGTCGCCCAGGGCGTGGTGCCCTGCGCCAGGTCGCCGAGGACGGTCGCGCTGCCGGTGGTGCAGCGGCGGCCGACCGCCCGGTACTGCATGGGGGAGAGGTCCTGCGCCTCGTCGAGGACGACATGCCCGAGGGAGTGCGTGCGCTGGATCAGGTCGGTGGCCTCGTCGATGAGGACGGCGTCGGCCGCTGCCCACTTGGCCGACTTGACGCTGCGCGCCGGTCGCGCCCACAGGATCGCCTTCTGCTCCTCCTCGTCGAGGATCCCCGCCGCGTGTTCGGCGAGGAAGTCCGCGTCCGACAGCAGGCGCAGCACCAGCTTCGCCGGATCGACGGCGGGCCACACCGTCTTCACGGCCGCCTTGACCGCGCTGTTGCGGGCCACCGCGTCCTGCACCCGGTCGTCCGGCGCCTCGCCCGAGCGCTCCATCTGCACCAGCACGGCGTGCGCGATGCGCTGCGGCAGGGCCTCGCGGGCGGCACCGTAGCGGATGTCGCGGGCGAGCAACTCGCGGACGATGTCCTCCAGTTCGTACTGCGCGACACGCCACCGGCGGGAGCCGCGTACGACCACGACCGGCTCGGTGGGCAGGGTGACGTGTGCGTAGAGGGCCCTGCGCAGTACCCGCGCCATGCGGGCGTCGCCCTTGACGACGGCGGCCGTCGCCTCGTCCGTCCCCCTGATCTCGACGTGCGCCACCAGGTCCTCGACGGTGGCCTGCTGGACGGACAACTCGCCCAGCGCGGGCAGGACCTGCTCGATGTAGTGCAGGAAGGACCGGTTGGGTCCGATGACCAGGGTGCCGGTGCGGGCGAGGCGCTCGCGATGGGCGTAGAGGAGGTAGGCGACCCGGTGCAGGCCGACGGCGGTCTTCCCGGTGCCCGGGCCGCCCTGCACGCACACCGAGCCGGAGAGCCCGGAGCGCACGATCTCGTCCTGCTCGGGCTGGATCGTCGCGACGATGTCCCGCATCGGGCCGACACGCGGACGCTCGATCTCCTGCTGGAGCAGTCTGCTGGTCTTCGCCGCCTCGGCCGGGTCCGAGAGGTGCTCGTCCTCGTACGCCGTGAGGTCGCCGCCCGTGTAGCCGAAGCGGCGGCGCAGCGCGATGTCCTGCGGGTCCTTCTTGGTGGCCCGGTAGAACGGCTGCGAGACCGGTGCGCGCCAGTCGATCACCATCGGGTCGCCGTCGGCGTCGTGTACATGCCGCCGCCCGATGTAGAAGCGCTCCCCGTCCGCCCCTTCGGCCTGCTCGGCGCCCGGGGTGTGCAGATAGTCGAGCCGGCCGAAGAACAGCGGGGTGTCGCTGAGGTCGGCCAGGGCCTTGATGCGCTCCCCGATCTGGTGGGCCAGCACCTCGGCGTTGACCCAGTTCGCGGTGACGTCGGTGATGTCGAGGGCCTCGACGTCCTCGCGCATGGCACGCAGCGCGGAACGGGACGCGGTGAGGTGGGAGCGCTCACGGGAGAGCGGGTCGTCGACGGGCGTGGACAAGGGGGTGCCTCCGGAGGACCTGCTGAAGAGATGGCGGTGAGATGCCGGCCGGTTTCCGTCCGGTCGGCTGCGCTCCGTGAGGGAGGCGGGCAAGAGCGGAGATCCTAGAGGAGCGGGGGAGGCGACCGCCAACGGTTTTTCCCGCCCCTGTTTCTCATCCCCTAGGGGACGAGGCCCTCCTTCCTGAGGGGCAGGAGTCGGTCCGCAGGCGTACGAGCGGAGTACGCAGGTTCGGCCCCGAGACCGACGCGGGCTTTACGGGCGAAACCGCACCATGGAGACATGAGCGCAGCAACCCTCTCTCCTGCCCCCGCACCGGGCCGGCCGCCGGGTGCCACCGCCGTGACCGGCAGCCACCGCCACCGCCTCGGCGACGCCCTGCGTGCCGTCAAGGTCTTCGCGGGCGCCGCCTTCGACGTGATCATCCTCGGACAGTACGGCGAGGAGGTCGGCGTGGTCCGCCACAAGTGAGCCGGCGGACCGCCGTTCTCAGCTCTCGGCGAGCAGTTCGTCCGCGTCCACGATCCGGTACGCGTACCCCTGCTCCGCCAGGAAGCGCTGACGGTGGGCCGCGAAGTCCTGGTCGATGGTGTCCCGGGCGACCACGGAGTAGAAGTGGGCCTGGTGGCCGTCCGACTTGGGGCGCAGCACTCGGCCGAGGCGCTGGGCCTCCTCCTGGCGGGAGCCGAAGGTGCCCGACACCTGGATCGCGACCGTCGCCTCCGGCAGGTCGATCGAGAAGTTCGCGACCTTGGAGACCACCAGCACGCTGATCTCGCCCTCGCGGAAGGCGTCGAAGAGCTTCTCGCGCTGCGCGTTCGACGTCTCGCCCTTGATCACGGGCGCCCCGAGGTGCTCACCCAGCTCGTCGAGCTGGTCGATGTACTGGCCGATCACCAGGATCTGCTGCCCGGCGAAGCGGCGGACGATCGCCTCCGTGACCTTCCGCTTGGTCGCCGTCGTGGCGCAGAAGCGGTACTTCTCCTCGGTCTCGGCCGTGGCGTACGCGAGCCGCTCGGAGTCCGTCAGATTGACCCGGACCTCGACGCAGTCGGCGGGCGCGATGTAGCCCTGCGCCTCGATCTCCTTCCACGGAGCGTCGAACCGCTTGGGCCCGATCAGGGAGAACACGTCCGACTCGCGGCCGTCCTCACGGACCAGGGTGGCCGTCAGGCCGAGCCGCCGCCGCGCCTGCAGATCCGCCGTGAACTTGAAGACCGGCGCCGGCAGCAGATGCACCTCGTCGTAGACGACCAGGCCCCAGTCCCGCGAGTCGAACAGCTCCAGGTGCGGATAGACGCCCTTCCGCTTGGTCGTCAGCACCTGGTACGTGGCGATCGTGACGGGCCGGATCTCCTTCTTCGTCCCGCTGTACTCGCCGATCTCGTCCTCGGTGAGCGACGTCCGCTTCACCAGCTCGTGCTTCCACTGCCGCGCGGAGACCGTGTTCGTGACGAGGATCAGCGTCGTCGACTTCGCCTGCGCCATCGAACCGGCCCCGACCAGCGTCTTCCCGGCACCACAGGGCAGGACGACGACGCCCGACCCGCCGTGCCAGAAGTTCTCGACGGCCTGCTTCTGGTACGGCCGGAGCGCCCAGCCGTCCTCGGCCAGCTCGATCGGGTGCGCCTCGCCGTCGACGTACCCGGCGAGGTCCTCGGCCGGCCAGCCCAGCTTCAGCAGGGTCTGCTTGATCTGCCCGCGCTCGGAGGGGTGCACGGCGACGGTGTCCGGGTCGATCCGCGCGCCGACCAGCGGCGTGATCCGCTTCGACCGCAGGATCTCCTCCAGCACCGGCCGGTCGGTGGTCGTCAGGACCAGGCCGTGCGCCGGGTGCTTGGACAGGGTGAGCCGGCCGTAGCGGTCCATCGTCTCGGCGATGTCGACGAGCAGCGCGTGCGGCACCGGGTAGCGGCTGTACTCCACCAGCGCGTCCACGACCTGCTCGGCGTCATGGCCCGCCGCGCGCGCGTTCCACAGGCCGAGCGGGGTCACCCGGTAGGTGTGGATGTGCTCGGGCGCCCGCTCCAGCTCCGCGAAGGGGGCGATGACACGACGGCAGTCATCGGCCCGCTCGTGGTCGACTTCCAGGAGCAGGGTCTTGTCGGACTGGACGATCAGCGGACCATTCACACGCGGCACCCTTTCTGCGGCCAAACGTCCAGTGTGCCTGATCGATGCCGCCCGAGGGTGTGATCTGCGCTGCTGGAACGACGCCGGTCCTACAGAATGCCTTTTCATCCCAACGTGTGGTGTGAATTCAGTTTTTCCACGGTGTCCCCGAAGAATGGCGAACCGTGCAGAATACGCCGACGACCACGCTCGGATACGCCCTGTTCGCCACCCGCTGGCTCCAGGCCCCGCTGTACTTCGGGCTGGTGGCCGCGCAGGGCGTCTACGTCTACAAGTTCTTCAAGGAACTCTGGACCTTAATCCTCATGTGCGTGAGCGGGCACGCCACCGAGACGTACGTGATGCTCGCCGTGCTCAAGCTCGTCGACGTCGTCATGATCGCCAATCTGCTGATCATGGTGATCGTCGGCGGCTACGAGACCTTCGTCTCGCGCATCGGCCTCCAGGGCCACCGCGACCAGCCGGAATGGCTCTCGCACGTCAACTCCAACGTACTGAAGGTCAAGCTCGCCACCGCGATCGTGGGCATCTCCTCCGTGCATCTGCTCCAGATGTTCGTGGACGTCCACCACACCTCCCACCACGCCCTGCTGTGGGGGACGGTGATCCACATGGCGTTCATCGCCTCGGCGGCGATCCTCGCGTACATGTCGGGCCCGATGGCCGCGCAGAGCGACCGCGGCCACGTCGATCGCGGCCACGTCGATCGCGGCCACGCTGATCGCGGACACGCCGACCGTGCGCCGGCCGGGCACCCGCAGGCCGTGTTCCCGCAGCCGGGCCAGGAGACCCTGGCGGTCACGCTGCCCTCGCCCCGGCAGCCGGAGCCGGAGCCGGAGCCGGAGCCGGTGACCGTGCCGGAACAGGACGCCGACGCCGAGGCCCGGATCCGCGCGGCCGGCTTCCCGGCCCGCAAGCTGCTGGAGGACTTCGACCAGCAGCACCCCCGGGGCTTCGACCGGGAGACCGTGGCGCGGCTCGGCAAGGCCGACTTCGTCGCCGCCCGGCGCAACGTGGTCTTCGTCGGCCCGACCGGCACCGGCAAGACGCACCTGGCGGTCGCCTTGGGCGTGCGGGCCTGCCAGGCCGGGCACCGGGTGCTGTTCGCGACCGCCGCCGAGTGGGCCGCCCGGCTGTCCGACGCCCGGGCCGCCGGCCGGCTCGACGCGGAGCTGGCCGCCCTCGACGAACACCCCCTCTTGATCGTCGACGAGATCGGCTACACGCCCTTCGACGGGGCCACCGCCGCCCTGTTCTTCCAGCTGGTCGCGCACCGCTACGAGCGTGGCTCGCTGATCGTGACCAGCGACCGCGCGCTCGGCCGCTGGGACGAGGTCTTCGGTGCCTCCGCACCCGCGATGGTGGACCGCCTCGCCCATCACGCCGAGGTGGTGCGCCTGGAGGGCGACAGTTACCGGACGCGCCGGGCTACCGCGGCCTGGACAGACTGATGGTGTTGACCAGCGGGCCCTCGACGGAGACACCTTCGCCCACCAGGGATTCGGCGTGGGCTGCCGGGATGGGCAGCGGCAGCGCGGGCGGGGCCGCCGCGGCCGAGGGCGCGAGCACGGCCACGAGGGCGGCGGCGGAGAGTACGACGGCGGGAAGCTTTTCACGCATGGCGGCAGGGCCTTTCACGAGCTGAGCGGTGAGGGACACCGCACCGCGGGCCGGCCCGGATCGCGGGGCCGGCCCCGACGGGTGCGCGGAGGCGGATCAGATCTGCGGCGTCTCGATGACAAGGCCGGCGACATCGATGCCCACCGCCGCGGCCGGGGTGGCGAGACCACCGAACATCATCAGGGCGGCGGTGGCCAGGACGGCGGTGACTCGACGGACAGCGCGCATGCTGGGGACTTCCTTTCGACGGTGCTCACAGGAACACCCGGTGGCTGCCCCCGGGCACAGCGCGTGATGCGGCACGCCCGGCAAGGTCGCCCAAGGGTGGGACATCCCCGGCGTGGCGTGCATGAACGGCGGCGTGCACCCGAACGGGTGAGAAGCGCCCCTGCCCGGGAGGGGTCAGCCGGAGTCGTCCGCCAGCTCCGCGACCCCGGTGATCCGGTGCAGCGGATAGGTACGGACCTCGTCCGCCGTGTGGTCGTACGCCGTGACGAAGCCGCCCTCGACGCGGATGGGAGCGATGACCCGCTGGCTGGCGGTGCCCTCGGCGTTGACGTAGCCGATCCACAGGGCCTCGCCGGTCAGGACGGCGGCCTGCATGGTGGCGAGGGTCTCGGCGGAACCGGTGCGGGGCAGCTCGCCGTTGACCGCCGGAGCGGCGCCGGGCTTGCGCGGGGTGGTGGAGGCGAGGTCGCCGGCCCGGATGGCGCGCAGCGCCGCCGCGAGGAGGACGTCGTCGGGGACCGGCGGGCCGTCCGGCACCGGCTCGGGCGCCGTACGGGGCGGGGTGCGGTGGGCGAGGGCGCGGGTGATCAGCACATCGCCCTCGGCGGACTCGGCGGCCGGCGCGAACCCCATCGACCGCAGCCCTTCGAGGAGCCCGGCGGGGTCGGCCTGCGCGGCCAGCACGGTCGGGGCGAGCCGGCGCAGGCCCAGGCCCGCGGCCCGCTTGTCGGCCAGGATCTCGCCCAGCACCGCGTCGTCGTCGCAGCGCACATACGCCGAGGCCGCGCCGACGCGCAGCTGGCCGTGCCGGCGGGCCACGTCGTCGATCAGGTAGGCGAGCGGCTGCGGCACCGGCGTGCGGGAGTGGGCGGCGAGGAAGGCGTGCAGGTCGGAGGCGGCCTGCCCGGCGTCCAGCGCGCGCCGCACCGAGCCGGGCGTGAACCGGTAGACGGTGGCACCGCCCTTGGACTCGACGTCCGCCAGCACCCCGAGCATGTCCGCGAGCGGGCGCCGCAGGGGCCCGGGTGCCACCGCCGTCAGGTCGGCCTGGAGCAGGATGTGGTCCAGCGGCTCGGGCAGCTGGGGCGTGAGGAGCCGGGCCGCGGCGGCGGAGGCGACGGCCTGTTCGGCGGGGGAGAGGGGCGCGACCGGGGCGGGGCGATGGTGGTGGTGATGGACGGGGAGCTTGTCTCCCGGACCTGCCGGTCCGGCCGGTCCGGAGGGCTCCGCCTCAGGGTGCTTCACGGCCGCCGCCGGTCCCAGCAGGGCCCGGCCATGGGCCGACAGGGCGCCCCGGCCGGTGACGCCCAGCAGCTCCGCCTCGGACAACGCCCACTGGGCGAGGCGGGCACGCGGGTCGTCCTCGAGCCGGGCGCCGCGCAGGGGGCGCTCCCAGCGCAGCCGGGCGAGCACCGACTCGGCGTCCGGCGCGGCCCCCTCCGGGAGCCCGGCCAGCAGCGCCAGCACCCGGTGCCGTACCTCGGGCGCCGCCGAGCGGTCCAGGCCCGGCCCGAGCGCCGACAACGTACGGTCCTTCGCGTCCCGCCCGCCCACGAGACCGGCCGTCCTCGTGGCCGCGAGCCATGCCGTGGCCAGTCGCGACCAGCGCTCGGCGGCGGGCGCCTCCAGCCACTCGTCGTAGGCCGGGGTCGCCGCGTACCGCTCGTCGGCCTCCCCGTCCGAGGCGATCAGGCCCGCTGCGTAGGCCAGTTCCACCCAGAACGCGGCGACCGGCTCGGGCACGTCGAGGGCGACGGCGGTCCGCTTCAGGTCGCGCACGCTCAGCCCGCCGGCCCGCAGCACCGCGGGCCCGCCCTCGTCCCAGTCCTTCAGCAGCTCCTCGACGGTCGCCAGCGCGGTGTACGCCTGTCCGGCCGCCGTACTGTCCACAACCTGTGGACGATGTACGGCGGCGGCCTCGACCACCGGCGGCACAGGCTCCGGCGTCCGGTGCGCAAGACCCCGCCGCAGGTGCAGGGCGACCTCGCGCGGCAGGACGACCGTCCCCGGCGCCGTCGGCAGCAGCAGCCCCCGGTCCAGCAGCCAGCGCAGCCGCGCCGCCGGGTCCGGGGTGACCTGCCCGTACGGCGGCCCCCACACCAGGCGTTCCAGCACGTCCAGGGAGTCGGCCGGGGCGTCGGCGAGCAACGCCGTCATGCGGGCCCGGTCCGTGAACAGGCCGGTGAGGGCGGTCACCGCGGAGACCGAGTCATGGGTCGAGGCCAGCCCGGCGGCCGTGACGATCTCCTGGATCCGCCCCGGGGACATCCCGGCGGTGGCCTCCTGGACGGTGGGGCCGAGACCGGTCGGCGAGGGGTGCTGCGGCGCGGGTGCCAGCAGTTCACGCGCCGTACGGACCAGCCGCAGCCGGTCGTCCCCGCCCCAGACCAGCGCCTGCTCGCGCAGGACGTCCAGGGCGTGCGGCAGGGCGGCGACGACGGCCGGGTCGGCGTCGTCCCCGGCCATGAGCCCGAGCAGTTCGTCGTAGGCCGCCGGGTCCGCCGCCACGGCCAGCGCCTCCGCCGTCTGCAGCGCGAACCGGTCCAGCCGCTCCAGGGCGCGCACGACCGAGGCACGGGTGCCGGCCCGGGTCGCGAGCTGCGTGAGGTCGGTCGGCACGGGCGTGATGAGATCCGGGCGGCTGCGCAGAAGCGCGCCCAGCGCGGCATCGCCCCGCGCGCGGAGCGCTTCCGCGAGGGAGCGGGGGGCCGGAGGCCTGTCCTCGGTGCTCATCCGGCCAACGGTAGCGGGTCGCCTCCGGCGGCCGGGCCGACTGCGCGCCACCTCGGCCCCGATCGCGGGACGGGCCTTTTGGCCGACCCGCCGGTACTCGCGATACCGTCGTCCGACGGCGTCAGCCAACGCACCCGCCCCGGAGGGGACTTCGTGGGGATTGAGAGCGACCAGGTCGTTTACGAGTATCTGAGCCGCGTCGGCGACGTGGCCCAGCAGCGGCAGCTGCCGTCGGCCACCCGGATGCGCCTGGTCGCCGACCTGCGGGGCGAGATCGACCGGAGCCGCGCGAAGGCCACCGTCGACTCGCCCGCCGCCGTCCGCCGCATCCTGACCCGCCTGGGCAGCCCCGACGAGGTCGTGGCGGCGGCAGCGGAAGGCACCGGCGGTGCGCCGCGGAGCGCCGCCCCCGTTCCCCCTCCCGTCCCGGTGCAGCGCGACGCCGAGCCGGAGGAGCGCGCGAAGGGGGTGCTGCGGCGCGTCGTCCCGCGGCCCCGCCCGGCCCGGCCCGCCGAAGAGCCGCACCCGGCGCCTTCCGAAGGCCCGGCCCCGCCGCACCTGGCCGCCGGGCACGAGCTCGGGGACAGCGTCGTCCAGCCCGACTGGTGGCGGGTGGACAGCAGCCCGTTCGGTGCGGGCGAGGAGGTGCCGGGCTTCGTCGGCGGCGTGGAACTGCCGGACCTGCTGAAGCCGCCGCAGCCGAGGAAGCCGGCGAGGGAGAAGCCGGCGGCGGAGGAGGAAGCCGAGCCGGCCCTCGAGGCCGTCGAGGAAGCAGCCGGGACCGGCACCCGTCGCCGCCGCCTCCCCTCGCTGCCCTCCGGGAGCTGGAGCAACCCGCTGCTCCTCGCCGCCGCGGGGCTGCTCGTCGCGGGCGCCGTGCTCGGCAACTGGTTCGTGCTCCTCCTCGGCTGGCTCATCGCCTACGCCTCGCGCCGTCTGACCCAGGCGGAGACGAAGTGGGCCGTCATGGTCCTGCCCGGGCTCGCCGTCACGTCGGGCCTGGTGTGGCTCTGGGGCAGGATGAACGGCCGCTGGGGCACTCCCATCGCCGAGGGCCACATGAACGACGCGGTCTCCGAGACCTGGCCCTGGGTGGTGCGGGGCGCGGCGGTGGCGTCGGCGTTGTTCCTGGTGTGGCGCTCCCAGCGGCAGAGGTAGCCCACATCCCGGGCACCCCCGGGACGCCTGCCGGCCATCCGCCCTGGGCACAATGGCCCATATGGCACTCACCGTCGGTTTCGACCTGGACATGACCCTCATCGACTCCCGCCCCGGCATCCGCGCCTGCTACCAGGCGCTGTCCGAGCGGACGGGCACGTACGTCGACGCCGATCTGGCGGTCACGCGGCTCGGGCCGCCGCTGGCCGAGGAGCTGATCAACTGGTTCCCGGCCGAGGAGGTCGGGGACGTGGCCGATCTGTACCGGGAGATGTACCCGTCGATCGCCATCGCCGCGACCCCGGCGATGACCGGCGCCGGTGAGGCCATCGCGGCCGTACGGGAGGCCGGCGGGCGCGCGATAGTCGTCACCGCCAAGTACGAGCCCAACGCCAAGCTGCACCTCGCCCACCTCGGCATCGAGCCCGACGCGGTGATCGGCGATCTGTGGGCCGAACAGAAGGCGGAGGCGCTGCGCGAGCACGACGCGGCCGTCTACGTCGGCGACCACGTCGGAGACGTACGCGGCGCCCGGGCGGCCGGCGCGCTGTCCGTCGCGGTGGCCACCGGCCCCTGCCCCCCGGAGGAGCTGCGCGCGGCGGGCGCGGACGTCGTCCTCGGCGACCTGACCGAATTCCCCGGGTGGCTTGTCGGCTACCGCCCTGCGCGCGCCTGACGGCGGCCGGCCGCCACGGAACGCAGTACTCCCGCGCCGGCCATCAGGAATCCGACCGCCATGAGCATGCTCAATCCGAACATGTACGTCGGAAAGGGCGTCGTCCCGAGGAACAGCGGGGCGACCGTGACCAGTGTGGCCACGGCACCGATGAAGAAGACGATGGCACCGGCACGGACCAGACGGTCACCGGGCGCGGCGGAATTCGTTTGGGTTTTGTCAGGCACCGGACCAGGGTAGTTCCCAGCCCGAAGGAACAACCCGGTGACGTCTTGTCACCGGCCTGAAGAGCATTAGCCTTGGTACCGGCGGGTCCGTGCGGCCCGCCCGAGTGCTATCAAGAGCCGTTTCCAGAAGCAGTTTTCCGACGAGTACGAGGACGAGGACAGACGTGCCTACCGGCAAGGTCAAGTGGTTCAACAGCGAGAAGGGCTTCGGCTTTCTCTCCCGCGACGACGGCGGTGACGTCTTCGTCCATTCCTCGGTCCTCCCCGCCGGAGTCGAGACGCTCAAGCCCGGTCAGCGAGTGGAGTTCGGCGTGGTCGCCGGACAGCGCGGCGACCAGGCACTGTCCCTGACGATTCTGGACCCGACCCCCTCGGTCGCCGCCGCGACGCGCAAGAAGCCGGACGAACTCGCCTCGATCGTCCAGGACCTCACGACCCTGCTGGAGAACATCACCCCGATGCTGGAGCGGGGCCGCTATCCCGAGCGGACCTCCGGCAAGAAGATCGCCGGACTGCTGCGGGCGGTCGCCGACCAGCTGGACGTCTGAGACTCTCAGGCGTCCTCAGGGAAATCGCAGCGCGTTCGGGCCGAGGGGCGGTACGAGTCCCTCGGCCGCCGCGCGTGTCAGCAGTCCGCGTACCGCCGCGTAGCCGTCCTCTCCGAGACCGGCCGTGAACTCGTTGACGTACAGCCCGATGTGCTGGTCGGCGACGGCCGGGTCCATCTCCTGGGCGTGTTCCATGACGTACGGGCGGGACACCTCGGGGTCGTCCCAGGCGGCGCGCACGGACGTCCGGATGGAGTCGGCGAGCAGCCGTAGCTTCTGCTCGCCCAGCGACCGCTTGGCGATGATCGCGCCCAGCGGGATCGGCAGCCCGGTGGTGTGCTCCCAGTGCTCGCCCATGTCGGCGAGCTTGTGCAGGCCGTAGCCGCCGTACGTGAAGCGCGCCTCGTGGATCACGAGTCCCGCGTCGACCTTCCCGTCCCGGACGGCCGGCATGATCTCGTGGAACGGCATGACGACGATCTCGCCGACCCCGTCGTCGAGGGTGTCGGCGGCCCACAGCCGGAACAGCAGATAGGCCGTGGACTTCTCGCTGGGCACGGCGACGGTGCGCCCGGCGAGATCGACATCCGCCTCCCGCGTCAGCACCAGCGGCCCGCAGCCGCGCCCCAGGGCACCCCCGCAGGGCAGCAGCGCGTACTCGTCGAGGACGTACGGCAGCACGGCGTACGACACCTTCAGTACGTCGAACTCGCCGCGCTCGGCCATGCCGTTGGTGACGTCGATGTCCGCGAAGGTCACGTCGAGGGCGGGGGCGCCGGGGACGCGGCCGTGGGCCAGGGCGTCGAAGACGAAGGTGTCGTTCGGGCAGGGGGAGTACGCGATCTGCAACTGGTCACTGGTCATGCCGGTTCCAACTCTCCAGTACGGGCACGAGCTTCCCGAAACCCTCGGTCAAAGCCGCCAGGGCGTCCCCGATGCGCCAGGCGGCGCGGTCACGCGGCCCGACGGGATTGGAGATCGCCCGGATCTCCAGCACGGGCACCCCGTGCGCCCCTGCGGCCTCGGCGACACCGAAGCCCTCCATGGCCTCGGCGAGAGCGGTGGGGTGCCGCTCGCGCAGCGCGCCGGCCCTGGTGGCCGTCCCGGTCACGGTGGACACGGTGAGCACGGCCCCGGTACGGGCCCCGGCGGCGCCGGCGACCCGCCGTACGAGCTCCCCGGGCGGCTGGTGGCGTACGGTCCCGAAGCCGAGCTCGGTGACCGGCACGAACCCGTCGGGCGTCTCTGCCCCCAGATCGGCCGCGACGATCTCATCGGCGACGACGAGCGACCCCACGGGTGCCTCCGGCTGGAAACCGCCACCGATCCCGGCGGAGACGACCAGGTCGTAGGGGGTGCCCTGGAGGGAGGCGGCGGTGAGAGCGGACGCGACGGAGGCGGCGGCGAGGGCGGGCCCCACACCGGCGTCGATCACATCGACGACGACACCGCTGCCGCCGTGGGCCCCGAAGGCCTCAGCCACCGCGTCCCGCTCCACAGGAACAGCGGTGGCCACAAGGACCCGGCCCAGCCCAGCGGCAGCGATCAGGCGTCCTTCTTGAGCTTGAAGTTCCAGAGCCCGGACGTGTCCTTCTCGCCCTCCTTGATGGACACCAGCGTCGAGTCGCCCTGCGCGCCGTACTGGGCGTTGAAGAACACGCTGCCCGGGATGGTGCGGTACGTCTTCGTGCTGTTGTCGGTCAACGGCTGACCGTTCATCAGGATCGTCCAGCCCTTGTCGGCGATCTCCGGGTCGACACCAAAGCGCACGGTCTCGTCCGGGTCCACCGAGATGGACTTGATGCCCTTGTCCTTCAGGCACTGCGTGAGGTCGGCGGGCTTCAGGGCGTCGCCCTCGCCGCCACAGGTGGCCTCGGAGTTCACCGAGTCGCTGCCCACGGTGACCGTGGCCATCGGCGTCGGCTTGTCACAGGCCGACAGGACGAGCAGTCCGGCGGATACGACACCGGCGACAGCGACGGCGCGGCGGCGTCGCACTACGGATTGCAACGTGTTCATGGGCGAAGGTTATCGGGCACACGACCGGGAGTGCCCACGCGGGGTACGGCGTGCCCGTACGGCTACGCCACGCGCGGCCGCGTCGCACCGCCGCGCCGGGCCGAGGCGATCAGCCCCCGTGCGGTCGTCAGCCACCCGGTGCCGATGATCGCCGCGCCCACCGCCAGCCCGACCGTGCCGTTGAGCGGCAGCGCGATGCCGATCGCCCCGCCCAGCACCCAGGCCATCTGCAGCAGGGTCTCGGAGCGGGCGAAGGCCGAGGTCCGGACCAGCTCGGGCACGTCCCGCTGGATCAGCGCGTCCAGGGACAGCTTGGCCAGGGCCTGTGCGAAGCCGGCCATCGCGGCCAGGCAGGCCACCAGGACCGCGCTGAAGAACACCGAGGCCGTGATCGCCACGCCCAGCACACACGCCACCACCGTCACGATGATGATCTCCGGTGCCCGGGAGCGGAGCCACGCCCCGACCGCCGTACCGAGCGCGTTGCCCGCGCCCGCCGAGACGCCCACGATCCCCAGGGACACGGCGGCGCTCTGGCCCGAGACCGGGTGCTCGCGGAGCAGGAAGGCCAGGAAGAAGATCAGGAAGCCGGTGAGGCAGCGGATGGAGGCGTTGGCGGCCAGCGCGTGGGTGACGGCCGGGCCGACCGTGCGCAGCCCGGGGCGTTTGACGGGCCGGCGGTGCGGGCCGTGCAGATGCTGTTCGTCCGCGGCCAGCAGCGCGGTGTCCTCGCCCTTGGCGGAGTCGACCTTGGGCGGCAGCGTGAACGACAGGATCGTCCCCGCCACGAAGAGCACGAAGGCGCCGTAGAGCGGCCAGCGCGGCCCGATCTGCTGGAGCCCGGCGCCGATCGGGGCGGCGATGCCGGTGGCCAGGAGCCCGCCGAGGGTGACGCGCGAATTGGCCTTCACCAGGGAGAAGCGGGGCGGCAGCAGCCGGGGCACGACGGCGCTTCTGACCACCCCGTACGCCTTCGAGGAGACGAGGACGCCGAGGGCCGCCGGGTACAGCTCGATACCGCCCGTGACGACGGCCCCGGACAGGACGATCGCGAGCAGCGCCCGGGCCAGCATCGCCCCGGCCATGGCCGCCCGGCGGCCGTGCGGGATGCGGTCGAGGAGGGGGCCGATCACCGGTGCGAGCAGGGTGAAGGGCGCCATGGTGATGGCGAGGTACAGCGCGACGCGGCCGCGGGCCTCGTCGGTGGGGACGGAGAAAAAGACCGTCGAGGCGAGGGCGACGGTGACCATGACATCGCCGGCGCCGTTCACGCCGTGCAGCTCGATCAGCTTGCCGAGGCCGGACTCGCCGGCGCCGTGGGCGTGGGTGGCCTTGCGAATGCCGCGGGCGGTCCCGGTCACCGGGAAGTGCAGGGCACGGCCGACCGCGCGGAGGGAGCCGCTCACCCGGCCCGGTCCGCTCAGTCGGCTGCTTCCCTTGACGGGCGTCTTCGCGGCTGCCACGACGTCATAGTGCCCCGAGAAGGCTGTGGGTAGTGCCATTACCGGTTGTATAGGGCCTGTGGGGTGACTGTCGTGTGACTGTCCGGTCGCCGGGTCATGGCACCGTCGGTGTACGCGAAGTGGGGCGGAAGGGTAGCGTGCGTATCTCAGCCATCCCGCAAAATGGATGAAGGACGTCGACGCGGTCCCCCGGTCCGCTCCGTCCGCCCCCGCGCTGGGAGTGGCGCACTCGTGAGACGGCGTATGGAGAGAAGCGATACCTGTGAGCGCAGCGACAACGCGAAGCCGCACCCCTGACCGTCTGTGCGCCGAGGCCGTCGACCTCGCGCGTGCCGCAGCCGAGGAGGCCGCGGCGCCAGGGATCGTCGGCGAGCACGTGGGGACGGTCTCCGAGGGGGACCGCGTTGTCACGCATTTCTTCGAGTGCCGGGAGCTGGGGTACCGGGGCTGGCGCTGGGCCGTGACGGTGGCCCGGGCGTCCCGGGCGAAGATCGTCACGGTGGACGAGGCGGCGCTGCTGCCCGGCCCGGACGCGGTGCTCGCGCCCGAGTGGGTGCCGTGGAGCGAGCGGCTGCGCCCCGGCGACATGGGGCCGGGCGATCTGCTGCCCACGGACGCCGAGGATCTGCGTCTGGAGCCCGGCTACACGGGCGAGGACGAACCGGCACCGAATTCCCCCATGTCGCACGAGATGGCCGACCTGGTGGAGGCGGAGGACGCGGACGTCACCGCGGGACCCCCCTCCGGCTTCCTCCCGGTCACCCCGTCCCGCGGCTCCATCACCGGAGTGGCGGAGGAGCTCGGCATGCGCCGGGCCCGCGTGCTGTCCCGCTACGGCCTGTACACCGCGGCCGACCGCTGGGAGGAGGCGTTCGGCCCCAAGACCCCCATGGCCCAGTCGGCCCCGGCGGCCTGCGTCACCTGCGGCTTCCTCGCCCCCATCGGCGGCTCCCTCGGCCAGGCCTTCGGCGTCTGCGCCAACGAGTTCTCCCCGGCCGACGGCCGCCTGGTCTCCCTCACCTACGGCTGCGGCGGACACTCCGAGGCCGCCGTAATGCCCCGCCCCCCGCAGCCGCCCTCCCCGGTCATCGACGAGACCCGGGTCGACCCCTTCCCGCTGCGCCCGGCGCCGGACTCGGGGTCGGTCGAGGCGACGGCGGACGAGGACACGGAGGAACTGGGGCACTCGTAGACGTGTCCTCGCCCGGCCGCCGGGAGCGCGGGTGTCACGCCGGGCGGCGGGGCGCAGGGCCCGGTGGGTGGCGGTCTCCGCGAGCCTGAGCTTCGCCTCGGCGAGCGCGAAGGCGTCGCCGGCGCATGCCCCCTCGGATGATCAGATCGGTGTGACAGCAGCTCGCTGCCGACCACGTCCCACCTGGCGGGGGGCTGCGCATCGCCTGGCGGACGGCCGCGAACCGGCGACGACGGGACACCCTCGGCCGTCCCGCTGCGCAGGCGGTACCTTCATCGTCAGCCGATGAGGAGAGTCAACGTGAGCAAGTTCGTGCGGCCCGCGCCCGAAGGTGCCGATCCCTTCGGCACGGCCCGTCTGCGCCGCGGCGTGCTGGACGCCTGGGCCACCAGCCCCGCCCGGTTCCGCGAGGACGCCAACGCCGAGGAGGACCTGGTCCTCGGCGGCTACCGGGACCGGCTCGTCGTCGAGCTCGCCCAGAACGCCGCCGACGCCGCGGCCCGGGCCGGGGTGCCGGGACGGCTGCGGCTCACCCTGCGGGACGGGGTTCTCATCGCCGCCAACACCGGGGCACCCCTGGACGCGGCCGGTGTCGAGTCGCTGTCCACGCTGCGGGCGTCGGCGAAGCGGGAGAGCCAGGAGCAGGCCGTCGGACGCTTCGGTGTCGGCTTCGCCGCCGTCCTGTCCGTCACCGACGAGCCCGCCGTCGTCGGCCGGCACGGCGGCGTCCGCTGGTCCCTCGCCGAGGCCCGGGACCTGGCCGCCGAGACCGCCCGGCACAGCCCCGGACTCGGGGACGAGGTCCGGCGGCGCGACGGGCACGTACCGCTGCTGCGGCTGCCGTTCGCCGCCGAGGGCACCGCCCCCGACCCGTACGACACCGCCGTCATCCTGCCCCTGCGCGACGATCCCGCCGCCGACCTCGCCGA
Source organism: Streptomyces sp. NPDC044719 (assembly GCF_056433405.1). Lineage (NCBI taxonomy): Bacteria > Bacillati > Actinomycetota > Actinomycetes > Kitasatosporales > Streptomycetaceae > Streptomyces > Streptomyces sp. NPDC044719. Next base: position 193,196 of record NZ_JBWKHE010000007.1, read on the forward strand.
ACGGCTGCTGCACGCCGTCGACGACGCGCTGCTGCTCACCCTTCCCGGCCTCGAAGAGGTCGTCGTGGAGGTCAACGGGGAGAGCCCGCGCACGATCACCCGCCGCACCGACGGCCCCTTCACTGTCGTCGACGACTCCGCCGCCGGCGTCACCCACTGGCGCACCGCCGTCGCGCACGGCCCGCTCACCCCCGACCTGCTCGCCGACCGGCCCGTCGAGGAGCGGCTGCGGCCGCGGTGGTCCATCACCTGGGCCGTGCCCGTCGACAGCGACGGCAGCCCGGCCCGGCCCCGCACCAGCCCGGTCGTGCACGCGCCCACGCCGAGCGACGAGCCGCTCGGCGTCCCGGCCCTGCTCATCGCCTCGTTCCCGCTGGACTCCACCCGCCGGCACGCCGCCCCGGGACCGCTGACCGACTTCCTCGTCCAGCGCGCGGCCGACGCCTACGCCGAACTCCTCGGCGACTGGCGTCCGGTGACCACCGGGATCATCAGCCTCGTGCCCGGCCCGCTCGGCAAGGGCGAGCTGGACGGCGCCCTGCGCCAGGCGATCCTGGAGCGGCTGCCGCGCACTGCGTTTCTCCCGCCCGCCGCCGAGCCCCAGGAGCACGACGGCGACGACGACCTGCCCGACTCCCTGCGGCCCCGTGACGCCGAGATCGTCGAGGGCGCGGGCGCGGACACCGTCCGGGTACTCGCCGAGGTGCTGCCCACCCTGCTGCCCGGCGGTCTTGAGCGGCGCGCGGAGCTGCGGACCCTGGGCGTCGCCCGCGTCCCGCTGACCGACGCGATCGACCGGCTGGCCGGGCTCGAGAAGGAGCCCGGCTGGTGGCGGCGGCTCTACGACAGCCTCGCCGGGGTCGATCCGGACCGGTTGTCGGGGCTGCCCGTGCCGCTCGCGGACGGCCGTACGACGATCGGCCCCCGGCAGGTCCTCCTGCCCAGCGCGGAGGCCTCCCGCATCGACCCCGAGGTGCTGGCCCGGCTCGGCCTGAAGGTCGCCCACCCGGACGCCGCCCATCCGCTCCTGGAGAAGCTCGGCGCCCTGCCCGCCACTCCGCGTGCCGTGCTCACCACCCCGCAGGTACGGGCCGCCGTCGCTGCCTCTCTGGACGACGACGGCGGGGTGAACTGGGAAGAGGACACCCTCGACGCCGACGAACTGGCCGACACCGTGCTCGCGCTGGTGCGCGACGCCGGCCTGGAGCCCGGCGACGAGCCCTGGCTCGGCGCCCTCGCCCTGCCCGACGAGGACGGGGAGCCGGCCCCCGCCTGCGAACTCGTCTTCCCCGGCGGCCCCTTCGCCCAGGTGATGCGCGAGGGCGAACTCGCCGCCGTGGATGCCGAACTGGCCGGCAGATGGGGCGAGCAGCCGCTCGCCGCCTGCGGGGTCCTGGTGAACTTCGCGCTCGTCCGCGCCACCGACGTCGTCCTCGACCCGGACGAACTGGAGCCCCGCGAGGGCGACTTCGCCGAGCCCGACGACGCGGGCCTGCTGGACGCCGTCGACGTGTGGTGCGAGGACATCCTCGACCGCTTCCCCGACAGCCCGGTCCCGCCGGTCGCGACGGAGATCATCGCCGTACGGGACCTGGACCTGGTCGACGAGGACAAGTGGGCCCAGGCTCTCGCCCTGCTGTCGCAGCCGCCCTTCCGGGACGCCATCGTCCAGCCCGTGCGGATCCTGCTGCACGACGGGACGCACGAGGTCGTACGGCCGTACGCGGCGTGGTGGCTGCGCGGGAACCCGGTGCTCGACGGCCGCCGCCCGGCCGGTCTGCGGGCCGCCGGCGGTGACCCGCTGCTGCGCGGGCTGTACGACGAGGCCGACGCCACCGGATTTGAAGACGAGCAGGTGCTGCGCGCGCTGGGCGTACGGACGTCCGTGGCCGCGCTGCTGGACGAGCCCGGTGGGGCCGCCGAACTGCTCGACCGGCTCGCCGAGCCCGAGCGCGAGGTGACGGACGCCCAGCTGCACGCCCTCTACGGCGCACTGGCCGAGCTGGACCCCGAGCAGGTGACCCTGCCGGACGAGCTGCGCGCGGTCGTCGACGGCCGGGTGGAGGTCGTGGACGCGGCCGACGCCGTGGTCGTCGACTCGCCGGACCTGCTGCCCTTCACCTCGGGCGTCCCGCTGCTGCCGGTCCGCCCCTCCCGGGCCGCCGATCTGGCCGAGCTGTTCCAGGTGCGGCGCCTCAGCGAGTCCGTCACCGGGGAGGTCACCTCCGAGGGCGTCGAGCACGACGTACCGGAGCCGGTGCGGGTGCTGCTCGGCCGGCTGACCCCGGCCTCCTACGTCGAGCACGAGGAACTCGTCGTCGACGGCGTGGAGATCGACTGGCGGCTGACCGACGACGGTGTCCTGCACGCCGCCACCCTGGAGGGCGTCGCCGCGGGACTGGCCTGGGCGGCCGGCCAGTGGCCGCGGCGGTTCGAGGTGGCAGCACTGCTGGAGGACCCCTCCCGGACGGAGGAACTGGCGCGGGACCGGTGGTTCGACTGAGGAGCGACGTGACGTTTGGTATTGGTGAAAACTTCCGCACATATTTTTCACCTGTCGTACAACCAAGCTAACTGCTCGCGCATCTGATCACGTGAGTCAACAGACTCCACGATCACTTGGGCCCCAGGAGCCGACGACGAGCGCCGGGGCCCCTCTCCACCTGGAGAACGCATGCGCATCCGAGCCACCGTGGCCGCCGTCACCGGCGCCCTGGCCCTTTCCGCCTTCGCCGTGCCGGCCGCGCAGGCCGCCGAGCCGAAGGTCCCCGCGGACATCGCCGCCGCCAGCAAGGTCGTCCACGCCGACTCCGGCCGGTCGGCCCTCGCCGCCGCCGTGGACGGCGAGCCGTACGCCCTGAACGCGACCTTCTCCTCGGTCAAGGTCAACAACGGCAAGAACATCTCCGTCGGCACCACCAACCTGGTGAAGGTGCCCGTCTCCTTCAAGCTGACGCACGGCGCGGACGTCGACATCCACGCGGACGACTTCTTCGCGGGCGTCGAGCTGTACCGCGGCGCCTCGTTCGAGAACTCGATCTTCTACTTCGACAGCAACGACGCGAGCTGCACGGACTCCTCCGCGACCGTCGCCAACTGCAAGACCACCGTCGAGATCGACCCGTTCGCGCTGCTGAACGAGGACGCCGGCTCCTGGAAGGCCGCGGGCTTCGCGGTCGCGTTCAACGGCGAGAACCCGGACGACCCGAACCTGGACGAGGTCGGTGTCGCGGTGACGGACCCGACCAACTCCTTCAAGCTCCAGCGCTACTCGAAGCTGACGGTCAACGCCTCGCCCGAGCCGGTGAAGAAGGGCAAGACCATCACCGTCACCGGCAAGCTGTCCCGGGCCAACTGGGACGACAACAAGTACCACGGCTACACCAACCAGTCGGTGAAGCTGCAGTTCCGTAAGAAGAACTCCAGCACCTACACCACGGTGAAGACCATCAAGTCCAACAGCACGGGTGAGCTGAAGACCACGGTCAAGGCCTCCACCGACGGCTACTTCCGCTACTCGTTCGCGGGCACGACCACCACCCCGGCGGTCAACGCCACGGGCGACTTCGTCGACGTGAAGTAGAACGCCCCTTCAGGCGCGCGCGGGGAACTGGGCGACCAGCCCCGCGGCGCCGCGGCTAGACGGTAAGGCGGCGGTCCACCCACCTCCACAGCACTTCCAGGGTGGCCGCCGCGACCACCGCGATGCCGACGGCAGTCCACGGCATCGTCATGCCCACCAGCTTCAGCGCGAAGAACTGCTGGAGCCACGGCACGACGAGGACCAGCAGGAACGCCCCGCCCATCGACGCGACCAGGGCGATCCGCCACCAGGTGTACGGCCGGGCGATGATCGCCAGGACCCACATCGAGATCAGGAACAGCGTGAGCGTCGCCGCGCTGGTCTCCGCGTCCAGCGCGCCCGCGCCCGAGTAGTGCTGCCGGGCGATCAGATACGTCGCGAAGGTCGCCACCGCGGCCACCACCCCGCCCGGGATCGCGTACCGCATGACCCGCCGTACGAAATGGGGCCTGGCCCGCTCCTTGTTGGGCGCGAGCGCGAGGAAGAAGGCCGGGACGCCGATCGTCAGCGTCGACAGCAGGGTCAAGTGGCGCGGCAGGAACGGGTACTCGACCTGTGAGCAGACCACCAGGACGGCCAGCAGCACCGAGTAGACCGTCTTGACGAGGAACAGGGTCGCCACACGCGTGATGTTGCCGATCACCCGGCGGCCCTCGGCCACCACCGACGGCAGCGTGGCGAAGGTGTTGTTCAGCAGCACGATCTGCGCGACCGCCCGGGTCGCCTCCGAGCCCGAGCCCATCGCCACGCCGATGTCGGCGTCCTTCAGGGCGAGGACGTCGTTCACCCCGTCGCCCGTCATCGCGACCGTGTGACCTCGGGACTGCAGAGCCCCCACCATGGTCCGCTTCTGCTGCGGGGTGACCCGCCCGAACACCGTGTTGTCGTCGAGGGCCCGGGCCATGCCGTCCTCGTCGGCGGGCAGCCGGCGGGCGTCGACGGTGGTGCCGGAGAGCCCGAGTTTCGAGGCGACCGCGCCGACCGACACCGCGTTGTCACCCGAGATGACCTTGGCCCGGACGTTCTGGTCGGCGAAATAGCTCAGGGTGTCGGCCGCGTCGGGCCGCAGCCGCTGCTCCAGGACGACCAGGGCGGTGGGCTTCGCCCCCTCGGTCACCTCGGCGTCGTCGAGGTCGCGTTCGACCCGGGCGAGCAGCAGCACCCGCAGGCCCTGCTCGTTCAGCCGCCCGGTCTCGGCGAGGGCCGGGTCGTCTTCGGGCAGCAGGACGTCCGGTGCGCCGAGCAGCCAGGTGCTCGTCTCCCCGCCGGTCTCGGCGAACGCGGCGCCGCTGTACTTGCGCGCCGAGGAGAAGGGCAGCGCCTGGGTGCAGCGCCACTGCTCGCCGTCCGGGTAGGCGTCGATGATCGCCTTCAGGGAGGCGTTCGGCCGCGGGTCCGACTCGCCGAGGGCGCCGAGAACCTGTCGTACGTACGTCTCGTCGGCGTCCCCCAGCGGCCGCAGCTCGGTGACGTCCATGCCGCCCTCGGTGAGGGTGCCGGTCTTGTCGAGGCAGACGGTGTCGACCCGGGCCAGCCCCTCGATCGCGGGCAGCTCCTGGACCAGGCACTGTTTGCGGCCCAGCCGGATGACGCCGATGGCGAAGGCGACGGAGGTGAGCAGGACCAGTCCCTCGGGGACCATGGGGACGATGCCGCCGACCGTGCGCGCCACGGAGTCCTTGAAGGGGTTGTCCTTCACGAACAGCTGGCTGATGATCAGGCCGATCGCGGTCGGGACCATCATCCACGTCACGTACTTGAGGATCGTGGAGATGCCGGAGCGCAGTTCGGACTGGACGAGGGTGAAACGCGAGGCCTCCTCGGCCAGCTGGGCGGCGTACGCCTCACGGCCGACCTTCGTCGCCTGGAACGCCCCGCCGCCGGCGACCACGAAGCTGCCCGACATCACCTGGTCGCCGGGGCTCTTGACCACCGGGTCGGCCTCGCCGGTGAGCAGCGACTCGTCGATCTCCAGGCTGTCGGCCTCCGCGCAGACACCGTCGACGACGACCTTGTCACCCGGCCCGATCTCTATCAGGTCGTCGAGCACGATCTCGGAGGTGCTGACCTGACCGGAGACCCCGTCCCGGCGCACGGTGGGGCGCACCTCGCCGATCAGCGCGAGCGAGTCCAGGGTCTTCTTCGCCCGCCACTCCTGGACGATCCCGATGCCCGTGTTGGCCAGGATCACGAAGCCGAACAGGCTGTCCTGGATCGGTGCGACGACCAGCATGATCAGCCACAGCACGCCGATGATCGCGTTGAAGCGGGTGAAGACGTTCGCGCGGACGATGTCGACGGTGGAGCGGCTGCTGCGCACCGGCACGTCGTTGACCTGCCCGCGCTCCACGCGTTCGGCGACCTGAGCACCGGTCAGGCCGGTCACGGGCGAGGTGACCGTCGCCGGCCGCGCCGAGTCGAGCCGGGCACCCGCGTCGAGATGCGTCATGCATTCGACGGTACGTGCGGATTTGCCGCTTCACCCGCTGAATGCGGGGAAGATCCGACCTGGGGAGGATGGGCGTCCTGCCCTGGTCGTACGGCAGTTGTACGCGTCCGTCAGCCTGCCCGGCGGGCGGTGAGCAGCAGGTACTCCCACTCCAGGGCCGTCCCGCCCGGGCCCGTTCCCAGGGCGGCGTCGCGGGCGAGGTCCACCAGGTCGCGGTCCAGGGCGGCGACGCGGTCGGGGGTGTCGGCGATGTTCTTGTAGACGGCGATCGTCGGGCCGTAGCGCTCCTTGAAGTAGTCCCGGAACGCCTCGGGTGTCGCGAAGCGGTCGACCCGGGCGGTCCCGCGCTCGGCGTGGACGTCCGTGACCCGGTCGCCCAGGAGCGCGCGCACATGGTCCTCGTCTCCCCACAGCGGGGGCGGCTGGGCGCCCGGCGGGGGCGGGGGCGCGTACGGCTTCATCGTGGCGAACATCCGGCCGATGAAGCCCTGGGGCGTCCAGCTCAGCAGGCCGATGGTGCCGCCCGGCCGGCAGACCCGGACGAGTTCGTCGGCGGCCCGCTGGTGGTGCGGGGCGAACATGACGCCGACGCAGGACAGCACGGTGTCGAACGTCGCGTCGCCGTAGGGCAGGGCCTCGGCGTCGGCCTCCTGCCAGGTGAGGTCCACGCCCTGTTTCCCGGCCGCGAGCCGGCCCGCGGCGAACAGTTCCGGGGTCAGGTCGGAGGCGATGACGTCCGCACCGGCCAGGGCCGCGGGGATCGCGGCGTTGCCGCTGCCGGCGCCCACGTCCAGTACGCGCTGGCCGGGGCGCACGCCGCATGCCTCGACCAGGACCGCTCCCAGCCCGGGGATGACCTCGGCGGCCAGGGACGGGTAGTCGCCCTGGGCCCACATCGCCCGGTGCTTGGCCTTGAGTGCCCGGTCCGCCTCGACCGTGCTGTTCTGCGTCGTCATGGCTGCGCTCCTCACCGGTTCCCTGCGTTCTTCCGCGCGTTCGCCGTCTCCTCTTGAGCGTAGGGAGGGGGCGGGGCTGTGTCTCGCCGGAGGTGTCTCGCCGGAGTGTGGGGGTGCGCGTTCGCGCCTTGCGCCGGGTGGTGGGTCGGGGCCGCGTCGGGGGGTGTCCGTCCTCGGAACGTCGCGATGGGGTCCCGCGCCGACTGACTGTTCGTTGACGCGACAACCGCTGCGGGCGGACACCCCCCGACACGGCCCCTTCTCGCCGTGCGCGGGTGCGGGGGCGTCGTGGCCCCTCTACTGCGCCGAGGGGGTCGAGCGGGTCGGTGGATTTGTCGTCGTGTCCTGGGCCGCGGCTCGCTTGATCGCGGCGTCGCGCCTGCGGACGTACCAGACGCCGAAGAGTCCGAGGCCGCCTCCGGCCAGGCAGGTCCACAGCCACCAGGTGTGGCCGTGGTCGTCGAACCAGCCATAGAAGGGGAGCTGAACCAGGAAGAGGAGGAACCACAGAATCGTGCCGCCGGTGATGGTGGCGACCACGGGGCCCTCCAGGGGCTCCGGCGCCTCGTGCCTGGGGGTCCACTTCGCCATGGGGACAGCTTACGAGGCGATCAGGTCTACGCGCGGAGATGGTCGTTCGGGGGTTTATATGTTCATACTGAAACGGTTTGTGTCTGACCACTTCTCTTCGTAGGAAACACCAAACACATGTCGTCCTCGGCTCCCGCCCAGGTCCCCGCCCCACCGGGAGCCGGGCCCACGTACGGTGCACTCGACCGCTTCTTCCGGATCTCCGAGCGGGGCAGCACCCTGTCCCGCGAGGTCCGGGGCGGTCTCGCCACCTTCTTCGCGATGGCCTACATCATCGTGCTGAACCCGATCATCCTCGGCAGCGCGAAGGACATGTACGGCCATCAGCTGGACAACGGCCAGCTGGTCACCGCCACGGCCCTCACGGCGGCCTTCACCACCCTGCTCATGGGTGTCATCGGCAATGTGCCGATCGCGCTCGCCGCCGGGTTGGGTGTGAATTCGGTTGTCGCGCTTCAGCTGGCTCCGCGTATGTCCTGGCCGGATGCGATGGGCATGGTGGTTCTCGCCGGGTTCGTCGTGATGCTGCTGGTCGCCACGGGGCTGCGCGAGCGGGTCATGAACGCCGTGCCCTTCGGGCTGCGCAAGGCCATTTCGATCGGTATCGGTCTGTTCATCATGCTGATCGGGCTGGTCGACGCCGGCTTCGTCTCCCGGATTCCGGATGTCGCGCAGACGACCGTGCCGCTTCAGCTCGGTGGTGACGGCCATCTGAACGGGTGGCCGGTGCTGGTCTTCGTGCTGGGCGTGCTGCTGACGCTCGCGCTGATCGTGCGCAAGGTGTCCGGGGCGATCCTGATCTCGATCGTCGCCATGACGGTGGTCGCGGTGGTGATCGAGGCCGTGGCCGATGTGCCCAGCTGGGGGCTGACCACTCCGAAGTGGCCCGGGAATCCCGTGGCCAGTCCTGACTTCGGGCTGGTCGGGCAGGTCAGTCTGTTCGGTGGTTTCGAGAAGGTCGGCATGCTGACCGGCGTGCTCTTCGTCTTCACCGTGCTGCTGTCGTGCTTCTTCGACGCCATGGGCACGATCATGGGCGTGTCGGACGAGGCCAAGCTGACGGACGCGCAGGGGCAGATGCCCGGCATCAACAAGGTGCTGCTGGTGGACGGCTTCGCGGTCGCCGCCGGTGGTGCGAGTTCGTCGTCGGCCACGACTGCCTTCGTCGAGTCGACGGCGGGTGTGGGTGAGGGTGCCCGCACCGGTCTCGCCAACGTCGTCACCGGCGGGCTCTTCGCCCTCGCCCTCTTCCTGACGCCGGTCGCCACGATGGTGCCGTCCCAGGCGGCCACCCCGGCCCTGGTCGCGGTCGGCTTCCTGATCCTTTCCGGCTCGGTCAAGGAGATCGACTGGGCGGACTACACGATCGCCGTCCCGGCCTTCGTGACGATGCTGATGATGCCGTTCACGTACTCGATCACCAACGGCATCGGCATGGGCTTCATCACCTTCGCGGTGCTGCGCCTGGCGGCCGGCCGGGGCCGGGAGGTTCCGGCGGCGATGTACGCGGTGGCGGCGGTGTTCGGGTTCTACTACCTGATGCCCGCGCTGGGGCTGACGTGATCGAACGCGGTCCTCAGGTGACTCCGTAGAACTTCTCCGTCTCCTCGACGGCGGCCTGGAACCGTTCGTCGAAGTCATCTCGAATGAGCGTCCGGACGACATAGTCCTGGACGCTCATTCCCCTTTTCGCGGCATGGTGCCGGAGCCGGTCGAGCAGGTCGTGGTCTATTCGCAGGCTGAGCACGCTGGTCCCCATGGGCATGAGGGTCGCGGCATCGTTCGGTGCGGTGGGGCGCGTTCCGTCGCCGCGTCACCCATATGAGTGATGTCACGGGTAAGTGGCCAGGGTCACGGGTGTTTTCGCGTGTCCCCGGTGTTCTTTAGCGAGAGTAATGAGTTATGCTAAAGAACATGCCGGACCTCAGCCATGGCGACGACGTAGCCGCCGTGAACTCCCTCCGATCCGCCGTGATGCGGCTGTCCCGTCGGCTCAAGCACCAGCGTGTCGACGAGTCGCTCAGCCCCACCGAGATGTCGGTGCTCGGCACCCTGTCCCTCTGCGGCAGGGCCACGCCGGGCGAGCTCGCCCGCAAGGAACACGTCCAGCCGCCGTCGATGACCCGCATCGTGGCCCTGCTGGAGGCGAAGGGGCTGGTCCGTCTGGAGCCGCACCCCGAGGACCGGCGCCAGAAGGTCGTGACGCGCACCGAGCAGGCGGAAACGATGCTCGAGGAGAGCCGCCGCAAGCGGAACGCGTTCCTGGCCACCCTGGTCGAGGACCTCGACGAGGACGAGTGGGCGAAACTCCGCGCCGCCGCCCCCGTGCTGGAGAAGCTCGCGCATCTGTAAGCCGTATGTCGCAAGGAGGCGAACCCTTTGAGTTCGGGACCCGGAGCAGCTTCCGTCCCCGCACCTGATCCCCACGATTCCCCGCCCACCTCCGACACGCTCCCGCGCAAGTCCTCGATGTTCTCCTCCCTGAAGGTCAGGAACTACCGCCTGTTCTTCCTGGGGCAGGTCGTCTCCAACATCGGCACCTGGATGCAGCGCATCGCCCAGGACTGGCTGGTCCTCAGCCTCACCGGCTCCTCCGCGGCCGTCGGCATAACGACCGCGCTGCAGTTCCTGCCGATGCTGCTCTTCGGCCTCTACGGCGGTGTCCTCGTCGACCGGCTGCGCAAGCGGCCCACCCTGCTCGTCACCCAGTCCTCGATGGGCCTCACCGCCCTCGCCCTCGCGGTCCTCACCCTCACCGGCCATGTCCAGGTGTGGCACGTGTACGTCGCCGCCTTCGCGATGGGCCTGGCCACGGTCGTCGACAACCCGGCCCGGCAGTCCTTCGTCTCCGAGCTGGTCGGCCCCGGGCAGCTGCAGAACGCGGTCAGCCTGAACTCCGCGAACTTCCAGTCCGCCCGCCTGGTCGGCCCCGCCGTCGCGGGCATACTCATCACCGGCGTCGGCACCGGCTTCGCCTTCCTCTTCAACGGTCTGTCCTTCGTCGCGCCGCTCACCGGTCTGCTGCTGATGCGCGCCCGTGAGCTGCACGCCGTGGAGCGCGCCCCGCGCGGCAAGGGGCAGCTGCGGGAGGGCGTGCGCTATGTCACCGGCCGGCCCGAGCTGATCTGGCCGATCGTCCTGGTCGGCTTCGTCGGCACCTTCGCCTTCAACTTCCCCGTCTACCTCTCGGCCTTCGCGGACGATGTGTTCCACGCGGGCGCGGGCGCCTACAGCATGTTCAACACGCTGATGGCGGTGGGTTCGGTTGCGGGTGCGCTGCTAGCGGCTCGGCGCGGTACGGCCCGGCTGCGGCTGCTGATCGCCGCCGCCATGGTCTTCGGGGCGCTGGAGATCGTGGCGGCGACGACCCCGACGCTGTGGCTGTTCGCCCTGCTCATGGTCCCGCTGGGGCTGTTCGGCATGACGGTCAACGTCACGACGAACACCAGCATCCAGATGTCCACGGACCCGGCCATGCGCGGCCGTGTCATGGCCCTCTACATGATGGTCTTCCTCGGCGGCTCCCCGGTCGGCGCCCCGATAGTCGGCTGGATCACCGACACCTACGGCGCCCGGGTCGGGCTGGCGGCCGGTGGTGCGGTGGCGGCCGCCGCCGCGGCGGTGATCGGCCTGATCCTGGCCCGCGTCGGCAATCTGCGCCTGTCGGTGGGCTGGCACCACGGCCACCCACGGGTGCGGTTCGTCCCCCGGGAGCAGGAGGCACTGGCTCCGGCGGCGTAGGCGGGCGTCAGTCCCGGGGGAACTCGCCGGTCTTCAGGACGAGCCCGACCACGGTCGCGGTCAGGTCGATCTCGTCTTCGAAGTCCAGGCTCAGCTCGCCCCGGTACTCGCCGTCCTTCGGCTGGGTGTGCAGATGCCAGCGGCCGGTGTACGGATCCACGATCAGGTACACCGGCACGCCGGCCACGGCGTAGGCGTCCTTCTTGGGACCGTAGTCGTTGGCGGCGGTCTTCCTGGAGATGACCTCGGCGACGAACTCGACGTCCTGGTAGCGCCACAGGCCCTTCGCGTTCTTCGCCGCGCCCTCCGCCATCACGGTGATGTCGGAGGCGAAGCCGTTGAGATGGCCCGGGTAGTCGACACGGACGTCGGACTTCACGCGCTTGCGCGGATACTTGCTGCGCAGCTGCTCGACGATGTCCAGGATGATGTCCCAGTGGGTGTCCCGCTGAGGCGCCATGAAGATGTTCCCCCCGACGATCTCGACCTTGTAGCCCTCGGGGACCGGCATCGTCTCCACCCACTCGAACATCGTGTCGAGGGTGAGTTCACCGCTGCTGTCGGCCATCTCGATCCTGTCTGCAAGGACGGTCATCGTGGCGCTCCTCCCCGGCCGCACCCGCGGATGGAGCCGGCCGCGCGGTACAACGATACGCACGGTGACCGGGACACGCCCGGGCCCGGAGGCCGCCTACACCCTGCGGGCCAGCAGTTGGCCGGGCCAGTTGTTCTCGCCGACCGTGAAGGCCGCGGTGCGCGTGAAGCCGTTGGCCTCGTAGTAGCGGACGAGCTTGCCGTCGTCGCCGGCGTAGCAGTCCACCCGGAGGAGGCCCACCCCGGCCCGGCGGGTCTCCTCGGCGGCGTGTGCGAGGAGCGCGCTGCCCAGGCCCTGGCCCTTGAAGCGGCGGTCGGAGGCCAGCCAGTGGATGTACCGCTCGGGCTCGCCGGGCGGCGAGAGCTGGGCCAGGTAGGCCCCGGGCGAGTCGGTGAGGGTGAGGGTGGCGGCCGGGACGCCGTCGGCCTCGGCCAGGTACACACTGCCCTCGCCCATGTACCGGCCGACCGACTCCACCGTCTTCGGGCTCTGCGACAGGGGCTTCGTCCCCCACTGTCCCGTGCGCCCCTGTGAGACCAGCCACTCCACACAGCTGTCGAGCATGCCGAGTATCGCGGGAATGTCGGCGGGACCGCCTTCTCTGATGGTGATCTCCATGGCCTCATGGTGCCAGGCTGGGCCCATGAGAGTCTTCGCCGCTGTACTGCCTCCCGACGAGGTGACCCGTGAACTCGGCGCCGCCGTGGACGCGTTGCGGAAGCTGCCCGGGGCCGACGGGATGCGCTGGACCGGCCGGGCCGGCTGGCACTTCACGCTCGCCTTCTACGGGGAGGTCGACGACGGCCTCGTGCCGGAACTGTCGGCCCGGCTGGAGCGGGTCGCTCGCCGCACCCACGCGTTTGCGCTGGCCGTGCGGGGCGGCGGTCAGTTCGGGCACGGCCGGGCGCTGTGGGCCGGGGCGGAGGGGGACCTGGCGACCCTGCGGCTGCTGGCCGACCGGGCCGAGGCGGCGGCGCGGAAGGCGGGGGTGCCCATGGGGGAGCACCGGCGGTACAAGGCCCACCTGACGATCGCCAGGAGCCGGGAGGCGAGGGACGTACGGGCGTATCTGGACGCCCTGGCCGGGTTCACGAGCCGGACCTGGACGGTGGGCGAGCTGGCGCTGGTGCGGAGCAATCTGCCGACCTCGGGGGTCCCGGGGGAGCAGCCCCGGTATGAGGCGGTCGGTCGGTGGGCGCTCGGGGACGCCGGTTAGGCTCGGTGCCGTGGACCCGAAAACCCGTAACCGGATCATGGCCGGTGTGCTCGTGCTGATGTTTCTCGTTGTCGCCTTGGCTTCCGCGCTGGGGAGGTAGGCGGACAGGGGCGGGGGACTGCCCGTCGCTTTCCGGCTGCGGGCCGGTGGGGGCTGGTCGCGCCCACGCGGCGCAGCCGCAGATCGGATACAGCCCCGCGCCCCTTACCGGGGCGCTACCAGGCGAAGGCCTCCGGTGATGGACCCGGGCCCGGGAAGATCTCGTCGAGGCCGGTCAGGAGCTCCTCGGACAGGTCCAGGTCGGCCGCTCGCAGGGCGGAGTCGAGCTGCCCGGCCGTGCGCGGGCCGACGATCGGTCCGGTCACGCCCGGGCGGGTGAGCAGCCAGGCCAGGGCGGCCTCGCCGGGCTCGATGCCGTGCTTGTCGAGCAGATCCTCGTAGGACTGGATCCGCGCGCGGGTCGCCGGGTCGGCGAGGGCGTCGGCCGCGCGGCCGGAGGCGCGTCGTCCGCCCTCGACCTCCTTCTTGATCACGCCGCCCAGCAGACCGCCGTGCAGCGGCGACCACGGGATGACGCCGAGGCCGTAGTCCCGCGCGGCCGGGATGACCTCCATCTCGGCGCGCCGCTCGGCGAGGTTGTACAGGCACTGCTCGCTGACCAGCCCGATGGTCCCGCCGCGCCGGGCGGCGATCTCGTTGGCCTGGGCGATCTTGTAGCCGGGGAAGTTCGACGATCCGACGTAGAGGATCTTGCCCTGCTGGATCAGGACGTCGATCGCCTGCCAGATCTCGTCGAAGGGGGTGTCCCGGTCGATGTGGTGGAACTGGTAGACGTCGATGTGGTCGGTCTGGAGCCGCTTGAGGCTGGCGTCCACGGCCCGCCGGATGTTCACGGCGGAGAGCTTGTCGTGGTTGGGCCAGGCCGGGCCGTCGGCGCCCATGTTGCCGTACACCTTCGTGGCGAGGACGACCTTGTCGCGGCGTCCCACGCCCTTGGCGAACCAGTTGCCGATGATGCTCTCGGTACGGCCCTTGTTCTCGCCCCAGCCGTACACGTTGGCGGTGTCGAAGAAGTTGATGCCCGCGTCCAGCGCCGCGTCCATGATGGCGTGGCTGTCGGCCTCGTCGGTCTGCGGGCCGAAGTTCATGGTGCCGAGGACGAGCCGGCTGACCTTGAGTCCCGTGCGTCCGAGCTGCGTGTACTTCATGCTGCCCAAGCCAACGTCTTGAAGTGCGCTCCAAGCAAGCACGTACCCGCGTACTGTGCGCCACGATGACCGTCCCTGCCGCCGATCACCTCGTCCGGCTCCTCCACCGCATCCTCCCCGACACCCTCCTCGGGATCTACCTCCACGGCTCCGCCGCCCTGGGCGGACTGCGTCCGCACAGCGACATCGATGTGCTGGCCGTGGTGCGGGAGTCCTTGACGCATGCCCAACGCCGGGAACTGGTGGATGAGTTGCTGAAGGTCTCCGGTGTGGGCGGGCGGCGGTACGTCGAGCTGATCGTCGTCGTGCGGGACGATGTGCGGCCCTGGCGGTACCCGCCCACCTGTGACTTCCTCTATGGGGACTGGCTGCGGGGGGAGTATGAGCGCGGGGTGGTTCCGGGTCCGGAGCCCAGTCCCGATCTGGCGCCCCTGCTCACCATGGTTCTGCTCGCCGATGCCCCGCTCCACGGGCCGCCGCCCGCCGAACTCCTCGACCCCGTGCCGCACGCCGACCTCAGGCGGGCCGTCGTCGCCGGTGTGCCGGAGCTGATGGGCGAGGTGGACTCCGACACCCGCAACGTGCTGCTCACCCTCGCCCGGATCTGGACCACCCTCACCACCGGGGACATCCGCTCCAAGGACGCGGCAGCCGAGTGGGCGATCGGCCGGCTGCCCGCCGGGCACCGGCCCGTCCTCGCCCGTGCCCGGGCCGTCTATCTGGGGGAGGTGGAAGAGCGCTGGGACGACCTGGTGGCGTCCCGGGCCTGCGCGGAGTTTCTGGCCGGGGTGATCAGCGAGAGTCACGCCTCGTAGGGCTCGCCCAGGTCCCACGCCTGGTGCATCGCCTCCGCGAACGCCGCCGCGATCTTGTGCTCGCCGCTCGCGCCCGGGTGCGTGCCGTCGTAGGTGTCGGTGTCGATGTCGTACGACGGCGGGGTCGAGGCCAGGAGGATGGGGGAGCCGGGCTCGTCGAGGTCCGCGGCCGCCTTCGCCAGCAGTTCGTTGAAGCGGGCGACCTCGCCGGCGAACGCCGCGTCCGTCTCGGCCCGTACGTTCGGGGTGACCGGCAGCCACACCATCCGCACCCGCCGGTTCGCCGCCCGTGCCTCGGCCGCGAAGGCCCGGACGTTCTCGGCGGTCTGCTCCGCGTTCGTGTAGAAGCCCAGGTCGATGAGGCCCAGGGAGACCAGCAGGACGTCCGCGCGCGTCGAGCGCACCGCCTCGCCGATCAGCGGGGCCATGTGCAGCCAGCCCTCGCCCCAGCCGGCCAGATGGGCGCGCGGGAAGTCCGGTTCGGCGTAGGCGTACGACGTCGGGGCGTCGTCGAGCTTGTCGTAGAGCGTCTCGCGCGGGCCGACGAGGGTGAAGGGGCCGCCGTAGGAACGGCACAGGTGCTGCCAGATCCGGTAGCGCCACGTGTGTTCGCCCGTGCTTCCGATCGTCATGGAGTCACCTACGGGCATGAACCTGAGCATCCGCTCATCATGGAGGATCACGGGAGGCCCGGGCCGCCGGACGGGGTGTGAGTCGGGCCACGCGGGACGGCGGCGGACCGGGGGCTGCCCCGGCGGCCGTCCGTGACGCCTCTCGCCCGTGATGCGCCTCGTCCGTGATCCGTTGTGCCGATGAACCGCGGAGCGGGATGGCAGGCTTGGGGCATGCGCAGACCGTTCGCCTTCCTCGCCGCGGCTCTCCTCGTGGGCGCCTTCGCCGTGCCCGCCTCCGCCGCCGACGGTGACGAGGAGTTCACGATCAAGGATCCGCGCATCACGGAGTCCAGCGGTCTGGCGGCCTCCCGTCAGCACCCCGGCATCTACTGGACGCACAACGACAGCGACGACGGGGCGTATCTCTACGCCGTCGACAGCGCGACGGGCGAGACCGTCGCCACGATCACCATGGCCGGAGTGGGCAGCCCGCGCGATGTGGAGGCCATCTCCATCGGGCCCGGCAACCAGATCTACGTCGGCGACA
The DNA here is from genome assembly GCF_056433405.1 of Streptomyces sp. NPDC044719. Lineage (NCBI taxonomy): Bacteria > Bacillati > Actinomycetota > Actinomycetes > Kitasatosporales > Streptomycetaceae > Streptomyces > Streptomyces sp. NPDC044719. Next base: position 209,511 of record NZ_JBWKHE010000007.1, read on the forward strand.
TCGGCGACAACCTCGGCGGCAGCTGGCCGTACGTGTGGATCTACCGGCTGCCCGAGCCGAAGAACCTGCGCGACCAGACCGTCCGGGCCACGCAGTACGTCGTGAAGTACTCCGACGGCGCGCGGGACGCCGAGTCGCTCGTCGTGCACCCGAAGACCGGCCGCGTCTACATCGTCGACAAGAACGAGAAGGGCGGGCATCTGTACGAGGGTCCGGCCGAGCTCTCTCCCACCGGGAGCAACGTCTTCCGGCCCGTCGCGGCCGTCCCCGACCTGGAGGCCACCGACGCCACGCTCTCCCCGGACGCCGAACACCTCGTCGTACGCAGCTACTTCGGGGCGATCGCGTACGACTGGAACGGCGGGAAGATCAAGAAGAGCGAGCGGCTCGGCGTGCCGTTCCTCGGGCAGGGGGAGTCCGTCACCTACACCGCCGACGGGAAGAAGCTCATGTACGGCGCCGAGGGGGCCGACAGCCCCGTGGAGCCGCAGGACGCTCCCGGGTCCGGCGGGTCGGGCTCGCCCTCCGGCAGCGGCAGTTCGGCCTCCTCGGACGGTTCCGGAGGCGAGGGGCTGACGGGCAACCTCAAGACCGGAGCCATCGCCGTCGCCGTGGCCGGTGCCGCGCTGTTCGCGCTGCGGGGGCTGAGGCGACGGCGACGGTAGGGGAGCACGGCAGGCCCCAGGGCCTGTCTGACAAATCCACGCCTGCTCCGCGACGCCTGGCACGCACGCTCGCCGCGTTGCCGAACCGCCCACGTGGCTCCGCCACGAGGACGCTCCGGCGCCTTGCGATCGCACGCACCAGACGCCGCGGAGCCCGCCCTTCGGGCGGACGACGGGGATTTGTCAGACAGGCCCTAGGTGGCCGACTGGCCGCGCCGCTCCACCAGGACCTCGAGGCCGTCCAGGATCCGCTGCAGTCCGAACTCGAAGTGGTCGAAGTCGGACCCGAAGCTGTCCTCGGAGAGCGAGGCCATCACCGGGTAGCGGCCGGAAGCCATGGCCTTCTCCAGGACCGGCACCTGCGCCTGCCAGAACTCGGCGTCCGTCAGGCCCGTCCGGCGCTCCGCCTCCCGCTCGTACAGCTGCGTGCGCGCGGCTCCGACGACGTAACCGTCGATCATGATGACCGCGGAGACCAGCTCGGGGTCGGACAGCCCCATCGGGCGGATCCGGGTGAGGATCTTCTCCATGCCGTCGACGGCGCTCGGGCCGAGAACCGGGCGGGACTGGTTGACGTGGAGCAGCCAGGGGTGGCGGCGGTAGAGGGCGAGGGTCGTGCGGCCCAGTGCCTCCAGGGCGGCGCGCCAGCCGCCGTCGCCGAGATCGGAGGGGTTGTCGGAGCGGCGCTGCACCCGGTCCAGCATGAGGTCGAGCAGTTCGCCCTTGCCGGGGACGTACCGGTACAGCGACATGGTGCCGGTGCCGAGCTCGGCGGCGACGCGGCGCATGGACAGCCCGTCCAGCCCCTCGGCGTCCGCCACCTGGACGGCCGCCTCCACGATCCGGTCCAGGGTCAGGGTCGGCTTGGGGCCCCGGCTGGGGCGGCGGCCGGTGTCCCACAGCAGTTCGAGGGTGCGGGCGATATCGCCGCTGCCGCTGGTCTCCGTGCTGCCCGCACCACTCGTCCCGCTCGTCATGGGCCCAGCTTAGAGGCCACGCCAAAAACTGGGTACATCGTACGCGTAATCGGGTACGTTGTACTCAGTTCAGAGACCGGTGAAGAACGGCTCACGGGAGGGGCGGCATGGACGGATACGCGGTACGGGCCGAGGCGCTGGAGAAGCGGTACGGCGAGAAACGCGCCCTCGACGGCTTCGACCTGGCCGTGCGCGAGGGCACGGTGCACGGCCTGCTCGGGCCGAACGGGGCGGGCAAGACCACCGCCGTGCGCATCCTGTCCACGCTGATCCGGCTGGACGGGGGCAGGGCATCGGTCGCCGGTCTCGACGTGGCCCGGCAGCCGCGCGAGGTCCGGGCCCGGATCGGGCTCACCGGGCAGTACGCGGCGGTCGACGAGGTGCTCACCGGCCGGCAGAACCTGGAGATGTTCGGCCGGCTGTTCCATCTGGGCGGCAAGCGGGCCAGGGTCCGGGCCGGCGAGCTGCTGGAGCAGTTCGACCTGGCCGACGCCGCCGACAAGGGCGTGGGCAAGTACAGCGGCGGCATGCGGCGCCGGCTCGACCTCGCCGCCTCGATGATCCTCGCGCCGGCCGTGCTGTTCCTCGACGAGCCGACGACGGGCCTGGACCCCCGCAGCCGGGGCGAGGTCTGGGAGTCCGTACGGGCGCTGGTGGCGGGTGGCACGACGGTGCTGCTCACCACGCAGTACCTGGAGGAGGCCGACAAGCTGGCCTCGCACATCACCGTGATCGACCAGGGGCGGGCCATCGCCGACGACACCCCGGACGGGCTGAAGAACCTGGTCGGCGGCGACCGGATCGAGGTCGTGGTCGCCGAGCGCGCCGAGATCCCGCGGGTGGTGAAGGTGGTCGCCCGGGTCACGGACGGCGAACCCGAGACGGACGAGACCGAGTTGCGGGTGCACGCCCCGGTCGCCGACCGGGTCACGGCCCTCACCGAGGTGGCGCGGACCCTTCAGGACGAGGGCGTCCGCGTCGAGGACATCGGGCTGCGCAGGCCGAGCCTCGACGACGTGTTCCTGCGCCTGACCGGACACCGGACCGAGAAGGAGGCCACGGCGTGAGCGCCATCGACCTGAGCACGCCGAGCGCGCGCAGCGGCACGTACTGGCTGCTCGCCGACTGCTGGAACATCGTCCGCCGCGGCCTGACCCACTACCAGCGCCAGCCCGTCAACATCGCCTGGCAGCTGGGCTTCCCGATCCTGTCCGTGCTGCTCTACGGCTATGTCTTCGGCAGCGCCATGAAGGTTCCGGGCGGCGGTGACTACCAGGACTTCCTGATGCCGGGCATGTTCGCGATGACCATGGCGTTCGGCTTCATCAACACGGCGACCGTCGTGGTCTACGACTCCGCCAAGGGCGTCATCGACCGCTTCCGCTCCATGCCGATGTCGTCCTCGGCGGTGGTGGCCGGGCGCGGCGTCACCGATCTGATCGTCGCCTGCGCCGAGTTGGCGATCATGATGCTCACCGCGCTCGCCATGGGCTGGCGGCCGGACGGCGGGCTGGGCTTCCTCGGCGCGTTCGGGCTGCTGCTGTGGCTGCGCTTCTCGCTGATCTGGATCGGCGTGTGGCTCGGCCTGATCGTGCCCAACCCGGAGGCGGCGGGCGGCCTCTTCGCGGTCGCCTTCCCGCTGACGATGATCTCCAGCATCTTCGTCGCGCCGCAGCTGATGCCCGACTGGCTGGGCTGGGTGGCGGTCTGGAACCCGATCTCCTCCACGGCGGCGGCGACCCGCGAACTGTTCGGCACACCGGTGGGCGGTGACACCTGGGTCGAGCAGCACGCGCTGCTGATGTCCGGGGTGTGGCCGGTGATCCTGACGGCGATCTTCCTGCCGCTGGCGGTACGGCGGTTCAAGAAGCTGAGCCGGTAGACACGAGCGCCGCACACCTCCCGGAGTCTTGACGTGCTCATGGTGTGTCAGTTTCCTGGGAGGTGCGCGGCGTTATGGGAGCGCTCCCATTCGATTCCGGGGCCGCGCCTCCCCGAGAGGAAGCAGCCACATGTTCCGCAGCCTGCGTAGAGCGCTGTGTGTTGCCGCGGCGCTCCTGTTACCGCTGGCCGGCACGGAGTCGGCCCGCGCCGACGCCGACGCCGAGGTCAAGGCCGGCGCCGGCTACTGGCACACCAGCGGGCGTCAGATCCTGGACGCGGCCGGAGCGCCCGTCCGGATCGCCGGCGTCAACTGGTTCGGCTTCGAGACCGCCAACCACGTCGTCCACGGCCTGTGGGCCCGCGACTACAAGAGCATGATCGACCAGATGAGGTCGCTGGGCTACAACACCATCCGGATGCCCTACAGCGACGACATCCTCAAGTCGGGCACCATGCCCGACAGCGTCAACCACGACGGCAAGAACACCGACCTGCGGGGCCTGACCTCGCTGCAGGTCCTGGACAAGATCGTGGCGTACGCCGGACAGGCCGGACTCAAGATCGTCCTCGACCGGCACCGGCCTGACGCGGCGGGCCAGTCGGCCCTCTGGTACACGGCGTCGGTTCCCGAGTCGACCTGGATCGCCAACCTCAAGGCCCTGGCCACGCGCTACAAGGGCAACTCCACCGTCGTCGGCATCGACCTGCACAACGAGCCCCACGACCCGGCCTGCTGGGGCTGCGGCGACACGTCCCGCGACTGGCGCCTGGCCGCCCAGCGCGCGGGCAACGCGGTGCTGTCGGTCAACCCCGAGCTGCTGATCATGGTCGAGGGCGTGCAGTCGTACAACGGCACCAACGGCTGGTGGGGCGGCAACCTCATGGGCGTGGCCCAGTACCCGGTCCAGCTCGACGTGCCGAACCGGCTGGTGTACTCGGCCCACGACTACGCCACGTCGGTGGCCCAGCAGCCCTGGTTCGGCGACCCGTCGTTCCCGGCCAACATGCCGGGGATCTGGGACAAGTACTGGGGCTACATCTTCAAGCAGAACATCGCCCCGGTGTGGCTCGGCGAGTTCGGCACGACGCTCCAGTCGGGGGTGGACCAGAGGTGGCTGTCCGCGCTGGTGACCTACCTGCGGTCGACCTCGGCGTACGGCGCCGACAGCTTCCACTGGACGTTCTGGTCCTGGAACCCCAACTCCGGCGACACGGGGGGCATCCTGAAGGACGACTGGCAGACCGTGGACACCGCGAAGGACGGATACCTCAAGGCGATCAAGGCGCCGGGCTTCGCGGGAGGCGGTTCCGGGCCGGACCCCGGCGGGCCGGGTGACCCCGGCGGCCCGGCCGCCTGCACCGCCGCCTACACGGTGAGCAGCGACTGGGGCGGCGGCTTCAACGCCGAGGTGAAGGTGACCAACACGGGCAGCACGCCGCTGACCTCGTGGAAGGTCGCCTGGACGTGGAGCGGCGCACAGAAGGTCACCAGCATGTGGAACGCCTCGTACACGCAGAGCGGGGCGAGCGTGACGGCGGTGAACGCCGCGCACAACGGGAGCGTGCCGGCGGGGGCTTCGGTGAGCCTCGGCCTCGGTGGCGCACCCGGGGGCGGAGCGGTGCCGAGTGTGAGCTGCACGGCGACCTGACGTCGGTGCGAGGGGGCGCCCGGTGCTCGCCGGGCGCCTCGGCTGACCGGCCGCGCCGCGGCGGCGTACGCTGACATTTATGGCGCCTGACCGTGCCAATGGAGGGCAAACAGGGCAGGAACCGTCGAGCGATCCGAGCCTCCCGGTGTTCGTCGACTCCTCCGGTCGGCGTGCGCGCAATCTCCGGCGGGTCGGCTACGGACTGGCCGGCTGCGCGGCGGCCTACATGGCGGTACTGGGGCTGAGCCTGATGGGAGCGACGCCCTTCGCACCCGGGGCGCTGCTCCCCGGCGACGTGGCGGGGCCCGCCGCGCCGAAGGACCGGGCCCCGGGCGGGACGCCCCTGGCACCGCCCGTCGACGCCGCGGACGCCGCCGGCCCCAGCGCCCTGCTCGTCCCGGGGCTCACCGGGCCCGGCCCCTCCCTGGACCCGCCCCTGGTGCCCGGGAGTCCGCCGCCCGGCGCACCGGAACCTTCCGGCAACCCGGAACCGCAGGCGACGCCGACACAGGAGCCTCCCTCCCCGGAGCAGCCCGCCGGCCCCGGCGAGCCCGCCCCCGAACCGGGGACGGAAACCACCGAGCCCTCACCCCCGGCTCCGCCCTCACCCGTTCCGCCCACCACCGCCCCACCCGCCCCACCGGCACCTGAGCCCACAGGGCCGGCGCCCAGCCCGTCGGCACCGTCCGGTGTCGCGGAGACGCCCCCGCCCGCCGACCCCACGGTGGCCGAGGCCCCCTGATGCGGCGGCGCCCCGACCGGTCACCCGACCGCTCATCGAGGCCGCCCGGTCCGCGGCGGACCCGAGCACCCCTGGCGCCGCGGCATCGCTTCCGCGTCGTCGTCCCCCTGGTCCTGCTGGCCTTCGTCGCATCGGTCCTGCTGGTCGAGGGCTACACCACCAGGGGTTTCGCCGGTGACCAGGAAGGGCGCGACCGGCGACCGGCCACCGGCGTCCCCCGCTCCATCTCGGGCGGCGGCCCGGTCGTCGACACCACCGACGACCGCCCGCGCACCTATCGCACGCCGGACAAGACCGTCGTCCTGACCTTCGACGACGGCCCGGACCCCACCTGGACGCCCCGCGTCCAGGCCGTGCTCGACCGCTACGGCACCCCCGGCACCTTCTTCGTCACCGGGCAGCAGACCGCCCGGTACCCGGACGTGCTGCGCCGGGTGGTCCGCTCCGGCCACGAGATCGGCGTGCACACCTTCTCCCACCCGGACCTGACCACCCGGTCCGCGAGCGACGTCGACCGTGAGCTGGCACTGACCCAACTCGCCCTCGCCGGGGCCGCGGGCATCCACACCTCGCTGATGCGGATGCCCTACTCCTCGACACCCGCGGCCCTCGACGCCCCGGAGTGGTCCCTGGTCCGGCGCCTGGGCGAGAAGGGCTACGTCCTGGCGTTCATCGACCAGGACACCAACGACTGGCGGCGGCCGGGCGCCCGGGCGATCGCCGACGCGGCCACCCCGACCGCGGGCAGGGGCGCCGTCGTCCTCCTGCACGACGCGGGAGGGGACAGATCGCAGACGGTCGAGGCCCTCAAGACCCTGATTCCCCGGCTGCAGGCCCAGGGCTATCGCTTCACCACGCTCGCCGAGCTCGTCGGCGCCGAGACCCTCACCAGCCCGGTCGACACGGCGGATCGGTGGAGCGGCCGCGTCTTCGTGGCCGCCGTCACCGTGTCGGCGACAGCGGTCACGGCCGTCGGCGCGCTGCTGCTGGTGGTCGGTTCGCTCGTCCTGGCCCGGTGTGTGCTGCTGCTCTTCCTGGCCCGCCACCACGCCCGCCGCCACCGGCGCCACCGGCGCCCCGGCACCGGCGGGGCCGGGCCCGTCACCCGGCACGTCAGCGTCGTCATCCCCGCCTACAACGAGAAGCTGTGCATCCCCAAGACGCTCCGCTCCCTCGCCGCGAGCGACCACCCCGTCGAGATCATCGTCGTGGACGACGGTTCCCGCGACGGCACCGCCGACCTCGCGGAGTCACTCGCCCTGAAGAACGTCACCGTCGTCCGGCGGCCCAACAGCGGCAAGCCCGCCGCCCTCAACACCGGCCTCCTGCGGGCCTCCCACGATCTCGTCGTCATGCTGGACGCCGACACCGTCTTCGCCCCCTCGACCATCGGCCGCCTCGTCCAGCCGTTCGCCGACCCCCGCGTCGGCGCGGTCGCCGGCAACGCCAAGGTCGGCAACCGTCGGCGGCTGCTCGGCCGGTGGCAGCACATCGAGTACGTCATGGGTTTCAACCTCGACCGCCGCATGTACGACCTGCTGCACTGCATGCCCACCATTCCGGGTGCCGTCGGGGCGTTCCGCGCCGAGGCCCTGCGGGACGCCGGGATGGTCAGCGCGGACACCCTCGCCGAGGACACCGACCTCACCATGGCCCTGCACCGGGCCGGGTGGGAGATCCGCTACGTGCCGGACGCGCTCGCCTGGACCGAGGCACCGTCCTCGCTGCGGGAACTGTGGCGCCAGCGCTACCGGTGGAGCTACGGCACGATGCAGGCCGTTTGGAAGCACCGGCACGCCCTGCTCGAGCGCGGCCCCGCGGGCCGCTTCGGCCGCCTGGGCCTGCCCCTGCTGGCCGTCTTCCAGATCCTCACCCCGCTGCTCGCCCCGCTGATCGACATCCTGGCCCTCTACGGCCTGGTGTTCGGGAACCCGCTCACCACCGTGCTCGCGTGGTGCGGTGTGCTGGCGGTGCAGGCCGTCTGTGCCGCGTACGCCTTCCACCTCGACGGAGAGCGGCTGAGGCCCCTGTGGGCGCTCCCGCTTCAGCAGGTCGTCTACCGCCAGGTGATGTATCTGGTCCTCACCCAGGCCTGCCTGACCGCGATCAACGGCTACCGGCTGCCCTGGCAGCGGCTCAAGCGCAGCGGAGACGTGATGCTGCCTCCGCAGCCCTCCACGCGCCGGACCTGAGCGGGCCCCGGCGGGGTGGGTACGGCCCGGGAGGCCGTTCGGGTTGAGTTGCCCGGCGGAGGGGCCGTGAGCCTTCCTCCCGGGCACTTTTCCGCTCAAGGTGTGATCATGAAAACTCCGCGATTGCACTATATGCCCCGATCCCTCGCACACTCGGCCGGTGCGGCGGTCATCATCCTCGGAGCGGCCCTGACCTCCGCCGCGCCCGTCGCGGCCCAGAGCGCCGCGCCGTCCGACGGCGGCAAAGGTCAGAGTTCCTCGTGCTACACGTCCAACACCCAGCGGCAGGGCCTCGAGAGCATCGTCTGGTCCGTCCTGTTCGGGCCCCAGACCAACACGACGCAGACCCGGTGCGACGACGACGGCGACGACGCGAAGGAGGACCAGGAAGGGGCCCGTGGCTTCCTTCAGCCCTTCCCGGGCTCCTGAACCGCTCCTTGTGAGTTCCCTGGTCCATGCGGCGGGGAGGGGTGTTTGGGTATCGGTGGCCCAAATACCCCTCTTTTAAAGGGGTTTGCTCGCATGGGATGACTCGATTCGGTCAAGTCTTGGTCGAATACGTATTTGCATGGCGTGCTCTTCCGAAACGATGCGGCACGGCCCGTGTTGACGCGGGCCTGACCCCCCTCACCGTTCTGAGAGAACTCCATGAGAAGAAGCGCAGCCGTACTGTGCGGCGCGACCGTCGTCCTGGCCGGGACCCTCACCGCCGTTCCCGCCAGCGCCGACGCGCCGCACTCCGCGACCACCGCCCAGGCCGCGAAGGTCACTTGGAAGAAGTGCGCCACGGACGACTCCCCGACGATGCAGTGCGCGTCGGTGAAGGTGCCGCTCGACTACGCGAAGCCGCAGGGGAAGCAGATCACGCTGGCGCTCTCCCGGGTGCCGCACACCGCCTCGACGTACCAGGGCCCGCTGCTGGTCAATCCGGGCGGCCCCGGTGGCAGCGGTCTGTCGCTGGCCGGTTTCGTCGCCTCGTCCCTGCCGAAGGAGGTCGCGGCCCAGTACGACGTCATCGGCTTCGACCCGCGCGGCGTGGGCGAGAGCAAGCCCGCCCTGGACTGCAAGCCGGGCCACTTCGACCCGGTGCGCCCCGACTCCGTGCCCAGCACCCCCGCGCTCGAGAAGGCCAACCTCGATCGCGCCAAGTCCTTCGCCAAGGCCTGCGGCACGAAGTACAAGGACGTCCTGCCGTACATCAACACGGCCAGCGCCGTGAAGGACATGGACTCGATCCGCAAGGCCCTCGGCGCGAAGAAGATCAACTACTTCGGCTACTCGTACGGCACCTATCTCGGCGCGGTCTATGCCAAGTCGTACCCCGACCGGGTGCGGCGCCTGGTGCTGGACTCGATCGTCGACCCGACCGGGGTCTGGTACGACGACAACATCCAGCAGGACTACGCCTTCGACAAGCGCCACAAGGCGCTGATGGCGTGGATAGCCAAGTACGACTCCACGTACAAGCTCGGCACCGATCCCAAGAAGATCGAGGCCAAGTGGTACGCCATGCGGGCGGCCCTCGCCAAGAAGCCGGCGGGCGGCAAGGTGGGCGCCTCCGAACTGGAGGACATCTTCATACCCGGCGGCTACAACAACGCCTACTGGCCCACCCTCGCCCAGACGTTCGCGGCCTACGTCAACAAGCAGGACACCGCTGCGCTGGTCAAGGCCTACGACGACATCGCCGCCATCGACGCTTCCGGCGACAACGGCTACAGCGTCTACACCTCCGTGCAGTGCCGTGACGCCTCCTGGCCGCGTGACTGGAAGCAGTGGCGCAAGGACAACTGGGCCGTGTACGAGAAGGCCCCGTTCATGGCCTGGAACAACGCCTGGTACAACGCCCCGTGCGCGTTCTGGCCGACGAAGTCGCTGAAGCCGGTGAACGTCGCCAACTCCAAGCTCCCGCCGGTCCTGCTGTTCCAGGCGACGGACGACGCGGCCACGCCGTACCAGGGCGGCGTCACCATGCACCGCCTGCTGAAGGGCTCCAGCCTGGTGGTGGAGCAGGGCGGCGGCAACCACGGCATCACGCTGGGCGGCAACGCCTGCCTCGACAAGCACCTGGCGGCGTACCTCACCAACGGCAAGGTGCCGCACGGCAGCGGCACGGCCGACGCGGTCTGCCAGAAGTCGCCCGACCCGAAGCCGCAGGCCACGGCGGAGAAGGCGGCGGGCACGGCCAAGTCGACCGTCGCGACGGTCGGCAAGGCCCTGAGCGGGATCCTGGGCTACGGCGGCTGAACACGCCCGCCTGAGCCTCGGATCGTGTGAGAAGAAGGGCGCCCGGTGCTCGTCGCCGGGCGCCCTTCGCCGTCCGGGTGAGGCCGGATGCCGGGATCCCCGGCTACCCGAAGGTCATCGGTACGACGCGATCAAACGCGCCAGATGACGCCCCGCCACCTCCAGAGGCGCCTCGCTGCGGGCGACCTGGGACGCCAGTTCGGCGCCCTCCAGGGTGGCGATCACCGTGTGGGCCAGATCCCCGGCGTCCGTCTCGGCGAAGCCCGCCGCGACCAGGTTCTCGGCGACCACCGTCCGCCAGCGTGCGAACGCCTCTGCGGCCGCCTCCTGGATGCCGGGGGCGCTGGTCGCCGTGCCCACGACGGTGGAGGTGACCGGGCAGCCGTCGAGCCAGTCGGAGTCGCGCAGACCCTGGGCCAGGGACGCGGTGAGGGCGAGAAGGGCCTTCTCCGGTTCCGGCTCCCCGTCGAGCGACTCGCGCAGCAGCTCGGTGAACTCCTCGTCGCCCAGCCGTACGGCGGCCGTGCCGAGCTCCTGCTTGCCGCCCGGGAAGAAGTGGTAGACGGAGCCGAGCGTCGCCCCGGCCTCGCGGGAGATCTGCTTGATGCCGGTGCCCTCGTAGCCCTGACGCTGCATCAGGCGTGAGGCCGTACGGACGATCCGCTCACGGGTGCCGGCGGTCTCGAGGTCGTGCGGGGCCTTGGTCTTCACGCCGCCACTGTACCGAGCTGGAGCGATCGCTCTAGTCGCTGTGCTAGGTTCCTCGCTGGATAGAGCGTTCGTTCTAGTCCTCGCCTCAGAGATCTTCGGGGAGACATCTGTGAGCACTTCCGTGACTGTCATCGGTCTCGGGCCCATGGGCCGCGCGATGGCCGGTGCCTACCTGGACGCCGGCTACCGGGTCACCGTCTGGAATCGCACCGCGAGCCGCGCCGACGAACTCGTGGCCAGGGGAGCGGTGCGCGCCGCCACGGTCGAGGAGGCGCTGGCGGCCAACGAGGTCGTCCTGTTGAGCCTCACCGACTACGCCGCGATGTACGCCGTCCTGGAACCCGCCACCGCGGCACTGGAGGGCCGCGTCCTGGTCAACCTCAGCTCGGACACCCCGGGCAGGGCCCGCGAGGGGGCCGCCTGGGCGGCGAAGCACGGGGCACGCCATCTCACCGGCGGCGTGCAGACACCGCCGTCCGGCATCGGGTCGCAGGAGTTCGACACCTTCTACAGCGGTCCCCGGGACCTCTTCGAGCAGTACGAGGACGTCCTGAAGGTCATCACGGGCACCGACTACCGCGGTGCGGACCCGGGCCTGGCCGCGCTCTACTACCAGCTCCAGATGGACCTGTTCTGGACGACCCTGACCGCCTGGCTGCACATGCTGGCGCTGGCGGACGCGAACGGCATCAGGGCCTCGGAGATCACGCCGTACGCGGCCGGAACGCTGGGCGGGATGAGCCAGTTCCTCGACTTCTACACGCCGCGGATCGAGGCGGGGCGGCACTCCGGTGACGTCGAGCGGATCTCGATGGCCGTGGCGAGCCTGGACCACGTCGTGCACACGACGCGTGACTCGGGCGTGGACCCGGCGCTGCCCGCCGCGGTGCTGGAGACGTTCCGGCGCGGAGCGGCGGAAGGCTACGAGGAGGACAGCCTGACCCGGCTGTTCGAGGTGTTCGGGCGGGGCGCGGCCGCCTGAGCACGAGAGAGGGCGCCCCGCGGTGATCCGCCGGGCGCCCCTCGATGACGTACGAAACTCGCGTACGAGAAAAGGTCAGAGCTTCTCGATCACGTAGTCGACGCACTTCGTGAGCGCCTCGACGTCCGCCGGGTCGATCGCCGGGAACATCGCGACGCGCAGCTGGTTGCGGCCGAGCTTGCGGTACGGCTCGGTGTCGACGATGCCGTTGGCGCGCAGGACCTTGGCGACGGCGGCGGCGTCGACCTCGTCGCTGAAGTCGATCGTGCCGATGACCTGCGAGCGCTTGGCCGGGTCCGTGACGAACGGGTTCGCGAACTTGACGTCCTCGGCCCAGCCGTACAGCGTCCGCGCGGACGTGGCCGTGCGGCGGACGGACCAGTCCAGGCCGCCCTGGCCGTTGATCCACTCCAGCTGCTCGTTGAGGAGGAACAGCGTGGCGAGGCCCGGGGTGTTGTACGTCTGGTTCTTGCGGGAGTTGTCGATCGCCGTGGGCAGCGAGAAGAACTCCGGGACGTGGCGGCCGGACGCGTGGATGCGCTCCGCGCGCTCGATCGCCGCCGGGGAGAAGACGCCGATCCACAGGCCGCCGTCGGAGGCGAAGGACTTCTGCGGGGCGAAGTAGTAGACGTCCGTCTCGGCGATGTCGACGGGCAGGCCGCCGGCGCCGGAGGTGGCGTCGACCAGGACGAGGGAGCCCTCGTCGGCGCCCGGCACCCGCGTGATGGGGGCGGCGACACCCGTGGAGGTCTCGTTGTGCGTGAACGCGTACACGTCGACGCCCGCCTCGGCCTGCGGCTCCGGATGCGTGCCGGGGTCGGAGGAGATGACGGTGGGCTCGGCGAGCCAGGGGGCGAGCTTGGACGCCTTGGCGAACTTGGAGGAGAACTCGCCGAAGCTGAGGTGCTGCGACTTGTTCTCGATCAGGCCGTGCGTCGCGATGTCCCAGAACGCCGTGGAGCCGCCGTTGCCGAGGACCACCTCGTAGCCGTCGGGCAGCTGGAACAGCTCACGGACGCCCTCGCGCACCTTGCCGACCAGGTTCTTGACCGGGGCCTGGCGGTGGGAGGTGCCCATGAGGGAGGTGCCGGTCGCGGCCAGCGCGTCCAGCGCTTCCGTCCGCACCTTGGAGGGGCCCGCGCCGAAACGTCCGTCGGCGGGCTTGATGTCAGCGGGAATCCGGATCTCAGCCACGGAAGGGAGCGTAGCCGTTTCCAGAAACCTGGGCGAAACGTCGTCCGTCGGGTGAGACGGTGTGGCGGTGGGTATGGGATGGACCCATGTCGGAACTTGAGGCGGAGCTTCGCGGCGCGGTCCGCGGTGACGTGGGGTTCGGCGTGACGGACCGCGCGCTGGTCACGATGGACGCGTCCAACTACCGGCGGGTCCCCCGCGGGGTCGTCGCCCCCGGGGACGCCGACGACGTGGCCGCCGCCCTGGCCGTGTGCCGGGAGCACGGCGTGCCCGTGGTCGCCCGCGGCGGGGGCACGTCCATCGCCGGGCAGGCCACCGGCACCGGTGTCGTCCTGGACTTCACCCGGCACATGAACCGGCTCGTGTCACTCGACCCGGTGACCCGTACCGCCGTCGTACAGCCGGGGCTGGTGCTCGACCGGCTCCAGGAGGCCGCCGCTCCGCACGGGCTGCGGTTCGGGCCGGACCCGTCCACGCACAGCCGGTGCACGCTCGGCGGCATGATCGGCAACAACTCGTGCGGCTCCCACTCCGTGGCGTGGGGGACCACCGCGGACAGCGTGCGCGAGCTGGACGTGGTCACCGCGCGGGGGCGGCGGCTGCGGCTCGGGCAGGACTGGTCCGGGGCGCCGGACGGACTGCGGGCCCTGGTGGACGGCGAGCTGTCCCGGTTGCGTACGGGCTTCCCGGAGCTGCCCCGCCGGATCTCCGGGTACGCGCTGGACGCCCTGCTGCCCGAGCGGGGCGCCGACGTGGCCCGTTCCTTCTGCGGCTCCGAGGGAACGCTGGGGGTGCTGACGGAGGCGGTCGTAGGACTGGTCGAGGCACCACGCGCGCGTGCGCTGGCCGTGCTGGGCTACACCGACGAGAGCGCGGCTGCGGAGGCCGCCGCCGGGCTGCTGCCGTTCGGGCCGCTGACGGTGGAGGGGATGTCGGCGGATCTGGTGCCGTCCGCGGTGGCCCTGCCCAAGGGCATGGCCTGGCTCTTCGTGGAGACCGGCGGGGAGTCGGCGGGGGAGGCACGCGCGCGTGCGGAGGCGATCGTGCGGGCGGCCGACGTCGTGGACGCCCTGGTGGTCACCGACCCGGCGGGGCAGCGGGCACTGTGGCGGATCCGGGAGGACGCGAGCGGTACGGCCACGCGGATGCCGGACGGCAGCGAGGCCTGGCCGGGGTGGGAGGACTGTGCGGTGCCACCCGCCCGGCTCGGGGCGTATCTGCGGGACTTCCGGGGGCTGCTCACCGCGCACGGGCTGCGCGGCACGCCGTACGGGCACTTCGGGGACGGCTGCATCCACGTCCGTATCGACTTCGACCTGCTGACCGAGCCCGGAGTCGCCCGCTTCCGCCGCTTCTCGGAGGAGCTCGCGGAGCTGGTGGTGGCGCACGGGGGATCTCTGTCCGGGGAGCACGGGGACGGGCAGGCGAGGGCGGAGCTGCTGCCGAAGATGTACGGCGAGGAGATGGTGGGCCTCTTCGCGCGTGCGAAGGGCGTCTGGGACCCCGACGACCTGCTCAACCCGGGGATGCTCGTACGCCCCGCGCCCCTCGACGCCGGCCTGCGCTTCTCCGTCCTGCCCCGTGAACCGGTCGACGTCGCCTTCGGCTACCCCTTGGACGGCGGCGACTTCTCGGCGGCGGTACGACGCTGCGTGGGCGTCGCCAAGTGCCGTACGACGTCGGTGTCCGGCTCCTCCGTGATGTGCCCGTCCTTCCGGGCGACCGGCGCGGAGGAGCACTCCACGCGCGGGCGGGCCCGGCTGCTGCACGAGATGCTCGCGGGTGAGGTCGTGACCGACGGCTGGCGCTCGGCCGAGGTGCGGGACGCGCTGGACCTGTGCCTGTCCTGCAAGGGCTGCCGCTCGGACTGCCCGGTCGGGGTCGACATGGCCACGTACAAGGCGGAGTTCCTCCACCACCACTACGCCGGCCGGCGCCGGCCGGCCGCGCACCACTCGATGGGACGCCTCCCGGTGTGGCTCCGGGCGGTGTCCCGCACGCGCACGGCATGGCTGGTCAACGCGCTCTCGGGGGTACGGCCCCTCGCGTGGATGGCGAAACGCCTGGGCGGGATCGCACCCGAACGGGACATCCCGCGGGTGGCGGGGCAGCCGTTCAGCCGGTGGTGGGAGCGGCGCCGGGGTGAGGCGGCCCCCGGCTCGGGCGACCTGGTCATCCTGTGGCCCGACACCTTCACCGAGCACCTCTCGCCCTGGGTCGGACAGGCCGCCGTGCGGGTGCTGGAGGCGGCCGGGCTGCGGGTGGGGCTGCCGCCGACGCTGCGGCTGGTGAAACCGCCGGTGGGCGACGGGCGGACGGTCGCCATGGATCCGCTGTCGGTGCTGCGCGGCCGGGGCCGCGTCTGCTGCGGGCTGACCTATGTCTCGACGGGCCAGCTGGACCGTGCCCGGACCGTCATGCGCCGCACGCTCGACCTGATGGAACCGGTGCTGGAGACCGGCGCCCCGGTCGTGGTCCTGGAGCCGAGCTGCGCCGCCGCCCTGCGCACCGACGTCCCCGAGCTGCTGCACGACGACCCGCGTGCGGCCCGCCTCGCCGCGAAGGTCCTCACCTTCGCGGAGACACTGGAACGCCACGCCCCCGACTGGACGCCGCCCCGCCTGGACCGCCCGGTGGCCGGGCAGACCCACTGCCATCAGCACGCCGTGCTGGGCGACGCGGCCGACCGCCGCCTGCGTCAAGCCGCTCTGCTCTCCGGCGAACTGAGCGGCGGCTGCTGCGGACTCGCGGGAAACTTCGGTTTCGAGAAGGGCCACTACGAGGTGTCCACGGCCTGTGCGGAGGAGCAGCTCCTGCCGTCCGTACGGGACGCCCCGGACGGCACGGTGGTCCTGGCGGACGGCTTCTCCTGCCGCACGCAGCTGGAACAGCTGGCGGGGGTGCGGGTGAGGCATCTGGCGGAAGTGCTGGCGGAGGCGCTGGAAGGGGCAGGGGATGAGCCGGAGAAGCAGCCGTGAAACGGGGAGCGCCGGAGGCCCGGGGGGCGTCGCCGTCCTCTCCGACATCCACGGTGTCCTCCCGGCCCTGGAGGCCGTGCTCGCCGAGCCCGACGTCCGCGCGGCCGATCACCTCGTGCTCACCGGCGACATCGCCGCGGGCCCGCAACCCGCGGAGGTCATCGAGCTGCTGCGGGCGCAGGGCGACCGTGTGCTGTGGGTCGCGGGGAACGCCGACCGTGAGCTGGTCGAGATCCGCAAGGGCAAAGACCCCGAGCTGCCCGACTCGATCACCCCGTACGCCGCACGGCGGTTGACCCCCGGCCAGGTCGACTTCCTCGACTCCCTGCCCACGTCCCTGACGCTCACCGTCCCGGGCCACGGCAAGGTCCTCTTCTGCCACGCCACACCCCGCGACGACGAGGAGATCGTCCTGGTCGACTCCCGCCCGGCCCGCTGGACGGAGGTGTTCGCCGGACTGGACGACGACATCCGGACTGTGGTGTGCGGCCACACCCACATGCCCTACGCCCGGCTGGCCCACGGCCGCCTGGTGGTCAACCCGGGCAGCGTCGGCATGCCCTACGGCCGCCCCGGCGCCCACTGGTGCCTGCTGGGGCCGGGCACCGACCTGCGCGTCACGCCGTACGACATCCCGGCGGCGACCGCGCGCCTGATCGCCGGGTGCGACTACCCGGACATCGCGTCCTGGGCCGATTACTACCTCAACGCCCGCGCGAGCGACGTGGACGCGCTTGAGGCGTTCGGGCCACGCGACGGGCGGACCCGAGTGTCTGAGCCGGAGGAGGGCCGGGGGCGCTCCTAGGCTCGCGGGACAGCCACTCGAAGGAGTCCGCGTATGAGCGTCCGCGTCAAGCCGATCACCCGTGACGAGCACCTCGCGTTCGTCGCGGCCCGCCCCTCCGCCAGCCATACCCAGGTCCCGTCCTGGGGCGAGGTGAAGCCCGACTGGCGGGCGGAGAGCCTGGGTTGGTTCGACGCGGTCGGGCGGCTCGTCGGCGCGGGGCTCGTACTGCTGCGCCCGCTGCCCGGGCTGCGGAGATACCTCGCGTATCTGCCCGAGGGTCCCCTCGTCGACTGGCACGAGCCCGGACTGGAGCGGCTGCTGGAGCCGATGCTCGCGCACCTGAGACGGCGGGGCGCCTTCGCGGTGCGGATGGGCCCACCGGTCGCGGTGCGCCGCTGGAGCGCCGAGGCGGTCAAAGCGGGGATCGCGGACCCGGCCGCCGCGCGGCTGCGGGACGTGCGGGCGACGTCGTACGACCCGCGGGCCGGCCGGATCGCGGAGGATCTGCGCCGCATGGGCTGGCAGCGGACCGAAGCGGGCGGCGAGGACGGCTTCGCCGCCGGGCAGCCCCGGTACGTCTTCCAGGTGCCCTTCGCGGGCCGGTCGCTCGACGACATCCACAGCGGCCTGAACCAGCAGTGGCGGCGCAACATCAAGAAGGCGGAGAAGGCCGGCGTGAAGGTCGTGCGCGGCGACCTCGAGGATCTGCCGGCCTTCCACGAGCTGTACAGCGAGACCGCCGAGCGGGACCGGTTCATCCCGCGCCCGCTGCCCTACTTCCAGCGCATGTGGAGCGCGCTCACCGCCGAACACCCCGACCGTATGCGGCTCTACCTCGCCTACCACGACGGCGAGGTGCTCGCCGCCGCGACCATGCTGAGCGTCGGCGACCACGTCTGGTACTCCTACGGCGCCTCCACCAGCCGCCGGCGCGAGGTCCAGCCGAGCAGCGCCGTGCAGTGGCGCATGATGACCGACGCCCACGGACTCGGCGCCGCCGTCTACGACCTGCGCGGCATCACCGACACCCTGGAGGAGTCCAGCCATCTGCTGGGCCTGCTCCGCTTCAAGGTGGGCACCGGCGGCGAGGCCGTCGAGTATCTCGGCGAATGGGAGTACCCCCTCAACCGGCTGCTGTACAAGGCGTTCAACCTCTACCTGTCCCGGCGCTGAGGAACACGTCTCACTGACCAAGACAGAGGCAAAAGGGCTTCACGCACCTGACTGAGTCCATTACTGTGGACTGAGAAGTACATCGGGGTGTACGTGGAGTGCAGACCGGTGTACACACAGCCCGCATCCGGAGCCGAGAACCACAGGACCGCCCGTGACCACCCCCGCCAGCGCCACCACGCCCCAGTCCGCGACGGCCGCCACGCCCTCCCCGTCCGGCGGCCCCGGCCGACTCGGATCCCTCGGGCCCGTGGGCCTGGTGCTCGCGGGCGGCATCTCCGTGCAGTTCGGCGGCGCGCTGGCGGTGACCCTGATGCCGAGGGCGGGTGCGCTCGGGGTGGTGGCGCTGCGCCTGTTGGTGGCGGCGGTCGTCCTGCTGCTGGTCTGCCGCCCGCGACTGCGCGGCCACTCGCGCACCGACTGGGGCACGGTCGTCGTCTTCGGCATCACCATGGCCGCGATGAACGGCCTCTTCTACCAGGCCGTCGCCCGCATCCCGCTGGGTCCCGCGGTCACGCTGGAGGTCCTCGGCCCGCTCGCCCTCTCGGTCCTGGCGTCCCGCCGCGCGATCAACTTCGTCTGGGCGGCCCTCGCCCTCGCCGGTGTCTTCCTCCTCGGCGGCGGAGGCTTCAGCGGCCTCGACCCCACAGGAGCGGCCTTCGCCCTGGGCGCCGGCGCCATGTGGGCGGCGTACATCGTCTTCAGCGCCCGTACGGGCCGTCGCTTCCCGCAGGCGGACGGGCTGGCCCTGGCGATGGCGGTAGGTGCGGTGCTCTTCCTGCCCCTGGGCATCGCCGAGTCGGGGACGAAGCTGGCCGACCCGGTGACGCTGGGTCTGGGCGCGGCGGTGGCCCTGCTCTCCTCGGTCCTGCCCTACACCCTCGAACTCCTCGCCCTGCGCCGCCTGCCCGCCTCCACCTTCGCGATCCTGATGAGCCTGGAGCCCGCCATCGCCGCGACGGCCGGCTTCCTCATCCTCGACCAGGCCCTCTCCGCCATGGAGGCCGCCGCGATCGCCCTCGTCGTCGCGGCGAGCATGGGTGCGGTGCGTACGCAGGTGGGCCGAGGACGCAAGAAGACGGCGGCGCTGGAGAGCACGGGGCTGGAGGGCTAGGGCTCGCGTGCTGCCCGTACCTGGGCGAGCCACTCCTCACCCAGTCGACGCCCGCTCGGGAGCTGGTCGTCTCGGTCCCAGCGCCACGCCGTGATCACCGCCAGCACGAGGATCCGGCACTGGCGCAGCAACTCCTGATCGACACCCGGATAGTGCCCGCCGACCTCCTCGGGCGCATGGGCGAGGTCCCATTCGACGGGCCCCCGGCAGCACGTCTCGAGGTCGATGAACAGCAACCCGCTCTCCGTGGCGAGCAGGTTGCCCGGGTGCGGCTCGCCGTGCAGCAGCTGCTCGGCGCCGTCGCGCTCGCCGATCACCCCTCTCAGGCCGCGCAATGTGTCGCCGAGCAGTTCCCGGTCCGCGTCGGCGAGCGCCGGAGTGCGGTCGCGGTCCGCCACGAGCCGTTGAGCCTGCTCGACCCGATCCAAGAAGTGCGGCGTCGGGACGTCGAGATCGCGCATCCCCGTATGCAGTCGCTTGAGCGCGTGGGCGTAGTCGGCCGGCGAGACCTCGTGAAGGGAGACGGGCTCGTAGTAGGTCCACAGCGTGATGACGAAGCCGTCACGCTCGTACGGGCGTGGCTCCACTCGCGGCTCGAGAGCGGCGACGGGACACCCGGCTTCGGCGAGCCGCTGCGCCAGCTCGACTTCGAACTCGGCGATCTGATCCGCCACCGGCGCCACCCGGGCCAGGACGTCACAGGGCAGCAGACGCAGAGTGAGCTTGTTCGAGTCATGAAGGACGACCGCGTCGTCGGCCGTCAGGCCGAGTGCCGAGGCGGTCGACATGGCCGCGGTCACCGCATGCCGGACCTCTGATGCCTGCATCGTCGTTCGGACCCTCTCCCCTTCAAACGGACGGCGCGACCGAGGACCGCGCAACGCGGAACCCCACATCGTCGATCCGGAACGTCGGATGGCTGCGGCGCCGCACCGAGGCCCGGCAGCTCCAGTGCTCGTCGGACCAGCCGCCGCCCCGCAACACCCGGTACGTGCCGTATACCTCGGCGTCGTAGAGGTCCCAGCACCAGTCCCAGACGTTGCCCAGCATGTCGTACAGGCCCCATGCGTTGGCCTGCTTGCCGCCCACGGGGTGGACCCGCTCGTCCGAGTTCCCCCGGTACCAGGCGACCTCGTCGAGCGGGCCGTAACGCGGTCCGGCACTGCCGGCCCGGCAGGCGTACTCCCACTCCGCCTCGGTCGGCAGCCGGTACCCGTCGGCGGAGGCGTCCCACTCGACGGCCTCGGCCGCGACGCCCACGCGATACGCGGGTGTCAAACCCTCCGCCACCGAGAGGGAGTTGCAGAAGGCGACCGCGTCCCACCACGACACACCCTCGACAGGCAGCCGCGCACCACTAGCGGCACCGGGCCGTTCACCGGTGACCCGGGCGTACCACTCCTGAGTGACGGGAAACGCCGCCATCCGAAAGGCCGCGACCTCGGCCGTCCAGCTCCGCTGCGTCCGCCGATCGGCCAGCGTCACCACCCCGGCCGGGACGGCGACCATCTCGCTTTCCCCCCCTACGCCAACTCCCATGAGACGTCAGCCTATTGGCGCCTGCCATGAAATATCCGAGCGGACGCCGCAGTTGATCCGTCCATGACTCAACGCCCCGCCCCCCGCCCCCTGTCCGACGAAGCGCTCTCCGACCTCCTCGGCAAGCAGCAGTTCGGCACGCTCGCCAGTGTCAAGCGTGATGGCCGGCCCCACCTGACGACCATGGTCTACAGATGGGACCCCGAGGCTCGTATCGTGCGGTTCTCGACGACGGCCGAGCGCATCAAGGTCAGGCATCTGAGACGTGACCCTCGTGCGGCGCTGCATGTGCAGGGCGGCGATGTGTGGTCGTTCGCCGTCGCGGAGGGCGAGGCCGAGGTCTCCGAGGCCACGACGGTTCCCGGCGACGCGGTCGGGCGGGAACTGCTCGGAATGATCCCGCAGGGCGCGAAGCCGGAGGACGAAGACGCGTTCCTGAAAGAGCTGGTCGCCGAACGCCGGGTGGTCGTCCGGTTGAAGGTGGACCGGCTGTACGGGACGGCGCTCGACATCACCGGATAGGCCGGCCGGCGTCCGCTACCCGTCTCGGCGCACCAGGATCCCGCCCACGGTGATCCCGTACCGCACCCGCAGCCGGCGCAGCTCCCACAACCCGACCGCCGTCACGGACACCGGGGCCCCGAGCAGGAACACCATCCGCACCGGCCCCGGCACGCCCGCGTACGCCCCCGTGAACACGTCGATCAGGGTCATCTCCCACACCAGCGTCATCGCGAGCAGCGGCGGCATGGTCTGGTGGATGTCGGCGGTGCGGAACACGTGCAGCAGCGCCAGGCCGACGCCCCAGGCGATGAAGGGCAGCACCCACACCATGACCAGCACGACGACCACCCAAGTGACCACGGTCATCGCCGGGTTGGTGGCGAACCGCCCGTCGACGAAGCCGGTGAGCACCATCAGCGGGAACACGAAGACCGCGGCGATCAGGGCCACCATCGCCCCGAACGGCTTCGCGGCCCGGCGCAGCAGGTCCCGCCGGGCCGACGGGGCGGTCAGCGCCAGCAGGACGCCCACGACCACCGGAAACGTCACCGACAGCACCAGCACGCTGTTCCACGACTGGTCGAGACGATCGTCGGCGACGTCCCGCAAGGAGCTGCTGACCTTGTAGCTCACCGACACCCACACCACCGCGCACAGTCCCACCAGCGTGCGGATCTTCTGCATGCGGGCGACGAAGGCGTCCTCGACGAGGTCCGGCCGGGACGGCTTGAAGACCCTGCGCGCGGTGTTGATGGGCCCGATCCGCCGCCGCAGCCGTGTGAAGGGGCCGGGCGGTGGTGCCTGCGGTGGCACCGGATGGGGGATGTGGGGTGTGTAGGGGTGGGGGATGTGGGGCGGATAGCCACCCTGGGGCGGGTAACCGGCGCCCGGTGGCGGGTATCCGGAGCCCGGCGGCGGATACCCGGAGCCCGGTGGCGGATACCCGGCTCCCGGCGGCTGCGGAGGCCGGCCGTGTGGGTCGTACGGCGGCTGCCCGCCCGGATTCCAGGTGCTCATTCTGGTTTCTCCCCCGATGGCCGACCAATGGAACGAGCGCGACTGGGAGTGTATTGATCGCGCCGCCGAAGGGCACGCTTTCAGCCATCCCACATTTTCATGCAAGCATGCTTGATTGTTTCTGGCCCCGCTGCCATGCTCCTCAGCACGCCGCACCACCAAGCACACCGCCGTGCCCCAGGGAGCGCCCGTGTCCGATCCGACGTCCGTGATCGACGACCTGCGCGAGGAGAGCGAGGACCTCGACCGCCTCGTGGCCGGATCGAGCGCGCCGCACTGGGCACTCGCCACCCCCGCCCCCGGCTGGACCGTCGCCCACCAGATCGCCCACCTCGCCTGGACCGACCGCTCGGCCCTGCTCGCCGTCACCGACGCCGACGGCTTCCGCGCCCTGGTCGAGAAGGCCCTCACCGCACCGGGCTCCTTCGTCGACGAGGGCGCCGAGGAGGGCGCCGCGCTCCCGCCCGCCGAACTGCTCGCACGCTGGCGTGACGGCCGTACGGCACTGGAGGAGGCGCTGCGGGCCGCCCCGCCCAAGGCGCGCTTCCCCTGGTACGGCCCACCCATGTCGGCCGCATCCATGGCGACGGCCCGCCTTATGGAGACCTGGGCCCACGGCCAGGACGTGGCCGAGGCTCTGGGTGTGGTGCGCCCACCCACCGACCGGCTGCGGCATGTGGCCTGGCTCGGGGTACGGACCCGGGACTTCGCCTACGGCGTGCACGGGCTGACTCCGCCGGCCGACGCCTTCCGCGTCGAACTGCGCGCACCCTCAGGCGACTTGTGGACCTACGGCCCCGAGGACGCCCCGCAACGCGTCACCGGCCCCGCCCTCGACTTCTGCCTCCTGGTCACCCAGCGCGCCCACCGCACCGACCTCGCCCTGCGCGCCGACGGCCCCGACGCTGACCGCTGGCTGGACCTCGCACAGGCCTTCGCGGGACCGCCGGGCAGCGGACGCCCGCCGAAGCCGAAGGGGGATGCCGAGGGACCCTCGAAGGAGGCGACCCCGTGACCCTGCGCATCGGCAACGCCTCCGGCTTCTACGGCGACCGCTTCGACGCCCTGCGCGAGATGCTCACCGGCGGTGAACTGGACGTCCTCACCGGCGACTACCTCGCCGAGCTCACCATGCTGATCCTCGGCCGTGACCGGCTGAAGAACCCGGCCGCCGGATACGCCCGCACGTTCCTGCGGCAGTTGGAGGACTGCCTGGGGATCGCCCACGAGCGGGGCGTGCGGATCGTCACCAACGCCGGCGGGCTCAACCCGGCCGGACTCGCCGACGCCGTACGGCACTTGGCCGACCGGCTCGGTATCCCCGTACGCGTCGCCCATGTCGAGGGAGACGACCTCACGGCCGCCCACCCCGGCAGCCTCGCCGCCCACGCCTACCTCGGCGGGTTCGGCATCGCGGCGTGCCTGCGGGAGGGCGCGGACATCGTCGTCACCGGGCGGGTGACGGACGCGGCCCTCGTCACCGGGCCCGCCGCCGCGCACTTCGGGTGGAGGGAAACGGACTACGACCGGCTCGCGGGGGCCGTCGTCGCCGGGCACGTCCTGGAGTGCGGGGCGCAGGCCACCGGCGGCAACTACGCCTTCTTCCGGGACGGCGACGTCCGCCGCCCCGGCTTCCCGCTCGCCGAGCTCCACGAGGACGGCAGCTGCGTCATCACCAAGCACCCCGGCACCGGCGGCTTCGTCGACGTCGGCACGGTCACCGCCCAGTTGCTGTACGAGACGGCCGGTGCCCGGTACGCGGGGCCCGACGTCACCACCCGGCTGGACACCGTGCGGCTGGGCCAGGACGGGCCCGACCGGGTCCGGATCGACGGTGCGCGCGGGGAGGCACCCCCGCCCACCCTCAAGGTCGGGCTCAACAAGCTCGGCGGCTTCCGCAACGAGGTCGTCTTCGTGCTCACCGGACTCGATATCGAGGCCAAGGCAGCCCTGGTGCGGGAGCAGCTGGAACCCGCCCTCGGCAAGGTCGCCGACGTGCGCTGGGAGCTGGTCCGCACCGACCGGCCCGACGCTCCGAGCGAAGAGACGGCGAGCGCGCTGCTGCGGCTCGTCGTACGGGACCCGGACCAGGGCGTCGTCGGGCGGGCGCTGAGCGGGGCGGCCGTGGAGCTGGCGCTCGCCAGTTACCCCGGCTTCCATGTGCTCGCGCCACCTGGAAAGGGCGCGCCCTATGGGGTCTTCGAGGATGTGTATGTCCCCCATGGGGCCGTCGACCATGTGGCGGTCCTCCATGACGGGCGCCGAGTCCCCGTGCCACCGGCCCACGCCACCGCCGTACTCGACGCCGTACCGGAGCAGCCCCTGCCGCAGCCTCTGGCGCCCGGGCCCACCCGGCGCGCCCCTCTCGGCCTCGTCGCGGGCGCCCGCAGCGGTGACAAGGGCGGCAACGCCAACGTCGGTGTGTGGGCCCGCACGGACGACGCCTGGCGGTGGCTCGCACACGAGCTGACGACCGGCAGATTCCAGCAGCTCATCCCCGAGAGCCGCGAGCTGAAGGTCACCCGGCACCTTCTGCCCCGGCTCCGCGCCCTCAACTTCGTCGTCGAGGGCATCCTCGGCGCGGGCGTCGCGGCCCAGCACCGCTTCGACCCGCAGGCCAAGGCCCTCGGCGAATGGCTGCGCTCCCGCCACCTGGACATACCGGAGGCCCTGCTGTGACCGTCCTGACCTCCGCGCTCGACCCCAAGAGCCCCGACCACCGGGACAACCGCGAGGCGATGCTCGCCAAGCTGGACGAGCTGACCGCCGAGCACGCCAAGGCCCTCGCGGGCGGCGGCGAGAAGTACGTGGCGCGGCACCGCGAACGCGGCAAACTCCTGGCCCGCGAGCGCATCGAGCTGCTCCTCGACCCGGACACGCCGTTCCTGGAGCTGTCCCCGCTGGCCGCCTGGGGCAGTGACTACACCGTCGGCGCCTCCCTCGTCACCGGCATCGGTGTCGTCGAGGGAGTGGAGTGCCTGATCACCGCCAACGACCCGACCGTGCGCGGGGGAGCGAGCAACCCCTGGTCGCTGAAGAAGGCTTTGCGCGCCAACGACATCGCCCTCGCCAACCGGCTGCCCTGCATCAGCCTGGTGGAGTCCGGGGGAGCCGATCTGCCGTCCCAGAAGGAGATCTTCATCCCCGGCGGCGCCATCTTCCGGGACCTGACACGGCTGTCGGCGGCCGGCATCCCGACCGTCGCCGTCGTCTTCGGCAACTCCACCGCCGGTGGCGCCTACATCCCCGGCATGTCCGACCACGTGATCATGGTCAAGGAGCGGGCGAAGGTGTTCCTCGGCGGTCCGCCGCTGGTGAAGATGGCCACGGGCGAGGAGAGCGACGACGAGTCCCTGGGCGGCGCCGAGATGCACGCGCGCACCTCCGGCCTCGCCGACTACTTCGCCGTCGACGAGCCCGACGCGCTCCGACAGGCCCGGCGCGTGATCGCCCGCCTCAACCACCGCAAGGCGTACGACGATCCGGGCCCGGCCGAGCCTCCCAAGTACCCTGCCGACGAGCTCCTCGGCATCGTCCCCGGCGACCTGAAGAGCCCCTTCGACCCGCGCGAGGTCATCGCCCGCATCGTCGACGCCTCCGACTTCGACGAGTTCAAGCCGCTCTACGGCACGAGCCTGACCACCGGCTGGGCCACCCTGCACGGCTACCCGGTCGGCATCCTCGCCAACGCCCAAGGGGTCCTCTTCAGCGAGGAGTCCCAGAAGGCCGCCCAGTTCATCCAGCTCGCCAACCAGCGCGACATCCCGCTGCTCTTCCTGCACAACACCACCGGCTACATGGTCGGCAGGGAGTACGAGCAGGGCGGCATCATCAAGCACGGCGCGATGATGATCAACGCGGTCAGCAACAGCCGCGTACCCCATCTCTCCGTCCTCATGGGCGCGTCCTACGGCGCCGGCCACTACGGCATGTGCGGACGGGCCTACGACCCCCGCTTCCTCTTCGCCTGGCCCAGCGCCAAGTCGGCCGTGATGGGCCCCCAGCAGCTCGCCGGTGTCCTCTCCATCGTCGCCCGGCAGTCGGCGGCGGCGAAGGGACAGCCCTACGACGAGGAGGCGGACGCCGCGCTGCGCGCCATGGTGGAGCAGCAGATCGAGTCCGAGTCGCTGCCGATGTTCCTGTCCGGGCGGCTGTACGACGACGGCGTCATCGACCCGCGCGACACCCGCACCGTCCTCGGCCTGTGCCTGTCCGCCATCCACACGGCGGCCTACGAGGGCGCGCGTGGTGGCTTCGGCGTCTTCCGGATGTGAGGGACCTTTCCGTGATCACTTCTCTGCTGGTCGCCAACCGGGGCGAGATCGCCTGCCGCGTCTTCCGCACCTGCCGCGAACTGGGCATCCGCACCATCGCCGTCCACTCGGACGCGGACGAGGGCGCCCTCCACGCGCGCGTGGCGGACGCGAGCGTACGACTTCCGGGGGAGGCGCCCGCCGACACCTATCTGCGCGGCGACCTGATCGTGAAGGCCGCCGTCGCGGCCGGAGCGGACGCCGTGCACCCGGGATACGGCTTCCTCTCCGAGAACGCCGACTTCGCCCGGGCCGTCCTGGACGCGGGCCTGACCTGGATCGGCCCGCCCCCCGAGGCCATTGAGGCGATGGCGTCCAAGACCCGCGCCAAGCAACTCATGGGCATCCAGCCCCTCGCCCACGTCACCGAAGCCGACCTGCCCGTGCTGGTGAAGGCGGCGGCGGGCGGCGGCGGACGCGGCATGCGTGTCGTACGGCACCTGGCGGACCTGGACGCCGAACTGGCCGCCGCACGCGCCGAAGCCGCGAGCGCCTTCGGCGACGGCGAGGTCTTCGTCGAGCCGTACGTCGAGAACGGCCGCCATGTCGAGGTCCAGATCCTCGCCGACACCCACGGCACCATCCTGCCGCTCGGCACCCGCGACTGCTCCCTCCAGCGCCGCCACCAGAAGGTCGTGGAGGAGGCCCCGGCCCCCGGACTCTCCGAGGAACTCCAGGAGGAGCTGAGCGCCCTCGCCGTACACGCCGCCCGGGCCGTCGACTACGTGGGCGCCGGCACGGTCGAGTTCCTCGTCGCCGGCGGCAGGGCCCACTTCCTGGAGATGAACACCCGCCTCCAGGTCGAGCACCCCGTGACGGAAGCCGTGTTCGGCCTCGACCTGGTCGCCGGACAGATCCGCGTCGCCGAGGGCCACCCGCTCGACAGCGAGCCTCCACGCGTGCGTGGCCACGCCGTCGAGGCCCGCCTGTACGCCGAGGACCCGTCCCGCGACTGGGCCCCGCAGACCGGCCGCCTGCACCGCCTGTCCCTGCCGGAAGGCGTCCGCCTGGACACCGGCTACACCGACGGCGACGACATCGGCGTCCACTACGACCCCATGCTCGCCAAGGTCGTGGCCCACGCCCCCACACGCGCGGAGGCCCTCCGCAAGCTCGCCTCCGCCCTGGAACGGGCCTTGATCCACGGCCCCGTCACCAACCGCGACCTCCTGGTCGGTTCCCTGCGCCACCCCGAGTTCACCGCGGCCCGCATGGACACCGGCTTCTACGACCGCCACCTGCCGGAACTGACCACCCCCGCCACCGACCCGCACGCCCCGCTGGCCGCGGCCCTCGCCGACGCCCACACCGGCCCCCGCTCCCGCTTCGGCGGCTGGCGCAACGTGCCTTCCCAGCCGCAGGTCAAGCGCTACGGGATGGCGGGCGAGGAACACGAGGTCCACTACCGGTACACGAGGCAGGGCCTGGAGGCGGAGGGGGTCCGGGTGGTGCACTCCGACCCGGGTCTGGTCGTACTCGAAGTGGACGGAGTGCGGCGCCGGTTCACCGTGACCCGCCACGACGACCACGTCTACGTCAACAACACGGCCCTGACGGCCCTGCCCCGCTTCCCCGACCCGACGGCCCAGCACGCCCCGGGCTCCCTCCTGGCCCCCATGCCCGGCACGGTCGTCCGAGTGGCCGACGGCCTCACCACAGGGACCCCCGTCAAGGCCGGCGACCCCCTCCTCTGGCTGGAGGCGATGAAGATGCAGCACAAGATCACAGCGCCCGTGACGGGCACGCTGAGCGAGCTGCACGCCGTACCCGGCCAACAGGTGGAGCCGGGGATGCTCCTGGCAGTGGTGAAGGAGACCTCCTAAGGGGCGCGGGGAACTGCGCGACCAGCCACGATGAAGGAGTCACATGCCCACGATCGAAACAGACGAACACAAGGCCCTCCGCTCGGCCGTAGCGGCACTGGGCAAACGCCACGGCCGCACCTACGACCGGGAGGCACTCTGGTCCGAGGCGGGAAAACTCGGATACCTCGGCGTCAATCTGCCGGAGGCGTACGGCGGCGGAGGCGGCGGAATCGCCGAACTCTCCGTCGTGCTCGAAGAACTGGGCGCTGCCGGCTGCCCGCTCCTGATGCTGGTCGTCTCACCCGCCATCTGCGGCACGGTCATCGCCCGCTTCGGCACGGCGGAACAGAAACAGCACTGGCTCCCGGCCCTCGCCGACGGCACTCGCACCATGGCCTTCGGCATCACCGAGCCCGACGCCGGCTCCAACTCGCACCGCATCACGACCACGGCTCACCGTGATGGAGCCGACTGGATCCTGACCGGCCGCAAGGTCTTCATCTCCGGCGTGGACATCGCGGACGCGACCCTCATCGTCGGCCGCACCGAAGACGCCCGCACCGGCAGTCTCAAGCCCTGCCTGTTCATCGTCCCGCGCGAGACCCCCGGGTTCGGCCGCCGCCCCATCGACATGGAACTCAACGCCGCCGAGAAGCAGTTCGAGCTGACCCTCGACGACGTACGGCTGCCCGCCGACGCCCTCGTCGGCGACGAGGACGCGGGCCTGCTGCAGCTCTTCGCCGGCCTCAACCCCGAGCGCGTCATGACGGCCGCCTTCGCGATCGGCATGGGCCGCTACGCGCTGGCGCGAGCCGTCGAGTACGCCCGCGACCGGCAGGTCTGGAAGACCCCCATCGGCGCCCACCAGGCCATCGCCCACCCCCTGGCCCAGGCGCACATCGAGCTCGAACTCGCCCGCCTGATGATGCAGAAGGCCGCCCAGCTGTACGACGCGGGCGACGACATGGGCGCCGGAGAGGCCGCCAACATGGCGAAGTACGCGGCCGGGGAGGCCTGTGTGAAGGCCGTGGACCAGGCCGTGCACACCCTCGGCGGCAACGGCCTCACCCGCGAGTACGGCCTGGCGCAGCTGATAACGGCCGCGCGCGTGGCTCGTATCGCACCGGTGAGCCGGGAGATGATTCTCAACTACGTCTCCCACCAGACCTTGGGCCTGCCCAAGTCGTACTGAGACGGCCGGAGACGGCCCGCGCGCGAGGAGGAACCATGTTCCGCAGCGAGTACGCAGACGTCCCGCTCGTCGACCTGCCCATCCACGAGGCGGTCCTCGCCAGGGCCGCGGAGTTCGGCGGGACCCCGGCACTGATCGACGGCACCGACGGCACCACCCTCTCCTACGAGCAGGTCGACCGCTTCCACCGGCGCGTCGCCGCCGGGCTCGCCGAGGCCGGGGTGCGCAAGGGCGACGTCCTCGCCCTGCACAGCCCCAACACCATCGCCTTCCCCACCGCGTTCTACGCCGCCACGCGCGCGGGCGCCACCGTCACCACCGTGCACCCGCTCGCCACCGCCGAGGAGTTCGCGCGGCAGCTGACGGACTCGGCGGCCCGCTGGATCGTCACCGTCTCACCGCTGCTCGACGTCGCCCGCCGGGCCGCCGAACTCGCCGGCGGCGTACGCGAGATCTTCGTGTGCGACAGCGCCACCGGCCACCGGTCCCTGATCGACATGCTGGCCTCCACGGCCCCCGAGCCGGTGGTCGACATCGACCCCGCGGAGGACGTGGCGGCCCTCCCGTACTCCTCCGGAACCACCGGCACGCCCAAGGGCGTGCTGCTCACCCACCGGCAGATCGCCACCAACCTCGCCCAGCTCGACGGGGCGATACCCGCGGGCCCCGGCGACCGCATCCTCGCCGTCCTGCCGTTCTTCCACATCTACGGCCTCACGGCCCTGATGAACGCGCCCCTGAGGAAGGGCGCCACCGTCGTCGTCCTGCCCCGCTTCGACCTGGAGCAGTTCCTCGCGGCCATCCAGAACCACCGCATCACGGGCCTCTACGTGGCCCCGCCGATCGTCCTGGCCCTCGCCAAACACCCGGCCGTCGCGCAGTACGACCTGTCGTCCCTGAAGTACATCCTCAGCGCCGCAGCGCCCCTGGACGCCCGGCTCGCCGCCGCCTGCTCGGAGCGGCTCGGCCTGCCGCCCGTCGGCCAGGCCTACGGCATGACGGAACTGTCGCCCGGCACCCATGTCGTCCCGCTGGACGCGATGCGCGACGCGCCGCCCGGAACCGTCGGCAAGCTCATCGCCGGCACCGAGATGCGCATCGTCTCCCTGGACGACCCCGGCACGGACCTGCCCGCCGGCGAGTCCGGCGAGATCCTCATCCGCGGCCCCCAAGTCATGAAGGGCTACCTCGGCCGCCCCGACGCCACCGCCGCGATGATCGACCCCGACGGCTGGCTGCACACCGGAGACGTCGGCCATGCGGACGGCGAAGGGTGGCTCTTCGTCGTCGACCGCGTCAAGGAACTCATCAAGTACAAGGGCTTCCAGGTGGCCCCCGCCGAACTGGAGGCCCTCCTCCTCACGCACCCGGGCATCGCCGACGCAGCCGTCATCGGCAGGTACAACGACGACGGCAACGAGGTCCCGCACGCGTACGTGGTCCGCCAGCCGTCCGCCGCCGGCCTCTCGGAGGCGGAGGTCATGATGTTCGTCGCCGAACGTGTCGCCCCCTACAAGCGGATCCGGCAGGTCACCTTCATCGTCGGCGTCCCCCGCGCGGCCTCAGGCAAGATCCTCCGCCGACAGCTCAGGGAGCGCGCATGAGCCTCATCACGCGCACGCACGCGCGTGCGATCGAGACCCTCACCCTCGACTCACCGCACAACCGCAACGCCCTGTCGGCGGCCCTGGTCGCCGAGCTGGCCGACGCCCTCACCGACGCCGGCAAGGAAACCGGCGTCCGCGCGATCGTCCTCACCCACACCGGCAACACCTTCAGCGCCGGAGCCGACCTCAAGGCCCCACCACCCCCGGACGCGCTCGTCGCCCTGCTGCGGCAGATCGTCGAACTGCCCAAGCCGGTCGTCGCCCGCGTCACCGGCCACGTCCGCGCGGGCGGCCTCGGCCTGCTGGCCGCCTGCGACATGGCCGCCGCCTCCACCGAGGCCACCTTCGCCTTCACGGAGGTCCGCATCGGCGTCGCCCCCGCGGTCATCTCCCTGCCACTGCTCCCACGCGCCGACCCGCGCGCCCTGGCCCGCTACTACCTCACCGGCGAACGCTTCGACGCGGCGGAGGCGACACGCACGGGCCTGCTCACCACGCACGGAGCGGACGTCGACACCACCCTGGCCCCCGTCCTCGACGGCCTGCGCACATCCGCCCCCGACGCCCTGGCCGAGACGAAACGGCTGCTCACGGCTAGGGTGCTGGAAGCCTTCGACCGGGACGCGGCCGACCTGACCGCGCTCTCGGCCCGGCTGTTCTCCTCCGCGCAGGCCCGCGAGGGGATGACGGCCTTCCTCGAACGACGGGATGCGGCATGGGTGGTGTGAGCACGGCCGACCGTGCGGAGAGAGTCCCCAAGCAGGACCGCAGCCGGGCCACCCGGCAGCGGCTCCTGGAAGCGGCTGTGGCCTGCCTCGCGGAACACGGCTGGGCCGGCTCCACGGTGTCGGTCGTCGCCGAGCGCGCGGGCGTCTCCCGCGGCGCCGCCCAGCACCACTTCCCGACCCGCGAGGACCTCTTCACCGCGGCCGTCGAATACGTCGCCGAGGAACGCTCGACCGCTCTGCGCGCCCTCTTCCCCGAGGGCGCGTCCGGGGACCGCCACGCGGTCGTCGCCGCCCTCGTCGACCTCTACACCGGCCCCCTCTTCCGCGCCGCCCTCCACCTCTGGGTCGCCGCCTCCAACGAGGACCAGCTCCGCCCCCGCGTCACCGAACTCGAATCCCGCGTAGGCCGCGAGACCCACCGCATAGCGGTCGACCTCCTCGCCGCCGACGAATCCCTCCCCGGCGTCCGGGAAACGGTCCAGGGCCTCCTCGACATGGCCCGAGGCCTCGGCCTGGCCAACCTCCTCACCGACGACACGGCCCGCCGGGAACGGGTGGTGGCGCAGTGGGCGGGGCTGCTGGAGGAGACGCTGGGCTGAGGGCGCTGCCGACCGCAACGCAGGGATTGGCCGAGGCCTCTCAGGGACTGAGCCGCTCCACCCGCCAGCCCCCGTCCGGCTGCTCCACATACCGCAGCCGGTCGTGCAGCCGGTTCTCGCGGCCCTGCCAGAACTCCACCGTCTGCGGGGCCACCCGGAAGCCGCCCCAGTTGGGTGGTACGGGAACCTGCTCGCCCTCCGGATAGCGGGCGGCCAGTTCGGCGTACGCGCGGTCGATGTCGGCCCGGGTGGAGATCACCGAGGACTGGGCGCTGGCCCACGCGCCCAGCTGTGAGCCGTGCGGCCGGGTCCGGAAGTACGCCGCCGTCTCGTCCCGGCCGGTGCGCCGCGCGACACCGGTGACGAGGACCTGCCGGGCCATCGGATGCCAGGGGAACAGCAGCGAGACGTACGGGTTCTCCGCCAGGTCGCGGGCCTTGCGGGAGTCGTAGTTCGTGTAGAAGACGAAGCCCTGCTCGTCGAAGTGCTTCAGCAGCACGGTGCGGGCGCTGACCCGCCCCTCGGCGTCGGCCGTCGAGACGACCATGGCGTTCGGCTCGAACAGCCCGCCGTCCGTCGCGGCCTGCTTGAACCAGCGCGCGAACTGCTCGACGGGGGTGGCGGCCAGCTCGGTCTCGGAGAGCCCCTCGGCCCGGTACTGCTTGCGCATCGAGGCCAGATCGAAGGGGGCGGCGTCACGGTCGGTCACCCGGTCATCTTGCCGTATGGACGGTGTCCTTCGTCACTGAGTGGCACTGAGTGCCGTGAACCCTCCCCAACGATGGCACTCGGGGATATCGTTCTGATGCCGTTCGGGTTGGGTGACCGCCAGCCGCACGGGGCATCACAGGGGAGACCGGCCAGGACCGCGAGTCGCCGCGAGCGACCGTGGATCCACCGGACGGCCGCCCGCTTCGCAAGCTGACTGACACATGGTTCACACGTCTCACCCCACCAGACACCATCTGTCACTTACATCACGAGGAGCCGCCTGATGTCCGACTTCGTACCCGGGCTCGAGGGAGTAGTCGCGTTCGAGACGGAGATCGCCGAACCGGATAAGGAGGGCGGCGCACTCCGGTACCGGGGCGTCGACATCGAGGACCTCGTCGGCCATGTCTCCTTCGGCAACGTCTGGGGCCTGCTCGTCGACGGCGCCTTCAATCCCGGCCTGCCGCCCGCCGAGCCGTTCCCCATCCCCGTCCACTCCGGTGACATCCGCGTGGACGTCCAGTCGGCCCTGGCCATGCTGGCCCCGGTCTGGGGCCTCAAACCGCTCCTCGACATCGACGAGGAGCAGGCCCGAGCCGACCTGGCCCGCGCCGCCGTCATGGCCCTGTCCTACGTCGCCCAGTCCGCTCGGGGCCAGGGCCTGCCCATGGTCCCCCAGCGAGAGATCGACAAGGCCCAGTCCGTCGTCGAACGCTTCATGATCCGCTGGCGGGGCGAGCCGGACCCCAAGCACGTGGCGGCGGTGGACGCGTACTGGACGAGCGCGGCCGAGCACGGCATGAACGCGTCCACGTTCACGGCCCGGGTGATCGCCTCGACCGGCGCGGACGTCGCGGCAGCGCTCTCCGGCGCGGTGGGCGCGATGTCCGGCCCGCTGCACGGCGGCGCCCCGTCCCGCGTCCTCGGCATGATCGAGGAGATCGAGCGCACGGGCGACGCGGAGGCCTACGTGCGGAACGCGCTCGACAACGGCGAGCGCCTCATGGGCTTCGGCCACCGCGTCTACCGCGCCGAGGACCCCCGCGCCCGAGTCCTGCGCCGCACCGCCCGCGAACTGGGCGCTCCCCGCTTCGAGGTCGCCGAGGCCCTGGAGAAGGCGGCCCTCGCGGAACTCCACGCCCGCCGCCCCGACCGCGTCCTCGCGACGAACGTCGAGTTCTGGGCGGCCATCGTCCTGGACTTCGCCGAGGTCCCGGCGCACATGTTCACGTCCATGTTCACCTGCGCCCGCACGGCCGGCTGGTCCGCCCACATCCTCGAACAGAAGCGCACGGGCCGCCTGGTCCGCCCCTCGGCCCGCTACGTCGGCCCGGGCACCCGCGACCCCCGCGAGATCGAGGGCTACGGGGACATCGCCCACTGAGCCGCCCCATGCACGGCCTCACCCGGCTCCGGGTGGGGCCGTGAGCACGTCTCACCCGGTGAGCCGGTCCAGTTCCGCACCGATGGCCTCCCGCAGCGGGTCATGCCGCGCCCCGAGCGAATACCGCTCCTCGCTCCACATCTCACGCGGATAGAGCCACACGGGCAGCCGCACGAGATCCGCCGACTCCCACTCGTAGCGCGGCCACACATGCGCATGCAGGAACGCGTCGGTGTTCCCGAGAATCTCCAGATTGACCCGGCGAAACCCCGTCTCCACCCGCCGGCAGGCCTCCTCGACGGCTTCCCCCAGCCGATCCATGTCGGCCAGGAACGCCAGCCGCTTGCTCCGTGGCAGCTCGGACAGCCGTTCCACCGCGGGATCGTCGGTCAGGAGCACGGAGTAGCCAGGCAGAAACTGCACATCCCCGATCGCCGCGAACCCGGCGTCCAGCCTCCGCAGCACCGCCGGATTCGCACCCCGCAGCGCACTGCCGACCCGGTCCTCGCGCCATTCGTCCTCCACGACCACCCCCGACAACGCAGACGACCCGCGAGCCTGGTCCTCCTGAGGAGGGCCGGCCGGACGTACCGGCGGCTCGCGGGTCGGGTGACTGCTGGAGATTGGGCCGGCTGCGCGTTCCGTTCACGCGCTGGTCCGGCACCGCACTGTGTGTGGTGTCGGGCCGCTAGCCCGCAGCCACCTCACGCGTCCGGTTCTCATACATCTGCCGAACCACCTCCCTTCTCGTGTACCTGGAACCCTAGGAAACCGACCGGCCTCGGATCAACCGTTTTTCTGAGACCTTGACGCAGGGCCGCGCCGGAGGAGGCGGGGTGTTCGTTCGCGGATGACGTGGGGAATGCCCTCGTACAACGATTCTTTCAATGTTGTGGGAACACGGTGTGCGCTGGGTCACGTTCCAGTTGAATGATTGCAAGTAGCGAACCGACGTGCGGTACGTGCGGACGCAGCCTGCAGGGGGTCCAGGTGAGTGCTTCCCGGCGTAGTGGGACCACCGACGAGCTGGGGCCCGACGAGCCCGAGCGGGACAATTCGGATGGTTCGGATCTGCTTGCCGCGTTGCTGGACGGGATGGACGCGGCATTGTGTGCCTTCGACGCCGACGGTGTCGTGACGCACTGGAACCGTGAGGCCGAGCGGATTCTCGGCTGGAGCGCGGACGAGGCCGTGGGGCGGCGGGGCCTGGCCGGGTGGGCCGTGCGCAGCGCGGACGCCGAGGAGGTCGAGAGCCGGCTGCTGTCCGCGATGCACGCCCCGGGCCGGCAGGTGAACGAGTTCGCGTTGCTGACCAAGGACGGCGGGCGGGTGCTCGTACGGACCCAGTCGGCGGCCGTGCGAGGGACCGACGGGAAGCCGGCGGGTGTGTACTGCGCCTTCAGCGAGGTGCACGCGCAGATCGATCTGGAGCGGTCGATCGCGTTGAGCGAGGCGCTGTTCGAGGACGCCAGCTGGGGCGTCGTGCTCGTGGACGTCGACCTGCGGCCGGCCGTGGTGAACGCGCACGCGGCCAAGGCGCTGGGCACGGGCCGTACGTCCGTTCTCGGCCGCCCGCTCGGCGATCTGCTGTCGCAGGGCGTGGAGGAGCTGGAGAGCGCGCTGCAGCATGTGCTGGCGGAGGGTGCCCCGCCCGCGCCCGCCGAGGTGTGGGTGGGCGTGCGCATGCCGGAGGGGGAGCGGCGGCGGTGCTGGCGCAGCGGCTTCGTACGGCTGGCCTCGCCGCTCGCGGAGGAGCCGGTTCCGCTGGGTGTGGGGTGGCTGTTCCAGGACGTGACGGAGGCCAAGCAGAGCGAGCAGGAGGCGTCGCTGCTGCGGTTCCGTACGCAGCAGCTGTACCGGGCCTCGCGGGCCGCGGCCGAGTGCGAGGACCCGGCGGAGGCGGCGACGGTCCACCTGGACTTCGCCCTGGCCGGGTTCGCCGACCACGCGTTGATCGACCGGGTGGCGGGCGGCGCGCTCGTCGACGCGCAGGGCGAGGGGCCGGTACGGCTGGTGCGGGTCGCCGCCACTCCGTCCGGCGCTCCGGGGCCGAGCAAGTTCTCCGGCCACGCGGGCCTGCCCGCGCGGTACACGGAGGGGCATCCGGCTCTGCAGTGCGTGGAGCGGGTCGGCGCGCTGAGGGCGAGTGCGGGGGCCGCGGCGCCCGAGGAGGCCCGGCTGTGGGCCGAGGCCCGGCAGTGGCCGCCGGACGCGGTGCACGCCCTGTGCGCGGTGCTGCGCAGCCGGGGGCGGACGCTGGGTGTGGTGACGTTTCTGCGGGGGGCGGGGCGCAGCGCGTTCGAGCGGTCCGACGCGATGTACGCGGAGGACGTGGCGGTGCGGATCGCGGCGTCACTGGATCTCGCGGGGCTGTCCGGCGAGTAGCTGTGGACGGGCGCGGGTCTCGCCGTCGCCTCAGTGCCGGTAGAAGATCCGGTCCCGGTACTGCTCCATCACGCGGCTGTTCCAGTCGTGCCCGCCGTCGACGTTCCCGGAGCGCAGGAGCGGGGGTTCCAGGCCGCGGTCGGCGAGGGTTCCGGCCGTGGTGGCCATGACGGCCTGGAGGAGGGCCGAGGTGACGACCGTGGAGGCGGGGGCGAAGGGGGCCGGGACGTTGTCGAGGGTGAGTTCGGCGTCTCCGACCGCGATCTTCGAGTCGAGGACGAGATCGCAGTGGTCCTTCAGATACGTCCCCGAGCTGTGCCTGGACTTGGTCTCCGTGGCGTAGGCGACCGAGGTCACGCCGATGACCCGTACGCCCCGGGCGCGGGCGTGCATGGCCATTTCCACGGGGAGGGCGTTGCGCCCGGACAGGGAGATGATGAGCAGGGCGTCGCCCGCGCGGATCGGTGAGCTGTCCAGGACGGCGCTCGCGAGGCCGTCGACGCGTTCCAGGGCGGAGCCGAGCGGTGCGGGCATGACATCGACGCCGACGACGCCCGGCACGGCGAGCAGGTTCATGAGGGCGAGGCCGCCGGCGCGGTAGACGAGGTCCTGCGCGGCGAGGGAGGAGTGCCCGGCGCCGAAGGCGAAGAGGCGGCCTCCGCTCTCGACGGTGTCGGCGAGGAGCGTGCCGGCGGCCGTGATGCTGTCGGCCTCCTCGTCGCGGACCTGCCGCAGCAGGTCGATCGCGGCGTCCAGGAACTGGCCGGCCGGCGCGCGGTCGCTCATACGGGGTCCCTTCGGGAGGCCTTGTTGGGCGCGTGTCGCGCATCACGGTGCGGTCTGGACCAGTGTGGTGTCAATACGGTCGTGGCGGCCGGGCCAAGGGTGCCGCGCGGCGCTCCGGGGTCCGTGAAGGAGAACTTCGTACCCTTCCGCCGGGCCGCGTAATCCCCGGGTTTCCCTCCGGCGGCACGGTTGTCGGTGGTATCCGGCAGAATTGGGTGCAGGGCCAGCGCACGCGCCGGTGAGCCGTCCAGCCTCCGGCAGATCTCATCGAGGGGCACGTATGTCCGGACTGATCGACACCACGGAGATGTATCTCCGCACCATCCTCGAGTTGGAGGAAGAGGGTGTGGTCCCCATGCGCGCCCGTATCGCCGAGCGGCTGGACCAGAGCGGGCCGACCGTCAGCCAGACCGTGGCGCGGATGGAGCGCGACGGTCTGGTGTCCGTCGCCAGCGACCGGCACCTGGAGCTCACCGACGAGGGCCGCCGTCTCGCCACGCGCGTGATGCGCAAGCACCGGCTCGCCGAGTGTCTGCTCGTCGACGTGATCGGCCTGGAGTGGGAGCAGGTCCACGCCGAGGCGTGCCGCTGGGAGCACGTGATGAGCGAGGCCGTGGAGCGCCGTGTGCTGGAGCTGCTGCGGCACCCGACGGAGTCGCCGTACGGCAATCCGATCCCCGGTCTGGAGGAGCTCGGCGAGAAGGACGGCGCCGACCCGTTCCTGGACGAGGGGATGGTGTCGCTGGCCACTCTGGACCCGGGCGCCGAGGGCAAGACGGTCGTGGTGCGCCGTATCGGCGAGCCGATCCAGACGGACGCGCAGCTGATGTACACGCTGCGGCGGGCGGGCGTGCAGCCCGGCTCGGTGGTCAGCGTGACCGAGTCGGCGGGCGGTGTGCTGGTGGGCAGCGGGGGCGAGGCGGCGGAACTGGAGTCGGAGGTCGCCTCCCACGTGTTCGTCGCCAAGCCCTGAGCCGGGCCGGGCCCGCCCGGCCGGCCGCGCCGGTGGTGTTGGCGTGATCCCGCCGTCTGCGGGATTCAGTCCGTCGAATGGCAGCGCTCGTCCGCTTCCCGTGCGACGCTGTCGCGTGAGGCATATGACCTGAGGGCTCTTGGCCGTGGCTCGACAGCGATGTCGCCCGGCCGGGGAGGGGGCGGGAGGATGTGCCGTGGAGATGTGGAGGGCCCCGGCGCCTTGTGGCGCCGGGGCCTGTCCTCCCCTGTGCTGACCCGGAGCCCCGAGCTCTCAGGGTCATTCCCCTCGGACCGGTTTCCCCGAGCGGTCCGCCTCCCGCTGAAGATCTCCCCTCGGCAGCGGCTATCAATCCCTGAGGATGGTCACTCGAACGAGGGGTGTTGCCCGCGAGAACAGCATTCTCGAATGGGCATTCGATAGTGTGCGGGTGACGCACGGCACAGCAACAAGGCGCAGCAGGCAGAACACGGTTCACAGGACCGGACGGCCGGAGACGACCACGGTCCGCGCGAAGCTTGGGGGGTGCCAGGACATGGCGCGACGCATCGACGTGACCGGGACGGGCGGCGTACGCCTCGCGGCCTGGGAGTTCGGCGACCCGCCCAAGACCGATCCGGCGCACGAACCGCACGATCCGCAGCACCCGCACGACCCGCGGCACCCGCTGCGCACGCCCGGCGCGGATACCGCGACGAACGGCTCCCCGGGCGTGCTGTTACTGCACGGCCTCATGGGCCGCGCCTCGCACTGGGCGTCCACCGCCCGCTGGCTCTCCGGCCGGTACCGCGCCGTCGCTCTCGACCAGCGCGGCCACGGCCGCAGCGAGAAGCCCCCGCAGGGAGCCTTCTCCCGTGACGCCTACGTCGACGACGTGGAGGCCGCTCTGGAGCAGCTCGGGCTCGACCCGGTCATCCTCATCGGCCACGCCATGGGCGCGCTGACCGCCTGGCAGCTCGCCGCCAAGCGCCCGGACCTGGTCCGTGGGCTGATCATCTGCGATATGCGGGCCTCCGCGCTCGGCGCGGCCTCGCAGCGCGAGTGGGACCAGTGGTTCCGGTCCTGGCCGCTGCCCTTCGCCACGCTCGCCGACGTCCGCAAGTGGTTCGGCGAGGACGACCCCTGGGTGGAGCGGCCCAACCCGGCCCGCGGCGCGTTCTACGCCGAGGTGATGGCCGAGTCCCCGGACGGCTGGCGCCCCGTCTTCGAACCGGAACAGATGCTCCGCTCCCGCGAGACCTGGGTGTACGACGCGCACTGGGAGGAGCTGACCCAGGTCCGGTGCCCCGCCCTGGTCGTGCGCGGCCTCGACGGTGAGCTGGGCCGCGCCGAGGCCCAGGAGATGGTCCGTGTCCTGCCCCGCGGCCAGTACGCGGAGGTCGCCGACGCCGGCCACCTGGTGCACTACGACCAGCCGGAGGCCTGGCGCGCGGCGATCGAGCCGTTCCTGGACGCCCTCAGCGCGAACTGAGCCGGACGGGTCATCCTGAACCGGGACGGACGGCTCACCCCTTGCTGACCGCCACCAAAATCTCCGGCAGCCGCCGGGCCGTCCGCGGAGCCGCCAGCCGCAGCCCCACCGCCGTGATCGCGGCCCCGTAGGAGGCGCCCACCGGCAGCAGCAGCCATGTCCAGTCGTCGCCCCCGGCGCTCACGTTCAGCCAGATCGTGAGCGCGATGACGGGCGCGCACAGCACGGCGGCGGCGATCATCCCGCCGAAGATGGAGATCCAGGCGAGCCCGGTCTGCCCGGGAGCGACGTTCTTGTAGCCCTCCTGCGGGATGGAGTAGGGGAAGCGGGCCGACGTCCACGCCCCGGTCGCGAGCATCGCGCCGAGCAGCGCGAAGGACAGCCCCAGCGCCTCGGGCAGCCGCCGCCAGTCGCCGAGCATCGCGGTCGTCACCACGGTGACGAGCGTGGCGTACGGCAGGGTGATCAGCAGCAGGGCCAGCGCACGGGCGCGCAGCTCGACGTAGGCGTCCCGGCGCGAGGAGATCGTCATGGCGACCATCCAGAACGCCGAGGTGTCCTGCCCGAACTGGTTGTACATCTGGATGCCGAGCATCCCGGCGGCGAAGCACGCGAAGTACACGGACCCGGTGCCCTGCCAGGCGTTGAAGACCGGCACGATCAGCCCGATGGCCAGCGAGGTCACCCAGGCCGCCTTGGTCTTGGGGTCGCGCCACACATAGCGCAGGCTGCGCTCCATGACCGTGCCGGTGCGGCCCCCGGGCAGCAGCCGCCCGAGCCCGCTCGAGGACCGCTCGCGGGCGGCCGTCTCGGCGGTGGGCAGCGTGGATCCGTCGGGCGAGGTCATCAGCCGGGTCAGATGCCGGGACCACACCACGAGCAGCACCACCAGCGCACCGGCGGTCAGCGCCAGCTGGGCGGCGGCGAGACCGTACGACCCCTCGCCCACCGCGTGCACGGCGCCGATCGCCGACGCCGGCGGCACCCACTGGAGCACCTGCGCGACCGGGTCCAGCTCGCCAAGACCCGACGAACCGATCCGCTGCGCGCCGAAGTTGACGACCTGCGCCCCGACGGCGATGACGAGCCCGCTCAGCACCGCGAGGTCACGGCCCTTGCGGCTGGTCAGCAGCCGTACGTTGGCGGCGGCGACAGCCCGCGCGAACGCCACGCACACCAGCAGCGCCAGGGCGACCGCGACGACACCCACCGCGAACGCCGCCCCGCCCCGGGCCACGGCGACCACCGAGCCCACCAGCAGGCACAGCGTGAACAGCGGCCCGATGCCCACCAGCGACGCCGTGAGCAGCGCCCGCACCAGCGGCCGGGGCCGCAGCGGCAGCATCACAAGCCGGGTCGGGTCCAGCGTCTCGTCACCACTGGGGAAGAACAGCGGCATCACCGCCCAGCCGAGGCCCAGTACCGCCACGGCCAGCACGACCAGGGACTCGACGTGCGCGTGCCCCCGCAGCGCGATCAGGCCGAGCAGTTGCAGCGCGGCGAAGAGCAGGGCGAAGACGGCCGACGCGATGTAGGCGGCCTTGCGCCCGCCGGACTGCCGCAGCCCGTTGCGCAGCAGCGACAGCTTCAGCCGTACGACGACGGGGGTGAGGGCGGGCGCACTCACCGGGCCCCGCCGCCCAGCCAGTCGAGGTCGGACCCGGCGTCCCGGCTCTGCGCCCCGACGAGTTGGAGGAACGCCTGCTGCAGCGAGGGCGCGTCACCGCGCACCTCGGCGAGGGTCCCGGTGGCCCGGATCCGCCCGGCGGCCATGACGGCCACCCAGTCGCACAGCGACTCGACGAGCTCCATGACGTGGGAAGAGAACACGACCGTGGCGCCCGAGGCGGTGTACCGCTCCAGCACGCCCCGGATGGTCTGGGCGGAGACGGGGTCGACGCCCTCGAAGGGCTCGTCCAGGAACAGCACTTCGGGATTGTGGAGGAGAGCGGCGGCGAGCCCGATCTTCTTGCGCATGCCGGTCGAGTAGTCGACGACGAGCTTGTGCTGGGCACCGGCCAGATCGAGAACGTCGAGGAGCTGAGTGGCCCGCTTGTCGACCTCGGCACCGGGCAGTCCGCGCAACCGCCCGCTGTACGCCAGCAGTTCCCGCCCCGACAGCCGCTCGAACAGCCGCAGCCCCTCGGGCAGCACCCCGATCCGGGCCTTCACCTCGACGGGGTCGCGCCACACGTCGTGCCCGACCACCTCGACGGTCCCGTGATCGGGCCTGAGCAGCCCGGTCACCATCGACAAGGTGGTGGTCTTCCCGGCTCCGTTCGGCCCGACGAGCCCGATGAACTTGCCCGCGGGCAACTCAAGATCGACCCCGGCCACAGCCACCTGCTGCCCGAACCGCTTCCAAAGCCCCTGCACCCGTACAGCGCTGGATCCCACCGCGTCTCCCTCCGTCACCTTGCACCCTACGGTGGCGCTTTTCAGGGGCGCGGGGAACTGCGCGATCAACCAGACACGACCCGCAGCCGCCCCGAAACGGCGACCACGCAGACGATCCGGCGCTATCGATCCCTACCGCACGCATAAGCCAACGGCGAGATCAACTCCTCCGCATCCGGCAACCACCGATTCGCAGGCGTCGGCCGGCAGGCCCACTGCACAGCCCCCCGGGACCCGAACCGCGTAGGCGGCGCGGCCACGTACGCCCCTTCACCCAGCACGGTCAGATCCAGCGAGGACAACGACCACCCCAGCTTCCGCACCAGCTCAGGGATCTTCACGGACGCCCCCGGCAGCACGAAGAACTCCATCCGCCGATCCGGCGTGAGCGTCACAGGACCGAGCGTCAGCTCCATCCGCTCCATCCGCGCGAGCGCGAGGAACCCGGCCGTCTCCGGCACGGAGATCGCGTCGAACGTCCGCCCCGTCGGCAGCAGGATCGACGCCGTCGGCTGCTTCTGCCACATCCGTCGCGCGACGGTCGCACTGCCCGTCGCCTGCGTCGCCCAGTCCGGGCGCGCCGGGTGCGATCCGGGTGCCGGACACGCGGCGTCACCGCAGGAGCACTGCTGACTCCCGTCGACGGCTTCCAGCCAGGTGCCGGGGAACACGTCCCAGTGGCGCTCCTCGGCATAACGGACAGCGGTCTCCAGCAGCGATTCCCCGCGCTGCTTCGGGATCTGAGCGGCTTCGGTGCCGGCGATCGTCTCTTCCACGATGAACACAACTCTGGTCGTCACCAGGGGTTACGCCCGCCCGTGTGCGCGGGGAGGAGCACCGCCCCCGTCCTCGGGGCGCATGGG
Source organism: Streptomyces sp. NPDC044719 (assembly GCF_056433405.1). Classification (NCBI taxonomy): domain Bacteria; kingdom Bacillati; phylum Actinomycetota; class Actinomycetes; order Kitasatosporales; family Streptomycetaceae; genus Streptomyces; species Streptomyces sp. NPDC044719. The sequence continues at coordinate 253,080 of NZ_JBWKHE010000007.1, forward strand.
TGCATGTGCGGGGGCGCGCAGGAGGATCGGTGGCCGGAGCTGGGTAGCCACGAGTGGGGCCGGCAACAGCCGTTACCCCGGCATTCCTCACATGCCTCGCATTTTCGCCTGGTCGGCGGGGCATTGATCTTCACGGCCGGATCTTTTCGCTGGGACGTGAGGGGTTCGGCCGCGGAAGACACGTCAACTCGGTGCGTGGGCAGGCACCGCAGCCACAGGGGGTACGCCATGGCCGCAAGGCCGCTCGTCGCTCGGCAGCCGAACGAACGGCTCCAGGCGCTCATCCAGGAAGCCGGATGCTCCAACGCCGGCCTCGCCCGCCGGGTCAACATGTGCGGTGCCGAGCACGGCCTCGACCTGCGCTACGACAAGACGTCGGTGGCGCGCTGGCTGCGCGGGCAGCAGCCGCGGGGCCGGGCCCCGGCGATCATCGCCGAGGCACTGGGCCGCAAACTCGGCCGTACGGTCACGATCGACGAGATCGGCATGGCCAACGGCAAGAACCTCGCCTCGGGCGTGGGTCTCCAGTTCTCGCCGACGGTACTGGGGGCCATCGAGCAGGTCTGCGAGCTGTGGCGCAGCGACGTGGGGCGGCGGGACTTCCTGTCCGGCTCCTCCGTCGCCGCGTCCGCGCTGGTCGAACCCAGCCGTGACTGGCTGATCTCCGCGCCCGACGGCCAGGTGTCGCGCTCGGCCGGACCGCGCGTGGGGCAGTCCGACGTGCAGGCGGTCCTCGCGATGACGCAGGCGCTGGTGGATCTCGACCACCAGTACGGCAGCGGGCATGTGCGCCCGGTCGTCGTGCACTACCTCAACAGCGTGGTCTCGGGGCTGCTGGCGGGGTCGTACCGGGAGGCGGTGGGGCGGGACCTGTTCGCCGCGGTGGCCCGGCTGACGGAGCTCGCCGGATACATGGCCGTGGACACCGGGCAGCCCGGTCTGGCGCAGCGCTACTACATCCAGGCGCTGCGGCTGGCCCAGGCGGCCGGGGACCGCGGCTACGGCGGCTATGTGCTGGCCGCCTCCATGAGCCATCTCGCCGCGCAGCTCGGGAACCCGCGGGAGATCGCGCAGTTGGCGAGGGCGGCGCAGGAGGGGGCGCGGGGGCGCGTGTCACCGCGCGCGGAGTCGATGTTCTACGCGGCGGAGGCGCGCGGGCATGCCCTGATGGGCGACGTGCGCGCCACCCAGTCGGCGGCCGGGCGCGCGGTGAGCGCGCTGGAGGCGGCCGACCCTGCCGCCGGGGACGACCCGGTGTGGATCGCGCACTTCGACGAGGCCTATCTCGCCGACGAGTTGGCCCACTGTCACCGGGACCTGGGGCAGGCCGACGCGGCGGCGCGGTGCGCGCAGGAGTCGCTGGCCGGGCATCCCGAGACGCGGGCGCGCCGCCGGGCCATCGGCTATGTGCTGTTGGCCACGGCACAGGTGCAGCAGCGCGAGGTCGAAGAGGCGTGCAGTACGGGCATGAAGGCCGTGGAACTGCTGGAGGGGCTGCGGTCCAACCGGGGTGCCGAGTATCTGGAGGACTTCCAGCAGCGGCTGGAGCCGTACCGGGACGAGGCGGTGGTCAGGGAGTTCGGGGCGCGTCTGGACCTTCAGGCGGCGGCGTGAACACAGGGTCTGCGGATGCGTGAACGTGTGGGAAACGGCCGCTGTGCGCGCAGGAGGTGACATGAACAGCGTGCCGTGACCCGCGTGTGTTACCGCGATCACAGGGCTCGAGGTCGGGCCCTGTGCTGCGTGGCACGGGGCTCTGGGGACCCGGTAGCGTGACCCGACGATTCACAAGGTCCCCCATAAGTAGGAGTCCCGGTGACGCAGAGTGGACAGGGCGAGGAGCCCTCGGCGCGCCAAGCGCGCGAAGGCATCGTGCTGCCCTCCGACGGTGGCGAACCCCTGTTGCCGGGGATGACGGGCGGACCCGGTGACACCCCGGCAGGCGGCCGGCCCGGCCCGGCCCCGACCGGCCAGCCCCCGGCATCCGCTCCCGCCGGGGGCCAGACCTGGGGTCAGCCGTGGGGCCCCGACCAGCAGGCCCCGCCCCCGCCGCAGGACAACAGCTGGCAGTCCCCGCCGCCCCAGCAGTCCCCGCCGCCCCAGCAGTGGACCACCCCGGAGCCTCCGGCGTGGGACGCGCAGCACCACGCGCCGGGCGCGCTCCCCCAGGAGGGCACCCAGCCCCCCAACCCGTACGCCGGCTACGGCACTCCGGCCGACGCCTCCCAACTGCCCCCGGCCCCCGGCCCGTACGGCACCCCGCTGCCCCAGACCACGGACGGCTACGGCTCTCCCGCCGGTGGCGGCCTTCCGCCGGTCTCCGACGCATACGGTTCGCCTCCGCAGGCCGGCGGCGGCTACGGCTCCCCGGCTGGGGGCGGCCCGCTGCCGCAGGCGAGTGCCGGCGGACATGGCGCCGGGCCCGCCGGTGCCCCGCTGCCGCAGGCGACGGACGGGTACGGGGCTCCCGCCGGGGGCGGTCTGCCGCCGGGCTCCGACCCGTACGGGTCCGCCGCCGCGGGCGGTTCGCCGCCGCCGGCCGCCGGTGCGTACGGCGCTCCCGCCGGGGGTGCCCCGCTGCCGCCGGCCACGGACGGGTACGGGTCTCCCGCCGCCGGCGCGCACGGCCCCGCCGCCGGAGGTGCCCCCCTGCCCCCGCCCGCCGACGAGGGGGCGACCCAGTACCTGCCGCCCGTCGCCGCGCCCGCTGCCGACGAGGGGGCGACGCAGTACATACCCCCGGTGGGCCCGGGTGCGCTGCCGCCCGAGACACCCACCGGACACGACCCCGAGGCCACCACGTTCCTGGGCACCGCACCCCGCGCCGGAGCCGGGCCGTTGCCGCCCGCCTCGAATCCGGACGCCGAGGCGACGCAGTTCATCGCGCCGGTGCCCGGCGGGGACAAGCAGCCGCCCTCCGAGTTCGACAACCTCTTCCGCAGCGACCAGGGCGCCGAGAGCCCGGCCGGGGCCACGCAGCAGCTGCCCCGCTTCGAGCAGCCGCAGCCCCAGCCCTCCTACGAGGGGCCCGGCCACGCCGGCGGGGGGCAGGGCGGTCGCGGCGGCCGTACCGGCTCGCGCGTGCCGGTGATCGCGGCCGTCGGCATCGGCATCGCCGTCCTCGGCGTCGGCGCCGGCGCGCTGCTCGCCGCCGGCGGAGGCGGTGACGACGGCGGCGACAACAACAAGACCGTGGCCGCCTCGGCGCCCGCGACGGACGACTCCGCCTCGCCCTCCGCCGACCCGGCCCGGGACCAGGCGGTGGAGCTGGACAAGCTGCTCGCCGACAGCGGTGACAGCCGCAGCACCGTGATCAGCGCCGTGGCCGACGTCAAGGGCTGCGACAACCTGCCGCAGGCGGCCAAGAACCTGCGCGACGCGGCCAAGCAGCGCACCGAGCTGGTCACCCGGCTCTCCGGCATCACGGTCGACCGGCTGCCTCAGCACGCCGCGCTGACCACCGCCCTCACCAAGGCGTGGCAGGCCTCGGCTTCGGCCGACAACCACTACGCGGCCTGGGCCGACCAGACCGCGGGCAAGAAGGGCTGCAGGAAGGGCCAGGCCCGTGTGACCGGCCAGACGCAGGCCGGCAACCGCGCCAGCGGCGTCGCGAGCACCGAGAAGACCAAGGCGGCCGGGCTGTGGAACGCGATAGCGAAGACCTACGGCCTGACCGAGCGTCAGCCGACGCAGCTGTGAGGTGAGCTGATCCGGGCGTGAACCGCTGAGCGGGGGCTCAGTAGTTCACGTCGGCGTCCTGCAGCGTCTTCGTCGTGTCGACGAAGCCCTTCCGCGCCGACACCAGCCGCCCTTCCCGCACCACCTGAAGGGTCACGTTCGCATTGACCAGGCGCGGGAAGCCGACGGCGGCGAGCTTGTCCTGGAACTGCCACTGCAGCGTCGGCGTGAGCCCGCCCGTGTTGATCCTGAGGCCGTTGTCGAGGGCCTCCGTCACCGTGTCGGCGCTCACCTCGCCGTCGCCGAGCGACTCGACGATCTTCTTGAACACGGTGTAGGCGATCCAGGTGGTCTGCACTCCGGCGTCCGCGGCGTCGATGCGGTTGTCGCCGAAGGCCTCCTCCTTGATCACCTGCTTCATCCCGTTCCAGCGGGCATCGCTCTCCACGGGGTACCAGCCGGTGATGTACGAGCCCTCGTACGGCCCCGAGGCCCCGCCGGTCGCGTCGATCACGGTCTGGTCGACGCTGCCGAGCACGGTGGCCGTGCGTACGTCGGGATAGTCCTCGCGGGCCCGTCGGAAGGAGTCCATGAAGGTGCCGTTGCGGTCTCCGAGCGCGGGCACCACACACCCCTCGTCCCCCGGGACGGAGGTCGTCGTCTCCAGCGCCCGCTCGGCCTGGCCGTCGTACTCGGTGGCGTCCTCCGCCGCCCGCTGGTCCCGCGCCGCCCGGTGCCCGCCCGCCTTCAGGCCGGAGTCGAGCAGCGGCGGCAGCTGGTCGCCCGCGATGGTGTCGGGCCGCACCAGGGCGACCGGCCCGCAGCCGGCGAGCGATCTGCCGAGACCGGCCAGCAGCGCGGGCTGGCCGCCGTTGACGGGGTAGGACAGGGGGCTGGTGAACTCGGCGTTGGTGATGCCGTAGCCGCCTATGTACGGGATGCCCGCGCCCTCCAGGGACGGGAAGAAGGAGTCGGCGTACTGGCTGTAGGATCCTACGACCGCGACCACGTTCTCCTTGGCGGCCCGCCGGGCGCACTTGGCGGCGGCCACGCTGTCGTTGTGGTCGTTGCAGGTCAGCACGTTGAGCTTGCGGCCGTTGATCCCGCCCTTGGCGTTGATCCAGCGGGCGTAGGCGTGGGCGAAGGCCGGCATTCCGGGCTTGTTGGTGGCCTTGGTGTCCTGCGGCGCCCAGGTCATGACGGTGATCGGATCGTCCCCGGCATCCCCCGTGGTGCCGGGGACGACCCCGCAGCCGGCGAGGAGCGACGCGCACGCGGCCGCCGAGCCCGCGGAGAGGACGCCTTTTCTGGCGTGACGGGTGAGGAGGCCGGGGAGGGATGTGCTGCGGTTGCGTCGCCTGCCGGTCATGCTTCCGCACGATTCCGTTACATGGCCAACCCGAGAGCGATCTGGGGTCAACGGTTGGTGACGTGCAGGTGAATTACGGGGGTCTGTGTGACCGATGTGGAGGGGAACGTACGATCGATGACCGTGCAAGCTTCGGAGAACTCTTCCCGTCGTGGCCGTCGCTCATCCACCATGGGCGGCATGCCTGTCAACGACATGCCGTGGTGGCGCTGGCGCAGCAACGTGCGCTCGGCGCTGCACATGCTCTCCGATCCCGGGTTCCAGCGGGACGTCTGGCTGGCCGGCGTGGACGGCTACGGCGACGTGACCGACGCGGTGTACCGGCTGGTCGAGGACACCTGGCTGGATCACTGGTCCGCCGAGAAGTACGTCGGCACGATCTTCCGTGACTCGCAGGAGGCGGCCCTCGTGGACACCGCCGTGCTGCGGGTGCTGCGGATCATGCACCAGGTCGGGCCGGACGCCCCGGTCACCGCGTACCTCGAGAACCAGGCGTGGCCCGAGGCGATCCAGGCGGCCCGGGACGCGCACGTGCGGCTCGCCACGAGCGACGGCGAGGAGCCGGACACACCGCCGCGCAGCCTGGAGGTGCTGCGGCTCATGACCAGGTCCGCCTAGCGGGACGATTGCGGGCGGTGCGGCCGCCTGTGGGAACCTGTCCTGCATGAACGAGCAGTCCACCACCGCCGCGACCCCGCCGGACCAGTACGTCCTCACCCTTTCCTGCCCGGACAGGAAGGGCATCGTGCACGCCGTGTCGAGCTATCTGTTCATGACCGGCTGCAACATCGAGGACAGCCAGCAGTTCGGCGACCACGACACGGGACTGTTCTTCATGCGCGTCCACTTCTCGGCGGACGCGCCGGTGTCCGTGGAGAAGCTGCGGGCCAGCTTCGCGGCGATCGGTGACTCCTTCCAGATGGAGTGGCAGATCCACCGGGGTGACCAGAAGATGCGCATCCTGCTCATGGTCAGCAAGTTCGGGCACTGCCTGAACGACCTGCTGTTCCGTGCGCGGACCGGGGCGCTGCCGGTGGAGATCGCCGGGGTGGTGTCCAACCACACGGACTTCGCCGAGCTGGTGGGCTCGTACGACATCCCCTTCCACCACATTCCGGTGACGAAGGACACGAAGGCCGAGGCGGAGGGGCGGCTGCTCGACATCGTGCGTGAGGAGGGTGTCGAGCTGGTCGTTCTCGCCCGGTACATGCAGGTGCTGTCGGACGATCTGTGCAAGGCGCTGTCCGGGCGGATCATCAACATCCACCACTCGTTCCTGCCGAGCTTCAAGGGGGCGAAGCCGTATCACCAGGCTCATGCGCGGGGCGTGAAGCTGATCGGTGCGACCGCTCATTACGTGACGGCCGATCTTGATGAGGGGCCGATCATCGAGCAGGAGGTCGAGCGGGTCGGGCATGACGTGACGCCGGAGGGGCTGGTCGCCATCGGGCGTGATGTGGAGTGCCAGGCGCTGGCCCGGGCGGTGAAGTGGCATGCCGAGCGGCGGATTCTGCCCAATGGGCGGCGGACGGTTATTTTCGCCTGAGAGCTCGGTTCGTGCCGTTTGGTGGCGAGTGCGAGTGCGAGTGCGGGTGCGTGGGGGTTGATCGCGCAGTTCCCCGCGCCCCTGGGTTGGTTACATCCTGCTCAGTGAGGCTGCGGCGAACAGGACGTCTCTGATCGCCTCCTTGTCCCCCACCTGGCCCGCCGCCGCCTCCTGGGGAGGTACGTGGCCTGCGGCGAGGCGGCAGAATTCGACGCCGTCCAGGGCGACGTGGGCCACCTCGTGTTCCGCGGAGCCCTTGGCCGCGGGGGAGTCGAGGGGGATCAGCCACTCGCCGCCGCCGAGGCCCTCGATCTCCAGGCGGAGGCTGCGGCCCGGCTCGCCGGCCGCGACGAGGTGGCGGTGGTGGGCGGGTCCCGCGAGGCCGGCGCGGCGGCGGTGCGCCAGGGCCGTCGGCAGCATGCGGGCCGCCAGGTCGATCATGCGGTGCAGATGGCGCGGCGAGGGCGGGTCGTAGGGGTAGTCGACCGCGTCCGCGATGTCCTCGGCGTGTACCCAGCACTCGAAGGCCCGGTCGAGCATCGCGTCGTGCAGGGGCAGGGCGAAGTCGCCGTACGGCACGGACATCTTTCCCGCGCCGCCGCCCGTGAAGGACACCGTGCGGACGAGGTTGTGGCTCTGTTCCCGCCAGGGCGCCCGCACGGCCCGGGTGGGCGGGAAGTGGGAGGCGCGCCAGTACGCCTCGGTGCGGGACGCCGGAGTCGGGTGCCGGGGCGTGACGTCGCCCAGGGGATCGTCCAGGCCCAGCGCGAGGGCGACAAGACCGTCGACGCTGAGCAGATGCGCGATGACCCCGGCGACGGTCGTACGACGGCTCGTCGACGCGTCGCCCCGGAACCAGCGCAGCCGTACCGGCGCGTGCCACTCGGCGTCGCCGAAGTCCTGGAGCAGGGCGTCCAGGCGCGCGGTCTCGGCGTCGTACGCGGCGGCCCAGTCGGGCACCGGGATGCGTGGCGGGCGCCGCTCCAGGCAGGTCTCCAGGACCCGGGTGCGCAGGGACGGGTCCAGGTCGAGGCTCTCGGGCCGTTGCAGCAGCCCGACCGCCTCGCGCAGCCGCCGGGCCTCGTCGGCGCACTGCCCGCACTCGCCGAGGTGCTCCTCGACGGCCACCGCCTCCTCGGCCGAGCAGGCGGCCAGCGCCCATGCGCCGAGCAGGGCCTTCAGCACGGGGTGCTCCAGCACGGGCCGTACGGGAGATGGTGCGGTGTCACCGAGGTCCTCCAGTGCGGGCAGCGGCCGCCCGCTGTCCTCGACGGAGGCCCGGGGCATGGGGATGTGCGGCGGCTTCCCCGGCTCCTGCCCCTCGTCGTACTCGGGCCCGTCCGGCTCGCCCGGGCCCGAGGGGAACTCCGAGCCGCTCACACCGCACCCCCGTGTCCGGGCGGTGCGCCGGGTGGCTCGGTCTCGTGGGCGGTGGACAGGAGCTGGAGGCCCAGGCGCAGCCGTCGGCGGGCCTCGTCCTCGGTGATGCCGAGGTCGGTGGCGGTCTGGCGGTAGTCGCGGCGCTGGAAGTAGGCCCGCTCCAGGGCCGAGCGCAGCGGGACCGGCATGGACTGGACGATGTAGTCGGCGCGGGCGGCGACCGAGGCGCGGCGCACCCTGTGCTCCAGTTCCTCCGCGGTGCCGGAGCCGTCGCGGGCGAGGGCGGCGGTCTCGGTGGCGCGCAGGCGCTGCACGGCCAGGCGGTGGGTCAGCGTGGCGACCCAGGTGCGCAGCGGGCCCTGTCTGGGGTCGTAGGCGTCCGGGTGTTCCCAGACGTGGACGAAGACCTCGCGGGTGATGCCGTCGGCGGCGCGCTCGTCGCCGAGGACGCGGTGGGCGAGGCCGTGCACGAGAGAGGCGAACCGGTCGTAGAGCTCACCGAGGGCGGCGGCCTCCCCGCGGGCGAGCCGCTGCTGCATCTTGCGGTCCCAGCGGGGCGGTACGTCCTTTTTCGCCATGCGGCCCCCTCACCCCCTGCTCGTGTCCCGCGCCCGTGCCCTGTCCAGCGTGTGCCTGATGTCTCCTCGAATGTAGTCGGCACGTCCGGTAGCGCACGCCCCTTTGTGGCAATGTGCGCCCCCTGGTCGGCCGCAGGTGGTAGAGGCGGTTACCCCGCTGCCATCCGATCAGACCTGACTGAAGAGGATCGAACAGGATCGAAGCCGACTAAAACAAGCCTGATTCGAAGGGGATCCGTTTTTCGCGTTGTGTTTCAGGGAACGGCCGCTGGGCAGCCGCGCTCCAAGGAAGCGTAGGCACTGCTTCCGTTTTGGCGATCGAAGGGCGTGTGGTGACCTTCAAAGTGACCGGCGGCGAGCAGGGCGAATGGGCCGTGCTCCAGGTGTCGGGCGAACTGGATCTGGTGACCTCGCCGGTGCTGCGTCAGCGTGTGCACGACGTAGTGGCCGAGGGGCATCACTGTCTTGTCCTCGACCTGTCCGAGGTGTTCTTCTGCGATTCCAGCGGCGTCGGCGTGCTGATCGCCGCGCGCCGTCTGATCCGCTCCTGCCAGGGCCGGCTGCGGCTGGTGCTGCCCGCCCGGGGCGCGGCCGACGGGTCCCATGTCAACCGGGTCCTCGGCGCGCTGGGTGTTCGCAGGCTGTTCGACGTGTACGGCGATGCGGACGCGGCCCTGGGTGACGAGGGCGAACCCCTGTCCGCGTGACGGGCCGCTAACGCACGGTAGGGCGAGTGTTGCCGTTCTGACACGCTGTTGTCCCGGAATTCCCCCGGTCTTGGCGCAAGTGACGTTTTCCCGCGCCCGAACGGCCCCCTCCGTCGTACGCTCCGAGCGAGACGCACCCCACCTGACGTAAGGCGGCCTGAAAGAGACATGGTCAGCAGCGAGTACGAGCGCAGGATCGCCGCCCGGTTCGCCATCTTCGACCAGGACGGCAACGGCTACATCGACCGCGAGGACTTCTACGGGGCGGCCAAGGCGCTGCTCGCGGAGTTCGCCGTAGCGGCCCGGTCCGACAAGGGACAGGCGCTGTACGGCGGCGCGGAGGCGTTCTGGCAGGGCATGGCGGGCATCGCGGACCGCGACGGTGACCAGCGCATCACGCGCGAGGAGTTCGTCAACGGCGCGGTCAAGCGCCTGCGCGACAACCCCGACCGGTTCGCCGAGATCGCCCGCCCCTTCCTGCACGCGGCACTGGACGTCGCCGACACGGACGGTGACGGCGCGGCGACGACCGAGGAGGTGTCCCGCGTCCTCACGTGCCTCGGCGCCCCCGAGGACGTCGCCCGCACGGCCGTCGGCGCGCTCGACGCGGACGAGGACGGCAAGGTCGGCGAGGCCGAGGTCGTACCCGCCTTCGCCCGCTACTTCACGGTGCCCGAGTAGGGCCACGCGTCCGCGCCGTGGGATTTCGGCGCCCCTTCGCCGTAGGGGTTGTCCTCGGACGGGCGGCTGCGGGCTGTCCGTGGTCGCTCGCGCGGTTCCCCGCGCCCCTGAGGAACCTGCCCGCAGCGGGTCACGTGCCCGAGTAGCGCTCGCGCAGCTTGTACTTGAGTACCTTGCGCAGGGTCTCGCCCCGCGGAAGGGCGTCCACCACCTCGAGCCGTTCCGGCAGCTTGTGGACGGAGAGGCCCTCGGCGCGCAGGTGGGCGGTCGCCGCCGCCAGGGTCAAGGGCTCGGCGCCCGGCGGCTGTTCCACCACCGCGCACACCAGCTCGCCGCGCGCCGCGTCGGGCAGGCCGATCACCGCCACGTCCCCGACCGCCGGATGCCGGTGCAGAAGGTCCTCGATCTCCTGGGCCGAGATGTTCTCGCCCTTGCGGATGATCACGTCCTTGAGCCGGCCGGTGAGGACCAGGTGCCCGGTCTCCGTCACGTGCCCGAGGTCGCCGGTGCGCAGGAAGCCGTCAGCGTCGAAGGCCTGCGCCGTCTGCCCGGGGTCCAGATAGCCCTGGCACACCGCCTCGCCGCGCAGCCGCACCTCCCCGTCCACGATCCGTATCTCCATGCCCTCCGGCGGCCGTCCCTCGGTCGTCGCCAGCAGCTCCGGGGTGTCGTCCGGCGCGCCCATGGTGATCATCGGCACCTCGGTCATGCCGTAGCCGTGCGTGAGCTGTACGCCCATCTCGCGCACCACGGCGTGGTACAGCTCCGGCGGCTTCGGCGCTCCGCCGCCCGCCAGGAGCCGTAGCGTCGGGACCACCGGGGTCCCCGGTCGTTTCCGCTGTTCCGCCAGGAACATCGAGTAGAACGCCGTGGACCCGCCCGCCATGGTCACCCCGTGCCGGCGGTAGGACTCCAGCGCGTCCGGCAGCGCGAACTGCTCGAACAGCACCGCCGGGAAGCCGTACAGCAACAGCATCACCGTGTAGTCGGGCCCGCCGATATGGGCGTAGGGGAAGGCGATCGACCCCACGTCGTCCCCCGTGGGCCGCAGGGCGTGCGCGAGGCAGGAGCCGCCCGCGATCAGGGAACGGTCCGTGTGCAGCACGCCCTTGGGGTCGGAGGTCGTGCCGGACGTCCAGTAGATCCAGCGGACCGTGGTGCCGTCGGTGGGAGGGGGAGGCAGGACGGACGGATCGCCGTCGGGCAGGTCGCCGTACGCCTCGAAGACACCCTTCGCGCCGAGCCGCCGCGCCATCTCCGCGTGGTCGAAGCCGCGCCACTCGCCCGGCACCGCGAAGAACTCCGCCCTCGACTCGCGCAGCGCGAAACCCACCTCGCGGTCCCGGTAGAAGGGGATGACCGGCGTCTGCACGGCGCCGAGGCGGGCCAGCGCGAAGGACAGCAGGGCCGTCTCGATCCGGGTGGGCAGCTGCCAGGCGACCACCGTGCCGGGGCGGACGCCCATGCCGTACAGCCCGGCCGCGACCCGCTCGGCCCGGGTGCGCAGGGCGCCGAAGGTGAGCCTGCGCTCGCCTTCCAGAAAGAGCGGCCGGTCCGGGGTGAGGGCGGCGCGGCGGGCGACCAGCTCCCACAGCGTGCGGGACGAACTCAGGGCGTGCGGGGTCTCGTTCACGACTGCCCCCTGCTCCTTGGCTGACGGGTCGTCAGGTGGGATGCTATCTGACGCTGCATCAGATAAGCACCAGTCCGGCGGAGGGGACCCATGGCGACCGAACTGCCCCGCATCATCAGCGTCGACGACCACGTGATCGAGCCCGCCCACCTCTTCGAGACGTGGCTGCCGGCCAAGTACCGCGACCGCGGACCCAGGCCCCTGACCGCAGGCATCGGTGAACTCGCCTATGTCGGCGGCAAGTACCGGATCACGATGGACCCGGACGGCCCGCCCACCGACTGGTGGATCTACGAGGACCTGAAGTTCCCGTACAAGCGCAACATCGCCGCCGTCGGCTTCGACCGGGACGAGATGACCCTGGAGGGCATCACCCGGGAGGAGATGCGGCGCGGCTGCTGGGACCCGAAGGCCCGCCTGGAGGACATGGACCTCAACCACGTCGAGGCGTCCCTCTGCTTCCCGTCCTTCCCCCGCTTCTGCGGCCAGACCTTCGCCGAGGCGCACGACAAGGAGGTCGCCCTGGCCTGTGTGCGCGCCTACAACGACTGGATGGTCCAGGAGTGGTGCGGGGACAGCGGCGGGCGGCTCATCCCGCTCTGCCTGATCCCGCTGTGGGACGTCGAGCTGGCGGTCGCGGAGATCCGGCGCAACGCCGAGCGCGGGGTACGGGCGGTCACCTTCTCCGAGATCCCCACGCACCTCGGGCTGCCGTCAATCCACTCCGGCTACTGGGACCCGTTCTTCGCGGTCTGCCAGGAGACCGGGACGGTCGTCAACATGCACATCGGGTCCTCGTCCCAGATGCCCGCCGCCTCCCCGGACGCACCGCCCGCCGTCCAGGCCTCGCTCAGCTTCAACAACGCGATGGCCTCGATGATGGACTTCCTCTTCAGCGGGGTGCTGGTGAGGTTCCCGCGCCTCAAACTCGCCTACTCCGAGGGCCAGATGGGCTGGGTCCCCTACGCCCTGGAGCGTGCCGACGACGTCTGGGAGGAGCACCGCGCCTGGGGTGGCGTCCGGGACACGATCCCCGAGCCGCCGTCCACCTACTACTACCGGCAGATCTTCTGCTGCTTCTTCCGCGACAAGCACGGCGTGGCCTCGCTCGACGTCGTCGGCCGCGACAACGCCACCTTCGAGACCGACTACCCGCACGTCGACTCGACCTTCCCGCACACCAAGGAAGTCGCACTCGACCACGTCAAGGGCCTCGACGACGAGACGGTCTACAAGCTGATGCGCGGCAACGCGATCCGGATGCTCGACCTGGACCTGGACCGCTGAGGCCCGCTGATGGACCTGTCGTACACGCCCGAGGAGGAGGACTTCCGGGCCCGGCTGCGGGAGTGGCTCGCGCGGACGCTGCCCGGCCTCCCGCCCAAGCCGTCGCCCGGCGACTGGCCGGGGCGGCGGGCGTACGACCTCGGCTGGCAGCGCAGGCTCCACGACGCCGGATACGCCGACGTCCACTGGGGCGCCTCCCCGACCACCCGGCTGATCTTCCTGGAGGAGACCGAGAAGGCCGGCGCGCCCTATGTGGGGGCCAACTTCGTGGGGCTGCTGCACGCCGGGCCGACCATCGCCGCCGAGGGCACGGACGAGCAGCGGGCGCGCTGGCTGCCGCCGATCCTGCGCGGCGAGGACGTCTGGTGCCAGGGCTTCAGCGAACCGGAGGCCGGATCCGACCTCGCGGCCCTGCGCACCCGCGCGTGGCGCGACGGCGACCACTACGTGGTGACCGGCTCCAAGATCTGGACCTCCCACGCGGAAGTCGCCGACTGGTGCGAACTGTTGGTCCGCACGGACCCGTCGGCGCCCAAGCACCGGGGCATCACCTGGCTCGCCCTGCCCATGGACGCCCCCGGCATCACCGTACGGCCGCTGCGGACCCTCGCCGGGTCGGCCGAGTTCGCCGAGGTGTTCCTGGACGAGGTGCCGGTGCCCGTCGCGAACCGGGTGGGGGACGAGAACGACGGCTGGCGCGTGACGATGGTGACGCTGTCCTTCGAACGCGGCACCGCCTTCGCCGGGGAGGTCGTCGCCTGCCGCCGCGTCCTGGGCGAACTGGCCGTCGAGGCCCGTAAGAACGGCCGCTGGGACGACCCGGTGCTCCGGCGCCGCCTGGGCAGGCTCAACGCCGAGTTCCGGGCCCTGTGGCGGCTCACGCAGTGGAACGTGAGCGCGGCGGAGACCTCGGGCGGGGTGCCCGGGACCGCGGGCTCGGTCTTCAAGCTGCGCTACTCGCACGCCCGCCAGGAGCTCTACGACGCCGCCGCCGACGTCCTCGGCCCCGACTGCCTCGACCTGGACCGGTCCTGGGCCCTCGAGCGCCTCTCGTCCCTCTCGTACACCATCGCGGCCGGTACCTCGCAGATCCAGCACAACATCGTCGCCGAGCGGATCCTCGGCCTGCCGAAGGGACGGTGACCGTGCGATTCCGGTTGACGGACGACCAGCGGGCCTTGCGCGAGGGGGTGCGGCAGCTGCTCACCCGGCGCTTCGACGCGGAGGCCCTGCGGGCCGCCGCACGGGGCCCGGCGCGTCTGGACCGGGCGCTGTGGCGGGCCCTGGGCGACGCCGGGTTCTTCGCGTTGCGGCTGCCGGAGGCGGACGGCGGGGTCGGACTGGGGCTCCCCGAGGCGGTGTTGATGTTCGAGGAGACGGGACGGGCGTTGCTGCCCGGGCCGCTGGCCGCCACCCACCTCGCGGCCGGTGCCGTACCGGGCGCCGCCACGGGCGAGACCGTCGTGACGTCCGTCGACGGCGGTCTCGCGGAGTGGCTGGCGGAGGCCGACGTCGTACGCGGCGACACCGCCGGAGCCGTGCCGCTGCGCTCGCTCGACCCGCTGACGCCCCTGCACCGCGTTCCCGGCGGCGCGGCGGCCGCCACGGACTCCGTCGCCGTCCTCCTCACCGCCGCCGAGCAGCTCGGCACGGCGAACCGCGTCTGCGAACTGGCGGCGCAACACGCCCGGGCCCGCGAACAGTTCGGACGGCCCATAGGGGCCTTCCAGGCGGTGGCGCACCTGTGCGCGGGGATGCTGGTCCGGGCGGAGACGGCCCGCGCCGCGGTGTACGCGGCCGCCGTCACCGCCGACCCGGCCGACATCGCCGCCGCCCGGCTGCTCGCCGACGAGGCCGCCGTACGCGGCGCCCGCGACTGTCTCCAGGTGCACGGCGGCATGGGCTTCACCTGGGAGTCCGAGGTCCAGCTGCATCTGAAGCGCGCATGGGTTCGAACCCAACGTGCGGGGGGAGTCACGGAGAGTGAGGAACTCCTCGCGGCCGATCTGACGACCGGAACGGTCTGACAGGCCGTCTGGCTGCGACATTGCCGACGATGCCCGCAAAGATGTCGCGGATTGTGGCATGCCGGAATTACGGAGAGTTGATACCGGGTCGTATCCGATGCGTGACTCGTAACAGCCCGGAGTCGGCGGTCCGCTCCGGTACCTTGTGTGAGATGCGAGTGGCTCAGAGCGCAGTGCGACCCCGGGGCGCCGCCTGTTCGACTCCCCGTGGCGAGCGTCGCACAGTATCCCGCAGGGGTACTCCTTCGCGCTGGAATATGCCCGAAGCGCTTGTTGGCGTGACTGTACGTCAACCATGCTGTCCCACAAGGGATTCACGTTCCGTGATCCTTGTCCCGGCCATTGTTCTGGCCATGCAGAAAATGGCTACGATCGTGGCCCTCGTGAGGCGCGAGCCTAAGTGTCCGCCGGTTCGGATGGTGTGAGCGGTGCAGGTGCTTCAAGTGCAGCTGGAGATCCGGCCCGACCCCGCAGAGGTGGGGCGTGCCCGTCGGTGGGCCCGCTCGCGCCTGGCCGGGTCCGGCATACAGGCCGACGAACCGCTCGCCGAGACGCTGATCCTGCTCGTCTCCGAGCTCGTCACCAACGCCGTGGTGCACACCGGCCGTCCCGCGGTACTGCTGCTGTCACTGCCGCACGCGGTGACGGACGAGGCCACGGTCCGGCTCGAGGTCGAAGACCGCAGCGGCCGGGCCCCCGTGCCCCGGTGCGCTGACGACGACGCGACCGGCGGCCGGGGTCTCGCCCTCGTCGACGGCCTCGCCGACCGCTGGGGCTGGAGCGTCGAGAGCACCGGCAAGCGCATCTGGTGCGAGCTGGACCGGTGCGCGAAGTCCGGCGAGGTCACGGCGTCGTGCGGAGGGGGCGCGGCGGCGTACGGCGGCGGGACGTCCTTCGAGGGGCTGGCGTACGAGGCGGTGTAGGGCCGGCGAGGCGGACCGGGGTCCGGTCCTCCGGCTTGCCCGTTCTTGCCGGTCCTGCCCGGTCCTTGACGGTCCTGTCCGTGCCCGCCGGGCGCGTGGAGCGCGAGGCGTGGTGGACGGCGGCACATGCCGCGGGGTCTTGCGGCGAAGGCCGGGGCGTGGGTGCACGGCGGCCGGCCGGCTCCGTCGCGGCATGCGGTGATGCGCCGGGACGTGCTTCCGTGCGCGCCTCCGGAACACCCCGCATAAGCGACAAATCACCGAACCGGGTGTTGACGCGTCGTGACCGTTTGCACACGCTGGTGGGCAGCGATTCGCCGTGAGGGGACGGCGAGGGCCTCGGTGACGGCAGCCCTCGGCGAGTGTGAGTCGTGATTCGGCGTCGGCTCCCTTCAGGGCCAGGGGAGCCGGGGCGGGAGCGCCGGAGTCGGGTGGCGGCGCGCGCTGCCGTGCTCGGGGCGAGCAGCGCGGCGCCGCCATCCTGCTCGGCGGGCCCTTGGGGGCTGGTGCCCTAGAGGACGGCGACCGGCGCCACCGGAGACCCGGTCGCTCCGGTGAACGGCTCGGGCGTCGCCGTCAGCAGGAAGGTGTAGCGGCCCGCTTCTCCACAGGCTGTGGACAACTTTTCGAGATTCCAGTTCTGGCCCTGCGGCATCCCCATCTCCACGAGGTCGAGGGCATGCACCGGCAGCCACAGGTCCGCCACCTCGGGCGGGAACACCTCGAACGTCAGGGTGTCGTTGGCGACGGCCGCGACATCACGCGCGTGGAACCACTCCGGCGTCCGGATCGACAGCCCCGGTGACGGGTGGGCGTAGGCGTGCCGGTCCCCGGCCAGACAGACCTGGACCTGCCCGGTCCGTACGAGCACGATGTCGCCGGCCCGTACCCGTGTGCCGGCCAGCTCCTCGGCGGCGTCCAGGTCCTCGGGGGTGACGGCGTACCCGCCGTCGAGCCGGTCCGTGCCCCTGGCCCGGGCGACGTCGAGCAGGACCCCGCGCGAGACGAGGTGCCGGACCTTGCCGATGCCGCTGAACCCGGCACCGCCGTGCGCCGTGACGGAGTCGGCCGGGCGGCCGTTGTAGATCCGGCCCGAGTGCGAGACATGGGGCAGCGCGTCCCAGTGGGTGGCCGCCTGCAGTCCCATGGTCACGGCGTCGTCGCTGCACGCCACCGTGCCCGGGCCGAACAGCTCCTGGTTGATCTGCACCATGACGTGCAGCGGGTCGATACGGCCCGGGATCATCCCTGTCTGTACGCCGTTGTGTTCGAGGGGCAGCGCGAGAGGGACGCGGCGTCCGCTGCGGACGCCGGCCGCGGCCTCCCGTACGACCTCGTCGGTGATCAGGTTCAGCGTGCCGAGCTCGTCGTCGGCACCCCAACGGCCCCAGTTGTTCACGCGCTTGGCGATGTCGTGGAACGCGTCCGGCAGCGACATGGGTCCTCCCCGGGGCTTGTCTTCCCGTATCTGACGGGTCGTAGAATTCGGGAACCTGAAATCTAACGGTTCGTCAGAAACCGTGGGACGGGAAGGGGCCGGGCGTGGGGAACTTCTTGGCAGGGAAGGTCGTCGCCGTCACCGGCGCCGGGCGGGGCATCGGCCGGGCGGTCGCGCTCGCGGCGGCGGCCGAGGGGGCGAAGGTCGTCGTCAACGACTACGGCGTCTCGGTCGACGGCGCCTCGCCCACCAGCGAGATCGCCGAGGCCGTGGTCAAGGAGATCGAGGCGGCGGGCGGAACCGCGGTGGCGGTCGCCGACGACATCTCCACCATGGCGGGCGGACAGCGGGTCGTCGACGTGGCGCTGTCGTCGTACGGGCGGCTCGACGGAGTGGTCTGCGTGGCCGGGATCCTGCGCGAGCGGATGCTGTTCAACATGACCGAGGAGGAGTGGGACCCGGTCGTCGCGACCCATCTGAAGGGCACGTTCACCGTGTTCCGGGCGGCCTCGGCGGTGATGCGGAAGCAGCGGGCCGGGACGCTGATCGGGTTCACCAGCGGGAATCACCAGGGGTCGGTTTCGCAGGCGAACTACAGCGCCGCGAAGGGCGGGATCATCTCGCTGGTGCGGAGCGCGGCGCTGGGGCTGCACAAGTACGGGGTGACCGCGAACGCGGTGGCGCCGGTCGCGCGGACGCGGATGTCGGCGGGTGTGCCGATGGAGCTGGCGGAGATCGGGGAGCCGGAGGATGTCGCCGCGCTGGTGGTGTATCTGCTGTCCGACGCGGCGGCCCGGGAGGGGATCACCGGGCAGGTGTACACGGTCGCCGGGGCGAAGATCGCGGTGTGGGCGCAGCCGAGGGAGATGCGGGCGGGGTTTGCCTCCGGCGGGTGGACCGTGGAGAAGATCGCGGAGTTTCTGCCGGGGTCGGTGGGGGTGGATCCGATGCCGTTGCTGGAACGGGTGCGGGAGATGGAGCGGGCGGCTCAGGAGGGGGAGCGGCCCAACGCCCAGTAGCTCGGGGGCGTGTGTTGTTCGGCGGCTGCGGGTGGGTTGTGGCTGGTCGCGCAGTTCCCCGCGCCCCTGAGGGAGGGACGAACCTCATGGATTTTGGGTTCACGCGTGATGACGAGGGCTTTCGTGCCGAGGTTCGTGAATGGCTCGCGGCGCACGCCACGGGCACGAACGACCGACGTGCTTGGGAACGCACCCTGGGAGCGGCCGGGTGGATCGGGCTCGGGTGGGGGGTGGGCGGGTACGGGAATCGGAGGGTCGGTCTCACTCGGCAGGTCGTCTGGGCCGAGGAGTACGCGCGGTCGGGGGCGCCTCCGCGTTCCGGGCACATCGGGGAGAACCTGCTCGCGCCCACGCTCATAGCCCACGGCACCGAGGAGCAGAAGGCCCGCTTCCTGCCCCCGATCGCAGCCGGTGACGAACTCTGGTGCCAGGGCTACAGCGAACCCGGTGCCGGTTCGGACCTGGCCGGGGTCCGTACCGCGGCCGTACGCGAGGAGGGTGGCCCTGGGTATCGCGTCACGGGGCAGAAGATCTGGACGTCGCTCGCGCACGAGGCCGACTGGTGCTTCGTGCTCGCCCGTACCGAGGCCGGGTCCCGCAGGCACCACGGGCTGACCTTCCTTCTCGTCCCCATGGACCAGCCGGGCCGTGTCGAGGTCCGTCCCATCCGACAGCTGACCGGCACCAGCGACTTCAACGAGGTCTTCTTCGACGGCGCACACGCGGAGCAGGCCGTCGGGGGCGAGGGCGACGGCTGGCGCGTCGCCATGAGCCTGCTCGGATTCGAGCGGGGGGTGTCCACGCTGGCCCAGCAGATCGGATTCGCCCAGGAGCTCAAGGACGTCGTGCGGGCGGCCCAGGAGTCGGGGGCGGTGCGGGATCCCGTCGTACGGGAACGGCTCGAACGGCAGTGGGCCGAACTGCGCACCATGCGCTGGAACGCCCTGTGCACGCTGGGCGGTTCGGGCGACGCGGGCGCGCCGAGCGTGGCGAAGCTGCTGTGGGCCGGCTGGCATCAGCGGCTGGGGGAGCTGGCGGTGCTGGTGCGGGGCGCGGTGGCGGGCGTGGGTCCCGCCGACTGGTCGGCCTCGGCGCCGTACGAACTGGACGCGGCACAGCACCTGTTCCTGTTCTCCCGGGCCGACACCGTCTACGGCGGCTCGGACCAGATCCAGCGCACGATCATCGCCGAGCGCGTGCTCGGCCTGCCCAGGGAGCCCAAGGGAGCCGTGTGATGCGAGGCGTGATCTTCGACGGGAAGCAGGTCCGGGTCGTGACGGATCTGGAGGTGCGGGAGCCGGGGCCGGGTGAGGTGCGGGTCGCCATCCGGGCGGCCGGGCTGTGCCACAGCGATCTGTCGGTGGTGGACGGGACCATACCCTTCCCGGTTCCTGTGGTGCTGGGCCATGAGGGGGCCGGGGTCGTGGAAGCGGTGGGTGTGGGCGTCACCCATGTGGCGCCCGGTGACCATGTCGCGCTGTCCACACTGGCCAACTGCGGGACGTGCGCGGAGTGCGACCGGGGGCGCCCCACGATGTGCCGGGGGGCGATCGGGCGCCCGGGTCGGCCGTTCAGCCACGACGGTCTGCCGGTGTACCAGTTCGCGTCGAACTCGGCCTTCGCGGAGCGCACGGTGGTGAAGGCCGTGCAGGCCGTCCGCATCCCCGAGGACATTCCCATGGCGTCGGCGGCTCTCATCGGGTGCGGGGTGCTGACGGGGGTGGGCGCCGTACTGAACCGGGCGCGGGTGGACCGGGGCGACAGTGTGCTGGTCATCGGGACGGGCGGCATCGGGCTCAACGTGTTGCAGGGGGCGCGGCTCGCGGGCGCCCTGCGGATCGTCGCCGTCGACACCAATCCGGCCAAGGAGGAGGTGGCGCGGCGCTTCGGTGCGACGGACTTCCTCACCTCGACCGAGGGGGTGCGCAGTGTCCTGCCCACCGGCGTGGACCACGCCTTCGAGTGCGTCGGCCGTGTGGAGCTGATCCGTCAGGCGATCGACGCCCTGGACCGGCACGGCCAGGCGATCCTCCTCGGCGTGCCCCCGGCCACCGCCGAGGCGTCCTTCCGCGTCTCGTCGATGTACCTCGACAAGTCCGTCCTGGGCTGCCGCTACGGCTCCTCACGCCCGCAGCGCGACATCGCCCTGTACGCCGACCTGTATCGCGAGGGCCGGCTGCTGCTCGACGAACTCGTCACCCGGACCTATCCCGTCGAGGAGTTCGAGAAGGCGGCGGCGGACGCGGAGGCGGGGCGGGTGGCGCGCGGGGTGCTCACGTTCTGAGGGTCGTCGTGCCCTGGGGCACCTCACTCGTTCCCCGGGGGACTTCAGGCGTCTTCCCTTCCCCGGCCCGGAAGGTGCGCCGGTAGGCGGTGGGTGTGACGCCGAGTGCCGTCTGGAGGTGCTGGCGCATCGACTGGGCCGTGCCGAACCCGGCGTCGTGGGCCACCTGGTCGACGGAGCGGTCGGTGGACTCCAGCAGATGCCGGGCCCGTTCCACGCGCTGCTGGGTGAGCCACTGGCCCGGGCTGACGCCGGTCTCCTCGCGGAAGCGGCGGGTGAAGGTGCGGACCGACATGGACTCCTGGGCGGCCATGTCGCGCAGCTGGATCGGCTCGTGCAGGCGGCCCAGGGCCCAGGCGCGGGCGGCGGTGGTGGACGCCTGCTGCGGATCGGGCACCGGCCGCTCGATGTACTGCGCCTGCCCGCCGTCGCGGTGGGGCGGTACGACCGTACGGCGGGCCACGTCGTTGGCGACGGCGGCGCCGTGGTCGCGGCGCACCATGTGCAGGCACAGGTCGAGGCCGGCCGCGACGCCCGCCGAGGTCAGCACGTCGCCGTCGTCGATGAACAGCACGTCCGGGTCGACCTCGACCTGCGGGAAGAGCCGCTGGAGGCGTTCGGAGTCGGCCCAGTGGGTGGTGGCGGGGCGGCCGTCGAGCAGGCCCGCGGCGGCGAGGACGTAGACACCGGTGCAGATGGAGGCCAGCCGGGTGCCGGGCCGGAGGTGGGCGAGGGCGGCGGCGAGTTCACCGGTCAGCACGCCCTCCTCGTAGACCGGGCCGAGTTCGTACGACGCCGGGACGATCACCGTGTCGGCGGTGGCCAGGGCCTCGGGGCCATGGGCGACGTGGATGGTGAAGTCGGCGTCCGTCATCACCGGGCCGGGCGGGCGGATCGAGCAGGTCACGACCTCGTACAGGTGCCGGCCCTTTCGGTCCTTGGGGCGGCCGAAGATGCGGTGCGGGATGCCCAGTTCGAAGGGGAGCAGTCCGTCGAGGGCGAGGACGACGACGCGGTGGGGGCGGAAGCCCGGGTGTGCTGCGCTCGCTGCCATGGCCCGATCCTAGCGAATGCTGTCCCTCGGGCCACTCGCTGCGTCCCGGGCCCGGATCGGAAGCTCTATGACGTGACACAGACAAGCGAAGCCCCCACAGTCGTGGAGCAGCCGTCGAAACCGAAGCGCAGGCGTGTGCACCGCGCCTGGTTCGTGGCCGCTGTCACCTTCGTGACGATCATCGGCGCCGCGGCCTTCCGTTCCGTACCGGGCCTGCTCATCGACCCCCTGCACACCGAGTTCGGCTGGTCACGCGGCACGATCGGTGCCGCGGTCTCCGTCAATCTCGCGCTGTACGGCCTGACGGCCCCGTTCGCGGCGGCCCTGATGGACCGCTTCGGCATCCGCCGGGTGGTCGCGGTCGCCCTGACCGTCATCGCGCTCGGTTCCGGCCTGACGGTGTGGATGACGGCGGCCTGGCAGCTGATGCTGTGCTGGGGTCTGCTGGTCGGCCTCGGCTCCGGCTCCATGGCGCTGGCGTTCGCGGCGACCGTCACCAACCGCTGGTTCACCGAGCGGCGCGGCCTGGTCAGCGGCATCCTCACCGCCGCGTCGGCCTCGGGCCAGCTGATCTTCCTGCCGCTGCTGGCCAGGATCATCGACCGCTACGACTGGCGTCCGGCGGCCGTGACGGTCGCACTCGCGGCACTCGTGGTCGTACCGTTCGTATGGCTCCTGCTGCACGACCACCCGGCCGACGTCGGCCAGAAGCCGTACGGGGCGGCGGAGTTCGTACCGAAGCCGGCCCCGGTGGTGGGCGCCGCGCGCCGTGCCGTGTCCGTCCTGTTCTCCGCCGCCCGCACCGGCCCGTTCTGGCTGCTCGCCGGTACCTTCGCGATCTGCGGGGCCTCCACCAACGGCCTGGTGCAGACCCACTTCGTGCCCGCCTCCCACGACCACGGCATGCCCATCACGGACGCGGCCTCGCTGCTCGCGGTCATCGGGATCTTCGACGTCGTCGGCACGATCGCCTCCGGCTGGTTCACCGACCGCTTCGACGCGCGCCGGCTGCTCGCGGTGTACTACGCGCTGCGCGGGGTGTCGCTGCTGTTCCTGCCGCTGCTGCTGGCGCCCTCGGTTCACCCGCCGATGATCTTCTTCATCGTCTTCTACGGCCTCGACTGGGTCGCCACCGTCCCGCCCACCCTCGCCCTGTGCCGCGAGCAGTACGGCGAGGACAGCGCGATCGTCTTCGGCTGGGTCCTCGCCTCCCACCAGGTGGGCGCCGCCCTGGTCGCCTTCCTCGGCGGGGTCGCCCGCGACACGTTCGGCTCGTACGACGTGGTCTGGTACGCGTCGGGGGCGCTGTGCGCGGTGGCGGCGCTGATGGCGCTGGTGATCCGGCGGCGGGCGGGGGGCCTGGCGGCGACGGTGTGAGGCCTCGTTCCCAGGGGGCCCGAAAAAAGTCGGACAGGGATGTCGAGAACCCGCGTCCGGCTCCGTCCCCGGTGTGAACGCGACCACAATGGGTCGCACGAGCACCGAGGAGAACATCATGGCGAAGTACCTGCTGCTGAAGCACTACCGCGGCGCCCCGGCTTCGGTCAACGCCACGCCGATGGACCAGTGGAGCCCCGAGGAGATCTCGGCGCATGTGCAGTACATGAACGACTTCGCGGCCCGGCTGGAGAAGACCGGCGAGTACGTCGACAGCCAGGCGCTCTCCCCCGAGGGAGCGTGGGTCCGCTACGACGGTGAGGGACGCCCGCCGGTCACCGACGGACCGTTCGCCGAGACCAAGGACCTCATCGCCGGCTGGATGATCATCGACGTCGACAGCTACGAGCGGGCCGTCGAGCTGGCCGGGGAGCTGTCCGCCGCTCCAGGGGCGGGCGGCAAGCCCATCCACGAGTGGCTGGAGGTGCGCCCGTTCTACGGCGTGCAGCCCACCATCACGGAATGACGTCACCGAATGCCTTCACCGGAATGACCTCACCGGAATGACTTCACCGATGGACGAGGCCCTGCTCAGGAGCCTCACGCCGAGCGTGCTGACCGTCCTCGTCCGCCGCGGAGCTGACTTCGCGGCGGCCGAGGACGCCGTGCAGGACGCGCTGGTCGAGGCGCTCCGCGTCTGGCCGGCCGACCCGCCGCGGGATGCCAAGGGCTGGCTGGTCACGGTGGCCTGGCGCAAGTTCCTCGACGCGACCCGCGCCGACACCGCCCGCCGCCGGCGTGAGGACCGCGTCGAGGAGGAACCGGCGCCAGGACGTGCGCCCGCGGCGGACGACACGCTCCAGCTCTACTTCCTGTGCGCCCACCCGTCGCTGACCCCGGCATCAGCGGTCGCGCTCACGCTGCGCGCCGTCGGCGGCCTCACCACCCGGCAGATCGCCGAGGCCTACCTCGTACCCGAGGCGACCATGGCGCAGCGCATCAGCCGGGCCAAGCGCACGGTCTCCGGTGTGCGGTTCGACCAGCCCGGGGACGTGGCCACCGTCCTGCGCGTGCTCTACCTGGTCTTCAACGAGGGCTACTCCGGTGACGTCGACCTCGCCGCGGAGGCCATCCGGCTCACCCGGCAGCTCGCGGCCGCGATCGACCACCCCGAGGTGGCCGGTCTGCTCGCCCTCATGCTGCTCCACCACGCCCGGCGTGCCGCCCGGACCGCGTCCGACGGCAGCCTGGTGCCGCTCGCCGAGCAGGACCGGGCCCGTTGGGACACCGCGTCGATCGCCGAGGGCGTCGGGATCCTCCAGGCGGCCCTCGCCCGCGACCGGCTGGGCGAGTTCCAGGCCCAGGCCGCCATCGCGGCCCTCCACGCCGACGCGCCCACCGCCGAGGAGACCGACTGGGTGCAGATCGTCGAGTGGTACGACGAGCTCGCACGCCTCACCGACAGCCCGGTCGTACGGCTCAACCGCGCGGTGGCGGTAGGGGAGGCGGACGGCCCGCGCGCCGGGCTCGCGGCGCTCGCGGCGGTCGATGCCTCACTGCCCCGCCACACCGCGGTGGCGGCCTACCTCCACGAGCGCGACGGCGACCTGGCGACGGCGGCCCGCCTCTACGCGGAGGCGGCCCACAAAGCCCCGAACCTCGCCGAGCGAGACCATCTGACACGGCAGGCGGCACGGCTCAACGCGGGCCGGGGGCGCTGAGGGGTCGCGTGGACGGCCAGAGTGGTCGCCTCCGCCGACTGCGAGAAATCGCCATCCCCTCGGGCGAATCGGTGCAGCGTGCCATTGAGGCTTACCGCCGCTTTGAGAGACCTTCCCACTCCAGCGCCCCGGGCAGGGACGCAGCGGTGAGGTGTCGTCCGGGACCTGCTGCGGCCAGCTGGGTACGCGCCTGGATGAGCTTGCGCTCAGTCCTCGTCGTCCCCGTCCTCCGGGCGGCGTCCGTAACGGTCCCAGGCCGCAGTTGCGGCGACCATCGCCGCGGCCGCGAGGGGGAGGGCCTCAGAGGTCTTGCCGAGGACGGCATCGGCGGTATTGGACTGGAACGACACCTGCATGAGCGCGAGGAG
This sequence comes from Streptomyces sp. NPDC044719, assembly GCF_056433405.1. Lineage (NCBI taxonomy): Bacteria > Bacillati > Actinomycetota > Actinomycetes > Kitasatosporales > Streptomycetaceae > Streptomyces > Streptomyces sp. NPDC044719. The sequence goes on from NZ_JBWKHE010000007.1 coordinate 278,150, forward strand.
TACCACCAGGCCGCAGAAGTAGACGAACGCCGGCTTCTGCATTTTGCGTGGGATGAACCCGGCCTGGGAGCTGGTGAACTCGCGCACGCTGTCCGCCAGCGCGGCCACCTGCTCCTCGTCCGGCCTCTGCCGGGCTGAGACGGTTGCTTGGTAGGCCTCGTCGAGAAGCCGGTTGACCGGCTCGCGGTCACCCGGAGCAAACGCCTGCCCCACCATGAGCAGGACGCTGACCATGGAGTCCATCATGGCCTGACGGGGCGGCAGAAGGCGGTCAAGGGCCTCTGCGAACTGGAGGAAGCCCTGTTGGAAAGCGGGCCTGGCCATCGCGGCTTCTGCCAGCTCGATGAGGGAATGGTCCACGGGGGTGGAGTCGGTCGCCATGGCGCTCACCCTTCCACCGGACCCAACGCATCGTCCCGCGGTCTGGGTAATGCTGCGGGATCGCGCCCCCTTCTGTAGGGTGACGCGGCTCCGGGAAGCGGCCGTACGAGATGGACAACGGGTTGGGCCGAGCCGACGTGCCAATCGGCCGCTGTGTCTGGACGGTCGATATTCTCCAGCCCCCGACTTTCTTACGCGGATGCACCGCCGTGCCCCCTCCTGTCACCATCAGGACCGTGACAGAGACACAGGCAGCGCTGTACGCCGCAGCGGTTGGCGCGCTCTCTGCGCTCGTAGTCGGGTGCATAGCCGGTTGGGCAGCGCTCCGGCAGGTAGCGAAGGCCGCAGAAGCTCAGCGCAAACAAGCCGAGTGGCATCTTCGCAGCGAGGACTACGCCAACTTCGTTCGCACCATGTTTCGCTTTCGCGCTTCCGTAGGCCATGCTGCGGAGGCGTCGCAGATTTCTGCGGATCTCGCGAACGAGGTGCGCGCTCTTTACGCGGATCTCGCCAACGTCGCGGCAACGCTCAGTATGCGCATCGCGGCAGATCCCGTGATGGACGCCATGATCGGCCTGGTGAACTGCGCCTATGCGCTGCACTCGCAGGTCACCCACCGCAGGCAGCTGTACCTGCCCTCAGGTGATGCCACGATGGATCGATTGCTCGAAGAATTCGAGGACGCGGAATTTGCTGTACGCAATGCCTTTCGCGACGATCTATGGGGAGGTAAGCCTCTGCGGCGCAGCAGGTCCGCGGGAACTTCGGCCGATCCGTAGCGTCGGCTTTCGTTCCAATGACCCATCAGAGGTTTCGAATGGTGTGCCCGGCATCGCCGAAGTTCCACCGGACCTCGTTGTGGATGGTGCCGGAGCCGCAGGCTGCGTCGCTATGTGCCTGCTTCCCGAGCTTGGTCGGGGATGAGCTCGCCGGGGCGTTCGAGCAGGCTCAGCAGCGCACGGGCGTTGACTCCGGCATCGTGTAGCCGCCTTGCCGGATCACCTGATGCCGTACCGCTGTCGAGGAGTTCATTCGCATGCCGCAGGACGATCCGGGCGGTGGCCCTCATGCCGTCCCGCATCCGCGGCATGAGCTTCGACAGCTCGGGCGCCAGCAGCCGTACGTACCCCTCCATCTCCTGGAGGCGGGCCTGTTGCTCGCCCGGCTGCCCGCCGGGGCCCCACAGTGCCTCCTCGCACCGTCGCCGGATCCGCGCCGCGTCGTACGGAGCCGCCGTGTCGCTCACGCTTCCGGCTCCGTGGTCAGGCAGTGCCTGGCGGCGGCGATCAGCCGGGCGACCTTCAAGGGCCTGCACAGGGTCGCGGCCGGGTCCATCGGCACTGACCAGTACGTGGCGCGAGCGTGGGCGCATTCCACGGCGTCCGCCCTGGGGACTCCGAGGTAGCTGCCGAGGCCCAGGCAGTCCACGTCCAGAGGCCTCCAGTCGTCGACGGCCTGACGCCACGTTCTCGGCATGCTCGCGGGGACCAGGGCGTAGTAGCGGAGGTGCCGCGGATCGCAGATGACCGGGCCGCCGTCGAGGGCCTGGCGCATGAACTCGTCGAGCTCCGACGCCTCGGTGCTGTCCGCCAGGGCGACCACGAGGCGGCCGGGGAGCCGTACGGCGGAGAACAGGACGCCGAGCGGGAGCATGGCCACGTCGTGCTGCTGCCATTCCAGGCGGGCGCGGTCGCGGTTTGGTGCGGGGAGTGTGGTCAGGAGCCAGTGCTCAAGCAGAAGCGCACGCTCAGCGCCGGTCGCGATCCCAGGCGTGGACGGTTCCTCCACATCCTCTGGCCTTGTGGCGTGTTGGGTAGCTTCACGCATGGTGGCGACTCCTCACAGTCGTTCGTGCCCCGGCAGAGCGGCGGCACCGTGGCCGCCGGGGCTCTTCGCGTCCAGAATGGGTTTCTCGCGAAGAACGCACCTCCCGCAGCGCGGTATACCCATGATGGGTACAGCCCTCAGAAAGACACCCCGCAGACTGTGGCGAGCAGGAAGTGCACGCATGATTCACCAGTCACCGACCGCGCTGCCCCCGGAACTTCTCGCAGATCAGGAAATGCGCCGAGCGCTCGAGGAGCACGACTTCGGGACGGTGTTCCGGCTTGCGAAGAGCCGCGCCGGGATCAGCTATTCACGCATCGCCGCTGAGTGCGACATCAAGCCGGACCGGGTCGGCACGATGGCCAAGGGGCAGGGAAGGGTCACCACGTTCGACAAGGTCCGGCAGATCGCGGACGCGTTACGCGTCCCCGGCCACATGGTGGGTCTGGCTCCACGCCCGTGGGAGACCGCCGAACCTCCCATGCAGACGTACGACCCACGAAGGGGACAGACCAGCGTGCGCCGCAGAACCGTCCTCCAAGCCGCCACTACCACCGGCTTGGCAGCCGCCCTCCCTGCATTGACGAAACCGCCGGCCCCCCGGCACGTCTCCGACGGGGATGTCGAGCGCATGCGGCATCGCACGGCACGCCTCAGACGACTCGACGACATCCTCGGAGGCGGCGACACATACCGCGTCTATGTCAGCGAGTACCAGGCCACCAAGGCCCTGCTGCGCACCTCCACCTTTACCCCGGAGTCCCGTCGCCGCACAGTCGCCCTGCTCGCCGAGCAGGCCCAGCAAGCGGGTTGGGCCGCATTCGACGGAGGCCAGCAGAAGCAAGCCGAGAGCCTCTATCAGGAGAGCAGACGCGCGGCCCGTGAAGCGGTGGAGAGCGATCTTCTGGGCAACGCGTACGCGTTCCTGGCCTATCAGACCGCCGAGAGGAACACGGCGGTCGAGATCGCCTCAAGCAGCTGCTCCACCATCACCCCCAGCACGCCCACCTGTGTGCGTGCGCTCCTGTACGAGCGGATGGCGTGGGCCTGTGCCGTCGCTGGCCTGCCTCACCGCGTCGAGCAGGCACTGGAGGCCGCGCGAACTGCCCTGGACGGGGAGCGGCAGGCCGGGGAGCCGCAGCCGGACTGGGCCGCCTGGGTTGATCAGACGGAGTTGGACATCATGACCGGCCGTTGCTGGACGGAACTCCGTCGCCCCCTCCGGGCCGTGTCTGTCCTGGAAGTGGCGCTGGCCCGGTACGACGACTCTCATGCGCGGGACAAGGCCCTGTACCTGTCGTGGCTCGCAGACTCCTATCTGACCGCCGGGGAGGTTGAACAGGCGGCCACGGTCACAGGCCGCGCCCTCGATCTCGCCTCCGGGGTGGCGTCCGTACGGCCACGACAGCGGCTTGCGCCTGTCCTGCAGCGGCTCAACGAGCACAAGGAGCTCCCCGCGGTTGCCGAGGTCTTGGAGCACGCGCGCAGTTGAGCTACGCGGGCGGTGTGGTGTTCGCGGCGATCCAGTCCAGGCACCCCTGTGAGCCGGTCTCGATCGGCACGGCCGCGATCTCCGGGTTCTGCCACGGGTGGTGCTTCAGCAGGTGGGACTCCAACTCCGGGTAGCGGGATCGGGTGGTCTTCAGCAGAAGTTGCCACTCCTCCCCGGTGCCGAACTCGCCGTCGTGCCAGAACGCCGACGTGACGGGGCCGACGATCTGCGCGCCTGCCGCGAGCCGCTCGGCGACGATCGAACGGGCGAGTTCAATGGCCTGGTCATGAGTCGGGGTCGCGGTCGATACCTGGAGAAAGTCAGCCATGCCGGGAGCGTAGGCGGCGGCCAGGGGTTCAGGAAGGGCATCTCAGGGCCGCGTCAGGGTCTCCGGGAGTCTGTAACTGGCGGTCCGGGGAGGCGGGTGGCCGAGTCCTTTGCGGGCTCAGGTGCGTTGGTTCGCTGAGCGGCGTCGGCGGGCGCGCTCGGTCTCGCATGGACGCCGGGTGGGCTCAGCGGTTGTCGGTGGGTGGGTCCGGCCGTCCGTAATTCGGTGTTCCTGAGGCCGTGGGCCGTCCTACGGTGAACCCCATATGACTCTCCTACACGCTCGTGACTATGGGGGCGATGGCCCGCAATTGGTTCTTCTGCACGGCTTCGGACGGTCGCTGGCCGACTGGGACGCCTCCTCGGCCGCCCTGCTCGCCGCCGGGCATCGTGTCCTCGCCGTCGATCTTCCCGGGCACGGCCGCTCTCCCGATATCTCCCCCTGGAGCATCCCCGCCGTGGTGCGGGACATCGCGGAGACGCTCGATGCGTGCGGTGTATCGGAGGCCGTTGCGGTGGGCCACTCCCTCGGTGGAATGGTCGCCGTCGAGTACGCCCGGGTGTACCCGGACCATGCCCGGGCCGCCGTGAATCTCGACGGCTTCTGGTGGAGGCGCGACTACCCCGGTGCCGAACAGGTGAGTGAAGGGCTGCTGGCGTCGGTCGGGGGCGTGGCGTCGGCCGAGTATGTCGAGCAGCAGGTCGCCAACTCCGCCCGGTTCGGGGTTCCCGCTGGCCGTGCGGAGGCCGCTGCCCGTGCGGCGGCGCGTCCCCTGTCCGACGGCACCTGGCAGACGTTGCCGGAGCGCGCGGCTGCGCTGGAGATCGTCGACGAACTGCACCGGATCGGCGCGTGCGGTGTCGCGGCGTGGCTTGGACAGGTGGAGCGGCCGCTGCTGGTCGTGCAGGCCGGCCGGCGGCTGCCGCCCGCGCCCGGCATGGAGTGGTTCGACGAGTTCAGCACCCGGTTCGCACGGGAGGTGTCCGACGAGTTGGCCTTGCTCTCCGGGGCCCGGCCGACGATCAGCGTCCAACGGATCGACGCCACCCACCCCATGATCCTCGAGGCTCCGGAGGCGGTGGCGGGGCTGGTCGCCTCGTTCGTCCGGGGGCTGTCCGGCTGAGCGTCTGGCACCCTGGAACCGGCAACTCATCGCTTCGAAAGGCCCGTTGATGACACTCGGCATGGTCCTCGGTGACGTGGACGTCGTGACCCAGCACGCTCGTTCACGCCCGAACTTCCGAGGAGTATGCCGTGTCCACGATCCACTGGATCGAGACTCAACCCCGTTCCGCCCGCTGGCATTCTGAGTCCGGGCTGCCGCTGCCCAGCCGGGTCGTCGTCGCGGACGACCGTATGCGGGCCGCCGTCGCCTACCGGCTGGCCTGCGAGGGAACCGCGTTGCTGTGGCGCGGGGATTTTCACCAGGCGCGGCAGTTGCTGCGTGCCATGGACCGTCGTGTCGGGCGTACCGCGCCCGGCGGAGTCGGCACCCCGGCCGAGGTGTTTCACCTTCAGCGCCGATTCCGCGCCCACCGCGCCCGTGTGCTCGGCAAGGTGCTCGTCCTGCTGGAGCCGGATCACGTCCTGGCGCTGCGCAGGGCGCCTGATGTGCGCCGGGCGTGTGACGAGGCGTACGGGCCGTCCGAAGGGCCTGTCGCCGTCGCCCTCACGGAACTCTTGGGGGTGATCAGCGCCCGGCAGTGGCGGGAGAGGGGCGTCCACGTCCCGGCTCTGGGGGCACCGGTGCACCCGCATTACGGGGTGTTCGCGCCGACCAGGAGCGAGTATGTCGATCTCGTCGCGCAGGCTCCGCTGCCGCGTGGCGGTGACGTACGTGTCGCGTTCGACCTGGGCACCGGGACCGGTGTGCTCGCCGCCGTGCTGGCCCGTCGGGGTGCCGGGCGGGTCGTGGCGACCGACGTCAGCGCGCGGGCGCGGGCGTGCGCGCGGGACAACGTGGGGCGGCTGGGGCTCTCGGGGGTGGTGCGGGTGGTGGCCGGGCCCGAGCTGTATCCCCCGGGGCGCGCCGACCTGGTCGTGTGCAACCCGCCCTGGATTCCCGGCCGGCCCGCCTCCGACCTCGACCTCGGTGTCTACGACGCGGGCGGCGGCATGCTCCACGGTTTCCTGAGCGGGCTCGCCGGGCGGCTGGAACCCGGCGGTGAGGGCTGGCTCGTCCTGTCCGACCTGGCCGAGCGCCTCGGGCTGCGCAGCCGGGAGCAGTTGATGACCGCCGTGGAGGGGGCCGGACTGCGGGTGGTCGGCCGGTTGGATGCCCGACCGCGCCATGCCCGCGTGCGGGACACCGACGATCCGCTGCACGCCGTACGGGCCGCCGAGGTCACCTCGCTGTGGCGGCTGACTGCCGGTTAGCCCTCCGTCAGCCGTGCGAAGCGCCCTCGGTGGAACAGCAGCGGTCCGTCCGGATCGTCCGCGCCCGTGCCGAGGGCCTTCACCCGGCCGACGACGATCAGGTGGTCGCCGCCGGTGTGGACGGCGTGGATCGCGCAGTCGATCCAGGCGACCGCGCCGGAGAGGCGCGGTGAGCCGGACACCGGTGTCGCGTCGTATGCCACGCCCGTGAACTTGTCCGCACCGCTCACCGCGAAGGAGCGGCACAACTCGCCCTGGCCGGCGCCCAGGACGTTCACGCAGAACACGCCGGCGCGGGCGATCCGGGGCCACGTCGTGGACGTGCGGCCGACCATGAAGGCGACGAGGGGCGGGTCGAGGGAGAGTGAGGTGAAGGACTGGCAGGCGAAGCCCGCGGGGGCGGTGCCGGGGGCGGCCGGGGGTGCCGTCACGATCGTCACGCCCGTCGCGAAGCCGCCCAGGACGCGGCGGAATTCTTGCCGGTCCAGGGGAGCGCGCTCGTCCTCGCCCACGCACCGCAGCTCGGGGCGCGGCAGCGCTTCCACGGGCCGCGGGGCCGTGGCGCGGGTCGACCTGAGGTAGCGGACGGCGGCTTCCGCCATTCCTGCTTGTCCCATCACGCTTACGATTGAAGCTGACGAGTCGTCAGATTGGAAGCGTTGCGAAGCCTTCCTGGCGCAGACCTTCAGCGACCCCTGTACACCGCGTTCCGCCGCTCCACGAAGCTTCGTACCCCCTCCTGCGCGTCCGCCGTCGTCATGTTGATCTCCTGCGCCGCGGCCTCGGCGGCGAAGGCGGTCGCCCGGTCGGTGTCCAGGGAGGCGTTCACGAGCTGCTTGGTCAGGGCGAGGGCACGGGTCGGGCCGGCGGCGAGGCGTTCGGCCCACGCCCGGGTCGTCTTCTCCAGCTCCTCGTCCGGAACGACCCGGTTGACCAGGCCCAACTCCTCCGCCTCCGTCGCCGTGAGCGCGTCGCCGAAGAACATCAGCTCCTTCGCGCGCTGTGGGCCGACGAGGCGGGGGAGCAGATACGCGCCGCCGCCGTCGGGGACCAGCCCTCGCCGCATGAACACCTCGATGAACCTGGCCGACTCGGCGGCCAGGACGAGATCGCAGGCGAGTGCCAAATGGGCTCCGAGGCCTGCCGCCGTGCCGTTGACCGCCGCGATCACCGGCTTCTCGCAGTCGAGGACGGCGGCGATCAGGCGCTGGGCGCCGGTGCGGAGGGTGCGGGCGACATCGCCGACGCCGCGTTCGAGCGCAGGCGCGGTGCCTCGGAGGTCCGCGCCGGAGCAGAAACCCTGCCCCGTTCCCGTGATCACGACCGCTCGTGTGCCGGCGGTCGCGGACGCTTCCGCCAGGAGACCGACGATCTCGTCCCGCTGGTCCGGGGTGAGGGCGTTGAGCGTCTCGGGCCGGTTCAGGGTGATGGAGAGGACCTGGCCGGCCGTCGCGTGCAGCACGGCCGGCATCAGCGGCACACCGCCAGCGCGTCCAGCGCCACCGCGCCCTGTCCCTGCGGCAGCACCATCAGCGGGTTGATGTCCAACTCGGCCAGCTGGTGCCCGAGTTCGAGCGCCAGGCGCTGTACGCGCAGGACGACCTCGACCAGGGCGTCCAGGTCGGCCGGCGGGCGGCCCCGGACTCCGTCGAGCAGGGCCCGGCCGCGCAGGCCGGCGAGCATGTCCCGCGCCTGCTCCTCACCGAAGGGCGGTACGGCTACGGCGGTGTCGCGCAGGACCTCGACCAGCACCCCGCCGAGCCCTACGGTCACCGTCGGGCCGAACAGGTCGTCGTGCGTGACACCGACGACCATCTCGACGCCCTGCTCGACCATCTGGCAGACCAGTACGCCGTCCAGGGAGACATCCTCGTAGCGGGCGATGTCGGTCAGCTCCCGGTAGGCGTCGCGGACCTGGCTCGCCGAGGTCAGACCGATCTTCACCAGGCCCAGTTCCGTCTTGTGGGCGATCCGGGCGCCCGAGGCCTTCATCACCACCGGGTAGCCCACCAGGCCGGCGGCACGGACTGCCGCCGCCGCACTGGTCACCAGTTGCTCGCGCGGTACGCGGATGCCGTACGCCCGCAGCAGTTGCTTCGCGGCGTGTTCGCTGAGCTGCTCACCGGGGCGCATCAGCGCCTGGGCCTTGCGGTAGGACGGCGAGGGGGTGCGCGGGGCCTCGTCGAAGGGGGAGCGGTAGGCGGTCGCGAAGCGGTGGTGGGCGAGGTAGGCGCGGACGGCGGTGAGGCAGTTGCCGACCGTGCGGAAGGTGGCCACGCGGGAGGAGCCGAGCAGGACCTCGCGGTAGGCCGGTTCGGTGCCGACCGGCGATCCCCATACGACGCACACCAGCTTGTCCGTCTGCTCGGCCGCGTCGACCAGGTCCCGTACCAGCCGGTCGCTCAGGGGCGGGAAGGGGCCGGTGATCGGGCAGATCAGCACGCCGACCTCGGGGTCGGCGAGGATCGCGTCGATGATCTTCCGGCCGCGCGAGTCCCCGACCGGATGCCCGCCGTTGTCGACGGGGTTGGCGACGCTCAGGTACCCGGGTATCCACTGGTGCAGCTCGGCCTGCCTCGCCTCGGACAGGACCGGCAGTCGCAGGCCCGCCCCGGTCGCCAGATCGGCGACGTGCGCGCCTGTGCCGCCCGAGATCGAGTAAACGACGACGCCGTCCGCCCGCGGGGGCCTGGCCCGGGCCAGCAGGGCCGCGGTGTCCTGGAGTTCGTCGAGGCCGTCGACGCGGATCACGCCGTACTGGCGCAGTGCCGCGTCCACCACCGCGTCCGCTCCGGTCAGTTTGCCGGTGTGGGAGGCGGCCGTGCGGGCGCCGGTCTCGGTGCGGCCCACCTTGACGGCGACGACCGGGACTCCGCGCCGGGCGGCCCGGTCGGCGGCGAGGAGGAAGGAGCGGCCGTCCTTCAGCCCTTCCAGATAGCAGGCGATGGCGCCGATCCCGGGCTGCTCGGCGAAGTAGGAGAGGAAGTCCGCGGTCTCCAGGTCGGCCTCGTTGCCGGTGGGCGCCCAGTGGGAGAGGCGGATGCCGAGTTCCTGGAGGGCGAAGACGGGGCGGCCCTGGTGGCCGGACTGGGTGATCAGGGCGATCGCGGGGCCGTCGAGGTCGTCGCGGAAGTGCTCGAAGGCGTTCAGGTTGGTGTTGGGGCCCAGCAGCCGCAGCCCGGACCCCTCGACGGCGGCGGCGAGCAGCCGCTGGGCGGTCTCGCCCTCAGGGCCGGTCTCGGCGAACCCGGAGGCGAAGACGACCGCGAACCGCGCCTTGGCCTCGGCCAGTTCCTCGAGTACGGGGAGGGGGCCGCCGACGAGTACGACCGCCAGGTCGACCCGCTCGGGCAGGTCGGCGACGGAGGGTGAGCAGGGGAGGCCGAAGACGGACGGCCTGCTCGGGTGCACCGGGTACAGCCGGGCGCCGACCCGGTCGGCCCAGTCGGCCAGTTGCCGTGTGATCCCGGTGTTCGGGCGTCCCTCGGCGTCCGAGGCGCCGATCACGGCGACGGACCGGGGCCGGAAGAAGTGGTCGAGATCGGGTACGTCGGCGTGCAGGGGGCGCCCGCTGACGTCGAAGTCGCCCTCCTGGGCCGGCCTGCCGTGCACGGCAGGCCCCGGCCGCTCGCCACAGGCGATGGCCCGGGCCCGGCGGGAGTCGGTGGTGAGGGTGCCGTGGGTCGATCCAAGCATCGTTTCCGCCCGCTCCCTGTGAGACAGCCGCTAACTGACGCCCTGTCAGATTACTGAACTGATGCGACGTCAGGAATGGCCGTGCAGCAAGCAAAGCCGTCGAGCGGGGGGTGTCTGGAGGCGGGGACGGGTGGTTCCTCGGGGTGCCGGTCCCCAGGCGGGCCGGGTGAGGCGGGCGAGGGCTCAAGCCCGCTGCGCGACCCGGCCGCTCAGCCCGAAGGGTTGACCGTGTCCGTGCACGATTTCACGAGTTTCTTGCCGTTGAAGGTGGCGACGCGCACCTTTATCCCGTGAATTCCCTGGTAGTCCAGCACGCTGGTGTGCCACGTCTTGGTGGCGCCCTTTCCGGATTTGTTGAAACGCCACTTCCAGGCTTTCCAGTCCGCGCCGCTGTGCTTGGTGTAGAAGCGAATTCCTACGCGCCGTCCGTCGGTCCTTGTGTCTTTCGCCTTCAGCGTGACCTTCTTCTCGCCGCCGGTGGGGCTGCCGGGGCCCCAGTCGTAGATGGTGGCGTTTCCCTTGGCTCCTCGCAAGCCGCAGCCGATGGTCTTCGAAGCCGCGGTGACGCCGGGCGACGTATCGGCGAAGGCGCTCGGGGTGAATTGCGCGGGACCGGCGATGGAGACGAGCAGGGCGACCGACGCGCCCGAGGCTATGGTGGATTTCTGCACGCGGCTGGCACTCCCGGATTTTTTCGAGTAGTGAAGCTCCCTGTCGACCTTTACGGTACAAGCGGCGGAAAAGGCCTTGAAAGCGCAGAATCAGCCCCGAATGGCCGAGATTGAATGCCACCTACACCGAACTGTCGCGCGCGATGGCCTTCGCGATGCTCACCGCGTCGAGCGCCAGCTCGCGCAGGTTGCCGCTGATCGGGTTGGTGAAGCCGGTGAAGTACAGGCCGGGGGCCGTCTTCGGGCTGCGGGCGCCGTGGACGACCGGCTTGCCGTGGGCGTCGAGCACATCGAGGTGGCCGACCAGGCCCTCCAGGGCGCGGACGTACCCCGTGGCGGCTATCACCGCGTCCGGGGAGAGCCGCGTGCCGTCGGCCAGCACGATCTTGCCGTCGCCCTCGAAGGTCTCCACGGCGGCCACGATCTCGACCTTGCCCTTGCGCACGGCGTCGATCAGGCCCACGTCCTGCACCGGGATCGCGCCCTGCTTCACCCGGGTGTACAGCCCGGTGTCGGGGCGCGGCAGCCCCTGCGCCGACAGGTCGGGGATCGCCACCTTGGCCTGCGCCCGGCTGATCCGGTCGACGAGCCCGACCGGCAGCCGGCGTACCAGGACACCGCTGTACTGGGCGGCCCAGCCGGCCGTCGAACGGCGCACGATGTGCGGGACGGTGCGCACGGCCAGCCGTACCCGGCAGGCGCCGCTCTCCACCAGGTCCACGGCGATCTCGGCGCCGGTGTTCCCGATGCCGACGACGAGCACGTCACGGCCGCCGTAGGGCTCGCCGTTGCGGTACTCCGAGGCGTGCAGGAACGCGCCGGTGAAGGTGTCGCGACCGGGCCAGTCCGGCAGGCGCGGGGTGTGGTTGTAGCCGGTCGCGACGACCACCGCGGAGCCGGTCAGCTCCCGGCCGCCGGTGGCGTGCAGCAGCCAGCCCGTGCCGTCGGGCGCGCGCTCGATCCGGGACACCTCGACGCCGGTGACGATCTCCAGGCGGTGGTGCTCGGCGTACTTCTCCAGGTACCGCACCACGTTGTCCCGGGACACCCACCGCCCGAACCGGCGCGGCATCGGCAGCCCGGGCAGGGCCGACAGGCGGCGGGTGGTGTGCAGGTGCAGCCGGTCGTAGTGGCGGCGCCAGGACGCCCCGACGCGGTCGGACTTCTCCAGGACGACGGCCCGTATGCCCCGGGCGCGCAGCGCGTACGCGGCGGCGAGTCCGCCGGGGCCGCCGCCGATGACGTAGACGGGGCGCTCCGGTGTGGGGTGCCCGGAGGAATGTGGGGAGGGCGTGGAGTCGGCCATGAGCGGGAGCGTAATCACGAGCCCGCTTGATGGGTCTCGGTCAAGACCGGAATTGGTTGCGGATTGATCACGGCTGTAGGAGGAGGGGGTGGGGCTCGTGCCGTAGCGGGCCTGGTTGTGGCGGGCTCGTGATCGTTCCTGACGGGGCGTGGGGCATGTGCGTTGAGGGCGAGACCGCCGACAGTGGCGGCGTCGGCCGTCGTCCCGATCCCCAGCGTGACGCTCCTGCCCGCCTGGCTGCGCTGTGCTTCACGTTGACGCCCTTCCGTGGACTCGCCGGGAGGGCTTGCGGATCGGCAGAACTGACGTACCGTCAGATCGCATGGACACGATCTGGCTCGGCGGAGCGGAGTGGCTGGCCGTACTGCGGATCGGGCTCGGGCTGTGGTGGCTGGAGAGCTGGCGGCACAAGGACCGCAAGGCCTGGTTCGAACGGGGCACCGGCATCAAGTGGGCGGCCGGGATAGCCGCCGAGCACCGCTGGAACGCCGTCCGTTCGGGCTTCGCCACGGTCGTCGCACCCCACCCGCGGGTGATGGCGTACGTCGTCGTCTACGCGGAACTCGCCCTGGGCCTGGGCCTGATCGCAGGCTTCCTCACCCCGGTCGCCCTGGTCGGCGGGTTCCTCCTCAACGCCCTCTACCTCACGCTCATGATCCATGACGTCGCCGAGCAGGGGCAGAACTCGATGATGGCGCTGATGTCCGTGGTCGGGCTGTTCGGGATGTCCTGGCAGGCCTGGTCGCTGGACAGTGCGCTGGGGCTGTTCTGATGGCCGGGCGCTTCGACCTGCCCGAGTCCGACGGCTTCACACGGACGTACTGGGACGCGGCCGCCGGGGGGCGGCTGCTGATCCGTCGCTGCCTGGCCTGCGGACGGGCGCACCACTACCCGCGCGAGTTCTGTCCCCGCTGCTGGAGCGAGGACGTCGTCTGGGAGACCGCGAGCGGCCGGGCCACCCTCTACACCTGGTCCGTCGTCCACCGCAACGACCTGCCGCCCTTCGCGGAACGCACGCCGTACGTCGCCGCCGTGGTCGATCTGGCCGAGGGGCCGCGGATGATGACGGAGGTGGTGGGGGAGGGGGAGCTGTCCGCCGGGGCCGGCCTGGAAGTGACCTTTCGGGAAGGAATCCCGGTGTTCCGGATCGAGCCCGGTATCCGCTGAGAACCTCTCCCTCACCTGCGCTCTCGTACACCCCGCCACGATCCGCGCACTGAGTGTATGCATGCCGTGTATACATGCCGCGTATACACGGTGTGTAGAGTGCTCGGCATGTCCATCGGTCACACCCTTTTGGGGCTCCTGGAGTCCGGCCCGCGGCACGGTTACGACCTGAAGCGGGCCTTCGACGAGAAGTTCGGTCACGACCGGCCGCTCCACTACGGCCAGGTCTACTCGACGATGTCCCGCCTGCTGAAGAACGGGCTCGTCGAGGTCGACGGCTTCGAGGCGGGCGACGGGCCCGAGCGCAAGCGGTACGCGATCACCGAGGCCGGCGTCACCGACGTCGAACGCTGGCTCGCGACGCCGGAGAAGCCGGAGCCCTACCTCCAGTCGACCCTCTACACCAAGGTCGTCCTCGCGCTGCTCACCCACCGTGACGCCGCCGACATCCTCGACAACCAGCGCTCCGAGCACCTGCGCAGCATGCGGATCCTCACCGACCGCAAGCGCAAGGGCGACCTCGCCGACCAGCTCATCTGCGACCACGCCCTGTTCCACCTGGAAGCCGACCTGCGCTGGCTGGAACTGACCGCCGCCCGACTCGACAAACTCCGTGAGGCACTGACCCGATGACGACTTCTCCCGCCGATTCCCTGCTCGCCGCCCAGGACCTGCGCAAGGCGTACGGCCCTACCACCGCGCTCGACGGAGCCGAGTTCTCCATCCACCCCGGCGAGGTCGTCGCCGTGATGGGCCCCTCCGGGTCCGGCAAGTCCACACTGCTGCACTGCCTCGCGGGAATCGTGCCGCCCGACTCCGGGTCGATCACCTACAACGGGCGTGAACTGACGAAGATGAGCGATGCCCAGCGCAGCGCGCTGCGCCGCTCCGATTTCGGGTTCGTGTTCCAGTTCGGCCAGCTGGTGCCCGAGCTGACCTGTGTGGAGAACGTCGCCCTGCCGCTGCGGCTGAGCGGGTCGTCCCGCAAGGACGCCGAGCGGACCGCGCTCGGCTGGATGCGGCGCCTGGAGGTCGACGACCTCGGGGCCAAGCGTCCCGGCGAGGTCTCCGGCGGCCAGGGCCAGCGCGTCGCAGTCGCCCGCGCGCTGGTCACCGGACCGCGCCTGCTGTTCGCCGACGAACCCACCGGCGCGCTCGACTCCTTCAACGGTGAACGCGTGATGGAACTGCTGACCGAAGCGGCCCGCTCGACCAACGCCGCCGTCGTCCTCGTCACCCATGAGACACGCGTGGCCGCCTACTCCGACCGCGAGATCGTCGTACGCGACGGCAAGTCCCGTGCCATGGAGCGCGCCGTATGAGTCCTCGACAGTGGGCCACAGACCTGGCCATGGGGGCACGCTTCGCCGTCACCGGCGGACGCGAGGGCTGGGTCCGGATGACGCTCACCGCCGTCGGCGTCGGCCTCGGCGTGGCACTGCTTCTGCTGTGCACCGCCTTGCCCAACGTGTTCGCCGCCCGCGGCACGGTGGAGGACGCCCGCTACGACTACACGTTCCTGTACTCCGACAAGGCCCCGCCGAAGGCCGACAACACCTTCCTGATCGCCGGCACCGACACCACCTGGCACGACGACGACATCCGCGGGCGGCTCATCGAGCCCGAGGGCAAGCGGGCGCCGCTGCCCCCAGGAGTCGACAGCTTCCCGCGCGACGGCGAGATGGTCGTCTCCCCCGCGCTCAAGGACCTGCTCGCCTCGGACGGCGCCAAGCTGCTGCGCGAGCGGCTGCCCTACAAGATCACCGGCACGATCGGCGAGAGCGGACTCATCGGCTCCCACGAACTGGCCTACTACGCGGGCGCCTCGGGGCTAGAACTCACGGACTTCTCCTCCGTGCACCGGCTGACCGGATACGGCAGACCGGACGCGGACACGACACCCGAGAAGACCGACCCGGTGCTGCTGCTCATGATCCTGGTCGTGTTCGTGGTGCTGCTGACCCCGGTCGCCGTGTTCATCGCCGCCGCCGTCCGCTTCGGCGGCGAGCGCCGCGACCGCCGGCTGGCCGCGCTGCGCCTGGTCGGCTCGGACAGCCACATGACCCGGCGGATCGCGGCGGGCGAAGCACTCGCCGGAGCCCTGTTCGGCCTGGTCGTCGGCACCGGCTTCTTCCTCCTCGGCCGTCAGACGCTGGGCTCCACCGAGTTGCTGGGCGTGAGCGTCTGGCCCAGTTACCTCGATCCCTCCCCAGCGCTCGCCGTTCTGGTCGCGGTGTCGATCCCGGTCGCCGCCGTACTCGTCACGCTGCTCGCGATGCGCGGCGTGGTGGTGGAACCGCTCGGCGTCGTGCGCGCGGCCAAGCAGCGCCGCCGCCGGCTGTGGTGGCGGCTGCTGCCGCCGCTGGCCGGCCTCGCGATGCTCTACCCGATGATCGGCAAGGGCCGCGAGAACGGCGACTTCAACCAGTACTACGTCATCGGCGGCGTGCTGCTGCTGCTGATCGGCATCACCGCGCTGCTCCCCTGGGTCGTGGAGGCGGTCGTCGTCCGCCTCGGCAAGGGCGCGCTGTCCTGGCAACTCGCGGTTCGACGGCTGCAGATGAGCAGCGGAACCGCCGCACGCATGGTCAACGGCATCGCCGTCGCCGTGGCCGGAGCCATCGCCCTGCAGATGCTGTTCACGGGAACGGAGAGCCAGTACACCAAGGCCACCGGCCAGGACCCCGGCCGGGTCGGGATACAGGTCGAGTTCAGCGACCGCAAGCCGCTGTCCGGTGTAGAGCGCGAATTCACCGGCACCAAGGGGGTACGGGCCGCGGTGTCCCTGGCCAACCTGGAGTACGGGGATACGCGTCGCGACCCGGAGCAGACCAGCGGCATGACCGTGGGCAACTGCACCGCCCTGCGCGAACTCGCCACGCTTCCCTCCTGCAAGGACGGCGACGTGTTCGTCACGCGGACGAGGAGCCACTACGAAAACCCCAGCAACGCCGACGAGATCGCCGTGGTGAAGCCCGGCCGGCAGCTCTACCTCGACCCGTCGTTCGGCGACGCGACCGAACGCCGCGTCGAGGCGCCCTGGACCGTTCCGGCGAACGTGCGGGTGGTGAACGCGCGCAAGGACCCACTGGTGGAGACCAACAGTCTGCTGGTCACCCCCGCGGCCCTGCCCGCCGAGGCCGCGCCCGCGTTGGTCTCGGAGGGGGTCTACCTGCGTCTGGACCCGTCGGTGCCGGACTCACGGGAGTACATACGCAACGTCGCCGCCCGGATCGACCCCCTGGCAAGCACCTACACCTGGGCGGCGACCGAGGAGGACGCCAAGTACACCTCCATCCGCACCGGCCTGTTCGTCGGCTCCGCCTTCGTGCTGGCACTGATCGGCGCGAGTCTGCTGGTCTCCCAGCTGGAACAGCTGCGCGAGCGCAGGAAGCTGCTCTCCGCGCTGGTCGCCTTCGGCACCCGGCGCCGCACACTGAGCCTGTCGGTGCTGTGGCAGACGGCCCTCCCGGTCGGACTCGGCCTCGTACTGGCCACGACGGTGGGTGTCACCCTCGGCTCGGTGCTGCTGAAGATGACCCGCACACCGGTGGCCATGGACTGGGCGAGCGTCCTGACCATGACCGGCGTGGGCGCGGCCGTGGTCGGCGTGGTCACGCTGCTCAGCCTGCCGCCACTGCTGCGGATGATGCGCCCGGAAGGCCTGCGCACGGAATAGCCCCTGGCCCATCTGACGAAGTGGGCGCCTCCCGACAGGAGGAGCCCACTTCGGCATCACGAAGAGAGGTGACCCCTCCCGCCCCACGGGCTTGAATGTCCCCATGGCCCCCATACGCGACCAGTCCCCGACCGCTCTCCCCGAGCTCCACGGCCACGGCCTCCGTCTTCGCCCCTGGGACGCCACGTCCGGCGCCGACGTCGAGACGTGGCTGTGCGGCATGCGGGATCCGGAGTTCCGGCGCTGGAACACCCCGCTGCGGCTGGTCACGGACCGGACGAGCGCCCGGGAGTCGCTGCTCGCGCGGGCGCAGAGTGCCGTGGAGGGCACGTCGGTGTCGTTCCGGGTCGCGGACGCGCGCAGCGATACGCCCCTGGGGCACATCGGCGTCAACGAGATCAAGTACCACCTGAAGGTCGCCCGCGTCGGCTACTGGGTGCTCCCCGAGGCCCGAGGCCGGGGCGTCGCCACCCGGGCCCTGCTGCTCGCCACCCGCTGGGCCTTCGCCGAACTCGGCCTGCACCGGGTGGAGCTGGACCACGCGGTCGGCCACGACGTGTCGTGCCGGATAGCCGCGCGATGCGGTTTCGCGTACGAGGGAACCCTGCGCGGGGCGATCTTCGAGGAGGACCGGCACGACGCGTTCCGGGACGCCCACCTGCACGCGCGGCTGGCGACGGACCCGGAACCGGAGGCGGGCGCGGAGACCCGGCCGTAATTCGGAGGTGCCGACGGGGACGCGGGCGGCACCATGGGGCATGCGCACCGACGACTGGCACCTCACCCAGGACCTCGACGACTTCCTCGCCCGCGCGGGATCCTTCCTCCGCTCCCAACCGGCCTTGCACACCGTCCCGTTGACCGTGACGGAGATGCTGCGCACCCGTGGGCCGCACGTCTACGGCGACGGAGTGCCGGAGTTCGGCGTACTGGAGCGGGGCGGGGCCGTCCGGGCCTCGTTCTTCCGCACTCCGCCCCATTGGCTGAACCTCACCGCCCTCACCCCCGAGGAGGCCGACGCCCTCGCGGCGCGACTGGCCGCTCTCGGGCGGCGACTGCCCGGCGTGAACGCCGACCGCGACACGGCAGCCGCCTTCAGCGAGGCCTGGCAGCGGCACACGGGTGCCACGGCCACGCTCCGTCAGAGCCAGCGGCTCTACCGGCTCGGCACCCTGAGCGTGCCCGACCCCGCACCGCCAGGCGTTCCCCGGATCGCCGTCGAGGCGGACCGTGCCCTGCTCATCCGCTGGTACGCGGAGTTCAGCGCCGCGATCGGCATGGGCACCCTCCACGACGCCGGGGAGTGGGTGGATGCCCGCATCGAACAGGGCGGCGTCACCTTCTGGGAGGCCCCGGACGGCACGCCCGTCGCCATGGCCAGCGTGACCCCGCGGATCGCCGGCCAGATCCGCGTCGCCTCCGTCTACACCCCGCCCCACCTCCGCGGCCGCGGCTACGCGGGCGCGGCCACGGCCGAGATCAGCCGCACCGCCCTCGCCTCCGGCGCACAGGAGGTACTGCTCTTCACCGACCTGGCGAACCCGACCAGCAACGGGCTGTACCAACGGATCGGGTACCGGGCGGTGGCGGACTTCGCGGTGTACGACTTCAGCTGAAGCCCCTCAGGGCCACAGCAGCTCCCGCACCCACCCCTCCTTCTCCTCCCCGCGCCGGTAGCGCAGCCGTACGTGCCGCCGGCGCTCGTCCCCCTGGAAGAACTCGGCCTCCTCGGCCCGCAGCCGGTACAGCGTCCAGGACGGCACCGGTGCCTCCGGCTCGCGCGACGCCCGTTCCCATGCCGAGTCCGAGGCCCGGGCCAGTTCCTCCACCGAGTCCAGCACCTCGCTCTGGCGACCGGTCAGCGCGGCTGCCAGGGCGCCCGTCGAGCGGGCGTGCAGGTCGCCCTGGGCATCGGCGGAGGGGGCGGCCGTCACGGGGCCGCGGACCCGGACCTGGCGGCCCAGCGCCGGCCAGTAGAAGGCGAGAGCGGCGTACGGGCGGGCGGCGAGGTGCCGGCCCTTGCGGCTGCCGGCGTGGGACGCGAAGGACCAGCCGGTCTCGTCCGCGCCGTGCAGCATGACGATCCGTACGTCGGGCAGGCCGGACTCGTCCGAGGTCGCCAGGGACATGGTGTGCGGCTCGGTCTGCCCGGCCGCCACCGCCGCCGCGAACCACTCGGTGAAGAGCGGCAGCGGGGTCGCGGGGGCGGCCGTCGGGTCGAAGGGCGGCAGGTGCGTGGACTGCGGGTCCCAGACGCGCAGTGACCTCAGCAGCTCGTGAAGATCGGGTGCCATGGGCCGATTGTCACCCGACGGTGTTCGCTACACCTGTCCCAGGTCCGACGACACCCAGCGCTCCGGCCGCATCCGCAGCACCAGCTGTTCTCCGTGGTTCTTCCAGGCGAAGTCGACATAGCCGTCGACCTTGTCGGCCGGGAGGTAGCGGGCCGAGAGCTCGCGGAGCCGGTCGAGGGTCGCGGGGGCCGTGTCGACGACCGGGCCCTCGACCGACACGTACCGGATCGTGGGTTCGAGCCGGTCGACCATCAGCGAGAACCGGCCCGCCGCGCTGATCAGCTCGTTCTTGCGGGAGTCCAGGCCGGTCATGATCCAGATGTCGCCGCCGGGCTCGTACTGGTACCAGATCGGCACCGTGAGCGGGGCGCGGCCCGCCCCCGCGTCGACCGCCAGTGCGGCGATGTGCGGCTCGGCCAGGAACTGTTCGCGTTCTTCGCGGGTCAGGGCCATTCCGGGTCTCCTCCAGCGGCTCGCTCAGATCCTTCCGACGAACCCAACACCGGCCCCGGCGCCCGTGTTCCCTCACCCCGCACCCAGCACCACCGTCCCCGACGAGCAGAACCAGCCCCCCGTCCCCGACGCCACCGTCAGCCGCGGCAGGGAGCCGTCGCCGCGTCGCACCTGCCGGTCGCCGCACTCGCCCCGCAGCTGCCGTACCGCTTCCACCATCAGGAACAGACCCCGCATCCCGGGGTGCTGGGCCGAAAGACCGCCGCCGTCGGTGTTCACCGGCAGCTCGCCGCCCTCGACCCGCAGCCGGCCCTTCTCCGCGAACGCCCCGCCCTCGCCCTTCGCGCAGAACCCGAGGTCCTCCAGCGTCACCAGGGTCATATAGGTGAACGCGTCGTAGATCTCGGCGAAGTCGATCTCCGAGGGCCGTACGCCCGCGCGCTCGAAGGCCAGCCGTCCGCTCACCGCCGCGGGCGACACCGTGAAGTCCGGCCACTCGGACATCGCGGAGTGGCTGATGTGCTCCCCGCTGCCCAGTACCCACACCGGTGCCGTACGGCAGTCCCGTACGTACTCCTCCGCCGCCAGCAGCACCGCCGCCCCGCCGTCGGAACGCACGCAGCAGTGCAGCTTGGTGAAGGGGTCCGCGATCATCGGGCCGGACAGGACGTCGTCGACCGTGACGGGGGTGCGGAACATCGCCTCCGGGTTCAGGGCCGCGTTGGCCCGGGCCTGGACCGCCACCTCGGCGAGCTGCTCGATCGTCGTGCCGTACTCGATCATGTGGCGGCGGGCCGCCATGGCGTACTTGGCGATCAGGGTGTGGCCGTAGGGGGCCTCGAACTGCAGGGGGCCGCGGGTGCCGAAGGACAGCGTCCCGGTGCGGCGGCCCGCCTTCACGTCCGCGCGGGCCGTCGAGCCGTAGGCGAGCAGCACCACGCGCGCGTGCCCGGCCGCGATCGCGTCCGCCGCGTGGGCCGCCATGACCTCCCAGGTGGAGCCGCCGACGGAGGTGGAGTCGACCCAGCTGGGACGCAGCCCCAGGTACTCGGCGACCTCGACCGGGGCCAGCGTGCCCAGGCCCGCCGACGCGAAGCCGTCGACCAGCGACCGGTCCAGGCCCGCGTCGGCCAGGGCGCGGCGGGCCGCCTGGGCGTGCAGGGCGTACGGGGTCGCGTCGTCCACGCGGCCGCAGTCCGAGAGGGCCACGCCGACGACGGCCACTTTCCTCCGGGCCACCATGAATCTGACGGTACATCAGATAAGGCCGCCAGGGGGAGCGCCGGGGCTCTGGGCATCCCCGCCCCGGCGCCCTAATATGACGCACCGTCAGTTGCGGAGGTGGTTCCCCCATGGACGCCCGCTTCACCCCCGAGCAGGACGAGATCCGCCGCACCCTGCGCGAACTGCTCCACAAGCGGTGCGGCCCCGAGGAGCTGCGAGCCGCCGTCGACACCCCGGCCGGACACGACTCCGCCCTGTGGACCGCCCTGGCCGACCAGCTCGGTCTGCCCGGCCTGGCCCTGCCCGAGTCCTACGGCGGTGTCGGCTGTTCGGCGACCGAGCTGGCCCTGGCCTGCGAGGAGACGGGCCGGACCCTCGCCCCCTCGCCCCTGCTCGCCACCGCCGTCCTCGCCGCCCCGCTGCTGCTCGCCCTCGGCACGGACGCCCAGCGGGCCGAACTCCTCCCCCGCATCACCGCCGGCCAACTGACCGCCACCCTCGCCGTACCGGGGCCCGCCCTGGCCACCGCCCTCGCCCTCACCGGGCACGACCCGCGCGGACAGTGGGCGGGCGGCGGGCGCGCCGGGGGCGTGCAGGCCCGGCGGGCGGATGACGGATGGCGGCTGTACGGGCAGGCCGAGCAGGTGCTCGACGGGCACAGCGCGCGGCTCCTCCTGGTCGCCGCGCACGCCGGGGGGTTCGCCCGGTCCCGGGTGCTGCTGTTCCTCGTACCCGGGGACGCGGCCGGACTCACCCGCGTACGGCAGACCGCGCTGGACGCCACCCGGCCGCAGGCCCGGATCCAACTGCGCGAGGTGCGAGCCGAGTTGCTGGGGCAGGACGACGGAGACCTCCCCGCCTCCCTCGCCCGGCTCGGCGACAGCGTCGCCGCCTGCCTCGCCGCCGAGGCGGCGGGGGCCGCCGACCGGGTGCTGGAGCGGACCGTGGAGTACGTGGCGCAGCGGGAGCAGTTCGGGCGGCCGGTCGGGTCCTTCCAGGCGGTCAAGCACCGGCTGGCCGACGTGTACGTCGAGGTGCGGGCGGCCCGCTCGGCGGCGTACTACGCGGCGTGGGCGTCGGCGCGGGAGGAGCACGTCGGCCCGCTCGCCCTCGCCCAGGCGCTTCAAGCCCTGAGCCGCGCCGCCGCCGAGGGGATCCAGCTGCACGGCGGCATCGGCTTCACCTGGGAGCACGAGGCACACCTGTACTTCAAGCGGGCCGCGGGCGACGAGCTGCTCTTCGGGCCGGTCCACCGGCTGCGGGCGCACGCGGCCGACGCGGCACACGTCTTCGAGGAGGCCGGCCCATGAGGGGCGTGCGCGTGGTGCAGAAAGTGTCGTCGACCAGGGGCTTCGCCCGGGTGGCGCCGTACGTCGTACCCGCCCTGGACCGGCTCGTCCACCGGGCCACCCGGGGGAAGGTGCTGCTCAGCGCGCGGCTGCTCCCGGGTGTGGTGCTGACCTCGACCGGGGCGAGAAGCGGGCTGCCCCGTCGTACGCCGCTGGCCTGTATGCCGGAGCGGGACGGGCGCGGCTGGCTCCTCGTCGGGTCCAACTTCGGGCGGCCCGGCCATCCCGCCTGGAGCCACAACCTGCTCGCCCGTCCCGACGCCGAGATCAGCTGGAAGGGCGAGGACATCCCGGTCACGGCCCGGCTGCTGGAGGGTGAGGAGCGTACGGCCGCCTGGAACGCGGTGCTGGCGTTCTGGCCGCCGTACGCGGCGTACCAGGCGCGGGTGGACCGGGAGATCCGGCTGTTCCGGATCGTGCGGCGGTAGAAAGCGCGACAGGCGGCAGCCCACGTGAGTGGACCACCGCCTGCCAGACAGGACTCGGGAAAGGAAGAGGTGCCGCCTGGGGCCGCTACTTCGTCGGCTTTCTGCCGGTGACGCCCAAGTGCACCAACAACGCCAGGTTCGGCTTCAGTTCGGCCTGCTTCACACCCCAGGAGGTGAAGCCCTTCTGGTGCGAGGCCACGGCCGCGAGCATCGCGACCAGCGAGCCCGCGACGGCCGCCGGGTTCACGTCCTTGTCGACCCTGCCCTTGGCCTGGAGCTCGGCGACGGCGTCCGCGAGGGAGTTGTTCACCGAGTTGAGGATCTTCATACGGAGCTTGTAGAAGCGCTTGTCACCCTCGGCGGCGCCGAGATCGACGACCCGGAGGATCGCGTCGTTCTTGCGCCAGAACTCCAGGAACCCGTCGACGAGTTCCTGCGCCGTCTGCCAGCCGGCCTTGCCGGCCCAGGAGCGGCCCTGGAGGAGCTCGGTCAACGCGGCGCCCTCGGTCGCCATTTGCTCGGCGATCTCCAGGACGGCGCCCTCGACATCCGGGAAGTACTGGTAGAAGGTCGCGGGCGAAGTGCCCGCCTTCCGGGCGACATCGATGACTTTGACATCCCGGTACGGGGAGGAGCTGAGCATCTCGCTGAGGCAGTCGAGCAGCTTCTGCCGGGTCGCCTGCCCACGCCGGCCGGCCACACGGCCGTCGACGGTACGCACTTGTCCTGTCATGACGTCAGCTTACCGAGGCGGGATCGAGGCGCGATTCGGCCGACTGCAAATGGGGTGTGAGGGAGCGCGGAGGCTGGTGTGCCTGGTCTGCGGGGTGCGGCCGTCGCGGTTACGTTGGCCGCATGGCCGAAAACAGGGCATCGGTGTACGCAGAGGGCATCCCCTGCTGGGTGGACGCGCAGCTTCGCGACGTCGAGGCGGGCAAGCGGTTCTACGGTGAACTTTTCGGGTGGACCTTCGAGGACGAGTGGTTCGGCTCCTTCACCGAGGCGCTGAAGGACGGCGAACCCGTGGCCGCCCTGGTCCGCAAGGTGGACGGCCGGCTGCCCACCGTCTGGACCGTGTACTTCGCGACCCCGGACGCCGTGGCGCTGGTGAGGCGTATCCGGTCGGCCGGCGGGCAGGTGGTCTCGGCGCCGGTGCCGGCCGGTGACCTGGGCGTCACCGCCCTGGTCACCGATCCGGAGGGGGCCGTCTTCGCCCTGTGGCAGCCGGACCGGCACCCCGGCTTCGGCGTGCGGCACGAGCCGGGCACCTTCGCCTGGGCCGAGCTGTACACGCGGGACACCGAGGCGGCCAACGACTTCTACGGCGGTCTCTTCCAGGAGGCCCTGTTCGGGCCGGACGCCGAGCCCGACTTCGGCCGGGCCCCCGTCTCGGACCGTTTCCCGGCCGAGATGCCGCCCCACTTCCTCGTCCACTTCGCCGTCGAGGACGTACCGGCCGCGCTGGAGGACGTCACCCGGCTCGGGGGCCGTGTCCAGGTCCCGCCCTTCGAGACCTCGTACGGCAGGGTGGCCGTCGTCACGGACGATCAGGGGGCGTCGTTCGCGCTGCTGCGCCGCTGACCAGGCGGTGGCGTAGGCCCTATGGTCATCTTTTGCCCCTGTGTGTACGGAGACACCCCATTCGTCGCCGGGTTCGCCACCACGGCTCCGGCCAGGAAGAATCGGGGTGCGTGCCGCCATGGCGGTGCGGTGGTGAGACGCTGCACGGGGTCGCGTGGAACATGTGGCTCGGCGCGGCGCGTACGGGGAGGTGGCAGGCAGAGTGGTGGATCAGCTGACGCAGCACGATCCGCGGCGGATCGGGCCGTTCGAGGTGCTGGGACGGCTGGGTGCCGGCGGCATGGGGCTGGTCTATCTCGCGCGCTCGGCATCGGGCCGGCGTGTGGCGATCAAGACCGTCCGCACGGAACTGGCCGAGGACCAGCTGTTCCGGGTCCGCTTCACGCGTGAGGTGGAGGCGGCCCGCGCGGTCTCCGGCTTCTACACGGCCGCGGTCGTGGACGCCGACCCGCGCGCCGCCGTGCCCTGGCTGGCCACCGCCTACGTCCCCGCGCCCTCCCTCGAGGAGATAGTGAACGACTGCGGGCCGCTCCCGGCCCAGGCGGTGCGCTGGCTCGCGGCGGGCGTGGCCGAGGCGCTCCAGTCCATCCATGGCGCCGGGCTCGTGCATCGCGACCTCAAGCCCTCCAACGTCCTCGTCGTCGAGGACGGCCCCCGGGTGATCGACTTCGGTATCGCCTCCGGCGTATCGAACACACGTTTGACGATGACGAACGTCGCCGTCGGCACGCCCGCCTACATGTCCCCCGAGCAGGCCAAGGACTCCCGCAGCGTCACGGGTGCCTCCGACGTCTTCTCCCTCGGCTCCATGCTGGTCTTCGCCGCCACCGGGCACCCGCCCTTCCACGGCGCCAACCCGGTCGAGACGGTCTTCATGCTGCTGCGCGAGGGCCCGGACCTGGAGGGCCTGCCGGACGAGCTGCGTCCGCTCATCGAGTCCTGTATGCAGATGGAGGCGACGGGCCGCCCCAACCCGGCCGACCTCCAGGCCCAGCTCGCTCCCCACCTCTTCGGCTCCGGCTCCGACGACAGCGGCACCGCCTCCGCGTGGCTGCCCGAGCGGGCCGTGAGCCTGATCGAGTCCCGCCGCAACGGCCGCCCGGCCGGCAAGCCCGCCCCCGGCGCCGGCCGCAGCGGCGGCGGACGCCCCGCCCCCGGCCCGGCGCCCATCCCGCCGCCCCCCTCGCACGACCCCGTCGTCCCGTCGCCCGCGTCCGTGGCGGCTCCCGTGGGCGGCGGCCCCGACACCGGCCCCGTCCGGCTGGCCGGCGCCCAGGTGCCCATCGGCCCGGGCCCGCGCGTCGCCGACGTCCGTGCCGCCGCCGTCAAGGCACCCCCTCCGGAGGCTGCCCTCGCCGCCTCCTGGTCCAAGCCCCGCCCCGGCGTCAACGGCACCGACCCCGCCGTGGGCCCCGCCGTCGCCGCGCCCCCGGCCCCGGCCGCGCCGCCCGAGGCGAGCGGCTGGCGGCCCTGGCGCTTCCGTATGTCCAACGACGTCTGGGGCACCCCCTCCGTCGACGGCGACCTCGTCTACGTCACCTCCTTCGAGGTGCACGCCCTGGACGTCGGCACCGGCCGCCGCCGCTTCAAGACCCGGGACGTCGCCTGGTCCATGGCGGTCGCCGACGGCCGTATCCACGCCTCCGACGGGCCCACGCTGTTCGCCCTGGACGCCCGTGAGGGCGCCGACCTGTGGCGCCTGCAGACGGACGCCTGGGTGTACGCGCTCCAGGCCGGCCGCGGCACCGTCGTCACCGGCACCCGGGGCGGCGGCGTCCAGGGCTGGGAGGCCTCGAGCGGCCAGAAGCTCTGGGAGATCACCGGCTGCCAGACCGACTTCGAGTCCCCCGAGGCCGGACCCGCCCTGCACGACGGCACGGTCTACGTGTGGCAGGACGCCCGGCTGCGCGCCCTGGACGCCCGTACCGGCGACGAGCGCTGGTCGTACCCGATCGGCGACGCGGCCTCCTGCGGCGGCGTCCCGGTCCGGATCACCCCGGCGACCGACGGCTACGTGTACGTCTGCGCCGGCACCCGCGTCCTGGCCCTCGACGTGGCCGCCGGACATGTGAAGTGGCACTTCGAGGCCCCGGCGGTCTTCCTGTCCCCGCCCACCTTCGTCCCCGGCCCGGCCGTCACCGGCGGCGGCGTCTACCTGGCCGACTACCTCGGCACGGTCTACGCCCTCGACGCCACCGACGGCCGCGACCGCTGGCGCATCGCCACCGAGTCCCGCGCCTCCGTCGAGCCCGTCCTGGTCGCCGCGGGCCATGTCCACGTGGGCAGCGGCAAGGGCCTCTACACCCTCGACGCGGTCACCGGCACGCCCAAGTGGCGCTTCCAGGCGGGCGGCGACATCGTGGGCGCCCCCTCGGTGGCCGAGGGCCGCATCCACTTCGGCTCCACCGACCATCTCCTCTACACCCTCAAGGCCGACGACGGCCGGCTGCGCTGGAAGCTCGCCACCGGCGGCGAGATCACCGGCTCCCCGGTCGTCCGGGACGGTGTGGTGTACGCGTGCAGCAAGGACCGCTGTGTGTACGCGCTGGACGCGGAGAAGGGCACGGGCACGGCGCGCACCGCGTGACGCGTCCGGGACGGCCGTCGTACCGGCGCACGGAAGGGTTCCAGACGGCGGCCGTCGCTGCGGGGAGCGGTCCGATCACCGCTCTCACCCAAGACGCTACGCCGGGTACCCGCCGGTCGCCACGCGGTGGCCGGCCGTGACGGACGGTCCGGGCCCGGCGGGCCGGCCAGGGTGAGACCGGCCGCCCGACCCGCGTCTCAGGGGCTCTCAGCCCCGCAGTTCCGTCAGGAAGTCGATCAGTGCCTCGTTCACCTCGGCGGGCCGCTCCTGCTGCGTCCAGTGGCCGCAGCCCGGCAGCACGAGCGGCTTGCGCCGCAGGTTCGGCATCAACTCCGGCAGTGCCTCGATCAGTTCGGGCGTGCCCGGGAAGGCCGGGACCAAGTCGCGGTCGCCGTACACGTACAGCGCCGGCGAGGAGACCACCGCGCCCTGCCAGGGGGCGGTCAGCTCCCAGTTGCGGTCCAGGTTGCGGTACCAGTTGAGCGCGCCGGTGAAGCCCGGCTCGAAGCTCTCGGTGAGGGTGTCGAGGTCCGCCTCGGTGAGCCAGCCGGGCAGCACCTCGGGGTTCGGGGCGTCCGCGAGCCAGCCGCGCCCCAGGTCCTCGACCAGGGCCTGCTCCGGGCGCCCGGCGTCGGGCGCGTCACCGGAGGCGGAGTACAGCAGCTTGCGCAGGGCGGTGCGGGTGTCGGCGGCGAACTCGGCGTCCGCGACGCCCGGCTCCTCGAAGTAGTTCCAGTAGAAGTGCCCGCCGAACCGCTCCCGCATGGTCTTCAGCGGCGGCTGCCCACCACGGAAGGGCGGCGGCACGCTCAGCCCGGCCACCCCGCGCACCACGTCGGGCCGCAGCAGCGCGGTGTGCCAGGCCACCGGCGCCCCCCAGTCGTGCCCGACGACGAACGCCTGCTCCTCGCCCAGCGCGTGGATCAGCCCGACCACATCGCCCACCAGGTGGAAGATGCTGTACGCGGACACGTCCTCGGGCCGGTCACTGCCGCCGTACCCGCGCTGGTCGGGCGCGACCACCCGGAAACCGGCCTCGGCCAGCGGCCCGAACTGGTGCCGCCAGGAGTGCCAGGTCTCCGGGAAACCGTGCAGCAGCACCACGAGGGGGCCCTCGCCCTGCTCCGCGATGTGCAGTTGTATGCCGTTCACGTCGATCATCCGATGCTCAACCACGGGTCGAGCATACGCGTGTAGGGGTAAACGATTTTCTAACGCAACCGGTACGCCCGCACCCGCCCCGCGAACAGCCCGTCCTGCCGCTCACCCGCCGCGTTCCCGAGCGCGATGAGATGCGGCGCCTGCGCGAGCCCTTGAGCCCGCCCCGCCTCACTCGCGGCCCACAGCGCCCGCACGGTCCCCTGCACGGCCTCCGTCGGATGCCCGGCGATGACGGCGGCACACGCGATCGCCGCCGCCGTCGCCCCGCCCTCCGGGGCGAGTTCGGAGACCAGCCCGACCTCGTACGCCCGCCGCGCGGAGATCCGCTCCGCCGTCCCCGTCAACGCCATCCGCGCGACCTCCCCGTAGGGCATGCGCTGCGCCATGAGGACGGACTCGTAGGCGCTGACCATGCCGTAGGTGGTGTGCGGGTCGAAGAAGGCGGCGGTGGTGTCGGCGACGATGAACTCCGCCTCGCCGAGCAGATAGAAGGCGCCCCCGCAGGCCATCCCGCGCACGGCGGCGATGACCGGCTTCCACAGGTCGTTCGCCTTCGGCCCGACGCCGAGCAGCGGATCGTCCTGCGCGTAGGGCGAGTTCGGCTGCGGCACGACGGCGTCCCGGTCGATACCGGTGCAGAAGGCGCGCTCCCCGGCACCGGTCAGGACGACGGCCCGTACGGTGTCGTCGAACCGCAACTCCCGCCAGACGTCGGCGAGTCGACCGGCCATCTCCAGGTCGATCGCGTTGAGCCGGCCGGGCCGGTTCAGGGTGACGACGGCGACCCCGCTGTCCTTGTCCGCGCTGACGAGCACACTGCTCATGACCGCTCCAGGACCCATCGCGGCAGGCCGTCGTCGAAGACGACCCGCACCCGGGCACCGATACGGATCCCCTCCACCGGCAGCGAGCCGATCGGCTCACCGGGCCCGGCGACCAGATTGCCGACGAGCCGGACGCGCGGCGCCTCGTCCAGCTCGACGACGACCACGTTGTACGGCGCCAGCTCCGCGTAGCCGGGCAGCAGGGGCGGATGCGGCACGACGTACGACCAGACACGGCCGCCGCCGGAGACCAGGCGCCACTCGTCCTGGAAGGACTGGCAGTGCGGGCAGCACGGCCGGGGCGGGAAGCGGAGTTCGCCGCAGGCCGCGCAGGCCTGGACGCGGAGCTCGCCCCGGGCGGCGTACTCCCAGAAGGGGGCGCCGTCGGGGTCGGTGACGGGACGCAGCATCGAACAACTCCTCAGTTCCTCAGCAGAAGGGCGGAGGTCGGGACCCCCTCGCCCGCCGTGACCAGACAGACGGAGGCGTCCGGCACCTGAGCGGTACTGGTCCCGCGCAGCTGCTTCACCCCTTCGTTGATGAGGTTGAAGCCGTGCACATAGGCCTCGGACAGGCCGCCCCCGCCGGTGTTCACGGGCAGCAGCCCGCCGGTTTCCAGCGCACCGCCCTCGGTGAACGCCCCGCCCTCGCCGCGCCCGCAGAAGCCGTAGCCCTCCAGGGAGAGCAGGACCAGGGGGGTGAAGGCGTCGTAGATCTGGGCGACGTCCACGTCCTCGGGTGCCAGGTCGGAGTGCTTCCACAGATGCCGGGCGGCACTCCAGGCGGGGCCGGTGAGGGGGTCGTCGTTCCAGTAGTTGACCATGCCGTGGTGCTGGGCGGGGAGCGACTGGGCGGCGGAGTGGACGTAGACCGGTTGGCGGCGGCAGTCCCGGGCCCGCTCGGCGGAGACGACGACGCAGGCCAGCGCCCCGTCCGTCTCCAGGCAGTTGTCGAAGAGGCAGAGCGGCTCGCTGACCCAGCGGGACGTCATGTACATCTCGCGGGTGAGGGGGCGGTCGTACATGATCGCGGCGGGGTTCTGGTTGGCGCGGTTGCGGCAGGCCAGGGCGACGTTGAACAGGTGGTCGCGGGTGGCCCCGTACGCGTGCATATAGCGCCGGGCGAGCATGGCGATCTCGTCGACGGGCCTGAGCAGCCCGTACGGCCGGGTCCACTGGGCCGGAGTCGGGAGCTGGACGGTGGTGTTGGTCCAGGGCCGGGGCCCGCTGCCCCGCTTGCGCGACCTCCAGGCGACCCCGACGTTCGCCTGTCCGGTGGCTATGGCGGCGGCGAGATGGCCGACCGTGGCACACGAACCGCCGCCCCCGAACCCGACCTTGCTGAAGAACGTGAGGTCACCGAAGCCGCAGGCCTTCGCCAGCTCGACCTCGTCCGTCTCCTCCATGGTGTAGGAGGCGAGGGCGTCGACCTCGCCGGGCGCGATCCCGGCGTCGTCGAGCGCGGCCAGCACGGCCCGGCAGGCCAGGGTGCGTTCGTCCTCGGGGAGTCGCTTGGCGAAGGAGGTCTGTCCGATGCCGACGACGGCGGTGGCGTCCTTGAGGCTCCCCGATCCTGCTGGCATGGTGCGCGCACCTCCGGGCCCGAACGACGGTCGCTGACAGACTGTCAGATTACAGCTAATCTGACGGACAGTCAGCTACGGTGCGGGGCCACTCGGGCCACTCGGCTACTGCTGGAGGCGTGCTGTGCGAGCGGATACGGCATGGGAGAGCGTTCCGGACCTGGTCCGGGCGGCGGCCGAGCGGTACGCGGACGTCGAGGCGGTCGTCGAGGGCCGCACCCGGATCACCTACGCGGAACTGGGCGCACGCGTCGAGCGCGCGGCGGCGGCCTGCCTGGCGAACGGGGTCGCTCCGGGCGACCGGGTCGGCATCTGGGCGCCGAACACCCTCGACTGGATCGTGGCGGCACTGGGCGCGGTGTCGGCGGGCGGGGTACTGGTCCCGCTCAACACCCGGTTCAAGGGCGCGGAGGCGGCGGACGTCCTGCGGCGCAGCGGGGCGCGGCTGCTGTTCGTGACGGGCACGTTCCTCGGCACGTCGTACGTGGCGTCGCTGCGGCGAGCGGCGGGAGAGGGCCCGGGCGCCGGCCCGCTGCCCGGCCTGCCCGCCCTGGAGCGCGTGGTCGTACTCTCCGAGGACGCTCCCGCCGACTTCCTCACCTGGAAGGACTTCCTGGCGAGCGGAGAGGGCGTGGGTCAGGGCGATGTCCGGGACCGGGCGAGGGCGATACAGGCCTCCTGGCCCTCGGACATCATCTTCACCTCGGGCACGACGGGCCGCCCCAAGGGCGCGGTCATCACCCACGCGCAGACGCTGCGGGCGTACGGCATCTGGAGCGAGCTGGCGGGTCTGACGGAAGGCGACCGGTACCTCATCGTCAACCCCTTCTTCCACACCTTCGGCTACAAGGCCGGGGTGATCGCCTGCCTGATGCGGGGCGCGACGATGATCCCCCAGCCGGTGTTCGGCGTGAACACCGTCCTGGCCAACATCGCCGCGGAGCGGGTGTCGGTGCTGCCAGGTCCGCCGACCCTCCTCCAGTCCCTCCTGGACCACCCGGCACGCGACGCGCACGACCTGTCGGCCCTGCGCCTGGTGGTGACGGGAGCGGCGGTGGTGCCGCTGCGTCTCGTCGAGCGCCTGCGCGCCGAACTCGGCGTCGGCACGGTCCTGACCGCGTACGGCCTCTCCGAAGCGGGCGGCGTCGTCACGATGTGCCGGCGCGGCGACGACCCGACGGTGATCGCGTCGACGTCGGGCCGGGCGATCCCCGGCACGGAGGTACGGGTCGTGGACCCCGAGGGCGGGTCGCCCGGCCCCGGAGCGCCGGGCGAGGTCCTGGTGCGCGGCTTCAACGTCATGACCGGCTACTACGAGGACGAACCGGCCACCGCCGAGGTGCTCTCGGCGGACGGCTGGCTGCGCACGGGCGACATCGGCGTCCTGGACCCCGAGGGCAACCTGCGCATCACCGACCGCCTCAAGGACATGTTCATCGTCGGCGGCTTCAACGCCTACCCCGCCGAGATAGAGCAGCTCCTGGGCCTCCACCCGGACGTGGCGGACGTGGCGGTGATCGGCGTACCGGACGCCCGGCTCGGGGAGGTCGGCAGGGCGTACGTCGTACGGCGGCCGGGGGCGTTGGTGACGGGGGACGACCTGATCGCCTGGTCACGCCGGGAGATGGCGAACTACAAGGTCCCGCGCGCGGTGGAGTTCGTGGCGGAACTGCCGAGGAACGCGAGCGGGAAGGTCCTGAAGGGGGCGCTGCGGGCTCAGGGGGCCGGCGGCAGGGGCGGGGTCCCGGTCACGGACATGACGAGGGAGTAGAGGGTGGTGTCGGCGGCGATGAACATCCGGTTCCGCCGGGCGCCGCCGAACCGGACGTTGGCGACGGTGCCGGGGACCAGGACGCGTCCGAGGAGGGTGCCGTCGGGGTCGTAGCAGTGCACACCCCCGTGCATGGCGCCGGCCCAGAGCCGCCCCGCGTCGTCGAACCGGATGTTGTCGAAGCTGCCGTTGGCGCACTCGGCGAAGACCTCGCCGCCGGTGAGGGTGCCGTCGTCCCGGACGTCGAAGACGCGGATGTGGTTGGCGAGGCTGTCCGACACGTACAGCCGGTGCTCGCCGGGGTCGAACACGAGCCCGTTGGGCCCCTGGAAGCCGTCGGCCACCAGCCGCACCTCACCGCTGCCGGGGTCGACGCGATAGACGTTCCGGGCGCCGATCTCGCTCTCGCCGCGATGCCCCTCGTAGTCGCTCGAGATCCCGAACTCGGGGTCGGAGAACCACACCGACCCGTCGGACTTCACGACGGCGTCGTTCGGGCTGTTGAGCCGCTTCCCCCGGAACCGCTCGGCGATCACGGTGACCGACCCGTCGTGCTCGGTCCGGGTCACCCGCCGATTGCCCTGCTCACAGGTGATGAGCCGGCCCTGCCCGTCCAGGGTGTTGCCGTTGGGATACCCGGCCGGGGAGCGGAAGACGCCGACGGCCCCGGTGGTCTCGTCCCACCGCAGCAGCCGGTCGTTGGGAATGTCGCTCCAGAGCAGATACCGCCCGGCGGGCACGTACACCGGCCCCTCGGCCCACCGGCACCCCTCGTACAACACCTCCAGCCTCGAGTCCCCGGCCTGACAACGGCCCGTCCGGAACCGCTCGTCGAGGGTCTCGTACAACTGGGGTTGCTCACCGGGCATGCGTCCGCCTTCGCGTCGGAGTCGGCTGGTGCCCCATTCTGACGCGCTGTCCGCGGGCACGTCCCGGCGACACAACCCGCCAACTGGAGCATCTGGCCACCCCTGCCACTTCCTGACCTGGGTACGGCGCTTGGGCAGCGCGCCCGAAGGCTCCAACTCCCCTTCAAAAACGGCCCCTGCTCCTTCATGTGCGGAGAGAGTGTGCGGACCTTGTGGACTCCCGTGCGTCGCCCTGTGATCGGTGTCTCCCACGGCTGACGTATCCGCCGCGCACAAGGCAAACTGGCGTGGTTGCTCAGGATGTCTAGGGGGACTGCATGAACGGTGTACCGGATGGTGTGCCGCGCGTACCGGAGCAGCGGCGTCCGGACTCCTCGCAGGAGTCGGCAGAACCGGTGGCCTCGACGACGCTGCGCTTCGGCGTGCTCGGACCGGTGCGCGCCTCGCGCGGCGAAACGCCGATCACCACCGGCTCCCCCCAGCAACGCGCCCTGCTCGCCGCCCTGCTGCTGCGCGAGGGCCGTACGGCCACGGCCGCGGAGCTGATCGACGCCCTGTGGGGCGAGGAACCGCCCTCGCAGGCCCTGGCCGCGCTGCGGACGTACGCCTCCCGGCTGCGCAAGGTGCTGGACCCGGGCGTCCTGGTCAGCGAGTCCGGCGGCTACGCGGTCCGCGGCCTGGCCGAGGGCGCCCTCGACCTGGCCGTCGCCCAGGACCTGGCCACAGAGTCGGAGAAGGCCCGGTCGGCGGGCGACCTCTGCCACGCCCGCGACACCCTGCGGCGCGCTCTCGCGCTGTGGGACGGGGAGACCCTGGCCGGCGTACCGGGCCCGTACGCCGAGGCGCAGCGCGTCCGCCTGGAGGAATGGCGGCTCCAGCTCCTCGAATCCCGCCTGGACATGGACCTGGAGCAGGGCTGCCACGCGGAGGCCGTCTCGGAGCTCACGGCCCTCACCGCCGCCCATCCCCTGCGCGAGCGGCTCCGCGAGTTGCTGATGCTCGCGCTGTACCGCAGCGGCCGTCAGGCGGAGGCCCTGGCGGTCTACGCCGACACCAGGCGCCTGCTCGCCGACGAACTGGGCGTGGACCCGCGCCCCGGCCTGAGCGAGCTGCAGCAGCGCATCCTCCAGGCCGACCCGGGCCTTGCCGAGCCCTCCTCCCCGGCCCCCGAGCCCGCCTCCGCCCCGGTCCGCCCGGCGCAGCTGCCGGCGACGGTGCCGGACTTCACCGGCCGCTCCGGCTTCGTCCGCGAGCTCGGCGACATCCTCACCGCCGCCGAAGGCCGCGTCATGGCGGTCTCGGCCCTGGCCGGCATCGGCGGCGTGGGCAAGACGACCCTCGCCGTGCACGTGGCCCACCAGGCGCGCGCGGCGTTCCCGGACGGGCAGCTGTACGTCGACCTCCAGGGCGCGGGCGCCCGGTCGGCGGAGCCGGAGACGGTCCTCGGCTCGTTCCTGCGCGCGCTCGGCACGGCCGACTCGGCGATCCCCGACTCCCTGGAGGAGCGGGCGGCGCTGTACCGCTCGGTCCTGGCCGGCCGCCGCGTCCTGGTACTGCTGGACAACGCCCGCGACGCCGCCCAGGTACGCCCCCTGCTGCCCGGCACGGACGGCTGCGCCGCGCTGGTCACCTCCCGCGTGCGGATGGTGGACCTGGCGGGCGCCCACCTGATCGACCTGGACGTGATGTCCCCGGACGAGGCGCTGGCACTGTTCACGAAGATCGTGGGCGAGGAGCGGGTCGCGTCCGAGCGGAAGGCGGCCCTGGACGTGGTCGCGGCCTGCGGATTCCTGCCGCTGGCGATCCGGATCGCCGCGTCCCGACTGGCGGCCCGCCGCACCTGGACGGTGTCGGTCCTCGCGGCGAAGCTCGCCGACGAACGCCGCCGCCTGGACGAACTCCAGGCCGGCGACCTGGCCGTGAAGGCCACCTTCGAGCTGGGCTACGGCCAGCTGGAGCCCGCCCAGGCCCGCGCCTTCCGCCTGCTGGGCCTGGCCGACGGCGCGGACATCTCCCTCCCGGCGGCGGCCGCGGTCCTGGACCTGCCCGTCGAGGACACGGAGGACCTCCTGGAGTCCCTCGTCGACACGTCCCTGCTGGAGTCGGCGGCCCCCGGCCGCTACCGCTTCCACGATCTCGTACGGCTCTACGCGCGTGCGTGCGCGGAACGCGACGAGTGGCCGCCGAGCGAGCGGACGGCGGCCATGTCGCGGCTGCTGGACTTCTATCTGGCGTCCGCGGCGGGCGTGTACGCGCTCGAGCGGCCGGGCGACCGGCTGGTGGACCACCTCGAACCGGCCTCGTATCCGGGGCTGCGGTTCGAGAACCGGCATGCCGCGCAGGACTGGCTGTACACGGAGGCCATCTGCGTCCTCGCGTGCGTACGGCAGTCCGCGGGAGCGCCGGAGACGCTCCCCCGGGCGATCGATCTGCTGTGGGCCGCACACGACCTCTCCGAGTCCGGAGCCAACTCCAGGGAGTACGAGGCGACGGCCGAGGCCCTGCTGGACGCGGCCCGGCAGCAGGGCATCAGGCGGGCGGAGGCCCGGGCCCTGACGACGGTCGTCATCGTCCACCACATGAGCGGCCGTTTCGAACGGGCCGACCAGGAGGCCGAACAGGCCATCCTCCTCGCCCAGGAGGCCGACGACCTGCTGCCCGTCTGCTGGGCGCGCAACGCGCGCGGCATCATCGCGCTGTACCAGAACCGGCACGAGGACGGCGAGGAGCACCTCTCCCGGGCCATCGAGCACTTCCGGGCCCTGGGCGACCGGCCCGGCGAGGCCGCCGCGCTGTGCAACCTGTCCCGGATCCATCTCGCGACCGGGCGGACCCAGAGCGCGGTCGCGCTGGCCCAGGAGGGCATCGCCATCTACGACGCCATGGGCAACTCCATGCGCGGGGCGAACGCCCGCTACGCCCTCGGCCTCGCGCTCACCCAGAGCGGCGACCTGGGCGACGCGGCCGGCCGGCTCCAGGAGGCGCTGGAGGTGTTCCGTGACAGCAGGCAGCGCCTCTGGGAGGGCATGAGCCTGTTCCGGCTGGCCGAGCTGGACCTCGCCGCCCGACGTCCCGCGCAGGCCGCCTCGAACGCCGAGATGGCGCTCACCGTGCTCCGCGGCATCGGCGGGGAGTGGCGGCGCGGCAACGTCCTCACCGTCCTCGGCCGCGCGCTCAGCGGCATCGGGCAGACGGGCAGGGCCCAGGTCTGCTGGCAGGAAGCGGCCGGGATCTACGAGGAGCTGGGCTCGCCCGAGGCCGCCGAGGTGCGCGCGCTGCTGTCCCCGGTCCAGGCGGCCTGACGAGGCTCCTGGGTCCGGCCGGTCGCGTTCATCGTTCGTTTATCGCCCCACGCCATGCTTGACGTAGTCGATCCGTCGCGTCGGGGGGCAGACGGGTCGCCGCACTGGGTCGCACACCGGCTGACTAGGGTGAGCGGCTCGGATGGGCCCGCCCGGTCGGACTCGGGGGAGTGACCGGGCGGGCCCGCGCACCTCACTACTCGACCCACGCCAAGGAGAGTTGACGATCATGGGCGACGAGCTCAAGCCGCAGGACCTGCACGCGACGGACGAGCCGCTGGGGACCGAGGACCTGCACGCCACGGACGAGGGTGCCGTGAAGAAGCAGGACCTGCACGCCACCGACGAGCCGCTCGAGACGAAGGACCTGCACGCCACGTCGGAGCCCTTCAAGCCGACGAAGTAAGCCACTCCCACACGGGGTTCGGCCGCGGCGGCGCGGAGGGGGAGCCGTCGCGGCCGATGCATGTCCACAGCCGGTTGTCGATGCCCTCCGCATAGCTGACGATCCGTCAGATCGGCGCTACCGTGAGCGCCATGGACACCCACGACAGCTCGTTTCCGCTGATCATCTCCGTGGACGACCACACCGTGGAGCCCGCGACCGTGTGGCAGGACCGGCTTCCGGAGAAGTACCGGGGCGTCGGGCCCCGGATCGTCCGTGCGCCCGTGAAGGAGATGACCTTCCTCGGCGGGCGCTTCAGGCCCGTGATGGGACAGCCCGGCGACGACGGCCCGGTCGGTGACTGGTGGGTCTACGAGGACCTCCGCCGCCCCCTGACCCGCCTCGACACCGCCGTGGGGTACGACAGGGACGAGATCAAGCTCGAGGTCATCACGTACGAGCAGATGCGGCCGGGCTCCTACGACGTCCCGGCCCGGCTCGCCGACATGGACGTCAATCACGTCCAGTCCGCCCTGTGCTTCCCGACCTTCCCGCGCTTTTGCGGCCAGACGTTCACCGAGGCCAAGGACCACGAACTGGGCCTGCTCTGCGTCCGCGCCTACAACGACTGGATGCTGGAGGAGTGGTGCGGCCCGCAGGCGCACGGGCGGCTCATCCCCCTGCCCCTCATACCGCTGTGGGACGCCGAGCTCGCGGCGGCCGAGGTCCGGCGCAACGCCGCGCGCGGGGCCCGTGCCGTCGCCTTCTCCGAGATACCGCCCTACCTCGGGCTCCCCTCCATCCACACCGACGGCTGGGACCCCTTCCTCGCCGCCTGCGCCGAGACCGGCACCGTCGTCGCCATGCACATCGGCTCCTCCAGCCGTATGCCGTCCACCTCCGCCGACGCCCCGCCCGCCGTCGGCTCCACCATCACCTACGCCAACTGCTGCTTCTCGATGGTCGACTGGCTGATGAGCGGCAAGTTCGAGCAGTTCCCCGGCCTCAAGGTCATGTACGCCGAGGGGCAGATCGGCTGGATCCCCTACATCCTGGAGCGGGCGGACGTGGTGTGGGAGGAGAACCGGGGCTGGGGCGGAGTCGCCGACAAGGTGCACCGGCCGCCGTCCGAGCTGTTCGCCGAGCACGTCTACGGCTGCTTCTTCGACGACGCCTTCGGGCTGAGGAACCTGGACGCGATAGGCGTCGGAAACGTGCTGTACGAGACCGACTACCCGCACTCCGACAGCACCTGGCCCAAGTCCCGCGAGGTCGGCGAGGCGCAGATGGGGCATCTGGAGCCGGACGTGGTGGAGCGGATCGTGCGGGGGAACGCCATCGAGCTGCTCGGGCTGACGGAGGAAGGGCTGTGGCCGGGCGGCGCCGGTGGTGCGCGGTGAGCCTGCGGTACGGGATGCAGCTTCCCGTCCAGTCGCAGAGCACCCTCTACGCGGAGGGCTGGGAGGCGGAGGCCGGGCCGGACGACCTGCTGGAGATCGCCCGCGCGGCCGACCGGTCCGGGTTCGACTACCTCGCGAGCTGCGACCACGTCGGCATCCCCCGCAGGCTGGCCGCCGCGATGAGCACCATCTGGTACGACCCCGTCGCCACGCTCTCCTTCCTGGCCGCCGCCACCGAACGCGTCCGGCTGCTCAGCCATGTCGCGATCGTCGGGCTGCGGCACCCCCTGCTCACCGCCAAGCAGTACGCCACGCTCGACCACCTCAGCGGAGGCCGGCTGGTCCTCGGGGTCGGTGCCGGGCACGTCCAGGAGGAGTTCGAGGCCCTGGGTGTGGACTTCCGGCAGCGCGGGGCCGTGCTCGACGAGTGTCTCGACGCCCTGCGCTCCGCCCTCGGACCGGACGAGTTCCCCGAGCACCACGGCAAGCTGTACGACTTCGAGGGGCTCGGCCAGCGGCCCCGTCCGGCGCAGGACCGCGTCCCCCTGTGGGTCGGCGGCTCCTCGCCCGCCGCCGTACGGCGGGCCGCGCTCAAGGGCGACGGCTGGCTGCCGCAGGGGGATCCGAGGGACCGGCTGCCCGCGCGGATCGCCCGGATCCGGGAGCTGCGCGAACAGGCCGGCATCCAGGGCGCTTTCACGGTGGGCGCCATCACCGAGCCGCTGTACGTGGGCACGCCCCGCTGGGACGTGGGCCGCCGGACCCTCTCCGGCGGTCCGCAGGAGCTCGCCGAGTCGCTGCGGGCCTACCGGGCGATGGGCGCGCACCAGATCCAGGTGCGGTTCCGCAGCCGGAGCCGCACCGAACTCACCGATCAGATCACGGCGTTCGGCGCCGAGGTCGCCCCCCACCTGTGAGGAGAGCCATGGGCAAGCTCGACGGACGGGTCGTCATCGTCACCGGCGCCGCGCGCGGCCAGGGCGAGCAGGAGGCCCGGCTGTTCGCCGCCGAGGGGGCTCGAGTGGTCGTCGCCGACGTACTGGACGACCAGGGCGAGGCCCTCGCGAAGGAGATCGGCGCCCGGTACGTCCATCTCGACGTGGGCCGGGAGGACGACTGGCGGGCCGCCGTCGCGGTGGCGAAGGAGGCGTACGGGCACGTCGACGGGCTCGTCAACAACGCCGGCATCCTGCGCTTCAACTCCCTCCTCGACACGCCCCTCGAGGAGTTCATGCAGGTCGTCCAGGTCAACCAGGTGGGCTGCTTCCTCGGCATCAGGGCGGTCGCCCCGGAGATGGCCGACGGGGGCACGATCGTCAACACCTCCTCGTACACCGGGCTGACCGGCATGGCCGCGGTGGGCGCGTACGCCGCCAGCAAGCACGCCGTTCTCGGGCTGACCCGGGTCGCCGCGCTGGAGCTGGCCGGGCGGGGGATACGCGTCAACGCGGTCTGTCCGGGCGCCATCGACACGGCGATGTCCAACCCGGCCCGGCTGGACCCGGACGCCGACGCCGAGAAGGCCTCGCGGGGCCTCGACCGGCTCTACCGCAAGCTCGTGCCGCTGGGGCGGGCCGGGCAGCCCGAGGAGGTGGCCCGGCTCGCCCTGTTCCTCACCTCGGAGGACTCGTCGTACATCACGGGCCAGCCCTTCGTGATCGACGGCGGGTGGCTGGCCGGGGTGACCGTCATCTGACGCCCCATCAGCTATTGACGCTCCCGGGGGCCGGTGGAACAGTCGGAGCCATGAATCTGACGGCTTGTCAGAAGTGACCGTGGGGCGGTGGATCTCCGTGGAATTCGGGCTCTTCGTACAGGGATACGTCGGCAAACGGGCCGAGACCGACCAGCTCGCCGAGCACAAGGCGCTGATGGAGGAGACCGAGTACGTCATCCAGGCGGACCAGTCGGGCTTCAAGTACGCCTGGGCCTCCGAGCACCACTTCCTGGAGGAGTACTCGCACCTCTCCGCCAACGACGTCTTCCTCGGGTACCTGGCGCACGCGACCGAGCGCATCCATCTCGGCTCGGGGATCTTCAACCCGCTCGCCCCGGTGAACCACCCGGTGAAGGTCGCCGAGAAGGTCGCCATGCTCGACCACCTCAGCGAGGGTCGGTTCGAGTTCGGCAGCGGGCGGGGTGCCGGATCGCACGAGATCCTCGGGTTCCTGCCGGGGATCACCGACATGAACCACACCAAGGAGCTCTGGGAAGAGACCATCGCCGAGTTCCCGAAGATGTGGCTCCAGGACGAGTACGCCGGCTTCCAGGGCAAGCACTGGTCGCTGCCGCCCAGGAAGATCCTGCCGAAGCCGTACGGGAAGTCCCACCCCGCCATGTGGTACGCCGCCGGGTCCCCGCCCTCGTACGCCATGGCCGCGAAGAAGGGGCTCGGCGTGCTCGGCTTCAGCGTGCAGAAGGTCTCCGACATGGAGTGGGTGCTGGAGCAGTACAAGACGGCGATCGTGGACGCGGAGCCGGTCGGGGACTTCGTCAACGACAACGTGATGGTCACGACCACGGCGATCTGTGCGCCGACCCATGCGGAGGCCGTGCGGATCGCGGCGAGCGGGGGGCTGCACTATCTGCCCTCGCTGGTCTTCCGGTACCACGACACGTTTCCGCGGCCCGAGGGGTTTCCGGTGTGGCCCGAGACGCTGCCGGAGTACACCGAGGAGTTCGTGGAGGTGCTCATCGAGGAGGAGTTGCTGATCTGCGGGGATCCGGACGAAGTGCTCACGCAGTGCAAGCGGTGGGAGCAGGCGGGGGCGGATCAGTTGAGTTTCGGGTTGCCGGTGGGGGTGCCGAAGGAGGAGACGTTGCAGACGATTCGGTTGGTCGGGGAGTACGTGATTCCCAAGATCGATACGGATCCTGTGCATCGGACTTCGCGGTTCCGGCAGGGAGTTTGAGCGTCGTTGGCGGGTGCGGGTTCGTGGGGGCTGGTCGCGCAGTTCCCCGCGCCCCTAAGAGGGACATCTCGCTCGAGGAGTTGAGGGTTCATGCTCGATCACGTCATCAAAGGTGCGACGGTCGTCGACGGGACCGGCGGGCCCGGCTTTGTCGCCGACGTCGGCATACGGGACGGTCGTATTGCCGTCATCGGCGAGGTCACCCAGGAAGCGCGTACCAGCGAGGACGCGCACGGTCTCGTTCTCGCGCCCGGGTTCGTCGATCCGCACACCCACTACGACGCCCAGCTCTTCTGGGATCCGTACGCCACGCCCTCTCTCAACCACGGGGTCACCACCGTCGCGGGCGGGAACTGTGGGTTCACGCTGGCGCCGCTGAATCCGGAACGCCCCGGGGACGCCGACTACACGCGCCGGATGATGTCGAAGGTCGAGGGCATGGCGCT
This sequence comes from Streptomyces sp. NPDC044719, assembly GCF_056433405.1. Lineage (NCBI taxonomy): Bacteria > Bacillati > Actinomycetota > Actinomycetes > Kitasatosporales > Streptomycetaceae > Streptomyces > Streptomyces sp. NPDC044719. Next base: position 319,641 of record NZ_JBWKHE010000007.1, read on the forward strand.
GGTGGCGTTGGAGGAGGGGACGCCGTGGAGCTGGCATTCCTTCGGGGAGTATTTGGACGCCCTGGAGGGGCGGATCGCGGTCAACGCCGGGTTCATGGTGGGCCACTGTGCGCTGCGGCGGTATGTGATGGGGCCGGAGGCGGTGGGCGGGCAGCCGAGTGCGGAGCAGCTCGCCGACATGGTGCGGTTGCTGCGCGAGGCCATGGACGCCGGGGCGTGGGGGTTCTCCACCACCCAGTCGACCAGCCACTCGGACGGCGACGGGCGGCCGGTCGCCTCCCGGCATGCCGAACCGGCCGAACTGCTGGCGCTGTCGCGGGCCGTCGGTGAGCACGAGGGCACGCAGATCGAGGCGATCGTCGCGGGCTGTCTGGATCAGTTCAGCGACGCCGAGATCGATCTGTTCGTGGAGATGAGCGCGGTGGCGGGGCGGCCGCTGAACTGGAACGTGCTGACGGTCGACGCGGCCGTTCCCGAGCGCGTGCCCCGGCAGCTCCTCGCGAGCGAGCAGGCCCGGAAGGCGGGCGGCCGGGTCGTGGCGCTGACCATGCCGATCCTCACGCCGATGAACATGTCACTGGGCACCTTCTGCGCGCTGAACCTGATCCCCGGGTGGGGGCCGGTGCTCGCGCTGCCCGTGCCCGAGCGGATCGAGAGGCTGCGCGATCCGGCCGTGCGGGCCGAGCTGCTGCGCCGCGCCCAGTCCAAGGAAGCCGGTGTCTTCCGGCGGCTGTCGAACTTCGGCCGGTACGTCATCGGCGACACCTACAGCGACGCGAACGCCGGGCTGACCGGCCGCGTGGTGAAGGACATCGCCGAGGAGCGCGGCCAGGACCCCTTCGAATGCCTGGTGGAGATCTGCGCCGCCGACGAGCTGCGTACGGTGCTGTGGCCGATGCCGACCGACAACGACCCGGCGTCCTGGGCGCTGCGGGCGGAGACCTGGCAGCACGAGGACGTGCTGCTCGGCGGGTCCGACGCGGGCGCCCATCTGGACCGGATGTGCGGGGCGCCGTACACGACCCGGTTCCTCGGGGACTGTCTGCGGGGCCGGCGGCTGGTCGGTCTGGAGCAGGCGGTGCGGATGCTGACCGACGACCCGGCCAGGCTCTTCGGCCTGCGGGAGCGGGGGCGGGTGCGGGAGGGCTGGCACGCGGACCTCGTGCTGTTCGACCCGGAGCGGATCGACGCGGGCCCGGCCACCCTGGTGCACGACCTGCCGGGTGACAGCCCTCGGCTGGACTCCCGGGCGCTCGGCATACGGGCCGTGTGGGTCAACGGCGTCGAGGCGATCCGGGACGACGTGGTGACCGGTGCCGTGCCGGGGCGTGTGCTGCGCTCGGGCCGGGACACGGAGACGGTGAGCACCAGGTGATGAGGCAGCAGGCGCTGTTCGTCGGCGGCTCCTGGGCGGAGCCGGACGGTGGGCACTACGCGGTGATCGACCCGGCGACCGAGGAGACCGTCGGGTGGGCGCCGGAGGCCTCGCGGGACCAGGTGCTCGCGGCCTGTGCCGCGGCCCGCGAGGCCTTCGGGCCGTGGTCACGGACCTCGCCCGAGGAACGGGCGGCGGTCCTCGGCAGGGCGGGGCGGATCATCGCCGACCGTGTCGGGGAGTACGCGGAGCTGGCCCGGGCGGAGACCGGCGCGACCACGGCCACCGCACGCGCCATGCAGGTCGGGGTCGCCGCCGCCCGCTTCCGGCGCTACGCGCGCGTGGAGCCCGCCGAGTGGGCGATCCCGCCCCAGATCAACGAGGCCGGGCCCATGGGCCGGGCGGGGGTGATGGGCGCGCTGGCCGTCCGCCAGCCCGTCGGGGTCGTCACCTGCGTCACCTCGTACAACAACCCCTGGGCCAACGCGGCCGGCAAGGTCGCCCCGGCCCTGGCCATGGGCAACACGGTGGTGGTGAAACCCGCCCCGCAGGACCCGCTGTCGGTCTATCGGATGGCCAAGGCCCTGGAGGCGGCGGGCGTGCCCCCGGGCGTGGTGAACGTGGTCAGTGGATCCCGTACGGAGGTCGGCGAGGCGGCCGTGGAGTCGCCGGACGTCGACATGGTCAGCTTCACCGGCTCCACGGCGGTCGGGCAGCGCATCGCCGAGGTGTGCGGGCGCGGTATGAAACGGCAGTTGATGGAGCTGGGCGGGAAGGGGGCGGCGGTCGTCTTCGACGACGCGGACCTCGGCTCGGCCGTGGCCGGAATCGGGACGACCTTCTCCTTCTACAGCGGCCAGATCTGCACGGCACCGACGCGGGTGCTGGCGCAGCGCGGCGTGTACGAGCGTCTCGTCGAGCAACTGGCCGCTTACGCGGGCCGGTTGAAGGTCGGGGACCCGAGGGAGCGGGACACGGTGGTCGGGCCGGTCATCTCGGCGGCGCACCGGGACCGGGTGGAGTCGTACGTCGAACTGGGCCGGAAGGAAGGCGCGGTGGTGAGGGCGGGGGGCGAACGTCCCGCCCTGTCCAAGGGCTTCTACGTCCCTCCGACCCTCCTCGCCGACTGCACCAACGACATGCGCGTGGCCCGTGAGGAGATCTTCGGGCCGGTGGTGGCCGTCATCCCCTTCGGCGACGAGGAGGAGGGCATCGCCCTCGCCAACGACACCGACTTCGGCCTCATCGACTACGTCTGGTCGGGGGACGTGGCCCGCGCCTTCCGGGTGGCGCGGCGGCTGCGGGCCGGCGGGGTCGGGGTCAACACCGTCGGCCGCAACATGGAGGCACCCTTCGGCGGGTTCAAGAAGAGCGGGGTCGGCAGGGACGTCGGCTCCTACGCCCTGCACGCCTACAGCGAGGTGCAGGCGATCGTGTGGCCGGGCTGACGCCTCTCAGGCGTCCAGGTCCACCCGCACCGTCAGCAGATTCGTCCCGAACGCCCGCACCCCCAGGCCGTTGAAGCGGGGCAGCCGCCGCAGCCGGGCCACCGGATCGTCGTCCGGCACCAGCTGTGCCGTCCCCGTGTGCCACCGCCCCCGGATCCGCACCCGGACCCGCGGATCGGCCTTGATGTTGCGGACGTACTGCGACCGCTCGCCGAACTCCGACACCAGCCAGAAGGAGTCCCCGACGCGCCGCCCGCCCACCGGCGTCTGCCGGGGCAGCCCGGAGACGCGGCCCGTCGTCTCGACGACGGTCTGGAGGGGGAGGCGGCGCAACAGCGGATTGATCCGGCGCTGGAAGGCCGTGGCGGCACGGAACCTGATGTCGGCTAGGCGGGACATCGTCGGGGGGTCTCCTTCGCACGAAGCTCTCACAGTGGGCCCGGCCTTCCGGCCACGCGGCGGTACCCCCTCAAGGATCCCTCAGTCCGCGCGGCGCCCCAGGAACACCGGATTGGTGAACGCCGCCAGCGGCCCGGGGATCGGCCCCGCCGCCGCCTCGTGCCGCACCTCGGCCCGTACGTACGCCGCGTACGACGGCGTCGTGCGCCACTCCACGACCCCCGCTCCCGCCACCGGCAGCGGCGCGCTGGTGTGCAGCACGCCCTGGTCGGTGACGAAGCGGACCGTGCAGCGTGGGGCGCCCGTGACCTCCAGGCGGACGGTGACCGGGGTGTCGCGGGCGACGGTGAGACGCTCGCCGATGCCGGCGTGTTCACCGCGGCCCCCGGACACCCGGAACGACAGCGAGAGCTTGGCGGACTCGGCGATGTACGACCGCCCGGCCCGGATGCCCTCCTGGATGGCCTGGCGGGTCAGGTCGTCGGCCAGGACGACCGTCTGGGGGCTGCCGACGGGGTCCGGGTCGCGGTGGGCGTCGCTGCTGCCCATCGCCGGGATCCAGCCGCGTTCGCCCCGCACCGACGCCACGAGCATGCTGTCCCAGTCGGCCAGCGTCACCTCGTCGTCGGGCGTGTAGGGGCCGTTCCACACCTCCACCGCGTCCGCCTCGCCGAAGCCGAACTTCCAGTTGCAGCCGACGCAGGTCGCGTGCGGATGGGCCGGGACGACCAGGCCGCCGGCGCGGCGGATCTGGCGGGCGAACCGGCCGAAGCGGTTGTCGCGGGCACGGTAGCGCCAGTCGACGAAGGTGCCCGGGTCGGTGCCGAGCGCCACCACGTGCCCGTTCCGCGTGGTGATCTCCTCGCCCAGCATGACCAGCAGATCGTCCCCGGCCACATCCGACCAGTGCGCGTGCGCCGAGTGCGTGTTGTGCTCGGAGGAGTTGATGAAGTCCAGCCCCGCGGCCCGCGCCAGGGCCCCGATCTCGGCGGGGGTGCGGCGGCCGTCGGAGTACCAGGAGTGCAGATGGCAGTCACCCCGGTACCAGGCACGCCCCCGCCCCTTCGCCCGCTCGGGCGGGTACACCGGCCGGGCGGCCTCGCCCGGCTCGCCGTACGTCAGCGTGATCGTGATCTCGTACGCCAGGCCCTGCGGGGCGACCGTGTACGGGCCGAGCGCGATGTGCCAGGTGCCCTCGCGCACCGGGCCCGGGAGGTAGCCGGGCGTCGCGTCGTCGGCGCGGAGGAAGAACTCGGTGCGCGCCCCGCCCGACCAGCCCCGGAAGCCCCGGCCGCCGAGATCGGTGCCCCGGTCGTCGAAGACGCCGATGTCGAGGGCGTTGCCGGTGGTGCCGGCCGGGACGGACGGCCGGTCGTAGGTGTAGGCGACCTTGATCTCCCGGACCCCGGCCGGGACCTCGACGGGCAGGTACACGAAGTCGGGGGAGCCGGGCGGCAGGGTGCCCCGTACCGTTCTGGTCTCCTGGTCACCGTCGGCCGCTGAAGCGAAGCTCACACTTCCCAACGTAAGCGCGGCGGCCGCTCCCGTCACGAACAGGGCCCGCCGGGCGAGCCCGCCCCGGCCGTCCTCGTGGCCGTCCTCCTGATGGTCCTCGCACATGCTGCTGCTCCCAAGGTGTCGTCGGTGACATGGCATGGGTGGTGCGGGCGTGGTGCGTGCAACCGTTGTATTCAGCCGTGAACCGCCGGGCAAGGGAAGGGAATTGGACGGCGGGGAACAGGCGAACAGGCCGCCGGGGTCAGGCCGTCAGCCCCGCGTCCCGGGCCAGCAGGGCCGCCTGCACCCGGTTGGTGACCTCCAGCGCGGTGAGGATGCGGCTGACGTGGGCCTTGACGGTGCTCTCGCGCATGCCGAGCCGGGCGGCGATGTCGGCGTTGGTCTCCCCCTGGGCGAGCAGGGCCAGCACGTCGCGTTCCCGGGGTGTGAGCCGGTCGAGGCCGGCCCGGGCGGCGGTCGCCCGTGGCGCGCCCGACCGGTGGTAGCGGTCGATGAGGCGGCGGGCGGCGCTGGGGTGGAGCATCGCCGAGCCGGCGGCGACGAGGTGGACGGCGCGCAGGATCTCGGCCGGATCGGTGTCCTTCAGCAGGAAGCCGTCGGACCCGGCCGTGAGGGCGTCGTAGACGTACTCGTCGAGGTCGAAGGTCGTCAGCGTGATCACCCTCGGCGGGTGGGGCAGGGCGCGCAGCCGGGCGGTGGCCGTGATGCCGTCCATGCGGGGCATGCGCACGTCGACCAGGGCGACGTCGACGCGGTGCGCGGTGGCCTGTTCGACGGCGAGCAGTCCGTCGGACGCCTGGGCGACGACCTCGATGCCCGGGTCCCCGTCGAGGAGGTCGGCCAGGCCCAGGCGGACCAGGGCGTCGTCGTCGGCGATGAGGACGCGGATCATGCGCGGGTGCCGTTCTGGTCGGAGGTCCCGGAGGTCCCGGAGGTCCCGGAGGTCGCGGAGGTCTCGGGGGACTTGGTGGACTCGGCGGAGGCGGGGTGGGGGATACGGGCCGCCAGCCGCCAGCTGCCGGCCCCGCTGGGCCCGGCGTGCAGATGGCCGCCGAGGGCGGTGACGCGCTCACGCAGGCCGACCAGCCCGAACCCGGAGGCGACGGCGTGCGCGGCCGGGCTGCCGGGGGCGTTGGTGACCTCCACGGTGGTGGCGGGCGGGCGGTAGCCGAGGTGGATGCGCACCGGGGCGCCCTCGGCGTGCTTGCCGGCGTTCGTCAGTGCTTCCTGGACGAGACGGTAGACGGCCAGCCGGTGCGCGGCCGGGACTTGTTCGGGCCGGCCCTCGATCCGCAGCTCGGCCAGTTGCCCTGCTGCCCGCGCCTGCTCGACCAGCTCGTCCACGGCGCGCAGGACGGGGACGGGAGCGGCTTCGGCGGGCTCGGCCCCGGGGTCGCGCAGGGCCCCGAGGACGTCGCGGAGATCGGCCAGGGCATCGGTGGAGGCGGTGCGCAGCAGGGCCAGGCGTGCCACGACCGGCTCGGGCAGCGGCTCGCTCCTCGCCGTCAGGACACCCGTGTGCAGGGCGATCAGGCTCAGGCGGTGCGCCAGTACGTCGTGCATCTCCGCCGCGATCCGGGACCGCTCGGCGGACCGGGCCGCCTCCTCGCGCAACTCCCGCTCGATCCGCAGGTGCTCGACCTGGTCGCCGAGCGCCTTCAGCAGCCGGCGGCGATTGCCCACCCACAGCCCGCCCACCAGGGCCAGCAGCACGAACAGGGTGGAACCGTACTGCTGCGGGGTCCACAGCGAGAAGGTCGGCGGAATGAGCAGGTTGGCGCTCAGCGCGGCCGCGGCGCAGCCCACCGCCACCCGGACCCGCCGGTGCGCCGCCATGTCGAACAGCGCGACGAGCAGCAGCGGCAGCAGCGGCCACCCCCACAGCCCGGTCGCCACGGTGGCCGGTACGGCCGAGGCGTACCAGGGCACCCGGCGCACCAGCAGGGCCAGTCCGCACAGCACGGCCAGGACGGTGGCCGGTGTCGCGTACCGGCCGCCGTCGATGGACGCGCTGTTCAGCACGGCGAGGGCGGTCAGCAGCACGACCAGGCACCAGCGCCCGTAGCCGCCCCACCGGAATCTCTCTCTCCGTATCACTCCCGGCATCCTAGGCGGGCCCGGCAGAGCCGTCGGCCGACCCTGGTCTCACGTGACCCCCAACTTTCGTAGGGGGTGATGGCCGCACAACGAGTGATCTCCGGCCGTGCCCCCGTCCCTAGCGTCAAAACCATGGATCTCCGAACCATGGACTGGGCGTTCTTCACCGAAGCGGCCCGCGACCCGCGCACCACCGGCGCCTTCGCCCCCAGCGGGAGGGCTCTGGCCCGAGCGCTGACCGAACCGGTGCGCGCCCTGGCCCCACGGCCGCTGACCGTCCTGGAGGTGGGCGCCGGGACCGGCGCCGTCACCCGCGCCCTCATCCCCCAACTGTCGCAGGGCAGCCGCCTGGACGTCGTCGATGCCAACCCGCGCTTCGCCGACCGCCTGCGCCGGCTGGTCGACACCCACCCCCGGCTGGCCGGCGAGCCCGAGCGGGTCCGCGTCCGCTGCGCCTACGTCGAGGACCTCCCCGGCGAACAGCGCTACGACGTGATCGTCTCCGGCCTGCCCCTGACCAACTTCACCCCCGGCCAGGTCGACGCGATCATGACCCGCTGCCTGGAGCTGCTGCACCCGGGCGGCACCCTGGCCTACTTCGCCTACCTGGGCACCCGTCAGGCCCGCACCCTGCTGTCCTCCCGTGCCGAAGCCCGCCGGCACCAGGCCGTCCAGGAGGTCATGGCCGGGTACCAGCGTCGTTACGCCACCGGCCGCTGGACCGTGTGGGCGAACCTTCCTCCGGCCAGGGTCTGTCAGCTGCGGAGCCCGCACCGTGCTGCCGAGGACACGCCGGGCGAGCCGCGTGCGGTCGCCGGAGCCGGTCGGTGACCGTCCCGTGGGACCTCCCGGACCTCCTCGGCCGGGCCCCCGCCAGCGCCGCCTACGCGGTGCTGGCGGCCGCGGTCCTGGCCGAGTCCGTCCTGCTGGTCGGTGCCTTCGTCCCCACGCTCGGCCTGCTGCTGGCGGCCGGTGCGCTGGCCCGCACCGGACACCTGAGCCTGCCCCTCGTCATCGGTGCCGCCGCCGTCGCGGCGGTGGCCGGTGACTTCCTCGCCCACCGCACCGGGACCCTGCTCGGCGACCGTCTGCGCACGGGACGCCTGGGCAGCCGTGTCCCGTCCGCCGCCTGGCGGAACGCCGAGACCCTGATGGACCGCCGCGGCGGCCGGGCCGTCTTCCTGGCCCGCTTCGTCCCCGTGCTCCGCACCCTCGCCCCGCACCTCGCGGGTGCCACTCGCCTGCCCTACCACCGCATCGCGCCCTACAGCACCGTCGCCGCGACTCTGTGGGCCACCGCCGAGGCCGGAAGCGGCTTCGCGGCGCTCGCGACGGTCGTGTGAGTGCCGAAGGATGAAGCCCGACCGGCTGGTATGGACGCATGGTCCCCCCTCGGGTAGAGATGGGCCATGCGTATCGCCGTAACGATCTTCCTCACCGACGAGACGATCACCCCGACCCGGCTCGCCCGGGAGCTGGAGGGCCGCGGTTTCGCCGGGCTGTATCTGCCCGAGCACACGCACATCCCCGTCGAGCGGACCACTCCGTACCCGGCGGGCGGCGAGCTGCCGCGCGAGTACGGCCGTACCCTCGACCCGTTCGTGGCGCTCGGTCAGGCCGCCGCCGTCACCGAGCGGCTCGGACTCGGCACGGGCATCACGCTCGTCGCCCAGCACGATCCGATCGACCTGGCCAAACAGGTCGCGACCCTGGACCACCTCTCCGGCGGCCGGTTCACCCTCGGGGTCGGCTTCGGCTGGAACGTCGAGGAGGCCGCCGACCACGGCGTACGGTGGCGCACCCGGCGCGAGCTGGGCCGGGACCGGATGGCGCTGATGCGGGCGCTGTGGTCGGAGGAACCGGTCGCGTACGAGGGGGAGTTCGGCGGTGTCCGGGCCAGTCACGCGCACCCCAAGCCCGTGCGGAAGCCGCGCGGCCCGGTCGTGGGCCCGCGCACGCTGCTCGGCGGGGCCGCCGGGCCCAAGCTGTTCGCCCACATCTGCGAGTACGCCGACGGCTGGCTGCCGATCGGCGGGCGCGGCCTGTCCGAATCCCTGCCCCGGCTGCGCACCGCCTGGACCGAGGCGGGCCGCGACCCCGAGGCCCTCCAGGTCGTCCCGTACGCCGTCCACCCGACTCCGGGCAAGCTCGCCCACTACGCCGGCCTCGGCATCGAGGAGGTCGTGGTGCAACTGCCTCCGGCGGGGGAGGCGGAGGTGCTGAAGGCGCTGGACGATCTGACGGGGTATCTTCCAGGTACCTGACAACTCGGTCAGGGTGCATGGGGGGAGCGTCACCGCGTCATGAGGTTGGCCTGGTTAGCCTGGCTCGCGCGCCACTTCGACGAATACGGCTACAGCCAAGGGCTGCTGCCCGCCGCGATCGGCACGCTGGCCGTGCTCGTGACCGCCGCGCTGGTCTGGTTCGCGCTGCACCGCAACAGACCGGCCGCCGTTGTCGCCGCCGGGCTCACATCCGCCCTGGGCATAGGCTGGCTGGCCTTCCACTGACGGGGCTCACCCGGGTTGATCAGCGCAATCGTATGCTCGAAGGATGACGACTTCCGCGACCTCCGGAACCGGCCCCACCGAGAACTCCATGCGTCGCGCCCTTAAACGGGCCAGGGACGGCGTCTCCCTCGATGTCGCCGAGGCGGCGGTGCTCCTCCAGGCCCGGGGCGGGCAGCTGGAGGACCTGTCGGCCTCGGCCGCCCGGGTCCGGGACGCGGGCCTGGAGGCGGCCGGCCGGCCCGGTGTCATCACGTACTCGAAGAGCGTCTTCATCCCCCTGACCCGACTGTGCCGGGACAAGTGCCACTACTGCACGTTCGTCACCGTCCCCGGCAAGCTGCGCCGCGAGGGCCACGGGATGTTCATGTCCCCGGACGAGGTCCTGGACATCGCCCGCAAGGGCGCCGCCCTCGGCTGCAAGGAAGCCCTCATCACCCTCGGAGACAAGCCCGAGGACCGCTGGCCCGAGGCGCGCGAGTGGCTCGACGCGCACGGCTACGACGACACCCTCGCCTACGTACGGGCCATCTCCATCCGCATCCTGGAGGAGACGGGCCTGCTGCCCCATCTGAACCCGGGCGTCATGAGCTGGACCGACTTCCAGCGCCTGAAGCCGGTCGCGCCCAGCATGGGCATGATGCTGGAGACGACCGCGACCCGGCTCTGGTCGGAGCCGGGCGGTCCCCACCACGGCTCTCCCGACAAGGAGCCGGCGGTGCGGCTGCGGGTGCTGGAGGACGCCGGGCGTTCCTCCGTGCCCTTCACCTCGGGCGTCCTCATAGGCATCGGGGAGAACTACGAGGAGCGCGCCGAATCGCTGTTCGCGCTGCGGAAGGTGAGCCGGGCGTACCACGGCGTCCAGGAGCTGATCATCCAGAACTTCCGCGCCAAGCCGGACACCGCCATGCGCGGCATGCCCGACGCGGAACTGGACGAGCTGGTCGCCACGGTCGCCGTCGCCCGGCTCCTCATGGGCCCGAGCGGCAACATCCAGGCCCCGCCCAACCTCGTCGACGACGAGTACGAGCGGCTGATCGCGGCCGGTATCGACGACTGGGGCGGGGTGTCCCCGCTGACCATCGACCACGTCAACCCCGAGCGCCCCTGGCCGCAGATCGAGCAGCTCGCCGAGAAGTCCCGGGCGGCCGGGTTCGAACTGCGGGAACGCCTGTGCGTGTACCCGGAGTTCGTGCGGCGCGGCGAGCCCTGGCTGGACCCGCGGCTGCGCCCGCACGTGGCGGCGCTGGCCGACCCGGAGACCGGTCTTGCCCGCCCCGACGCCCTTCCGCAGGGCCTGCCGTGGCAGGAGCCCGAGGAGGTCTTCACCGCCTCCGGCCGCACCGACCTGCACTCCGCGATCGACACCGAGGGCCGCACCTCCGACCGCCGGGACGACTTCGACGAGGTGTACGGCGACTGGGGCGCCCTGCGCGAGGCCGCCGCCCCGGGCATGGCACCCGAGCGCATCGACACCGACGTACGCGAGGCCCTGCGCACGGCGGCCGACGACCCCACGCGGCTCACCGACGACGAGGCGCTGGCCCTGCTGCACGCCGACGGACCGGCGCTGGACGCGCTCGCCCGGGTCGCCGACGACGTACGCAGGTCGGCCGTCGGCGACGACGTCACCTACATCGTCACCCGCAACATCAACTTCACCAACGTCTGCTACACCGGCTGCCGCTTCTGCGCCTTCGCCCAGCGCCGCACGGACGCCGACGCCTACACCCTCTCCCTGGACCAGGTCGCCGACCGGGCCCAGCAGGCCTGGGACGTCGGCGCGGTGGAGGTCTGCATGCAGGGCGGCATCCACCCGGACCTGCCCGGCACGGCGTACTTCGACATCGCGCGGGCGGTGAAGGAACGCGTTCCGGGCATGCATGTGCACGCCTTCTCGCCGATGGAGGTCGTCAACGGCGCGACGCGCACCGGCATGTCGATCCGTGAGTGGCTGACCGCCGCCAAGGAAGCGGGCCTGGACACCATCCCGGGCACGGCCGCCGAGATCCTCGACGACGAGGTCCGCTGGATCCTCACCAAGGGCAAGCTGCCCGCCGCCGACTGGATCGAGGTCGTCAGCACGGCCCACGAGCTGGGCATCCGGTCGTCCTCGACGATGATGTACGGCCATGTCGACCAGCCCCGGCACTGGCTCGGGCACCTGCGCACCCTCGCGGGCATCCAGCAGCGCACGGGCGGCTTCACCGAGTTCGTGACGCTGCCGTTCGTGCACACCAACGCGCCGGTGTACCTGGCCGGGATCGCCCGCCCGGGCCCGACCATGCGGGACAACCGCGCGGTCACGGCCATGGCCCGGCTGCTGCTGCACCCGTACATCCCCAACATCCAGACGAGCTGGGTGAAACTGGGCACCGAGGGCGCGGCCGAGATGCTCCGCTCGGGCGCGAACGACCTCGGCGGCACGCTGATGGAGGAGACGATCTCCCGCATGGCGGGCTCGTCGTACGGCTCGTACAAGTCGGTCAAGGACCTCATCGCGGTGGCGGATGCGGCCGGGCGTCCCGCCAAGGCCCGGAACACCCTCTACGGGGAGGTCCCCGAGGAGCGGCAGCGGGCGGCGGCGGCCTCGGACGGCCACCTGCCGGAGCTGCTGCCGGTCCTCGACTGACGCTCTACCGGCCCCCGGTGTCCGCCGGCTGATGTGCCGTCACGGCACGGTCGGCGGCGGCGCCGGGGCTCTTCGGCGGCGGGGGAGCCGTGCCCCGGCCCAGCCAGAGCAGCAGCAGGCCCAGGGAGCAGGCGATCGCCGGCCAGTAGACGTAGCGGAAGTCCGTCGCGGGCATGATCGGCAGATAGCCCAGGATGTACGCCGCCGAACTGATGCCCAGCGCCCGGACCGGCATCGAGAACACGCCCCTGCCCGGACGGACGGCCAGCACCAGCGCCACGGCGAGCCAGAACCAGCCCCGGAACAGCCACGGCAGGTCCCTGGCCATGCCGTCGACGTACGTGCCGAGCGTGTCCTCCAGGCGGGGGTGCGCCACCTCGACGCCCAGGTCGTTGCGGGTGATCCCCGCCTTGTAGTGATAGCCGGTCTCGAACAGCAGACTCGCGAAGAGCCGCAGCCGGTACTGGAGATAGCCGGGCACGTGCCCGCTCATCTCGTCCAGCCACAGGGACGTGATCTCGTCCGAGTCCCCGCGCAGTCCGTCCGCCGGGCGGGCGTAGCAGGCCCAGTAGGCGTCCGACAGGGCGCCGACGCGTCGGCACTCCTCGGCGGCGGACACCAGCCGGTCCCTGAGGCCGGGTGACACGTCCGCCGACCGCAGTTCGTCCACCCTCAGGACGTGGACCAGGTCGTCGAGCATGATCTGCGCGCCCTGTTTCGTCTCCAGGGGCCGGGCGAACAGGGAGATGGCGGCGGCCGGCACGACCAGGGCGGCCACGAGCGCCGCCGTGCAGGTCACCCACGTACGGCGGCCTGGACCGCGCCACAGCGCGAGGACCAGCATGACGAAGACGGGGATCGCGGCGAAGAAGGCGTTCTTGCGCACCAGCATGGCGTACGCGAGGAACAGCACGCCCAGCCCGAGCAGCCCCCACCGCAGGGCGGGACGGCGCAGGTCGCCGTCCCGCAGCCGCAGCCCGGTGAACGCGACCGCGCACGCGGCGAGCAGCGCGAACGCCGCGTGGACGTCCTTCCACACCACCCCGACGAACGTCAGCACGAAAGGGGCCAGTCCCAGCCCGAGCACGGCGAGTGAACCGGCACGCCTCCCGGTCAGCTTGTGGACGCACCAGGCCAGCGTCCAGAGCGCGCCCCAGAAGAGCAGTGACTGGACGACGGCCATGGACGCGAACGACCCGGTCACGGCGATGAGCGCACGCCACACCAGGCTCAGCACCGGCGGGTGCCAGTCGGTCAGCGGCGTCAGCCGCCTGGCTTGCCGGAGCTGCTCGAGACTGTCGGGGCTCAGATAGCCGGGGGCGAAGACGAGGATCGTGCCCAGGCAGCAGACGGCGGCGACGGCGGCCAGTACCCAGACCCAGCGCTGCCCACACGGCATCCATCCCATTTGTCCCATAAGTCGGATGCTAACGGCTCAGGGGGCGACGAAGACGTAGCGCCGATAGGCGTAGAAGCGGAACAGGGTGGCGAGCACCCAGCCGAAGATCCGGGCGGTGTTGTCGCTGAGCGCCGAGTCGAGCCCGAGCAGTTGCCGGGAGGCGAAGACCGTGCCCGCGGTGATGGCGAGCCCGACGCCGTTCGCCACCAGGAACAGGACGAGTTCGTGGGTCACCCTCTCGCGGTGCTGGCCGCGGTAGGTCCAGTAGCGGTTCCCGGCCCAGCTGAAGAGCGCGGCGGCACCCGTCGCGACGACGGACGCCCGCACGGGTGACGTGCTCATCGGCCCGCCCTCCGCGCCGCCGGGCAGGCCGAAGACGAGCAGGTTGTAGCCGCCGTTGTCCACGATGAAGGCCAGGGCCCCGATGACGCCGAACTTGGCGGCCTCCCGCCAGATGCCCTTGACGGCGTCACGCGCACGCAGCGCGGCAGATGCGAGGACCGGCACACGGTGAGCGTAACGACCCGGCGCGCCCTCACCACCCAGACCCGCCCATATCGCATGATTTTCGTCATATTCGGTACCGGTCCGGGAGGAGCAGCCGTGGAACCGACGATCGCGTGTGTCGTGCCGTGCCACAACGAGGAGGCGGCCATCGGCAAGGTGGTCCGCGACCTGCGGGCCGCCCTCCCCGAGGCCGTCGTCTACGTGTACGACAACGCCTCCACCGACCGCACGGTGGAGATCGCCCGGGAAGCGGGCGCGATCGTCCGGGAGGAGCCCCGTAAGGGCAAGGGCAACGTCGTCCGGCGTGCCTTCGCCGACGTCGACGCCGACGCGCTGCTCCTGATCGACGGCGACGACACCTACGACGCCGCACGCGCCCGGGACCTGGTGGACCTGCTCTTCGAAGGGCCCTACGACCAGGTCGTCGGCGCCCGCCGGGTGACGGTCGACGGGGCCTACCGGGCGGGACACGCGGCAGGCAACAAGCTGCTCACCGGGGCCGTGCGGTCCCTGTTCGGCAACGACGTGACCGACATGCTCAGCGGCTACCGGGTCTTCTCACGGCGCTTCGTGAAGTCCTTCCCGGCGCTGGCCCGCGAGTTCGAGACCGAGACCGAGATGACGATCCACGCGCTGCACCTGCGGCTCCCCACCGCGGAGGTCGTCGTGGACTACCGGGAACGGCCCGCCGGCGGCGAGAGCAAACTGCGCACCTACCGGGACGGCTGGCGCATCCTGCGGGTCATCCTCGACCTGGCGCGGCGCGAGCGCCCCTCGCTCGTCCACACCGTGATCGCGGGCGTACTGGCCCTGGTCTCGGTCGTCCTCGGCATCCCCGTCATCGCCGACTTCATCGAGACGGGCACCGTGCCCCGGGTCCCCACGGCCATCCTCGCCGCCGCCATCATGACCATCGCGGCGCTCGTCCTGCTCGTGGGCTACATCCTCGAGTCCCTCATGCACATGCGGCAGGAGCAGTCCCGGCTCGTGCACCTCTCCTATCCGGCCCCCGCCCGCGCGCCGCACTACACCGCCCATGGCGCCGGCACCGGCCCGGTACCGGTCCGCAAGACCCCCTGAGACCGCCGGGGGAGGAGCGCGCTCGCAGTACGATGATCGGAACCCCGATGTCCGCGCGGGGTCCCGTGACTGAGGAGATGCGTGCCCGTGCCTGCCCGACTTCCTTCGTGGGCCTGGACGACCGGGCTGACCGTGGGAGCGATAGCCGCGGTGACGGTCCTGGCCGTGCAGGCGGACCGGGGCCCGCACCCCACCGCCACCTCGGCCAAGCCGAGCAGTGCGGCGTCGGCGGGCGTGCGGCCCAGCCCCTCCGCTTCCACCCCGACCCGGGTGCCCGACGGCTCCGGCAGCGGCCGGCGCGTCGTCTACTCCCTGGGCGAGAAGCGGGTGTGGCTGGTCGACGCGAGCGAGGCGAGCCGCCGTACGTTCACCGTGTGGCCGGGCACGGTCAGCCCCGACCCCGGCTCGTACACGGTGTCGTCACGCAACGAGGGCACGACCGGCTCGGACGGTGTCCAGATCGAGCACATCCTGTACTTCGCCGCGAAGGACGGCGTCTCCGTCGCGTTCTCCAACGCGGTCGACGGTGCCTCGCCGCCGCCCGCCGCCTCCGGCACGAAGACGGGCGGGGTCCGGATGCGGAAGGCGGACGGCACGGCACTGTGGGCGTTCGGCACGGTCGGCACGACCGTGGCTGTGGTCAAGTAGCGGGAGCCTGCGTCCCCCGGTCCGACAGCTGGTTGACGATCAGCACGACACCGCTGAACAGGAAGACACGGGTCGCCGCGTCCAGCCCGTTCCAGCTCTTCGACTGCCACATCGAGAACCACTCGCCGCCGATCCCGATGAACCCGGCCCCGAACAGCAGCATCACCATCAGCAGCCCGTAGGTCGACAACTGCCGGGCCCGCCGCTGATCACGTCTGGCCCACAGCCAGGTCCCGGCTATGAGGGCGAACGCGGCGACGGTCTCCCACGCGATGATCGCGATGTAGGCGGCGTCCTGGAGTGTCTCGCTGGTGATGGCACGCCACATCAGGTCCTCGTCCTTGAACGTGGTGTCCATGGCCAGCACATGCCGGACGAACTGCTGATTGGTGCCGAAGTCGGTGATGTTCCCGAAGGCGACGAGCGCCATGTAGAGGGCGATCGTGCCGGTGAGCAGCATGGCGGCAAGAGGCAGCGTGCCGCGTGAAGTTGGGGAGGTGGCCATGCCGATCATTCTCCCCGGAGGCCGGGGCGAGCGCGAGACAATGACGACGGAAGCCGACCGGGCGAGACGAGGGGAACGTACGGATGGCGCAGCCGGGACCGTCGATGCAGGACCTGATACGGCAACGCACCCGGGCCGGCTTCGTCGGCCGGAGCGCCGAACGGGCCCTGTTCCGCGCGAACTTCGCCACCGCCCCGCACGACGAACGCCACCGTTTCCGTTTCCACGTGCACGGCAACGCGGGCGTCGGAAAGACCTTCCTGCTGCGGGAGCTGGAGCAGATCGCCCGTGAACAGGGCGCGCTGACCGCGTACGTGGACGACAGCGCCGGCAGCGTGCCGGAGGTGATGGCGGAGATCAGCCGGCAGTTCGCGGCCCAGGGGCGCAGGCTGAAGGAACTGAACCGCTTGCTCGCCGCCCACGAGGAGCGCCGCCACGAGGCGACCCTGGCCGCGCTCACCGCACTGGACGGGCAGGCGGAGGACACCGGCCCGTCGACGGGCGGGCGAGTGGTGGCCCGGGGCGGCATGATCGCGCTGGGGATGGTCCCGGTGGTCGGCCCCCTCGCGGGCATGCTCGACACGGAGCAGTTCGCGGGCGGAGTGGACCGGCTCCGGGAGAGCGTGATGGCCCGCTTCCGCAACCACGAGGACGTCCAGCTGGTCTTCGCCCCGGAGCAGGTGCTGACACCCGTGCTGCTGCGTGAACTCACGGACGCGGCGGCCTCGGCCCCCTGGATCGCCCTGTTCTTCGACACGTACGAGCGGACGGCCCCGTACCTGGACCACTGGCTGCACGAGACGATGACGACCGACCGCCACGGTGCCGCGCCCGCCACAGCCGTCGTGGTCACGGCGGGCCAGCGCCCCCTGGGCGCGACCCGCTGGGGCGGTGTGCGGGACTTCGTGGCGGACGTCCCGCTGGCCCCCTTCACCGAGGCCGAGGCCCGCGGCCTGCTGGCCGGCAAGGGGGTGACCGCCGAACCGGTCGTCGAGGAGGTACTGCGCCTCAGTGGCGGCCTCCCCGTCCTGGTCTCCACCCTCGCCGAGTCCCGCCCCACCGACGCGGGCGACGTCGGCGACCCGAGTGCCACGGCGGTCGACCGCTTCCTGAAGTGGGAGCAGGACCCGGCACGCCGGGCCGCCGCGCTGTCCTGCGCGCTGCCGAGGTGGCTGGACGCGGATGTGTTCCGGGCGGCCGCCGACTGCCCGGAGGAGGAACTGGCGCCTCTCTACGCGTGGTTGCGGGGCATGCCGTTCGTCGTCGAGCGAGGCGGGGGACGGCTGCGCTACCACGACGTCGTACGGGCGCCGATGCTGCGCGCGGAACGGCGACGGTCGCCACGCGGATGGGCCGAACGGCAGCGACGGCTGGCGCGGACGTTCCGGGAATGGCGGGAGGAGGCCGGCCGGGGGGTGGACGACCTCTGGGCGGACGACACCTGGCGGGACCTGCGCCAGGCCGAGTCGTACCACCTCCTCTGCGCGGGTGAGCGGGACGAACTGCCGCGGGCGCTGGGGGACTTCGTCCACGCCTGTGACGCCGGTGAGGTCATGGCCGTGCGCTGGGCACGTGTCCTGGTGGACGCCGGACAGGACGCCGACGTGGAGACGGTGGCCGAGTGGGGGACGAAGCTGACGGAGGCACTCGGCGCGCAGGGGATCGGCGCGGCGCTCGGCCTGCTCCTGAGCCGTGCGGTACTCGACGCGCCGGCCCAGGCCCGGGCACGGGTCGTCCGGGGCGACGAACTGCGTGGCGAGGGCCTTTACGCGGAGGCCCTCGCCGAGTACGACCGGGCCGTCGCCCTCGATCCCGGGCTCGCGGTCGCCTACCGCTACCGGGCCGGAGTCCGTGGGGACCTGGGCGACCACGACGCGGCGATCGCCGACCTGGACCGGGCCGTGACGCTGGAGCCGGACAATGCCTGGTACGTCGCCCTGCGCGGCGAACACCACCGCATCGCCCGGCACGACACGGAGGCGATCCGGGACCTGAGCGAAGCGATCCGCCTCGACCCGGCCAACCAGTTCGCCTGGGCATCCCGGGGCGCCACGCACGAACGCCGCGGGGACCTGGACGCCGCTCTCGCCGACCTGGGCCGGTCACTGGACCTCAAGCCGGACTACGCCTGGGCGCTCGCCCGCCGCGCCCGGGTGTGGCGGGCCCTGGGCGACTCCGGCCGCCAACTGGCCGACCTCGACCGCGCCCTCGCCCTGACCCCCGACTGGCCGTGGGCCCGCTGCGAACGCGGTGACGCGCTGCGTGCGGCCGGCCGTGACGAGGAGGCCGTCGCCGACCTCGACCACGCGCTCGCCCTCGACCCCGCCTACACCTCGGCGTACGCCAGCCGGGGCACGTCCTTGGCCAACCTGGGCCGCCATGACGATGCGTTGGCCGACCTGAACCGGGCGGTGGACCTCCGGCCGGGCTACGTCTGGGCGCTGTGCCGCCGAGCCGTGCTCCACGCGACCATGTCACGGCCCGAGAAGGCCCGGGCCGATGTGGAACGCGCACGCGAACTGGACCCCGGGGCACTGGAACGCCTCTCGGACACGGACCGTTCGCTGCTGGGCCCGTTCCTCGGCGGGTGACCGTCGCCCCCGTCTCGGTGGTGTACATGACTCCACCCCTGAGACGGAGGCCAGCCGGAGCGAGAATCACCACCCCTCCCCGTAGCGTCCTGGGCCATGAAGATCCCTGCCTTACTCCTGGCCCTTCTCACGGGCGTCGGTTTCACCGCCCCGACGGCCGCCGCCGCACCCCGGGACTGCGGCGCTCCTGTGGGACTGCGACACGCAGTGGACCAGCTCACCGGAAGACACCGACTCGCCGGAGCGGCGGTCGAAGTGGCCGACCCGAAGTGCGGCCGGTGGACCTACGCCGCCGGCCGGGCCGATCTGCGCACCGGGCGGCCGATGAGCGCCGAGGACCGTCTCCGCATCGGCAGCATCACCAAGACGTTCACGGCTGCCACGGTCCTTCCACTCGCGGACAGGGGACGCCTCTCTCTCGACGCGTCCGTGGAGCACTACCTGCCCGGACTTGTCCGGGGCAACGGCTACGACGGCCGCGACATCACCGTGCGGGAGCTTCTCCAGCACACCAGCGGACTGCCCGACCACAGCGACTCGCTGGCCGGTGCCGACATCGATTGGCTGCGCCACCACCGGTTCACGCCGGAGGAACTGGTGCAACGAGCACTGAAACTGCCGCCCCCCAAGGGCACATGGCACTACTCCACCACGAACTACATCCTCGCCGGCCTGGTCATCGAAAAGGTTACGGGCAACCCGGCGGAAGAGGAGATCTCACGACGGATCATCAAGCCGCTGAAACTGCGCGACACTTACTGGCCCGGCAACTCCGAGCACATCCGAGGCCGCCACTCCCGCAGCTACTTCACGACCGAGCGCAATGGAATGACCGAGCGCGTGGACGGCACCGAGTGGAACACCTCGGCGGGGGGTGTGGGCGGCGCACTGATCTCCACGCCCCGGGACGTGAACAGGTTCTTCGCTGCCCTGCTGAACGGCCGTCTGCTCTCCGGCGCCCGGCTGGCCGAGATGCGGAACACGGTGCCGGGCGACCCGGACCGACTGGGCCAGGACGGCCGCTACGGACTCGGCCTGATCACCTCACCCCTGTCCTGCGGAGGCCACTGGACCGGCCACACCGGCTCCGTACGGGGCGGCCACAACAACCTCGCTGCCGTCGCCCCCGACGGCCGTCAGGTGACCCTCGTCATCAACGAGGCCCCGACCACCGACGCGAGCACCACGGCCCTTATCGAAGCGGTCGACACGGCGCTCTGCGCCAAGCGTGCATCTGGCTGACCTCCTGCGCCAGATTGCCCCCTTGAAGCGGCGAAGCCGGTCAGTGCACGCGTTCCCCGCACTCCGCCGGAAGCAGGACGGCGCCGGACGGCAGTTCTCCCGGATGCCGTCCCGTCACCCGCAGGCATGCCTCGCCGGAGCCGTCCGCAGGCGGGTATTCGAGGGCAACGCCGTCCAGGACGGTGAACTCACCGGCGAGGTGCAGTTCCGCCACCTGCACGCCAGGTGGGAAACAGCCTGCCAAGGATCCGAAGACTGCCGTGTCCTTGCCGTCGTCGACGCACTCCCGGATCTCGAAGCGCCAGTGCTCGGCAGCATCGGCAAGCAGCGCCTTGCCCCTCTTGCCCAGCCCGACAAGGAGAACGGTGCGGGCACGCAGGTGCTGGGCGATGGCGCAGCAGATCGGGACCGCTGTGCCGTCGGGTGTCGTCACCCGCGTGTACCCGGCGTGGGGGTAGCACGACAGGGCCTCGTCGAGCAGCCCCAACGCGGTGTCCCTCGCCGCCGGGTGACCCTGCTGGACGATGTCCAGAAGCAGCGGCGCCGCGACCGCGGCCGCTGGGAACACCGCGGCACTGTGGCCGTGGACGATTCCGCCACCGCCGAGCAGCGAGCCGGCCTCGGCTGCCTGTACCAGGTTCGCCGCATCGGCCAGGGCGCGCAGACCATCGGCGACACGAGCCGGTTCGTACCAGCGGGGGTGGCCCGGTACGGCGCCCCAGTTCACGCCGTCGCGCGCATCTGTCCCAGGAACTCGGACCAGGCGTCTCCGGTGAATGCCAGTCGGGCGCCGTTCTTGTTCTTGGAGTCGCGGATGTGGATGGTGGGGGTGGATATGGCGACCTCGACGCAGTCCGGCCCGTCATTGCCGCTGTAGCTGCTCTTGACCCATGTCAGAGGGGTGGGCGTCATGTCTCTTCTCCCAGCACTTTTTCGATGAAGGTCAGCGACTCGCGGGGCGAGAGGGCCTGCGCCCGGATCATGCCATAGCGCATATCGAGGACCTGGACGTCCTTCGGATCGCTGATCACTCGGTCGTAGAGCTGGCTCTCCGTGTGCCCGAGTGCCTTGCCGTCCTGAAGCTTCAGCAGGCGGAACGAGCCCATCACGGACGCGTGGTCCTCCCGGTTCATGGGCATCACCTGGATCTCGACGTGCCGCAACCCAGCGATCTCCAACAGGTGTTCGAGCTGTCGGCGCAGCACCATTCTGCCTCCGAAGGGCCGCCGAAGTGTCATCTCTTCCTGGACAAAGGTGACCAGCGGCCGGGGTACCCGATCGAAGACGGCCTTCCGTGCCATACGCGCTGCCACGTGGCGCTCGATGTCGTCCTCCGCGTAGGCCGGCCGCCGCATCGCGTACAGAGCCTGGGCGTACTCGGGCGTCTGCAGCAGCCCGTGGATGTGCAGGGCTGCGTATGCGCCGAGTTCGACGGCCTGGTCCTCCAGCTTGGCCAGGTCCCGCACGGTCTTCGGATACCGAGCCTTCTCCACGTCCTCCTTCATCGCGGAGAGCTTGCCGCCCGCACCGAGCACCTCATCGGCCTTGTCGAGAAAGTCCGGCTTGGGAACGCGCCGCGCCCGCTCCACGGACGAGACCATCTCCTCCCCGTACCCGATGGCCGACCCCAGCTCCACCTGCTTCAGCCCGGCCGCCTCGCGCCACATCCTGATCTGCCGCCCGACCGTCCTGAGCACGGCCGCCGCTTCCTCGTCCTCCACGCCTTCCCCTCCTGACGTACCAGCCGTACGACCCCGCGAGGTGTCCGGACAGTCACGCTCCGTACCGGGGTCATGGCTGTTCAGATTAGGGACCGGACGACCACGCTGGGTGACATGAGCCAGAAATCCCTCGCGGAAATCACCACCCCCGTACGCCACTTCACGATCCAGCTGTCCGCCACCCGAAGAGGCGCTCGACTGGCTCGCCTGCTCACCGAACGCCAACTCGACGAGTGGGGTGAGCCCTACGAGGCTGCCGCGCAGGTGGTGGCGGAGCTGGCGTCCAACGCCGTACTGCACGGCCACGTCCGCGGCAGGGACTTCCGCCTCGGCCTCAAGCTGCACGCCGACCGCACGCTCCGCGTCGAGGTGACCGACGCGCGGGGCGACCGAGTCCCGCGAGTCCCGGACCCGGCGGCGGACGACGCGGAGGGCGGCCGTGGCCTGCGGATCGTCTCGGCGTACGCGGACCACTGGGGCGTGGCGGAGGCACCGGCCCACGCCAAGACGGTGTGGGCCGAACTGACCCTGAGATCTAGGGTGACTTGATGGACGTGGGGGCGGTCTTGATAGCGGTGGCCGGTGTGGCGGGAACGCTCGGGGGCGCGCTGCTCACTCAACGGGCCGCCGAGAAGGCCAAGCGGCGCGAGCTGGAGATGGCACAGGTCATCCAGGAGGTTCGCGAAGACCGCGAGCTGCGGCGCCGCTGCTACACGGAACTCCACCGCGACGCCCGCCAGTTCTGCACAGCACTCAGCCGACAGCTGTACGTCTTGCGGGACCGCACCCCCGGCGACGAGGACATCAAGTCCCTGGAGGCCGCCAAGGACACCTACCGCGACCGCTGGTCCGAGGCGCTGATGATCGCGCCGGATGCGGTGCTGACACCGGCCGGGGAGGTGAATCGAGCCCTGAACGCGGTCTACGGCCGGGTCAAACGCCTGGAGCAGGGGAACCCGCGACCCGGTGAATCCCTGCACGCGGCTGCTGTGGCGCAGCACGGCATCTGGTCTCTGATCGGCGTCGCGAGGGAAGCGATGCGGCGGGATCTGGACGTGACGGGCTCCGGGGTGCGACTGCGCTCATCCGACGACCCAGAAGCCGTCACCCGCGACTTCGAGGAGCCGGATCGCGGCCCCTCATGACCCGGCCGGTCCCGACGTCAAGAACCAAAGAACCGGGCAAAGAACCAACCCGCCCCCACCGCCCCCGCGGCTCACCCGCAGGGGTGAACATCGCCAACTCGGCTGGCGTGGAGGGCAGTCGATGGTGCAGCGTCAGCGCAGACAACCCCACAAACGCATACGGCCCCCGCCGGGACTGCCATCCCACTGCGAGGGCCTGATCACCTAGGAAGCGGAACCTTCCCGATGACTGACAAGAACCCTAGCGCGCCCGCACGCGCACAGTCCGGCACTTCCGGTGTCCAGCACGTGACGGAACGCCACGAGGACAACTTCACGGTGGTCGGCAACCACCTGGCCCAGCACCCGGACCTCTCACTCACCGCGATCGGCCTGGCCGTCCACATCCAGTCGCTGCCCGCCGGAACCCCGATCGGCATCAAGGCACTGACGGCCAAGTTCCAGGAGGGCGAGATCCGGATCGCCGCAGCCCTGCGGGAACTGGAGACCCACGGCTACCTCACGCGCGCCAGGGAGCGTCTTCAATCCGGCCGAGTCGTAACCCGCACGGTCTCGTACAACAAGCCCCGGCCGACGATCCTGGAGCACCGCCCGGCCTCCCCTCCGCCCCGGACGGAACCCCCGGCCGCGAAGCCCCACCGCACCGCCGCCGACCTCCTCACCGGTCTGCGCGCGGCCGACTCGCGCCTGCTGCTGAGCGAGCGCGACGTGCACCGCCTGGCCCCGCAGGTGTCGGCCTGGCTGGAGCGGGGCGTCCCCGCCACGGCGGTGGAACGGACCCTGACGTCTGGCCTGCCCCACGACCCGATCAAGCACCCGGCGGCCCTCCTCGCCCACCGCCTGACCACCCTCCTCCCACCGCCCCTCCCCACGGCACCGGCGCACGCCGAGTCGGCCCTCCGTCCGGACCCGTTCCAGACCTGCGACGGTTGCGAACGAGCCTTCCGAGCTCCTCACCCCGGCTCCTGCCGAGATTGCCGCAAGGCTGCTTAGGCGTGCCAAGGTCGAGTCATGTGACGTGCACCGTCTCAACGGTTCCCCAAGGCGTTCGCCGGTACCGTACGAGGAGCGAAGCACCAGCACCGGAGGTCACCGTGAGTGCTCAGAGCGACGGCCCGTACGGACCGCTGATCCCCATGCCTCAGCTGACCCCGGACGCGCTGCGTGATGCCGTCGCCCGGATCGCCCCGAGCCGGCTGCCCACGCTCACGCAGCACCTTTTCGAGGCCACGACCAACGCACAGCAGACCCAGAGTCTCGCCCCCCTGCGCGCCTTCGTGCACTCCTGGGCGGTCTTCGTCGCGATCGAACGGCACCCCGCGCGGGCCGAGCGGCTGCGGGAGCTGGAGCGGATCGTGGACGTCGGCGAAGAGGACCCCTCTGACGCCATCGCCGAGATCCGCGCCATCCGGGAGGCCGCAGAGGCAGAGGCAGGGCTGTGACTGACTGGTCCTGGGACTACAACCCGAGTGCCGAGTACGTGACGAACGGGCTGCCGCCCGGAGTGGTGGCGGAGGTCGAACGACTCGCAGTCGAGTTGGCAGCGCTGGGCCATGATTCCGTGAAGGTCGGTAGACCGTTCGATCGGGAGGCCGGGCTGCGCGAGTTCGATCTGCTCGGCGGGCGTGGCTTCATCAGTTTTCTGGCCGTACCACGCCACGAGTGTGTCTACGTCTGCAATGTGACCTGGTACGGCTGACATCGACTCGCCGTACCTCATGCAGCCCGCCCGAGTTCCTTCTCCAGCAGCGTGAAGGACTTGGGCCTCCCGCCCGGCTGCGGTTTGCCCTCCTTGTGGCCCACTATTCGGTAGCCCGCGTCGCGGTAGTACGCGGTGAGCTGGGCGTTGCCCGCCAGGCAGTCCAGGCGTACATGGGTCCGTCCGGTCGCGGCCACGCGATGTTCCGCCGTCTCCAGCAGCAGCCGCCCCGTCCCGGGCGCCGCGGCGCTCCGGTCCACCATGAGCCGGTGCACGTACCCGGCCACGGGCGGCTGCGGGCCCCACGCGGCCTCGTCCTCCCACCACAGTTCCCAGGCGCCGGCGACGCGCCCGTCGGTCTCGGCGAGCCAGACCTCGCCGTGGGTCATCACCCGGCGGAAGTGGGACTCGTCGAGCTCTCCCGGCTGCCACTGCCCGGTGACGCCCCGGGTCAGCATCCAGCGGGCCGCGTCGTCGCGGAGACGGACGAGGGTGGACAGATCGGCCTCGGTGGCCGGGCGGGCGTGTAGATCATTCACTCGGGGATCGTCGCACGCCTGTCCGATGTGTCGAGTGCTGAGAGCGACGGTCCGTAAGCCGCCCGTGAAGACGGTATTCCGCCCACTGAACCCACCGTCCCCGTTCGATTACAGTGCTGAGCTGTCGTACGTATGGACGGTCCCTGGGAGGTCAAGGTGGGTGCGACTGCCGGCGCCGTCTGGGGCCGTACGGAGCAGCAGGACTTCCGCAGCCGGGTGCGCGGGACGCTTCTCGGCGTGGCCGTGGGGGACGCGCTGGGCACGCCCGTGGACGGGCTGGGGATCGACGGGATCAGGGAGGCGCACGGGGCGGAGGGGCTGGTCGATCTGGCCCCCGCCTACGGCAGACGCGGTGCTGTCACGCACATCACGCAGCTCACCCTGTTCTCCGTGGACGGACTGATCCGGGCCCAGGTGCGGCGGGACACCGGAGCCTGGCACCCCCCGACCGATGTGCACCGCGCGTATCTGCGCTGGGCCGCCACCCAGCGGGACTGGGGACCCGACGAACGCCGCAAGGACGACGGCTGGCTCGCGCGGGAGGAGTGGCTGTACGCGCGGCGGGACCCCCACCGCTCCCTGCTGCTGGGGCTCGGCGACGAGATCATGGGCACCCCGGACACCCCCAAGAACCCCGGCGAGGCCGGGCCCGAGGCCGCCACCCGGTCCGCCCCGTTCGGGCTGCTCGTGGGATGGGAGCCGCAGCTGGTCGCGCAGCTCGCCGTCGAGTGCGCGGCGCAGACCCACGGACACCCCACCGCCTCGCTCGCGGCGGGCGCGTACGCCGTGATCGTGCATGCCCTCGCCCTCGGCGAGAGCCTCGACGGTGCCGTGCAGCGCGCCTTCGCGATGCTGGCCGCCCGGCCCGGGCACCAGCCCGTGTCGGACGCCCTGCAGCACGCGCTGGGCGCCGTACGGCAGGGAATGCCCGGCCCGGAGCGCGTGAGCGAGCTGTGCGGGGCCGGTACGGCGGAGAGCCTCGTCGGCGCCGCCGTGTACTGCGCCCTCGTCGCCGCCGACGTCCGGCACGGGCTGTGCCTCGCCGTCAACCACGACGGCCCGTCCGCCGCCACCGGCGCGCTGACCGGCGGCCTGCTCGGCGCCCTGCACGGCGAAACGGCCCTCCCCCCGGCCTGGCTGGCCGAGCTGGAGGGCCGTCCCACCGTCCTGGAGCTGGCCGACGACTTCGCCATGGAAATGACCCAGGGGCCCGCCCTGCACGGGCCCGGGGGATCGTCACCGGGGTGGCTCGCCCGCTATCCCCGCGCCTGACCCCGAGAGCGGGCTCACTCCCTCGTCGTCGTCCGTACCACCTCGTCCGCCGGTCCGGCCGGGGCCGGGACCGCCGCGGCCGCCGCCCCGTCCCCGTCCGTGTTGATCTTCTCGATCAGCGCCAGCCGCTCCGGGGTGTCCTCCGGCTTGATGAAGCCGATGAGGATGTAGAGGACCAGGGAAACCGCAAGCGGTATCGAGACCTGGTACTGCAGCGGGACGCCGCCCTCGACGTTCCAGTTGATCGGGTAGTTCACCAGCCAGAACGCGAGCAGGCCCATCGACCAGCTGACGAGCGCCGCCGTCGGTCCGGAGCGGCGGAACGCCCGCAGCAGACCCAGCATCATCGGGATGGCCATCGGTCCCATCAGACCGGCCACCCACTTGATGACGACCGTGATGATGTCCTTGAACGCGGGGGAGTTGACCTGGGTCGCCGCCGCCATGGACAGGCCGAGGAAGACGACCGTCGCGATCCGGGCGACCCGCAGTCCCTGCCCCTGGTTCCACGTCCGTGCCCTGGCCCAGATCACCGGCGCGCAGTCCCGGGTGAACACCGCGGCGATGGCGTTGGCGTCCGAGGAGCACATGGCCATCGTGTGCGAGAAGAAGCCGACGATGACCAGGCCCAGCAGGCCGTGCGGGAGGAGCTGTTCGGTCATCAGGGCGTAGGAGTCGGAGCCGTCCGGCTTCTGCGACTCGACCAGCAGCGGCGACATCCACATCGGGAAGAACAGCACCAGCGGCCAGACCAGCCACAGGATCGCCGAGAGCCGCGCCGACCGCTCGGCCTCCTTGGCGTTCGGCGTGGCCATGTAGCGCTGGGCCTGGTTGAGCATGCCGCCGTTGTACTCGAAGAGCTTGATGAAGAGGAACGCGAGCAGGAAGACCGTGCCGTACTCGCCGACCAGCGGCTTCTCGTGGCCCTGGAGTTCGGGCGAGTCCCAGACGCCGAAGAAGCCGCCGTGGTCGTCGAGCCGTACGAACACCGCCACGAACATGGCGATGCCCGCCAGCAACTGGATGATGAACTGGCCGAGTTCGGTCAGCGCGTCCGCCCACAGGCCGCCGATCGTGCAGTAGATCGCCGTGATGCAGCCGGTGATGAGGATGCCCTGGTTCAGGGAGATGCCCGTGAAGACCGACAGCAGCGTCGCGATCGCCGCCCACTTCGCGCCCACGTCCACGATCTTCAGCAGCATGCCGGACCAGGCCAGGGCCTGCTGGGTCTTCAGGTCGTAACGGTTCTTCAGGTACTCCAGCGGGGAGGCCACATGCAGGCGCGAGCGCAGGCGGTTGATGCGCGGCGCGAACAGCTTCGACCCGATGGCGATGCCGAGGGCGATCGGGAAGGACCAGGTGACGAAGGAGGTGACGCCGTAGGTGTAGGCGATGCCCGCGTACCCGGTGAACATCACCGCGCTGTAGCCCGACATGTGGTGGGAGATGCCGGAGAGCCACCACGGCATCTTGCCGCCGGCGGTGAAGAAGTCGCTGACGTTGTCCACGCGTTTGTGCGACCAGACGCCGATCGCGACCATCACGGCGAAATAGCCTAAAAGCACGGCCCAGTCGAGACCGTTCATGTGCGCCCTCCCAGGGGTCGGCCCGGCGCTCATCGTGGGCGCTGCTGCGTGAACACGACAAGTGACGGTCAGGTCAAGGAGGGGTAAAAATGTTCGGCATGATGGCCTTGGTTCACCTACATGAACTCATTGCATCAATTCCCCTGCGTTGACCAGCAATGACTGTCCGGTGATCGACCGGGCACGGTCCGACGCCAGGAACACCGCCGCGTCGGCCACATCCGAGTCCGCCGCCAGCTCGGGCAGCGCCATCCGCCCGGTCAGCCGCTCCAGGACCGTCGCCTCGGACACGCCCTCCGTCTGTGCCGTGAACCGCACGTACGCCTGCACCGGCGGCCCCCACATCCAGCCCGGCAGCACGGTGTTGACCCGGATCCGGTACGGCCCCAGCTCCCGCGCCAGCGAGTACATCGCGCTGGTCAGCGCCCCCTTCGAGGCCGCGTACGCCGCCTGCCGCACCTGGGACGGAGCCGCCACCGCCGACTGCGTCCCGACGAACACGACGGAACCGCCGCCGCCCTTCTTCAGCGCCGGCAGACAGGCCCGGGTCATCCGCAGCGTGCCCAGCAGGTTCACGTCCAGCACCGCACGCCAGGTCTCGAAGTCCGCGTCCTCCACACCGCCGAAGTAGCTGTCCAGCGCGGCCACATGCACCACCGCGTCGATCCGCCCGAACCGCTCCGCCGCCAGCCCCGCCAGCGCCTCGCACTGCGCCTCGTCGGCGATGTCGGTCGCCCGGTACGCCGTGCGCGCCCCGTCCGGATCGAGCTCGGCGGCCGTCTTCGCCAGGTTCGCCTCCGTCCGGGCGCCGAGCACGGCCCGCCCGCCGTCCCGCACGACGGCCGCCGCGACCTGCCGTCCAAGACCGGCCCCGACCCCCGACACCACGACCGTCTTCCCCGCGAGCAATGACATGGCAGGACCTCCCCGAAGCCGGACCGGACCCCTGGCGCTTTATCTGACGGAACGTCAGAGTATGGGCCTGTCACCGACGAAGGGGAAGGGCATGAGCGAGAACACCCGCAGCGAGCTGTACGCCGAACTGGCCGCCGTCGGCCCCTACGGCACCCACCCCGGCCACGCCCTGATCACCATGGTCGAACCGCACCCGGGCCACGAGTACGCCTACAACCGCTGGTACGAGGACGACCACTACTACGCCGGCGCGATGGCCATGCCCTGGATGTACGCGGGCCGCCGCTGGGTGGCGACCCGGGACCTGCAACTCCTGCGCTACCCCGAGAAGTCGGCGATCGCCCAGCCCGTCACCACGGGCTGCTACCTCTCCACGTACTGGATCACCGCCGGCCGCTACGACGACCACATGCGCTGGACGGTCGCCATCAACAAGCGCCTCAACCGCGACGGCCGCGTCTACCAGGACCGCACCCATGTCCTCACCGCGTTCCAGGACCACGAGGCGACCGTGTACCGGGACGGCGCGGCGGGCCCGAGGGACCAGCACGCCCTCGACCACCCCTACGCCGGCCTGGTCCTCCAGGTCGTCGAGGCCGACACCCCCGAGCAACGCTCCGAACTCCTGGAGTGGCTGCGCTCGCGCCACCTTCCCAAGCGCCTGGCGGGCTCCCCGGCGGCCATGGTGACGGCCTTCCGCCCGACCCCGCTCCCCGGCGACCGCATGACCTACGTCAAGCAGGTCGAGGGCGTCGACACCCGCCTGACCCTCCTGTGGTTCCTCCAGACGGACCCGAGGGAATGCTGGGAGGCCCACTTCACGGGCCTCGACGCGGCGGTGGCGGAGTCGGGACTCGGCAGGCTGGAACTGCTGGCACCGTTCATCCCCACGGTGCCGGGCACGGACACCTACGTGGACCGGCTCCGCTGAGAAATCAGCCGGTCAGCGCAGCTCCTGCGGGCAGGGAAGCCCCCGGGGGAACTGGTACGGCGCCGCCAGCCGGTACGTCCCCGCCTTCGGTGCGAGCAGCTCCGTCCAGCGCACGCCCTGCTCGTCCTCCTCCGTGTCCATCAGGCAGCCGTTGACGTTGACGTACGTCTTCGGCTCGTCCTCGGGACGGTTCCTGGACTCCTCCGTCTCCCGCGGCGGCTTCAGGCTCTTGCCCTCGGAGTCGACGACGCTCAGCCACGGCGTGTACGGGATACGGACCAGGATCCGGCCCGGCTTCTTCACCCGGAGCACCATCTCGCCCTGCTCGGCCCGCTCGACGACCGTGTTCGGCTCGGCCAGCGGGGTGGGGTCGGTGACCTTGAACAGCTGCCAGTTGGCGTCGCCCCAGACCTGGGTCAGATACGGCAGCCCGCGCTGCACCAGCGCCCGTTCCCGCACCCCGCCGTCGCCGTCCGGCTCGCCCTTGGGCAGCACGACGTAGTGCACCGCCCAGCGCTGCAGCCACTCGCGGAAATTCGCCGAGTTGAGCGTGTCGTCGTAGAAGAGGGGGTTGCGCTCCATGTCGGCCTGGCGGTTCCAGCCGCGGGCCAGGTTGACGTAGGGGGCCAGGGCGGAAGCCTCGCGGTGGGAGCGGGCGGGGACGACCTCGACCCGGCCCTTCTCGGCGCCGACCTCCTGCAACTCGTTGAGCAGCGGCGCCAGCTCGCGTGACCAGGACGCCGCCGGGGCGGTGTGCACGATGTCGTCGACCGTCTTGAAGCCGATCCACACGGTGAAGCCGGCCAGCGCGACCACGGCCGCGTACCACCTGCGGCCGCGCGGCACCGTGTACGGCAGCGCGGCCACCAGCGCGACCCCGGCGAACAGCATCGCGAGACGCGTGATGTTGGACCCGATCTGGGAGCTGATCAGCCACACCAGCACCACGCCCAGACCGTACACCGCCGCCGTCAGCCGGACCGTCTTCCAGTCCTTCGGCACCAGGAAGTAGGCGCAGGCCGAGAACGCGACCGGCAGGATCACCGAGCCGAATATCATCGGCTGCGTCCCCGAGAACGGGAACAGCAGCGCCGACACCGCCACCACCGCAGTCGGCGCCAGCCCCAGCGCCCACGCGCCCGGCCGCCGCTTCTGCAGGAACAGCGCGACCGCCACCAGGCCCACGAACAGACCCGCGACCGGCGACGCCATGGTGGCCAGCGCGGCCAGCGGCGCCGCGCCCAGGGCCTTCGCCCAGCGCTTGTAACGCCACCTGTACGGCCAGCAGAACACGACGGCGACCGCGCCGAGCGCGAACATCATGCCGAGACCGAACGTCACCCGCCCGGACACCGCGTTGCAGAACAGCCCGAACACGCCCGCAAGCGACGCCCACAGGGGGTTGCGGACGGACCTGCTGCGCAGCAGGAGCAGCGTCAGCAGCCCGGCCGACACCGTCCCCGCGATCATCATCGTCGTCCGCACGCCGAGCACCGACATCAGATACGGCGACACGACGCTGTACGACACCGGGTGCATCCCGCCGTACCAGGCGAGGTTGTACGCCGAGTCAGGGTGCCGGCCGACGAACTCGGCCCACGCGTCCTGCGCGGCGAGGTCACCGCCGCTGTTCGCGAACGTGAAGAACCAGACGACGTGGAGCACTCCGGCGAGGCCGGTGACGGACAGGACGGGGTGGCGCAGCATGCGCTCACGCAGCGTCAGTACGGCGGTCCGCAGCCGGGTGTCGCGCTCACGGCCGGTCGTGCCGTCAGCGTCCCGCTCGTCGGTCTCCCGCGTCGTGGGCATGCCTATTCGCGGGCCGGATCCCGGGCCCGGATCGGCGTTCTCGGTGCGTGTCGGCTCCGCAGTGGCCACTGAAAGGCACTCCCCGTGTCCCGTCTTCTGTTCTCAGCTTCTGCTTCCCGGCCGCGTACCGTTCACCCTCGGTTCGCGGCCGCGCCGCCGCGGACGGCGACCTGCCCCGATTCGGGACGCTAGCACGCACCCCGCCGAGCGGAGCCCGGACGGGCCGCCGTCGGCGGGGTGCGGTGGTGCGGTCGGGTGTCCCGGCTCAGCCGATGCGCGTGAGCTTGTCGGCGAAGCCCGGCTCCACGAGGTCCTTCTGGAGGGCGACGGGAACCTTGACCGCGCTGGTGCTGCCGTCACCGACGGTGAGCGTGCCCACCTTCTGGCCTGCCTTGGCCGTGTGCGGCAGCTCGTCCGCGGCGAACGTCAGCTTGACGGACAGGCCCGCCCAGCCGACGGCCGTGACGTCCTCGGTGACGGCGACCGGAGTACGGCCGCCGAGACCGTCGTCGGCGTACCCGACGATGTCGCCCTTCTTCAGGATCGTCGCCGACTCCAGCGCGCCCTGCGCGGCCCGGATCAGCCGGTCGCCCTCGTGCAGCGCGGCGCCCAGGATCGTGTTGTCCGGACCGCCGGCCGGCTGGCGCACCACGGCGCCGATGACCCGGTGGGTCTCGCCGTCGACGTCCTTCTTCGCCGCGAAGACGAGGTTGCCGAGCGCCGAGGTGGTGGTGCCGGTCTTGATGCCGGTGACGTCGTTGGAGCCGACCAGACGGTTCCAGTTGTCGTGCTTGACGCCCTTGTAGTCGACGTACGACATCATCGCCGCGACCTCGCGGAAGGCGGGCTGCTCCATGGCGGCCCGGGCGAGCTTCACCTGGTCCACGGCGGTGGACACGGTGGTGTTGTTCAGGCCCGAGGGGTCGGTGTACGTCGAGTTCTTCATGCCGAGGTCCTTGGCGGCGTCGTTCATCTTCTGCACGAACGCCTTCTCGGACCCCGCGTCCCAGCGGGCCAGCAGTCGCGCCACGTTGTTCGCGGACGCGATCAGGATGCTCTCCAGAGCCTCCCGCTGGGTGATCTTGTCGCCCTTCGTCACATTGACGGTGGACTCCTGGCCGGCGTCGGACTGGTCCTCGGCGGCCTGGTCGATCTCGATCTTCGGCCCGTCCTCACCGCTCTTCAGCGGGTGCTCGCGCAGGATCAGATAGGCGGTCATGACCTTGGCGACGCTCGCGATCGGCACGGGCTTCTGCTCGCCGGACGAGCCGAACGTCCCGATGCCCTGCACGTCCAGCGCGGCCTGGCCGTCCGCCGGCCAGGGGATGTCGACCTTGCTGCCCTCGAAGGTGTAGCTGTCCTTCGCGGTGAGCTCGAGCGTGGGCGTCGGCAGCGGGCGCACGCTCTGCACGACCGCGAAGACGATCACGAGCAGCAGCGCCAGCGGCGTCCAGATCTTCACCCGCCGTACGGCCGTCCGCAGCGGGGTGTCCGGGGGCGGCGGGGTGTTCGTCAGCTCGGCCAGCATGTCGAGCGGCGGCCGCGGCGGCAACGGCTGCTGCGTGGTCCGCTCGGGGCTGACGGTGGGGACGGGGGCGGTGGCTTCGGCGGGGGCCGGGGCGGGCGCGGCCGGCTTCTTCGTCGCCGGGTCGTCCAGCTGCTTGAGCGCGACGAACTTACTGGTCCGCTCGGCGTCCTTCTCGGGGGCGTCCTTGCCCTTGGCCGCGCCCCCGATCTTCAACATCGTGGTCGGCTGATCGACCGCCGGCCGCGGCGCCTTGAAGACGGCGGTGGGCTGATCGACAACAGGCTCGGCGGGGCTGTCGCCGTCGCCCGGCTCCTGATCCTTCTCCGAATCCTTACCGGTGCCTTCGCCTTCGCCTTCGCCTTCGCCTTCGCTTTCGGCGTCGTCGGCCTTCGCCGCGCCTTCGGCCTTGTCGGCCTTCGCTGCGGCTTCGTCGTCGTCAGTGGTGCGCGGGTCCTTGGGCGTGGCGGTCTTGTCGTCGGTGTCAGTCGCGTCGTCGGCCTTGTCGGCCTTCGCCGCGGCTTCGTCGTCGTCGGTGGTGCGCGGGTCCTTGGGCTCGGCGGCCTTGTCGTCGCTGTCAGCCGTGTCTTCGGTCGCGCGCGGGTCCTTGGGCTTGGCCGTCTCGTCGTCGGTGTCCGCCGCGCTGTCGGCCTTCGTGGTGCCGTCGGCGTCACTCGCCGTCCCGTCGGACTCCTCGGCCTCGTCGGGCTCCGTGTCGGCCCCGGGCGCGATGGTGTCCGGCTCGCTGTCGGTGTCGGCCTCGGGGGCGTCCGTGTCCGTGTCGCCGGTGCTGGAGGAACGGTCCGCCTCGGGCTCGGCGTCCTCGGCGTCCTCGTCCCGGCTCGCCTCGGCGTCCTCGGACGCCTCCTCCGCGGCTTCCAGGTCCCCAGGGGCGTCCGCAGACCCGTCCGGGCCCTCGTCCGCGCTCTCAGCGGCCTCCTGGCCGTCCCGGGCGTCCGCGTCGGCCTTCGCGGGCTCGTCCGCGCTCTCGGCGTCGTGGTCGTCCGTCTCGGCCTCCGCGGGCTCGTCCGCGCTCTCGGCGTTCCGGGCGTCCGCGTCGGCCTCGGCAAGCTCGTCCGAGCTCTCGGCCTCCTGGTCGTCCGTCTCGGCCTCCGTGGCCTTCGCGGGCTCGGCAGTGCTCTCGGCGGCCTCCCGGTCGTCCCCGGAGTCCTTCCCGGCGCTCTCAGCGCGCTCGTCCCGATCCTCGGCGGCGACGGGCTCCTTGTCCTCGTCCGCGTCCGCCGACGCGACCCACGCGGCCACCGCGTCCCGCAGCCGCCCGTCACTGCCCGCGGTGTCGTCACCCCGACCGGAGCCGACGTCCCCGTCGGCGTCCCCGTCCTCCGCGGACGCCTCCGCGGGCTCCTGGGACTCATCACCCGCCGCGCCCTCCTCGGCGTCAGGCGTCGCGTCCGTGGGCTGCTTGGGATCGGCGGCCTCGGGCGGCGTGTCCGTCGGCTCGTCCGAGGTGCGTACGGAGAACACGCGGGTCGCCGTATCGACGCCACCGCGTGCGGAGGACTTCTCCGCGTCCCGGGCCACCGCGAGGCGCGGATCACGCGCTTCGCCGGACGCCTCGCTCCTGGCTTCCGGAACCGGACTCGCGCTCCCCGACGTCTTTCGTTCCGACGACTCGCGCTTCTTCGACCTGTCGGGGGACTCGCCCGCCACCGATGCCTCCTCCTCGCGCCGCACTCCCCGCGTACGCGTAACGAACCGTGAACCGCCGCCGTGACACCGCTCCCCGGCGCTGTCCGAACCATGTACCAGTGTCCTGTGTACGGGTCGAACCGAACCGGTAGACGAGAACGACATACCTACTGGTTCCACTACGAACCGGTCACGCACCCTCGACAGACCAATGTGAGAGGGGTCACCCTGTCTTTCATCCACGCGGGGAGGCATGGATGGGCAGGAGCCGCAGAACACTTCCGGAGGAGCTTCTGCTGCTGGCATTGGACCCGACCACGGGTACCACTGCACAGCCGCAGTCGCTCGACCTCGGTCTGGCCGGAGCACAGCTAGTAGAGCTGGCGCTGGCCGGACGGATAGCCCCAGACGGGGATCGTATCGCCGTGGTGGCACCACGGCCGACTGGAGATCCAACACTGGACTGCGCATTGGAGTTGCTGCGAAGGCGTGGCGCTCCCGTGCGGGCCGTCCACTGGATTGGCGGGCCGCGTCTCGGGCTGCGCCAGACCTACCTCTCGCATCTGGAGCGGTGCGGCATGGTGCATGCCGTGGCCGGCCAGATGTGCGGAGTGCTGCCGACGACTCGCTACCAGGCGACGGACACCGAAATCAGCCGGGAGATCAGGGCCAGGCTGGATTCCGCGATCCGCACCGGCGTACCGCCGGACCCGCGGACCGCCGCGCTCGCCGCCCTGGCACACGCGGTCGGCCTCGGCAAGCACCTGTACCCGGGGAACGAGGGACGCTCGTCCCGGTCCCGGCTGCGGGACCTGATCAGGCACGACCCCATGGGCGGTCTCGTCGCGCACGCCGTGATGGACGTCCAGAACGGCGCGGCCGCGCAGCCGCGCCGCAACCCGGCACCGCCCGGCCGCCAGGCCGCCGGCGGAGCCAGGTCCGCAGCGGAACCCGCCCGCGGTGTTCCGATGCAGCCGCACCGCGGAAGCATGGCCCGCGTCCCGGCCCACTGAGCCGCGCCGCACCACCGGCACGACGCCACACCACAGTCACGCCGCCGCACCCACGACCCGGTCACGGGAGCCGCTGTCCGAGCGGGGCGGGGAGAGCACACACTCTCCCCGCCCCGCTCGGCGTGCCTGTCCGAACTGGCGTGTACCCGTCGCATATCCACCGTTTCCCAGCGGTAGTAAGCACCTTGGTGGCAGTCTGCTCAACAGCAGATACGCAAAGTAGAGGCACGCAGCCGGAGGTGCACGTCCCGTGGCGTCCAATGTCAATCCCACCGTCAGGCGGCGCCGGCTGGGCCAGGAGCTCCGCAGGCTCCGCGAGCTCAAGGGCATGACGGCCGAAGAGGTCGCCGAGCGGCTGCTGGTGTCGCAGTCGAAGATCAGCAGGCTGGAGAACGGCCGGCGCAGCATCAGCCAGCGTGACGTGCGCGATCTGTGCGGGGTCTACGAGGTCGAGGACCAGCGCATCGTCGACTCGCTGATGCAGATGGCCAAGGACTCGCGGCAGCAGGGCTGGTGGCACGCCTTCGGAGACATCCCCTACAGCGTCTACATCGGCCTGGAGACGGACGCCGAGTCGCTCAGAGTCTACGAACCCCAGATCATCACCGGCCTGTTGCAGACGCGTGCGTACGCCGAGGCCATCATCCGGGGCGGCTCGCCCGAGGCGTCGGAGGCCGACAACGACAAGCGCGTCGAGGTCCGGCTGCGCCGCCAGGGCCGTATCACCGCCGAGACGGACCCGCTGCGGCTCTGGGTGGTCCTGGACGAGGCGTCCCTGCACCGGATCGTCGGGAGCCGCCCGGTGATGCGCGAACAACTTGAGCACCTCGTCGAGATGTCCCAGCTGCCCCACATCACCGTGCAGGTCCTGCCGTTCGAGGTCGGGGCGCACGCCGGCATCAACGGCCAGTACTCGATCCTGGAGTTCGCCGACGCGGCCGACTCGAGCGTGGTCTACATCGAGGGCGTCACCAGCGACCTGTACCTGGAGAAGCCGCTGGACGTGCAGAAGTACACGGTGATGTACGAGCATCTGCGCGCCCAGTCGCTGAACGTGGACCAGTCGCGGCAGCTCATCGAGCGGGTGGCGAAGGAGTACGCGCGCGGCTGACTCGGGGAGAAGTGACCTTCCATCGGGCAAAGCGCGGGATGCTACACCCCTGACACGCCTGACTGGAAGTCTCCCCTGGAATATGCCATCCAGTCGAGTGAATGGCTGCTCCGAACGAGGATGTTGGCGAGTAGCGTCGATCACGCCAACCACCAGCACGGGTTGGCGTAAACGCAACTGGCTACGGAGCGAACATGGCAATTCGTCTGGGCGCCACGGAAACGTGGACGACGTCCTCCTACACCAACAACAACGGCGCGTGCGTGATGGTCAGGTCGACCGTCGAAGCGGCCCTGGAGCTCGGCGACACCAAGATCCCCGAAGGCCCCAAGCTGGCGTTTCCCGCCGACGCGTGGAACGCCTTCGTGACCTCGGTCAAGGCCTGACCTCGCGCTCGACAACCGCACAAGCACCACCGACAGAGCCCTCTCGACCAGCATCGCCGTCCTTGCCGAGAGGGCTCCGCTCGTGCCCGGCTCCGAAGAGGGCTCAGCTCACCGGGACACCGGATCCCCGGCCCCCGCCGCCCCCCAGTCGGCGAAGTACACCTCCCGGCACGGGCCCGCCTGCTCCAGACCCTCCCGGGCGATCCACTCCTCCACGGCCTCGAAGGCCGCCATGATCTGCGGATGGGCCACCTGCGCCTTGGTGATCCGGGTGTAGGCCAGCCGCTGGGCGGGGTCCACCCGCACCTTCGTCCCCCAGGCCCGGCCGTGCTTCTCGGCCCACGCCCGGGCCGCCGCCTCGTCGGCCACGGGCACACAGGCCTCGGCAGGCCCGTCGCTCTCCATCGACACCTCGGAGTGGTAGACGACGAACGGCGCCGCAGCGATGCCGCCGCACTCCCGTGCCGCCGACTCCAGCCGGCCCAGTGACGACCCGATCCAGGTGGGCAGCTCGCCCGCCAGCACATGCCGGGTCTCGGTGATCACCACCTGCCCGGGCACCTCCACCGTCTCGACCGCGAACTTCTCGTACATCTCGGAGCTCCTCCCCGACAGTCGTCCACGGAGGTACTCGGCGAGCGTCCGCTGCCCCGCGACCCGTGCCTCGACGTCCGCCCAGTACGCGCCGAGCAGAGCGGCCGCCGTGGGCCCGTCATCCGCCGCGACCACCTCGGCGATCCGGGCGAGCGGCATGTCCAGCTGCCGCAGCATCGCCACGAGCCGGGCCCGTTCGACCTGGCCGGCACGGTAGTAGCGGTAGCCGGTCGCCTCGTCGACATGCGCCGGGGCGAGCAGCCCCAGCCGGTCGTACAGCCGCAGGGCCTTGGCCGAGAGCCGGGCGCGCGCGGCGAACGACCCGATGGTGAGCAGCTCCCGGTCCGGTACGTCCACCACGGCATCCTCCGTCACCGGGCGGCTCTTCCGCCCGGTGACGAGGACGCTCGGGCCTGCCCCAGGGGCAAGGTCAACCGGGTCGGGCCTCAGCCCAGCTGGGCCTCGACGGCCGTCACGACCTCGGCCGACTCCGGCTCGGTCTGCGGCGAGAAGCGGGCGACGACCTGGCCGTCCCGGCCGATGAGGAACTTCTCGAAGTTCCAGCGGATGTCGCCGCTGTGCCCCTCGGCGTCGGCGAAGCCGGTCAGGCGGTCGTACAGCGGGTGCCGGTCGTCGCCGTTGACGTCGACCTTCTCGGTCAGCGGGAAGGTCACGCCGTACGTCGCCGAGCAGAACTCGGCGATCTCCTCGGCGCTGCCGGGCTCCTGCCCGAGGAACTGGTTGCAGGGCACGCCGAGGACGGTGAAGCCGCGCTCCGCGTACTGCTCCTGGAGCTTCTCGAGCCCCGTGTACTGCGGGGTCAGGCCGCACTTGGAGGCGACGTTCACCACGAGCACGGCCTTGCCCGCGTACTGGGACAGGTCGGCGGAACCGCCCTGCAGCGCACCGATCTCGACATCGAGGGGAGAGGAACCGTTGGTAGTCGTCATGCCCGGAGCCTAGCTCCGCCGCGTGCCGGCCCGGTTCCCGGCCTCCACCGCGTCGACCAGGACCTGCCCCGCCGCCGTCCGCGAATACAGCACCGACCTGCCCGCCCGCCGCCGCTCCACCAGGCCGGCATCCAGCAGCACCCGCAGATGCCGCCCCACCGAGCCGAGCCCCTGCCCGGTCACGGCGACCAGCTGGCTGGTGCTCAAGGGGGAGCCGAGCCGGACCAGCACACCGGCGCGGGCCGTGCCGAGCAGCGCGCCGAGGCTCGCGGGCACGGGACTGCCGCCGGGGTCGGCGAGCGCGCCCGCGCACGCGTAGACCACCGCGTACCGGTCGGGCTCCTCCCAGGACACCCAGCCGGTCTTCGGCGTGACCGGCACGAACAGCAGCTCGGCGCCCGAGATCTCGCGAGGCGGGTACTCGTGCAGATTCACCTGGAGCCGGTTGTCGCCCAGCCACCGGGTCCGGCCCGGTCGCAGTGTGTCCAGCGCCGCCGCCCAGCCGCCCCGGCTCACCTGCGCGGTCCGGGCGACCACGTCCGCCTCCAGCACCCGCCGGCGCCGGTCCCAGTCCGGTCGTACGGCCTCCGTCCAGACGTAGGACAGCAGGCCGGCCGCCCGCTCGGGGAGGTCGTCCCGGTCCAAGGCCGCGGGGAGCGGGCCGGCGAGGGAGATCCGCAGGTTGGCCCGGGACTCGCCGGGACGGGCCGCCCGCACCCGTGCCACCCCTTCCTCGAAGGTCTCCCCGCTCCTCGGGGTCGGCGTGAGGAAGTCGGCGATCCAGGACCGGCCCAGTCCGGCGCGGACGAGCAGCGCGGTCACGGGGTCGGCGGCCAGACGGGCCCGGTAGCCGGGCAGATGGTCACGCAGCCAGGCCCGTTCACCGGGGTGTGCGGGGGTGCCCCGGTGCAGCAACTGGAGGCAGGCGAAGGTCTCGGCGAGCGGGGAGAGCACGAACCGGCTCCCGGCCAGGGTGTCGGCGTTGACCTGCCACCAGCCCACCGCGCCCCCCGATGTTTCGCCCCTGCGCGAAACAATAACCGCGCCTTCCGGGCCGTCGGAGACTCCGCGCATGCGCAGCTACCGCGAACTGTTCCGCACGCCCGAGTTCACCCCGTTCTTCCTGGCCGCGTCCGCCCAGACGGTGGCCCAGACGATGGGCGGCCTGGCCCTGGGCACTCTGGTGTACCGGGCGACCGAGTCGCCGCTGCTGTCCGCGGTGAGCATGTTCGGCTCGTCGCTGGCGCAGGTGCTGGGCGCGACGTTCCTGCTCTCAGCGGCCGACCGCCTGCCCCCGCGCGCGGCCCTGACGGCCCTGCCCCTGCTCTTCGCCGCGGCCACGGCCGCCCTGGCCCTGCCCGGCCTTCCGGTCTGGGCGCTCTTCGTGATCGTGCTGGCCAAGGGGCTGGTGGAGTCGGTGGGCGGGGGAGTGCGCTGGGGTCTGCTGAACGAGATCCTCGCCAAGGACGGCTATCTGCTGGGCCGCTCGGTCTTCAACATGATGAGCGGCCTGATGCAGATCACCGGCTACGCGACCGGTGGCGCCCTGGTGGCGCTGCTGTCCCCACGGGTGTCCCTGCTGGTGGCCGCCGCGCTGTACGCCGTGGCGGCCGCGGTCGTCCGCCTGGGCCTCACCCGCCGCCCGCCCCGTACGACGGGCCGCCCCTCGGTCGCGGCGACCTGGCGCGCCAACGCGCTGCTGTGGTCGTCCGCGCCCCGCCGCCAGGTCTATCTGGCCCTGTGGATCCCCAACGGCCTGATCGTCGGCTGCGAATCCCTCTACGTCTCCTACGCCCCCGCCTCCGCGGGCACCCTGTTCGCCTGTGCCGCGCTGGGCATGCTGGCCGGGGACGTACTGGTGGGCCGTCTGGTCCCACCGCGGCTGCGCCCCCGTCTCGGCTTCCCGCTCCTGCTGCTCCTGGCCGTCCCGTACGTGCCTTTCCTCCTGAACCCTCAGCTCCCGCTCGCGGCTGCCGCGGTCACGCTGGCCTCCGTCGGCTTCGGCGCGAGCCTCGTGCAGCAGGAGCGCCTGGTGGCCCTGACCCCGGACGCCCTGACGGGCCATGCCCTGGGCCTGCACTCGGCGGGCATGCTCACGATGCAGGGTGTGGCCGCCGCGCTCGCGGGCTCCGTGGCCCAACTGGCCTCACCGGCGGTGGCGATGACGGCGATGGCCACGATGTCGACGGCGGTGACGCTGTCCCTGATGGCGGCGGGCAGGCGCGAGGACCGGGCGGTCGCAGCCATGGCGCGCGAGGCATGACCCGGGGGAATCGGGGATCGGGGATCGGGGATCCGGGATCTCGGCTACTCGGCTACTCGGCGCCGAGGCCCCTCTCCGCCTCCACGAACACCTCGGGAACCTCGTTGTCGACGACGACCCGCGACAGCAGCACGGCCAGCCGCTCCCGCTCGACGCCGTTGAGCCCCGACGGCAGGGCCTCCATCCGGCGTACGGTCTCGGCGTAGAACCTCCCGGCGAGCGAGGCCCCTTCCTCCGTCAGCCCCACCCGCACGGCCCGGCCGTCCCGGGGATCGGCCTCCCGCCGCACCAGCCCCCGCCGCACCGTCCGGTCCACCAGGCCGGTCAGGCTCGACTTCGCCAGCCCGAGCGTGTCCCCGAGCTCTCCCATCCCGTACGGCTGCGGCATCAGCACGCACAGCAGCTGTCCCTGCTGGGGCGTCAGCCCGTACGCCCGGCTGGCCTCCGCGTAGACACCGTCCACCAGGAACGCCGCCCGCACCAGCGCGGCGACGACACCCACCTGCCCGCCTGCCCCGTTCCCCATCGGGTCAGGGTACCGAGCGGTCGGACAGCCCTCGGCCCGATCGACGGCGTACCGGTCACTCCTCGTCCGGGGCCTCTCCTTCGATGAGCCGTTCCGCGATGTCGTCGGCCCACTCCTGCGCCCAGCGGCGCAGTCCGGCGACGGCGGAGACCTCGAGACCATGGACGGTGAACGCCCGGTCGTCGATCCAGTCCGTGCCGGTCAGCCGGGCCTGGAGGTCGGCGAGGTCGAAGGTGTCGGGGGCGTGGCGGCGGCCGAGTTCCTCGAGTTCGGGGTGGCTCCAGCGGACCGAGGCGGCGTGTACGTCGACCAGGTCGCGGGCGAGCCCGCGGTCGGCCAGGTCCCGCACCCGGGTGCCGACGAGGTCGTCGAGGGCGAGCGCGGGCCCGAGCTCCGTCCGCACGGGCGGGCGCCACAGCACCTCCTTGTGGACGCCGACGTCGTACTCCTGCCCGGTCGCCGCGTCCGTGACGAGGAACTGGGCGGACAGCGGCTCGGTCTCCCGGGTCTGCACGAGCCAGCCGCGCGCCACCAGCCCGGCCCGGACGGTGCCGGCGATGGCGTCCATCCAGGCGGGGTGCTCGGTGGCCACGTCCACATCCGGCCCGGCCCGCTCCACCAGCCCGTGCGCCAGCATCGCGTACCCGCCCGAGAGCACGAGCGAGTACGCCTCACCGACCGCGAGAAGATCCCCGACCAGACGGCTGCGCGGCTCGGGGGCGGGGGGAGGGGCGATCATTCCCTGATTATCGTCCGGGGTCTGTGGGTGGCTGAGGTGAAAGACCTCGGATGGGCGAACGCCCTTGTCTTTCAGGGGCGGGGCTGTATCCGATATGCGGCTCCGCCGCGTGGGCGCGACCAGCCCCCACGGCGCGTCACTGGGCCACGAACCGCTACAGCTTGCGCCCAACACCGCAGTACGCATCCACAGCCGTATCAACGTCGGACACCTCAGGCCGCCACTCCGAAACCCGCACCACCCCCGGCCGCACCAGCTCGAGCCCATCGAAGAATCCGGCGATCTCGGCAACAGGCCGGACGTAATACGGCACCGCCCCACTCGAGTTGTACGCCTCCGACGCCGCGATCATGCCCTCACTCGTGGCCGTACTGTCGCTGATCACCAGGTGGCTGCCGGCGGGCAACCCCGCCATCAGCCGCCGCACCAGCTCATGCGCCCGCTCGTACTCGGCG
This sequence comes from Streptomyces sp. NPDC044719, assembly GCF_056433405.1. Taxonomy (NCBI): domain Bacteria; kingdom Bacillati; phylum Actinomycetota; class Actinomycetes; order Kitasatosporales; family Streptomycetaceae; genus Streptomyces; species Streptomyces sp. NPDC044719. Next base: position 362,418 of record NZ_JBWKHE010000007.1, read on the forward strand.
ACATGCCCCAGCGTGTTGAGGATCATCAGCCCGACCGGCCGGGACAGATCGAGCGTGCCCGCCGCGGCCTCCAGGACGGCATCGGGGTCGTACAGGTCGGCGTCCAGATACGCGGTCCTGCCCTCGGGCGTGCTGGTGAGCAGCGCGTTGGCGTGGGCCAGCACGATGGGGTCGTTGTCGACGTACACGATCCGGGCGTCCGGTGCGACGCGCTGGGCGACCTCGTGCGTGTTGTCGGCGGTCGGCAACCCGGTGCCTATGTCCAGGAACTGCCGGATGCCCTGCTCCTCGGCGAGATGGCGGACGGCCCGTCCCAGGAAGCGGCGGCTCGTGACCGCCACGTCGACCAGGCCCGGGAAGATCGACTTGATCTGGTCACCGATCTCGCGGTCGACCTCGTAGTTGTCCTTGCCGCCGACGAAGTAGTTCCAGAAGCGGGCCGAGTGCGGCTTGGAGGTGTCGATGCGGGCACGCACGCTGTCGTCGAGCACGGCAGGGCCTCCTGGGGGGTGGGGAAGGGGGTCCGGTTCACCAACCTAGGCGAACCTCCTGGCCGGACAGTGAAGTTGTCCGTCCCCGCAGCTCACCACCGTGGCGTTTCGGCCACCCGCCCGGCCGTCACACGCCGCGCGGTGAGATCCCGCCCAGACGCCCGGACCCGCCGTCGCCGCCCCCGTGCCCCCGCGTCGCCAGCCACACACCGCGTCCTACAGCCCACAGCAGCAGCCCCGCGGCGACCGGCGTACCGAAGATGACCAGCATCCCGGCTCCGATGTTGGCGCCGATCACCCCCGCGGTCAGGATCCGCCAGCCCACACCGGCCAGCAGCCCGACGACCACGAGCGGCCCGAGCACCCCCCACCAGCGCCGGTCCAGCGCCCCACTCCGCGCCGCCCGCACGAGCACCGCGGCACCGGCCCCCGCCAGCACCAGGGCGAGCCCGCCGACGACCGCCGCGACACCGTCCCCGATGTCCCACGGCCGGTAGGCGTAGTCGAGCTCACTCGCCGGCAACCCGTCGTAGTTCTGCTGCCCCATCAGCCCCCAAGCGGCAACAGGCACACCGAGCACGAGCGCGACCCCTGCGGAAACCATTCCCCGATTCTTCATACGCCCATGGTCACGGGGGCGGGGCGGGCCAGTCATGAGCACGCGTACTCAAGTACGCGCGCCTACGGCCAGAGTGGCGCGATGGCCCGGGTGCGCCATCGCGCCGTTCCTGGAGGGCCCTCAGCCGGGCGCCACCGCGCGTCCCGTCTGCGGGGAGATCATCCCCGCGCACAGGCCGCGGGCCGTCAGGTTCTGGGCGATGCGGGGGACGGCCGCGAGGGTGTTGGCGGGCCAGTCGTGCATGAGGATGATCTGGCCGTTGGTGAGGCGGCCTGCGGCCTGGACGATCGCGTCGGCGCTCGCGCCGTTCCAGTCCTGGGAGTCGACGTGCCAGATGATCTCGGTCAGGCCGTGCCGGGCCGCGACCGACTTCACCGTCGCGTTGGTCTCGCCGTACGGCGGGCGGAACAGTTTCGGGGTGCCGCCTCCCGCGTTGGCGATCGCCTGCTGGGTCCGGGAGATCTCCGAGTCGATCTGCGCCTGGCCGAGCCGGGTCAGGTGCGGGTGCGTGTAGCTGTGGTTGCCGACCCACATGCCGGCGGCGACCTGGGCCCGCACCAGGGACGGGTTGGCGGCGGCGTACTGGCCCTGGTTGAACATGGTGGCCCGCAGCCCGTTCTGCCGGAGCGCGTTGAGCAGTCTTGTCGTGTTGCCGGAGGGGCCGTCGTCGAAGGTGAGTCCGACGTATCCGCCGCAGGCGGCGGCTCGCGCCGGGGCGGCGGTGGCGGTGGTCGCGGTGAGCGTGGCTGCCGCCGCCGTCACCAGGGCGGTCAGCAGCGCGACGCGGTGTGTGGCGGCCATCGTCAGCGCACCGTGATGCTGGAGCTGCCGCTGCTCTGATAACCCTCGGTCGCCATGATCATGTAGTACTTGAAGTTGCCCAGGGGCATCCCGGCCCGGGCCCAGGCGTCGAAGTGGTTGCCCGCGGTGATCGTGCCGCCCGTCCGCTTCGACTGCCGCACGCTCCAGTACTGGTCGAAGGTCTTCGTGCCCTCGACGGACGGGGCGTTGTAGCGCGTGGTCTTGTAGATGTCGTAGGTGCCGCCGTCGCTGGTGACGGTGCCCTTGTACGTTCCCGTGGGCCGGTACGTGCCCCAGTTGTCGACGATGTAGTACTCGATGAGCGGGTTCGCCGTCCAGCCGTAGAGGGTCAGGTAGGAGTTGCCGGACGGGTTGAAGGTGCCGGAGTAGGTGACGCTGCGGCGGGCGCCGGTGGCCCAGCCCTTGCCGGCGACGAAGTTCCCGGTGTTGCGCCATGAGGTGCTGTAACTGCCGCCGGCGGACAGGTTCATGGAGACCGTGCCCTGGCTGTCGGTCCAGAACGAGTAGTAGTAGCCGTTGTGGGTGCCCGTCTGGTTCCTGGTGACGACCGTGTCGGCGTGGGCGGTGCCCGGCAGGGCCAGGACGGCCAGCGTGACCAGCAGCATCGTGCAGGCGCTGCTGATGAGCAGCCGTAAGCGGCTGAGTGCGTTGCTCATGGGTGTGCTTCCTCCATCGTCCTCGTGGGGTGGACGGGGGTGCTCGTCACCCGGGAGTGTTGGCCTGGCCCTGCCAACTGTCAATAGTTTCGTTGCTTGTTGCGAAAGGTTCGCTGGGAGGTGTGGTGGGGTGGTGATGTATTCGCGCTGGTGGAAGGCCAGTTAGGGGCTTGGGTGAGTCGGGCGTGATGGGGGAAGGGGTGGCATTCCAGCCGGATTCGTGGATTCCGTTACTCGAATCTTTCGAAGCGTTTCCGGATCAAGCGGGCCTCACACCCCTCGCGCCCGCATGATCCGCCCCATCCTCGCCTCCAGCTCCGCCCGTTCCTGGGCCACCCGCTCGGCCTGGGCCCGCTGGTGCTGCTGTTCCAGGCGGCGCATGCGGTCGTTCGTGTCCCACTCCACCCGGTGGCGCTGGACGTCGTGTTCCATGCGGGCGCAGGTGTGCTGGACCTGGAGCTCCTCGGCGTACAGCTTGCGGCTCGCCCGGTGGCGGGCGCCGAGGAGGGTGTCGTAGGTCGTGGCGCCGCTGAGGACCTTGGCCAGGACGGGCATGGCGTCCAGACAGAGCAGGAGCAGGTGCAGCACGATCGTCAGGAAGAGAGCGAAGCCGTCCGACTCGGCGACCTGCTTGAGGCCGGCCGCCCGGGTGAGGATGCCGTCGGTGTCCAGATCGGCGGCCCGCTGCCGGGTCTTGTCGTCGACGGCCTTCTGGAGCAGCGGCTGGTAGTCGTCGGCGGCCCCGTCCTTCCGGGCGGCGAGCTTCTGGCCCTGGGCGACCAGGTCCTCCAGCTGCTTCTCGTACGTCTTGACCTTGCTGTTCTTCTCGTACTCCGAGGTCGCCGCGCGGGCCCGCTCGCAGGTGATGGTGACGTCCCGGACGCCGCCCCGCCAGATCCAGTACTTCGGTCCGCACAGGCGCTGTTCGGTGGACTGTTTGGCGCTGAGGGTCTTGTTGATGCCGGCGACCTGGGTGCTCAGGGTCTTGACGCGGTCGCCGTTGCTCTTGATCTGACGGGCCAGCTCGGCGGGGGAACCCTCCACCTTGAGCTGGTAGCGGGCGCATTCGGGGCGGCCGGTGGTGGAGGCGCCGTCAGTCGGGTTGCAGGAGACGAGCATGCCCCGGTAGTCGGCGACCTTCTGCTCATTGCCGACGGCTATCGACTGGCGGATCTCCTTGTCGAAGATCTGGAAGAGGATCGGCTCGGCGATGAACAGGCCGAGCAGCACCGACAGGAAGAAGCGCACCAGCAGCGTCCACTTGCGGACCGTCGTGCCGTGGGTGCTGGAGACCAGCCAGCTGTCCAGGGCCAGGACCACCCAGAACCAGACGGCGGCGACGCCGATGACCGCCGCGAGGGGCAGGTCGGAGCGGAAGCTGGAGAGCGCCAGGACCATGGAGATCGCGCCCAGCAGGGCCGTGTTGACGACGAGCGCGCCGTACCAGGTGTAGCGGGCACGCTCCTCCGGCACCCAGTCCAGCAGCGGTTCGTCGATGCCGATCAGCCGGCGCAGCCGGGGTGTCCACCCGGAGGCGGGCGGCGCCGGGCGGGACTGGCTCCGGTTCTCGTCCTGGCTCCGGTTCTCGTCGATGGCCGCGCTGTCGGCCGGGCGGAGCGGGGTGTCAGTTGCCAAGGCTCCCCTCCTGGTTCACGGGGTCGAAGTCGTCGGCGTCATCGCCGTCGGCCGGGGCGGGCGGGGCTTCGGCGGTCCGTCCGGGCGCCCGGCGCAGCTCGCCCTTCGCCCCGCCCTTCAGCTCCCCCTGCGCGGAGGCCGGGGTCGGCGGGACGTCGCCGACGCTGTTGATGAAGGCGCCCGCGTCGTACATGGTGCTGTCGAACAGGCCCCGGTCGATGGCCTGTTTGCCCAGCGTGGCCCGGACGTTGAGCTGCTGCTTCGCCAGCTCGTGCTGGTCCCGCTGGAGTTCCTTGGCGTCCTCGCGCTTCTCGTGACGCTGCCGCAGCCGGTCCTCGTGCTCCAGGTCCCAGCGCCGGGCGGCCTCGTGACGCCGGGCGGAGGCCTCGTCCCGCTCCTCGCCGCGGGACAGCTCCTGGCGCCGGTCCTCGCGTTCGACCTGCCAGCGCAGATCGTCCCGGTCCAGGCCGCGGCGCGTCATCTCGTAGTCGCGGTCGAGCCGGAGCCGGTCGTCCTTGCGTGAGTCCCAGCGCTCCTCGGCCGCGTGCAGCCGCTTGGACAGCTCGTCGGCGCTGATGTCGCCGTTGCGCCAGGCGAGATAGTCGGCGGCGACCGGGTCGGAGCCGATCAGCTTGATGTCGTCCTCGATCTCGGCCCGGGTGAAACGGTTGCGCCTGCGCTCGATCTCCAGCTCGTAGTCCTGCTGCTCGGCGCCGGCGCCACGCTCGTAGCCGGTGCGCAGTGTCTCCTCCTCCTGCCGGTTGCGCTCCTTGCGCATGGCCTGGAGGTTGCGGATCTCCTCGTGCTTCAGCTCCAGTTCGGCCTCGCGCAGGGCCCGGTCCAGGGCCGCCTGCTGCTTTATCTCCTCCTGGTGGCGCAGGCGCGTGCGATCCCGGCGGGCCCGCTCCATCTCCTCGACGTGCGCCGACATCTCCTCGGGCGTCAGGACCTCGATCGAACCGTGCCGGGCCCGGATCCCCGACACCAGGGACGGCCGCATCTCGTGGTACGCGGTGAGCCGGGCGTCGATCCGGGCGCGCACGGCGGCCGTGTCGACGACCGGCAGGTCGCTGCCGTCCTCGGTGAGCCCCGGCACCTCGCGCAGATGGGCGAGCAGCAGCGCCTCCACATCGGTGACACCGTCCCGCACGACCGCGCTCGGGTCGGTGACAGTGCAGTAGAAGCAGGCCCGTACGGTGAAGTCGCCCGCCTCGGCCGACGGGATCCGCGTCTCCACGACGACGGGCACCTCGATCCGCCGGTCCACGACCGTGACCGAGCTGGCCCCGGTCACCACCGGGTCGTCGGCCCGCAGCTGCCCGTGGTCCTCGACGTACTCCTCGCCGACCCGGAACACCCGCACATGGTGGGCGGCGACCCTGGGCAGCTCGTCGTCGCCGCGCGTCACGCGCCTGCGCCAGATGCCGCCGCGCCGGTCCGGCCGTCCGTACTCCCGCTGCTCGACGAGCGGGTATTTCTCAGCCATGGCTGTCAGTCCTCCGTGCTCAGTACAGCGGTAAGGAAGGTCTCGACGAGGGCGGCGGCCGCCTCGTCGGCGCGGGCGGCGACCCGCCGCAGGGCCGTGGCCAGCGGCGGGCCGTCGTCCGGGGGCAGGACCTCGCCCAGGGCCCTGCCGAACCGTTCGGCCACCCGCTCGGGCTGTTCCGACACGGCCGGCAGCTCGCGGAGGGTGGCGTTCAGGGCCGCCAGGGCCCGCCCCCGGCGCGGCAGGTTGTCCAGTACGCCCGCCCACAGCTCGCCGATGGTGGCGGTCTGCCGGTCGTCCCGCTCCATCAGCGACGCGCACACCAGCCGCCCGGTCCGCGCGTCACGGGCCCGCAGGACGGTCAGCGTGGCACCCAGGACGTTCTCCTTGGGGTGCCCGGTCAGCGTCTCGCGCTGGGCCCGCAGCCGGTACGCGAGCGGCCGGAACACCGCGCCCGTGTCCTGCCCGCACTCCGCGAGCACCGCGACCAGACCGGCCAGCGCGAACGCCGCGTCCACGGACCGGACGCCGCCGCGGACCATCCGGAGCAGGTTGGTCACCGCGTCCGTGGGGAAGCGCACGCCGAGCGCCCCGCTGAACGCCGCCGCCGCCGTCGACCGCAGCACCGGGTCGTAGGAGCGGGCCCAGCCGCGGGCCACGCCCAGCGCGGTGGCGGCGAGGCTCTCGTCCAGGCACATGCACTGCAGCACCAGCACGGCCGTCGACTGCCCGGCGGGACCGGCCGCGCCGCCCGCCCAGGGATGCAGGTAGTTGTCGGCGACCTCGTCGAAGGCGGGCCGGGTGAGCAGCGCGAGCCCCTGCGCGACGGACAGCTGGAGCCCGAGCCCCGGCTGGGCGGCGACGAGTTCGGTGAGCCAGTCCCGTACGCCGTTCCAGTACGGCGTGGAGCGCTTGGTCCACAGCTCCTCCAGCGCCCACTGCCGGTACTGGGGGTGGGGGAAGACCAGCGCGGTGCGGGTGAGCGCGCCGTTCTTCCGCTGCTCCGCGGCGATCAGCTCGTTGCGGGACAGCGACAGCCGGCGGTCGACGGCACGCCGGGCCGCCTCGGCCTGCTCCTCCTGGGTGACGGGCTCCGGGAACGCCGGGGCCACCCAGCCCTCCAGCCGCTCCTGGCAGGTCTCGAAGTCGCGGTAGCCGGCGCCGTTGACGAAGGCCAGCGTGGTGACCTCGGCCCACTCCTGCGGCGTACGGTCCTGGTCGAACCAGTCGCGCACGGGCTGTGCCGCGCTGCTGCCGTAGTCCCGCCAGACCTCGTCCGGCGCCGCGCCGCCCGCGATCCGCTCGGCGGCCACCGCGACCTCGGCGATCCGGCACCCGCCGGGCATCAGCGACACGGCCCGCTCCACGGCGTCCTGCGCACACCCGGCCCGCACCAGCCGCACGCGCAGTACGGCGGTGAGGTCCGGAAGCCGCCAGGGCACGTGCCGTACGGACTCGACGACCCCGCTCTCGACCGGGCGTACGGTGGTGACGACCAGGTGGGCGTCGTGCTCGCGGACGGTGTCGCGCACCCGCCGCCAGTCGAAGTCCGCCGTCTGGGAGCTGTCCTCGCTCATCCGGTCGAGCAGGACGTAGCCGACGCCCTTCTCGAAGGCGACCTTCCCGCTCGCGAGGTCGTCGAGGCTGCGGCCGGGGGAGAGCACGACGTACTCCGACCCCTCCGCGAGGGCGTCGACGAGCGCCACGGCCCCGGACCGCTTGCCGTTTCCCGGAGGCGCGACCAGGACCACCACCCCGTCCTGTTCGAGGGCGAGCACGGCCTCCTCGAAGCAGGCGGGCTTGACGTAGGGCGCGAGGATCGCGTCCGCCTCGCCCGCGTCGAGACGGCCCACGGCGCGGCGCCGGGCGTTGTCGGAGCCGGCCGTGCCGATGCCGAACTGGGCCCCGGAGGCGTCGAGTTCGCCGTAGAAGTACTGGTTGACGTTGTTGTGATGGACCTGCTCCGAGGAGGGGGCGGGGCCGGCCGGGGCCGGTGGGCCCGTCTCCTCGGGCGCGTCCTGCTGGGCCTGGTTCTGGGTCTGGTTCTGGGGCTGCGGTTCGTCCGCGTGGTGCGCCTCCGGTGTGTCCTGGACGCGCTGCTCGCTGTGTTCCTCGTGTTCCTCGTTCATCCTCGGCCGTCACTCAGGTCACTTGGAGATCCCGAAGACGGCACCCTGGGCACTGACGGTTCCGGTGATGACCTGAACTACCGTGTCGCCAGGAGCAGTTGGAGCGCTCAGGGGGCGCGCGCCGACCGCTTTCGCGCCCTCTGCGTTCCCCGCGCCCCCTGTGTTTCCCTCGCCCCCTGCGCTGCTTCCCGCGCCGGGTTGCTCCGTCTCCCCGAGGTCCAGGGACGTCACGTCGTACCCCGGGACCCGGATCCACGCCCGCCCCGCGTACTCCTTCTCCGCGATACGCACCTCGCGGAACTCCTGCGGCTGGATCGTCGTGTACGCCTCGCCGATCACGTCGTTGAAGACCGTCGCGGAGACCGCGAGCGCCAGCTGAGCGGCCGGCGCCGCGGCGAGCGCCGCCTTCAGCACGCGGCTGTCCAGCATCCGGCCGATCTCGACCGGGGCGCGGCCCTCGAAGCCGTTGGCCGCGGGTGAGGCGGTCCCGAAGTGCACGGCGGCCCGCAGCCGCAGCCTTGCCTCGTCGCGCCGGTTGCGGTTGAAGGTGCGCAGACCGGCCTCCATCTGGCGCATGAAGGGGTCCACGAGATCCGGCTCCGACGCCCCTTTCGGCAGGACCGCGAACACCGAGTCCCCGCCGACCTGTGTCGCCCACTGCTCCCAGTCGAGCCCGGCCGCGCCGGCCGCCTCCTCGAGCAACCGCCGGATCGCCTCCTGCCACTCGCGCTGCGTCACCACGTCGACGCCGCCGTATCCCTTCGCGTCGACCGCCAGCAGCAGTCTGCGACCGAACGTTCCCATGCCTGAACTCCCCGCTCACTGATGTGGAGCCGCACCCCGGGATCGGATCCGGACGGGGGCGCACTCCGGCAGACACCGGCGTCCGCTCCCCTCGCGCGGACGCCGGTAGGCCAGTCCTACACGCGCCGTCCGCCGCGAACCCCGTCGAAATACGGGATGCGGAAAGGTGCGGAAACATACAGCGGTAGCCGCACGTTACGGACGGGTTCGGGAAGTTGGTGCGGTCGGTGGCCGATCGACGTCCGCAATCCCGCAGAAATCCCAGGTTGCGTGGCCGGTTCCGGGGCGTACTGGAGGCATGGAACAGCCCACCGGCCCCAGAAGGAGCAGCATGCCGTCGTCCACCGGTGCCCGCCCCGACAGCCGTCCCGCGCAGTTCATGTTCACCGCCCTGCAGACCACCCACCAGCACGCCGACACCAAGGCCGGGATCCTCGCCGCCGCCCAGGCCGCCCTCGTCGGCACGGCCGGCTACTGGTCCCCTCCAGCCCTGCGCTCCGCGTCCGCGGGCGGCCCGGCGGGCATACTCGCCGCCATCCTGCTCGCCCTGTTCCTCTGCGCGATGTTCGGCGGCGCGGGCTTCCTGGCCGCCACCCTGCGCCCCCGGGTGCTGCGCCCCGCCGGTGCCAACCGCTACAGCTTCGTCCACCTCGCCTCGGGGCCCGACATCCTGCCCGCCCGCGACTCGGCCGAGGGCGACCCGGAGCGGGAGCGCGAGGAGTTGTCCCAGACGATCCGGTTCCTGTCCCAGGTGGCGGTGCGCAAGTACCGGTGCGTGACGGCGGCGGTGGGTTGTACGGCGGTGATGGGGGTGAGCGCGGGCCTGCTGGTCGTCCTGCGGCCGGTGCTGAACTGACGTGCGCGGCCCGGCGGTACGTCTTGGGAGTGGGTCCGGTCAGGCCTCGGAGTGAGGTCCGGTCAGGCCTCGGAGTGAGGTTGGGTCAGTCTTCGGGGGCGAGGTCCCCGATCTCCCTGAGCCGTTCCAGGTCGCGGATGACGGTGGACCCGTACCCCGTCTCCAGCAGCCCGTCCCGGCGCAGCTCGCGCAGCCCCTTGTGGACCGTGGTTTCGGCGGCCCCGGTGAGCGCGGCCAGCTCGGGCTGGGTCAGCCGGCAGCCGAGCACCATGCCGCCCTCGCCAGGACGACCGTAGGAGGTGGCGAGTTCCACCAGGAGCCGGGCCAGCCGTACCTTCGCCGGGTAACCCTTGAAGTCGAGACGCCTGCGGTTGGCCCAGCGCAGCCGTTGGGCGATGATCCCGGTCAGCGCCAGATGCACCTCCGGACGGCGTAACAACAGGGCGTGCAGCGGGCCCGGTTGCACCAGCCGTGCGGTGAGCGGGCCGCACGCCGTCACGGTCGCCGATCGCGGGGCACCGTCGAACGCGGCCATCTCGCCGACACTGTCCCCGCCGACTCGAACCGCGAGAAGCGACTCCTCGCCGTTCTCCACCCGTGCGGTCACCTTGGCGAAGCCGGACAGCAGCACCAGTACATGCCGGTCCCGGGCGCCCTCGCTCAGCAGCACCTTCCCGGCCTCGAACCGCGCCGGCACGCCCAGCTCGAGCAACTCACCGCGCGCTTCCGGCGGTACGGCCCCCAGCAGACTGCGCGCGGGCCACTCCGCGGAGCTGTACGGCATGGCAGGCTCCCCCGGCCGGTCGGTCACGCGACACCACGAGTCGCCTGAAACCACGTGTCGCTCGAAACCACGAGTCATATGAATCCTGCCCGCTGCGGGTGCCCGTAGGTGGCGTACTCACGGGTATTCCCCACCCACGAACGGTGGCCTGCCGGATGGGCGGCGGCATGCCCATGCGGTGATCGTGTACGGACGGGTCGCCCGCTCGCGGGGGGCGACCACTCGACGATCACGCAGGGGGAACGGAAAGTGAAGCGTCCGACGAAGAACACACTCGCACGACGTACGCTGCTGACCGGTATGGCCGCGGCAGCCGGCACGGGAACGGTGTGGGGTACCGCGGGGACGGCCGCCGCCGGCGGGCGCGGCGGACCGTTGGGGCAAGGACCGGTGGACGCCGAGGTGGCTCGCCTGGAGGACGGGTTGATCCGGCTCAGGCGGGACATCCACCGGCATCCCGAGCTGCCGGGGGAGGAGCGTCGTACCGCCGGCGTGGTCGCCCGGGAGCTGCGAGCCGCCGGACTGGCCGTCACCACCGGAGTGGGCGGGCACGGCGTGGTCGGCGTCCTGCGCGGCGCGCGTCCCGGCCGGACGGTCGCGTACCGGGCGGACATGGACGCGGTGCCGCCCAAGGACATCGTCGGGGGCGGCCTGGCCGCGGCCCACCTCTGCGGGCACGACATCCACACGACCGTGGCCCTCGGCGTCGCGAGGGTCCTGGCGCGGCTGCGGCGGCACCTGAGCGGCACGGTGGTGTTCCTCTTCCAGCCTGCCGAGGAGAGCCTGTCCGGAGCCCGCGCCATGCTCGAGGCCGGCGTGCTGGAGCGCACCCGCGTCGAGGAGATCCACGCGCTGCACTGCGGGCCCTTCCCCGTAGGCCGGTTCGCGGTGACCCCGGGCTACGGGATGCCGGGGCAGGACAAGGCGGTGGTGACTCTCCAGGGCCCGGACGCACCGGACGCCGCGCGGCGACTGGCCGCCGAGATCAGCGCGCTCGCCACGGTGACGCCCCCGCAGTCACCCGCGGACATCGAGCGGATGGTCACCGACGCCCAGACCCCCGACGGTCCGCTGGCGCGCTTCGTGGCCCTGCGGGCCTCGGCGCAGGAGGCCGACGTGAGCGTGTCCTACCGCTGCTGGCCGGAGGAGCGGTACACGGAGGTACGCGAGAACATCCGCCGACTGGCCGAGCCCTACCCCGGTACCGAAGTCCGCTTCCCCGCCGAGCCGTTCCCCGCCCTGCTCTGCCCGGAACCCGACGCCCGCGCCCTGGCCCACCACCTGCGCCGCCGACTGAGCCGCGACTCGGTCACCACACTCCACGCCGCGTTCCCGCCCTTCAGCGGCGAGGACTACGCCCTCTACCTGGACCGCGTCCCCGGCACCTACACCTTCCTCGGCGTACGCACCCCCGGCGCCCCCGTCACCACCAGCTACCCGCACTTCCCCGACTTCGCCCCGGACGAGCGGGCCATCGGCATCGGGGTACGGGCGATGGCGGGGTGGATCGCGGAGCGGACCCGTTGAGATCCGCTCCCGACCGTCAGGGCTGCGTCGCCGCCACCTTGACCCCGAAGCCGATGAGGACGACTCCGGTCACCCGGTCCATGGCCCGGCGCACGGCGGGCCGCTCGAAGAAGACACGGGCCTTGGACAGCAGCGCCACATAGCCGCTGAGCCAGACGACGGTGAGCCCCGCGTGCAGCAGCACCAGAAGTGCCATACCGGCGTGGGGCGACAGACCGGTGGGAGCGAGCGTCGGCAGCAGGCCGGTGTAGAAGACGGCGATCTTGGGGTTGAAGACGTTGCTGACCAACCCCGTCCGCCAGGGATTCCCCGCCGGTGCCGCCGCCGGTGTCGCTCCCCCTTGTCCACCCGCCCGCTTCTTCCGGCTGCCGAGCAGCGACTGGACCCCGAGGACGACGAGGTACGCGGCCCCGACCAGCTTGACGACGGTGTAGGCCGTGGCGGACGCCGCCAGGACGGCCGCCAGCCCGACCACCGTGAGCACGCCCCAGACGAGCAGTCCGGCCGTGATACCGCCGACCGTCCGCAGACCGTCCCGCCAGCCGCAGGCCACCGCCCGCTTCGTCACGACCGCCATGTCCGGCCCGGGAACCATCGTCAGGACGGCGAGCACGCCGACCGCCGCGAGCAGCTGTACGAACATGTCCGCCATCCTCGCACCCGCATACGAACGGCCGATCCGGGGGCCGCCCGGCGTCACACGGTCCGGGAGCCGTCGGGCAGCTCCAGCACGGAGCCATCGTGGAGCGTGATGCGTATCGCCGTGAAGTCGACGGCCTCCACCCCCGACTTGCCGGTTCCCGGGTTGCGCGCGTACCGCGGATGCGCACCCCCGCTGATCTGCCAGCGGATCCGGTGCCCGGCCGGGAAACGGTACGCGGTGGAGCTCATCGGCACGGTGACCTGTGAGGGCCCTTCCCTCACCGTCTCCACCTGGGCCAGCCCGTCACAGACGTTGGTGGAGCGGCCCCGCGCGTCCACATCGCACAGGCGGCTGAAGACATCGGCGTACCCGGTGTCCGTGGAGACGGTCAGCCGCGCGGAGACCGCACCGAGGACGTCCACGGCCTCGGCCAGGGGTGGGCTGGTGAACGTCAGGACGTCCTCCCGCCCCTCCAGAGCACTGTTGTCCCGGGCACCGGCCGTCCGGGACAGCAGCGGACCGCCGAGGGACGGCGTGGGGTCGGCCGGGTCGTAGTGGAGGGACGCGAGGGGCGGGGGCTCCGCGCCGTCACCGGGAGCCGTAGGAGCGCGCTCGTCGAGACGCCCGTCCGCCGCGGGAACCCATGAGGTGGTGACGGGGGAGGGGAGAGAGGTGGTGACGGGAGAGGTGAGGGAGGTGGTGACGGGGGCGGCCGGGGCCGACGGCCAGTCGTCGAGGTCCCGCCATACGTCCTCGCCGCCGACGTGCACGCGCACCCGCGTGGGACGCAGCCCGGAGGGATCGCCGCACAGGTGCGCACGCAGCCACGCGAGGCTCTCGGCGAAGACCTCGGGCCAGCCCTGCTGCATCGCGGAGGTGTGCGTCCAGGGACCGACCAGCAGGGCGGTGTCGCATCCGGCCGCACGCAGCCGGGCGTACTGCTCGAAGGTCTGGTCGGCCAGGGCGTCGTGCCACCCGGTGACCAGACTCGTGGGGACGCTCAGCCCCTCGGCCGCCCGCGCCAGGGAGGCGCCGTCCCAGTAGGTGTCCCCGGCGTCCGGGTGCGTCATCACGTCGTCCAGCCACGGCACGTCCCCGAGAGCGGAGGCGTACGCCCCGCGCGGCGGCCGTGCCGTGACGATGTCGCGCATACGGCGCTGCAGCCGCAGCGTCGCCTTGGCGACGGGCATGATCCCCTGGTGCTGGTACGTCATGCCCAGGCCCACGAGCAGGGCGTTCTCCAGCCGCAGGGCACCGTCCGCGTAGAACAGGGCGTACGGGTCGTGCAGCCCGACCTGCACCACCATCGCCTTCAGCTCCGGCGGCGGCTCCAGGGCGAGAGCCCACTGCACGTACCCCAGGTAGCTGGGGCCGATGGTCCCCAGCGTCCCGTTGAACCAGGGCTGTTCGCGCAGCCAGGCCACGGTGGCCCGGCCGTCGGCGGCCTCGTTGCGCCACAGATCGAACGCACCGCCCGAGCCGCCGGTGCCGCGGCAGCTCTGCAGGATCACATGGAAGCCCTGCTCGGCGAAGAGCATCCCGTACTGCGGGGACCAGGGCAGCCCCCTGCCGTACGGCGAGCGCACCAGCAGGGTGGGAAAGTCGCCGCCCGTGTCGGTACGGGGGAAGTAGTGGTCCGTGACCAGCGGACTGCCGTCGTCGGCCGGCACCTCCAGCCCCGGCTCCCACCCGATGTCGTACCGCTTCTCCGGCAGCCCGCGCCAGATCGCCCTCATCATCCGCGAGGACAGCGGCGGCTTCCGGGCGGACGGCGTCCAGGCCGGCCTTGCGGCGGGGTCGTGGGTGCGTGCGGCCATGGGCGGTTCCCCTCCTCGATTTTCCGTACGTTGTACGAGAATAGAGGATGCTTGGATACGACGACAGCGGCCCTCGGTGAACAGGAGTAGGCGACCGTGACGCGTGAGGACGGTTCCGGTACCCCGGGCCACGACCCGCAACAGCTGTGGCTGAGCCCCGGTCAGCCCCGCAGGGGCCGCAAGCCCGCCTTCAGCCGGGAGGCGATCACGGCGGCCGCGGTGGCCCTGGCGGACGCGGAGGGCCTGGAAGCGGTCACCATGCGGCGCGTCGCCGCACAGGTCGGCGCCGGGGTCATGTCGCTCTACAGCTACGCCCCCGACAAGGACACGCTGCTGGACCTGATGATCGACCACGTCGTCGGCGAACTGCCCGCCTCGGCCGACCTCAGCGGCGACTGGCGCACCGACGTGAAGACGATCGCCCACCTCCAGCGCGCCAACATGCTGCGCCACCCCTGGCTGCCCACCGCCCTGTCCACCCGCCGCAGCCTCGGCCCCAACACCCTGGCCTTCCTGGAACACGCCCTCGCCGCCCTGCGCCCCACGGGCCTGGACGGCGCGGCCAAGCTGGAGATCTTCGCCCAGCTCACGGCCTTCGTCGCCGGACACGTCACCCACGAACTCACCCAGGCGGCAGCCGCCGGCTCCCCCGACCGGGCCGCGGCCGAGGCCCGCTACCTCGCGATCGTCGCCGCGGACGGCCACCACCCGGAACTCGCCGAAGCCCTCTCGGCCCCCACCCGCCCCCTGACCTCCGAGGCCACGTTCACTCGCTTCCTCAACCGCCTGATCGACGGCCTCGGCACGGACTGACCCCGCGGGCCGGCGAGCCCACCATGCCCTCTGGCGATCACCGTGACCGATTTCGGTGGCAATACCACGGACATTGACAGGCTCGCCGCCAACCTGCTGGGTGCCGCCCGGAAGGTACAGAGTGGAGCGCCGCCGCGTGCTCAGAACATGCAGGACCTGACTAACGCACTCGGCGCTCTGCAAGCCGGCATCGGCTGGCCCAAAGAGGAGGGGAAGAACCTGGCCACCCCGCAGGGGAAGGTCAAACCCGCTCTGCGGCGGGGTGAAATCGCCCGGGTCGACGACAGCGAGATCGGCTATGCGTACAAGCAGCTGGTCGCGTGCGGAGTGCCGCACGACAGCCTGGGCGGCATCCTCGCCTGCATCATCAGCAGTGACTTTTCCTGTGTCGGCCCGCTGGCCAGTGGGTTGGTCCACCACGTGGTTGCCGCCAGGCAGAAGACGGTCGAAACCCTCCGCGCGCGCATCACCGCATGCTTCGGGGCGCCTGATGTGGAGCCCGTGAACGTACAGAACGTCCCAGAGCCCCGTGCCCCGAGGAGCCTCGGCGGAACGTTCTAGGTAGCGGCCTCAGGGGAGCTCCGGAACCCCGACGCCCCCCGGAGCATGCTCCATCCCCCGTACGGCGGAGGCGAGTTGCCCCGTGGGCCGATCCTCGGCGGCCCCGCGGCTGCGACTCTCGTGACATGACCCGGCAGGCCACCAGCCGCGACCCGCCCGAGCGACTCCGCGCCGCGTGGCAGGCGGCCCACAGGCCGACCGACGGAGTGTCGCGGCGGCTTCAACTACTCGCCTGTGCCGTGCCGTTGGCCGTGCTGCCCTCCAGCATCTGGCGTCTGCCGGCCGTGCTCGACGACGGAATCGGCCCCGGCGAGCAGGCGTACATCGTCTTCCTGTCGATCCTGTCCGAAGCGCTCGCGTTCACGGCGATCGGGCTGATCGCCCGCTGGGGCGAGGTGTTCCCGCGCCGGCTGCCCCTCCTCAAGGGCCGTAGGGTGCCGGCGAGGGCGACGGTCGTCACGTCAGCCACCGCCGCCACGATCCTCACGCTTGGTACCGCCCTGACCCTCGTCACCCAGGTCCTGGTCCTCTGGGGTCCGATGCTGGCCGTACTGACCGCCGCGTACGGGAAGCGCCGCCGAGTGGGCGCCCCCGATCAGCGGGCGCATGATGAAGGCATGACCGACCGCGACGACTTCCTGGCGTGGGTCAGGACCGCCCTGTACGAGGCGGAGCGCGCGCTGCACAACGGCGACTCGGCCCCTCGCCGGGCACTCTGGTCACGCGACGAGCCCGTGAGCGTCATGGGGGCGTGGCGCGACGCCCACGGCCAGCAGGCCCTCGACAAGCTCTTCACCACCCTCGGGGAGAGCTTCTCCGACTGCACGTCGTACGCCTTCGAACTGCAGACGTACGACGTCTCGGGCGACATGGCCTACACGGTCGGCCTCGAACACACCTCCGCCTCCGTCAATGGAGAGCCGCGCACCTACACACTGCGGGCCACCCAGGTGTACCGCCGCGAGGACGGCGAGTGGAGGGTGGCCCACCGTCATGCCGACCGCGTCGCCGAGTGACCGCCCAGGAGGTCCGATCCCGCACATGGCGCCAAAATGGGCGTTATCCAGCTATTCGTGCCGGATCGGAGACCCGCATGGCAGATCTCAAGTTTGAGCAGAAGCGCTCGCTGTCACGGCTGGAGGCGGCCGACCAGCTCACGGCACTCGCGGCCGCGCTGAGGGAAGGCGGCGACACCGAACTGGAACTCGGCACCGGAACGCTGAGCCTGAGGATCCCCGACGACCTCCGCAGCGAGGTGGAGGTCGAGATCGACAATGGGGAGATCGAGCTGGAAATCGAACTCAAATGGCCGACCACTCCGAAGCGGAAGGAGCCCCCCACCAAGGCCGCTCGGAAGAGCCCGAGCCCGAGTACGAGCAAGCCCAGGAACGCGAAGCGGTCGGCGACGAAGAAGCCCTGAGCCGACGGAAGGTGAGACCTACTGCCGCAGGGACGAGTCTCCGTAGCGGATGGCGATCGCGGTGGCCGCGGCACCGCCGTCGCGTGAGGGTGCCGGTTCGGTAACCAGCGTCGGCGTCTCGGTCAGACCTCCGCGGGGAACACCTCGTCGACGGCTCGGCGCAGTGTTTCGCGGATGACCCTCGGGTCGTCGAGTTCCGCGGCCTGGAACGCACCGTCGTGCAGCAGGACGAGTACGCGCGCGGCGTGGTCGGGCGCGGGGTGGCCCATGTCGGCCGAGAGGTCGCGCAGCACGTTGAACAGCCACGTGCGCTGGTCGTCGATGACCGCGCGTACCGGGTGGGTGCGGTCCGGGTATTCGGCGGCGGCATTGAGGAACTGGCAGCCGCGGAAGCCGTCTTCGAGGGTCGCGTCGCCGAGGACGGCCATCACCGCGCGGAGGGCCTCGCGCGGCGATTTGCCGTCGCGCGCGCGGCCGACAGCGTCCCGGATCCCCTCGGCGGTCGTCGTGAGGTAAGCGGAGACCAGGTCGTCCTTGCTGGGGTAGTGCCGGTAGAAGGTGGCGCGCGTGACCTGGGCCTCGGTGATGAGCCGTTCGACACCGACTGCGTGGATGCCCTCCGCGTAGAACAGGCGGGACGCGGTGCGCAGCAGCCGGTCCTTGGGGTGGAGCTCCGAGGCGGTCGTCATACACCCATCGTAGAGAAAGACCAGTCGTTCTGGATGGTCGCCCTCGTCACGTTGTCCCCCTCAGGGAGAACGACTAGTCTTTCTTGCAGAAAGACCGATCATTCTCCCTGAGAGGTACGGAACTCATGAGCACCACTCCCACCATCGTTCTCGTCCACGGCGCCTTCGGTGACTCCGGCATGTGGAAGGGCGTCATCGCCAAGCTCCAGGGGCAGGGCTACACCACCCTCGCCGTCTCGAACCCGCTGCGCGGCCTGGAGTCCGACGCGCGATACGCCGCCACCGTCACCGAGAGCGTCGACGGCCCGGTCGTCCTGGTCGGCCACTCCTACGCCGGCGCGATCATCACCCGCGCGGCCCGCGAGGCGTCGAACGTCGAGGCCCTGGTCTACGTGGCCGCCTTCCAGCCCGACGAGGGCGAGAGCGCGCTGGAGAACGCCTCCCGCTTCCCCGGCGCCAAGATGGGCCCGGACACCACCATCGCCACCGAGTACGACGGCGAACCCGAGCTGCGCATCCTGCCCGAGCACTACCAGGACGTCATCGCCGGCGACCTGCCCGCGGAGACCACCGACGTCCTCGCGGTCACCCAGCGCTCGGTACGCGTGCAGGCTCTCACCGCCGAACTCTCCGGCACCCCGGCCTGGCGCACCCTGCCCTCCTGGGCCGTGGTCGCCACCCAGGACAACGCGATCCCCGCCCGGGCACAGGAGTTCATGGCCGAGCGCGCCGGATCGCACGTCGTACGCGTGGAGGCGTCCCACGCGGTGTCCATCTCGCAGCCCGACGCGGTGGCCGACCTCATCATCGAGGCGGCCAAGGCCACTCGCTGAACGGCCGGCGAGAGCCACGGCCATGGCCCACGAATGCTCCAGGGCGGTGCCTGTCACCGGACAGATAGCATCAAGGCTCCGGCGTGCCTCCCAGTGAAGGCGACGATGTAAAGGCGACGATCATGGATCCGGCCGCGGTGACTCCGCTTCCCGCCGGCATCAGCCTGCGCGAGTTGCTGATGGCTCTGGGCGATTCGCTGGTGGAGGTGCAGGCCGCTCCCGCCGGACTGGACGTCGAGATCCGTGGCGTGGCCCTGCTCGATCCCGAGGAGCCGCCGGCCAGCCGGCCGGGCGAGCTGGTGCTCGTGATCGGCGCTCGTGGCCGAGCCGCCTATCCCGCGCTGCGGGCCGCCGGGCGCGACGGAGCCGCCGGCGTCGTGGTCAAACTGGATGGTCCCGGCCAGGCCGCGGCCCTCAGCGAGACCGCCACCGAGGCCGGGGTCGCCCTGCTCTCGTTGCGCGGAGAAGCACGCTGGGAACAGGTGAACGCGTTGGCCCGCGCCGCCCTCGACGACGCGCCCCCGGGCCACCTCGGCGAAGCCGAGGAGAGCGACCTGTTCTCGCTCGCCCAGACCACCGCCATCCTCACCAGCGGCATCGTCAGCATCGAGGACACCGCCAACCGGGTGCTGGCGTACTCGCGCTCCACCGACTCCGACGAGATCGACGACCTGCGGCGGCGGTCCATCCTCGGCTGGCAGGGACCGGAGGCGTATCTGGCGAAGCTGCGCGAGTGGGGTGTGTTCCAGCACCTGCACTCCAGCGACGAGGTGATCAGTATCGACAGTCACCCCGAGCTGGGGATCCGCCGTCGGCTCGCGGTGGCCATCCGGTCCGGGGACCGGCAGCTGGGGACCATCTGGGTGCAGGAGGGCCCGACTCCGCTGGCCGAACGCTCGGGCCAGGCACTGCTGGGTGCCGCCCGGGTCGCCGCGCTCCATCTGGTGCGCCGCCGCCGGGAGCTCTCCGAGGACCTGACGTTCACCCGGACCCTGCTGGCCGGACTGCTGGAGGGGAACACCGGGCCACAGCCGCTGGCCACCCACCTGGGATTCGACGCGACCCGCCCGGCCGCCGTCCTGGGCTTCTCGTACGGAACCGCGGAGGTCGTCGCCGCGGCGGAGCTGACCCATGCGGAAGTCACCAACCTGGTCTCCGTGCACATAGCCGCCCGGCATCGCAGCGCGCTGGTCGCGCAGGTCGATCCCCGCATCTACGTGCTCCTGCCCCAGTTGCCGCGCAGCATCGACATAGACACGCTGCGCGGCTGGGGTCAGGAGATCACCGACGCCGTACGCCGGCACCTGGGCCTGCCGCTGCGTGGCTCGGTCGGTTGTGTGGTGTCCACGCTCGGCGAGGTCACGGAGTCGCGCCGGGAGGCCGACCGCATCCTCGACGCCATGCTGGGAGCCGACGTACCCACCACGGTCGCCGCGTTGCCGGACATCCAGTCGGAAGTACTGGTCAGTGAGGTGCTGACGCTGCTTTCCGGCCATCCCGAGATACGGGATCCACGGCTGACCGCCCTCGTCGCCCACGACAGCCGGCACCAGGGCCGCCTGGCGGAGACCCTTCTGGCCTACCTGAATTCCTTCGGTGACGTAAGGGCGGCCGCCGCCCAGCTGCATGTGCACCCCAACACGCTGCGCTACCGCCTGCGCCGGGCCGAGGAGCTGACCGGCCTCGACCTGAGCCGTCCTGACCAGCGTCTGCTCGCCATGCTCCAGTTGCGGCTGCCGCCCGGAAGCTGATCCCGCTTCCCCTCCGCATTGGCGGGGCGTACAGCCATCGACGACGAATTCGTTCTACTGGACAAGCCTGCCGCCCCACGACGCCTCATACGCTGACGCAAATCTCCTCCCGGAAGTGAAACGGCCCGCCTCTCATGAGGAGGCGGAGCGCAGCGCGGACGTGCGGTGACGACCCCCTCACCTGCACGGCATCCGGATACCGCGCGCGCACCCTGAACGCTTTCGGATCCCTCAAGGCCGACCCCTCCCCCTGCTGTACCGGCCTGCTGCCCCAGCAACCACGGCAGCCGCTCCCCCCACGGCTTCCCAACCCCTCAACGGATGGATGTCGACATGACCACACGTCCCCCAGATGCTCCGGCCCCTGACACCGCCCCACCTGCGGACGGTCAGTCGTCCCCGGAGCAGGCAGGCCTGAAGGCCGGTCTCAAGAACCGCCATCTGTCCATGATCGCCATCGGCGGTGTGATCGGCGCGGGCCTCTTCGTGGGCTCCGCCTCCGGTATCGCCGCCGCGGGGCCCGGCATCCTGCTGTCGTACGCGCTGGTCGCGGCCCTGGTCGTGTTCGTGATGCGGATGCTCGGCGAGATGGCCGCGGCCTACCCGACCTCCGGCTCCTTCTCCGCTTACGCGGACCGGGCGCTGGGCCGCTGGGCCGGGTTCTCGATCGGCTGGCTGTACTGGTTCTTCTGGGTCGTCGTGCTCGCCGTGGAGGCGACGGCGGGTGCCGTGATCCTGGAAGGATGGGTGCCGGCCGTGCCGCAGTGGGCCTGGGCGCTGATCGTGATGGTGGTCCTCACCGCCACCAACCTGATCTCGGTCGGTTCCTTCGGCGAGTTCGAGTTCTGGTTCGCCGGCATCAAGGTCGTCGCCATCGCGGGCTTCATCCTCCTGGGCGTCCTGGCGATCTTCGGTGTGCTTCCCGGCACCGACCACGCCGCCACGGGCTTCGGCAACCTCACCGAACACGGCGGCTTCCTGCCGAACGGCTCCGGAGCGATCCTCACCGGCATCCTGCTGGTCGTCTTCTCCTTCATGGGGAGCGAGATCGTCACCCTCGCCGCCGCCGAGTCCCCGGACGCACGGCGGGCGGTCGCGAAGGCCACCCGGAGCGTGATCTGGCGGGTCGGCGTCTTCTACATCGGCTCCATCCTCGTCGTGGTCGCCCTGCTGCCGTGGAACGACCCCGCGATCGAGAAGAAGGGGTCGTACGTCGCGGCCCTGGACTCGATCGGCATCCCGCACGCCGGCGAGATCATGAACTTCATCGTGCTGACCGCCGTGCTGTCCTGTCTCAACTCCGGCCTCTACACCGCCTCCCGTATGGCCTTCTCCCTCGGGCAGCGCGGCGACGCCCCGCGGTCCTTCGTACGGACGAACGCGCGAGGTGTCCCGCAGCCCGCGATCCTGGCCTCCGTGGCCTTCGGCTTCGTGGCGGTCGCCTTCAACTACCTGTGGCCCGACACGGTGTTCCAGTTCCTGCTGAACTCCTCGGGTGCGGTCGCGCTCTTCGTGTGGCTGGTCATCTGCTTCTCGCAGCTGCGGATGCGGGGGATCATCCTGCGCGAGAACCCGGAGAAGCTCGTCGTCCGGATGTGGCTGTTCCCGTATCTGACGTGGGTGACGATCGCGATGATCGCGTTCGTGCTCCTCTACATGCTCACCGACGGCAAGGAGGGCGGCGGACGCAGCCAGGTACTGCTCTCCCTGCTCGTGGCCGCCCTGGTGATCGCGATCGCGCTGGTCCGGGAGCGGAGGCGCCCGGTGAACGCCAAGGACGCGGTCGCGCCTCAGTAGCAGCGGCGGACGCTGCGCTTGGCTTGCCCCTCCTCAGTCCGGCTTCCGGTCGACCGGAAGTGGGACTGAGGAGGGGCGGTTGTGCCCGTCGAAACGGGAGGCCGGGGCATTGCCCCATCGTGCCGAGAGGCGCGGCACGTGATCCACCCACGCCATGTCGGCCTCCGCGATGAGCGACCCGTCGGCCACGGTCGCGGGGGTCACGCCGGTGAACGCCACGACGTCCCGGTGCAGATGCGACTGGTCGGCGTAGCCACAGTCGGCCGCGACCCTGGCCGCCTCCTGGCCCCCGGCCAGGCGGGTGGCGGCCCAGTCGAAGCGGACGAGCTTCACGGCGCGCTTGGGCGGCATTCCGAGCTGCGCGTGGAAGCGGGACCACAGGCGCTTACGGCTCCAGCCCAGCTCGTCGGCCAGCTCCTCGACCCTCACCTGGCCGTGCCCGGCGACGATACGGTCCCAGGCCCAGGCCAGCTCCGGCTCGATCGCGGGCCCCGCGGGGGACAGCCGGGCGAGGAACGCTTCGACGAGCGCGAAGCGTTCCTCCCACGAGGCGGTCCCGGCCAGCCGCTCGCGCAGCCGGGATGCCCGCCGCTCTCCCCACAGGTCGTCCAGGGCCACCACTGAGCTCTCCAGCTCAGCAGGACCCACGCCCAGCACGGCGCGCGCGATGGCGGGGGACAGGCGCACCTGCATCCACTCCACGTTCGCGGCTCGCACCCGCGCCGCACCGCCGACGCCGAACCCGAGTCCCGTGACGAGGCTGCCGCGATGCCGCCGCCCCGTCGGCTCGTCGATGCCGAGCGCCGCCTCGCCGCAGGCCAGCGCCAGCGTCAGCACGGGGTGCGGGTCGAGCCGGTGGTCGACCGGAGCCGGTCCGCGGTCGCGCAGCCCTGCCAGGACGACACCGGGTACGCGGCTCGGCCGGGCCGGGCGCGTGACCTCCCACACGGGGACAGCGACGCGCCGGCGCACGGCAGTTGACATGCGTCCATGCTACGGCCCGCCCGGACGGAACATCCGGACGGAACATCTGGACGGAACGTCTGGGCGGAACATTTCTCCAAGCCACCGGGCCGCAGCCGCGGTGAAGGTGAGCGCATGACTTCCACCGGAACCACCGCGCCGCCACCACCGGGCGCGGCCCGACTGTTGCGCCCGTACGCGGGCGGCTTCGCCGTCGTCATCGTCCTCCAGGTCATCGGCGCCGTCGCCGGCCTGGCGCCGCTGCTCGCGGTCGTCGAGCTCGGCCGTACGCTGCTGGCGCCGGGACCGGCCGACGACGGGCACGTGCGCGGCGTCGTGATCGCGGGCGCGGCCGGGCTCCTCGTACGGCTGCTGTTCACCGCCGCCTCGTCCGGCGTCGGACACCTCCTCGACACCCGGGTGCAGCTGTCACTGCGCCGGCAACTCGCCGCGCGGCTCGGGCGGGTGCCGATCGGCTGGCTTGCGCGGCGGCGCAACGGGGAGCTGGCGAAGCTGGTGGGCGAGGACGTCAGCGCCGTGCACCCGCTCATCGCCCACACGCCGGGCGAGCTGGTCTCCGCCTTCGTGGTGCCGCTGGTCTCGCTCGGCTACCTCCTCACCGTGGACTGGCGGATGACGCTGATCACGCTGATCCCCGTGCTGCTGGCCATCGCGCTGGTGCCGCTGATGATGACCCCCACGCGGCTGCGCGAGCAGAAGGAGTTCGACGCCGCGATGGGGCGGATCTCGGCGTCGGTGGTCGAGTTCGTGCAGGGCATCGCGGTGGTGAAGGCGTTCGGCGGGTCGGAACGGGCGCACGGCAAGTTCCGTACAGCGGTGGATGACTTCACCCGGAGCTTCTACCGGATGGTGCGCGGTCTCTCCGGGGTGGCCGCCGGGATGCAGGTGGCGCTGTCGCCGCCGTTCGTGCTGCTGGCGGTGCTGGCCGGCGGCGCGTACCGGATCACCGGGGGCGGGCTCGCCCCGGCGGATCTGCTGCCGTTCCTGCTCCTCGGCCTCGGTCTGACCGCGCCCGTGGCCGCGCTCGGGCACGGCTTCGACGACCTGCAGGCCGCGCGGCGAGCCGTCGGCCGCATCCGGGACGTACTCGCCGAGCCGTCGCTGCCCGAGCCCGTACGGCCGGTGGTACCCGATGGACACCGTGTGGAGCTGCGGGACGTCCGCTTCGGGTACGACGGTGCCGGGGCCGGGCGCGAGGTGCTGCGCGGGATCGACCTGGTGCTGGAGCCGGGGACGATCACCGCCGTGGTCGGGCCGTCCGGCAGCGGCAAGTCCACGCTGGTGCAACTGCTGCCACGGTTCTACGACCCGACGCACGGCTCCGTGCTCCTCGGCGGCGTCGACCTGCGCGAGGTGGGCAGCCAGGAGCTGTACCGGCGGGTGTCCTTCGTCTTCCAGGACGTCCGGCTGCTGCGCGCCTCGGTTGCGGACAACATCGCCCTCGCCGTCCCGCACGCCGATCGCGACGCCGTGGTCCGCGCCGCCCGCCGGGCGAGCATCCACGACCGCATCCTCGAACTGCCCCGCGGCTACGACTCGGTGATCGGCGAGGACGCCCGCCTCTCCGGCGGCGAGGCACAGCGCGTCTCGATCGCCCGCGCCCTGCTCGCGGACGCCCCCGTCCTGGTCCTCGACGAGGCCACAGCCTTCGCCGACCCGCAGACCGAGCGGGCGGTGCGTGAGGCGCTGGCGCAGACCCGGGAGAAGCGGACGACGCTGGTCATCGCCCACCGTCTGGAGACGATCGCCGACGCCGACACCGTCGTGATGCTGCGCGACGGCGAGATCGTGGAGCGGGGCACGACCACGGAACTCCTCGCGCGGAACGGCGCGTTCGCCGAATTCTGGAAGATCCACGCCGGTGCCGGTGCCGGTGCCGGTGCCGGTGTCGCTGCCGTGGAAGGGGAAGAGGCCCGATGATCAGCGCCCTGCTGCGTGTGCTCGGCCACGAGTACGCCGGGCCGGTGCGCCGCACCATCACCTTGATGACGGCGACCGCCCTCGCCGAGGGACTGTCCTACGCCCTGATGGTGCCCGTACTGCGCGCACTCTTCGGCAGCACACCCGAGGACGCCCGGCCCTGGCTGGCCGCCTTCGGCGCGGCGGTCGCGGTGTCCGCGGTGCTGCGGTACGTCAGCGACCGCTCCGGTTTCCGCGTGGGCACCACACTGCTGCACGGCATGTACGAGCGCCTCGGCACACACCTCGCCCGGTTGCCCATCGGCTGGTACCGACCCGGCCGCACCGGCGAGGTGTCCGTCCTCGCCAGTCAAGGCGTGTTGCAGGCGATGAGCGTGATCGCGCACCTGCTGGCGCCGTTCATCTCCGCCTGTGTGACGCCGCTGACGATCGTCGCCGTGATACTCGCCTTCAACTGGCAGCTGGGGCTCGCCGGCCTGGCCGCCGTACCGTTGGTGGCCGCGGTCCAGCTGCGTACGGCCCGCGCGACGACGGTGACCGACGCGGTGCGCGTGGAACGCGAGCGTGCGGCCACCGGCCGTGTCATCGAGTACCTCCAGGCCCAGCCGGTGCTGCGAGCCGGCGGCCGCACCGGCGAGCGATTCGGTCTGCTGGACGACTCCCTGAAGGAACTGAGCCGCGCCTCCCGCCGCTCCACCCTTACGGCGCTGCCAGGTGTGCTGGGCCTCGCGGTCACCGTGCAGGCGGCCTTCACCGCGCTGCTCGCACTCGGCGCGTACATGGCCCTCGGCGGGGACATCAGCACGGCCGATGTACTCGCAGTCCTGGTGCTCGCCGCCCGCTGCGCCGACCCGCTGCTGTCCCTAGCCGAGATGAGCGGCGGCATCCGCGCCGCCCGCGCCGAACTGACCCGCCTCGACGACGTCCTGAACACCAAGCCGCTGCCGGAGCCCCGCGCACCGCGCGAACCGTCCTGCCACGACATCGAGTTCGACGAGGTCACCTTCCGGCATGGAGACCGCACGGTCGCCGACGGCGTGACGCTGTCCGTACCCGAGGGCCGGCGGCTCGCCGTCGTCGGCCCGTCGGGCGCGGGCAAGACGACGCTGCTGCAGCTGCTCGCCCGCTTCTACGACGTCGACGCGGGCGCGGTGCGGATCGGCGGCGTGGACGTACGGGAGATGGACTCTGCGGCACTGATGGCGCGGATCGCCATCGTCTTCCAGGA
This sequence comes from Streptomyces sp. NPDC044719, assembly GCF_056433405.1. NCBI lineage: Bacteria > Bacillati > Actinomycetota > Actinomycetes > Kitasatosporales > Streptomycetaceae > Streptomyces > Streptomyces sp. NPDC044719. The sequence continues at coordinate 388,683 of NZ_JBWKHE010000007.1, forward strand.
CGTCTACCTCTTCGACGGCACGATCGAGGAGAACGTGCGCCTCGGCCGCCCGGACGCCACCGACGCCGAGCTACGGGCCGCGGCCGCCGCGGCCCGTCTCGACGAGGTGATCGAGCGGCTGCCCGGCGGCTGGTCGGCGGACGTGGGCGAGGGCGGGGCGCTGCTCTCGGGCGGCGAGCGGCAGCGAGTCTCCATCGCCCGCGCGCTGCTCAAGGACGCCCCGATCGTGCTGCTCGACGAGATCACTTCGGCCCTGGACCCGGTGAACGAGGCGGCCGTACACGCCGGCATCGAGCAGCTGACGGCGGGCCGGACCGTGCTGCAGGTGGCCCACCGCCTGGCAACCGTGCGCCGAGCCGACCGCGTCGCCTTCCTGGACGCCGGGCGGGTGATCGAACAGGGCACCCACGAGGAGCTGCTACGACGCGCCGGCCGGTACGCCGCGTACTGGGAACTGTCCCTAGCGGGGGCGGCGCGGAGCTGAGCCCGCACGCGGCAGCCGGGGACCGACACCCACTGCTAGCCTCATACGACTCTGACTGCTACTCACATAACACTACGGGGATCGAATTGCGCATCAAGCGAATAGTTCAGGGCGGAATGTCCGCACTGGCCATGGGTGCTGTCGCGGTGGCCATGGTGCCGGGCTCGGCGCAGGCGGTGGACTGGGACCACGGACCGCTGTACGACAGGGGCAAGCACGCGGCGGCCTACATCGAGGAGCACGGCGACCGCCTCAGGGTCTGTGACACCAAGAGCGACGGCAAGAAGGCGTGGGTGAACGTCTTCGACTACTACAGCGGCGATCTCGTGTACAGCCTCACCGACACGAAGAACGACGGTAAGTGCAGCTACCGGGGTGCCTCGGACGGCGGCAAGTACAACCTCGCGGAAAACAGCAAATTCGACGTCATCGTCTCGCATGAGCCCTCGGACAATTCGGGCTCCTACCACTTCCAGTTCCTCAACGATCACTAATACAACTCTCGTGACGGGCCATCAGGGACGCTGATGGCCCGTCGGTGAGCTCTCGGCCTCGTCCATGCCGCGGTGTCCAGTGCCGCGCTGATGGTCCTGGCCGTGACCGCTATCGCCCAGCCGAACCCCGGCAAGCCCCCTACCCGAGGGATACGCCTGTGGGTTCCCTCGCTTCGGAGGGTGCGGCTCGTACCCGTCCGGGCCGTCGAGGAGCAGAACGCCCTGTTCGCGCAGGACGGCGATCAACCGCGCTACTGCCGGTTGCGCACCCTGCGCCTGGTTGAAATACGGCATCGCGACCACTGGCACGCCCATGTGTACCGCCTCGCGCGTTCCCGGCGTGAGGCCTTGGCCGCTTGGTCCTTGCGCCGATGTCCTAACTCAAGTGATGCTGTGCCCAATCAGAGACGCTGCTCAGTCGGGCGGCCGCTTTGACAGGGGCACCGGTTCGGGTGGGCTGTTCCACCTCACGCCGCGGTGGCCGGACTCCGCGCACCCTCAGCAGTTCCACCTCGACCTGGAGGTCAAGGACCTGGAACAAGCGCAGGAAGACGTCCTCAAGCGGGGTGCCACACTGCTCGACACGGGTGATGGACAGCGGAGTTGGCGCATCTTCGGGGATCCGGCAGGACACCCGTTCTGTCTCGTCCGGCACTGACACGGGACGCCGCAGGGGCGCGGCCACCGTTGATCATGTGAGTTGTGTGGACTGACGAAGAGACGGTGGCCGCGGGCCACAGCATAGATCCCGCGCATTGGCGGGAGGCGTTCAAGGTGGCCATGGGCCGGATAGCGGGCCGGTTCGCGCGGGTCTCCTGCGAGTCGTGCCACACCGCCAGAGAGGCTGCACGCGCGAGGTCCGCCCCTTCCAGCTCGGCGATGACGGAGGCGATCAGCGAGGGGCGCGAGGGGCGCACACCAGCACCGCCGTCCGGCCACCGCCGGCCCGACGAGGGCGCTACTGAACGCGGCTGGTTGCTGAGGTTGCTGTACTTCGCTGCTGTACTGCCATCCATGGGCTTCGCTGTCACGCCAGTACGATCAGCCTCTTGCCCGAGACCGACCGCAGGGAAGGGACTCCAGTGACGGACGTGTCGTACGTGAGGTTCCAAGGAACGGTCCGCAACGAACAGGGCGCCTTCCCCGGCGTGTTCGGTCTGGCCAACCGACTAGCACGCGCGGGCAAGCTCAGCACAGAGCAGTACCGGTTTTGGCGAGCCAACAACGACTGGTACGACACCAACTATCCCAACCCCTCAGACGTCGATCCCCTCGTCTATGACCACGAAACACACCCTGGTGCCGTCGCCTGGTTCAAGTCCTCGTCCCTGGAACTCATCACGCGGGTGGACGGATACCTGGAACTGCTAGCCGCACATGGAGTCGAATGCCGACGCGTCGATTCTTCCGACCCCGGAAAGATCATCTATGAGGATGAGTACCAAGTCGTCGTCATCCCACACGAGCGTCACGAAACTTCGGTGACAGACGCCTGGTGTCCAGCTGGTCGTCCTGGGTGAGGCACGAAAGATCAAATAGCCGGAACAGTCCTGGGCAGGCGGCCGGCTGGTGAGCATCAGCTTGGGAAGCTAAGGGGCTCTGGGCTTGTTCCGGACCTGGCTTGCGGTGGAGGCACACAGACGCCTGGTGGGCGGTTCAGTGCGTTCCCCTCTGTTCCCCGTGGTTCCCCGCCCGATCTGGCACGCTTCTGGCACGAGTCATTCATCCTCGCACCTCTCCAAGACCAGGCTCACAGAGCCCGCTTCGAGTCCATGGCTCTCCTCCAGATGGAGATGAGCGCCATCAGGTGTGCCGTCCTGGGCCAGTGTGAGGAGGTGGTCGGCCAGGGTCTTAAGCCCGGCGGCGTTGGCCTCAATGACGATCTCTCCACCTAGGTTGCGGACCTCGATGCGCGCGCCCTCCTCCCACGTGAAGGTTCTGGTGGTGCCGTCGGTCACCGCGCTTACGTGAGTCGTCATCGACGGAGCATCGCTAGGTTCAGGGGCCATACCAAAGCATCGCGTACTCAAGGACCATCAGGCGTTGAGGGCGCCCGCTTTCAACTGTGGTGGTGGCCTCGGGGCTCGCGTACGCGGGTGTTCATCTGCGTTCATGGGCGGCTTGATCGTGGGCTGTACCCGGCTCTGGTCCCGCCTCCACGTGATGGCACCTTGGCCGCTGGGTGGAGCCGCCGGGCACGCCGACGCTGACGGAATTCCAGAAGGGCTCGGCCTCGCGGAAATGCCCCCCACTCGTGTGCCACCGGACTTCTGGGTACGCATGGCGTAGGGACGGGAGAGCAGAGGAGGCGATGGCCGAGGGATGGCGCAGAAGGTGCCTGAGGTCGAACAGTCAGAGCGAGCAAACGAGCGGTCGTAAAGTCGCAAGTCAAGCGTGGCCGGCCTCGACTGGAGCACCTGTCTGGAAGATCGCGCATGCGGATGGGTGCCTGATGTGGCGAGACGTTGACCTGGGCGTTTTCGAGGCGCTGTCTGAGGTTCCCCGTCGCTCCCCGCCGGTTGCTTCCTGATCGGGCACGCAGGAGGCACGTGTGCCCTCTGCCGCACTGTCAGTCGTAGGGCCGGGCCTTTGACACACCGGCACCGGGCCCAGGCGGGTGCTCACGCGAGCAGTGAGCGCCTCGCCTCGCGGCCTGTCTGCAACTAGCGACGGTAAGGGTCGTGCACAGTTGGCAGGTAGCCGTTCACTGCCCCAGTTCCGTAGGTCGCTCGATCGTTCTGTGCCTGTATCCGCCGTGCTTGCTCGATGAGGAGTCCGTCGGCGTTCTCGGTCCTGCTGTTGTTCCGTCGCAGGAGTACAAAGATCAAAGCCAGCGCTGTCGCCACCAGCCCGCCGAACAGGATGCCTAACTCGATCATGAGAGTCCCCAAATGTGAGCGCTGCCGGTAAGGAACCAGTCGGGTTTGTAAGCGACCGTTGGTCGTGCAGGTGCATCCTTCCCTCCAGGCTCGGCCATCACGCGACCTGACCTGTTGGCCAGCCACGTGCTCGACGGAGCGGGTTTGACCGGGAGCCCCTTTGGGGCGAGTGATCATGGCCTCGAAAGCTTTCGGCGCGTCGGGCAGTTTGTTGACCTGCCCGGTAAAGCACGTCGCGTGGTCAGAGAAGGGTTACGTGTTCGCCACGCGTAACGGTCGGCCTGTAGAGCCCCGGAACGTCTACCGGTCGTTCACGCGGGTGGCTGCTGATGCCGGGCTGCGGGCGGTTCGACTGCACGATGCCCGCCACGGCTGCGCCACGCTGCTGACGGCGGCCGGTGTCGCGCCGCGCGTCATCATGGAGATCCTCGGGCACAGCCAGATCAGCATCACGATGGACGTATGCACACACGTCGTACACGACACCCAGCGGGAAGCGATCAGTCACATGGACCGGCTACTCAAGCGCCGCTCGCCCGCTGCGTAGGGAGAACACCCGGGGACGTTGCAACGCTCGTGTGGACCTTGCATGCGGTCCACACGAGCAGCGACAAAACTGCCTAGTCACCGTGGCCGTCCTGCAGCACGCTGCGACGTTCCTGTTCGCGCTTGGAGTAGGCGGCTGCCCGGACCGCCTCGTCGCTCTCCAAGCCCGATCCCAGTGCGCCGCCCACCGTGGCGATCGAAGCGACGAACCAGGACAGCGTCCAGTACTCCGTGGCCTGAAGCGGGGTTCGTGTCACGGAGGCGAAAACTCGGTCGTTGAGGATGAACAGGGCCCACAGCAAGTTGATGACCATCAAACCCACGTAGCAGACGAGCACCCCGATACCCACGGTGACGACGGTCGAGGCGTTGTAGAGAGCCGCCCTCTTCCTCGCCTCCGGCGAGACATCTGCTGTTCGATGCCACAGGTTCGCGTCCACGATCAGCCAGCCGATCATGAGCGCGACAGACCCGACCATGGCGATCACGAGGCGTGGCGCGCTCAGGGACGAGGCCAGGCTCCAGACGGTGGAGTTCACGGTGGCGATGGCTCCCGTGGCGAGTGCGGCCGCCAGGGCCTTGGACAGACCCGGCACCAACCGCCACGGCCGGTTGGCGCGGACCATCCCGACAAGCACCCTGAGGTAACCGCGCGGCCCGCTCGCGACGTACCGCAGATCGGCGGTCTCCTCCTCATCGACCGGGCCCGGATGGACAGGCGCGAGACGACCGACGAAGGACCCCAGCAGCGGCTGACCTCGCGGAGCTCCCTCAGCCCCAGTGGCCCGCGGGCCCGCCAAACTGAGCACGGCTTCTTCCACGGCCCGCCGGGCCTTTGTCTGCAGCCGCCAGCCCCCCAGCGCAGGAAGGGACAGCAGCGCCAAGCCGTGTTCGTGACTCAGATCCACAACGAGCTTGCGCTTGTGTGAGTGCAGCGGAAGGTCGGTGAGGGCCACGACGATGTCCCAGTTCTCCGCACTTGCGCGGTCCATGATCCGGCGCATCAAGGTGGGCGGGTCTTCGGTCCCTGCGGTGAAGGGCTCACTGATCACCTCGACGTCGAATCGTCGCCCCTGGCCTGACTTGTCGGCGAGCCGATCAGGAAGTGCCCGGGCCATGCGCTGCCCGATCTCCGTCGGCGCGTCCGGGTCCGCGAGGAGAGCCACGACCGTTACGACCTGCGACGACACCGGCATGCCTGGACCCTTCTCGTCGGCTGCCCCCGCGTTCGCAAGTGCCCACAGATACCGCCGACGTAACGTCGACGCCGTGTGACATGCCGGCTCCCGCCGGCCGGTGCAGGCGGTATTGCCCGCTGCACGTCAGGCAACGGCACACCCGAACCAACGACCCCGGAAGCCTCAGGCGCGAAGTGGGGTGCGGGGCCGTCTCGTCGCCCTGCTCCAGCACCTGTGGACGCGGGTAACCCGGTACGAAAGGCGCCGTCCGCGTGACTGCCGTCAAACTGTGCCGTCAAAACGGCCCGGACCATGATCGGTCCGGGCCGTTTGTGCTGGTGCCCCCGGCAGGATTCGAACCTGCGACACCCGCTTTAGGAGAGCGGTGCTCTATCCCCTGAGCTACGAAGGCAGTGGCATCGGACGCAAGCAGCGGCGTGCCTGTGGTCTGGGAGGACCACAGGCGTCAGCGTACCGGATACGGGTCGGGTGGGTGTGGGGGTCAGGTCAGGGCGACGTGGGTGAAGCGCGCTGCGGTGTGGAGGTCCGACTCGATGCGGGTGGCTGTCGTCGTGAGTTCGGGGAGGAGGTCCGTCACGCACTCCCGGAGGCTGTGGCGGCTTGCGTGCATCGCTGTGTTCAGGGCGGAGACGACCCTGCCGGAACGGTCGCGGATCGGGACCGCGATGGAGCGGAGGCCCTCTTCCAGTTCCTCGTCCACCAGGGCGTAGCCCTGGGAGCGGACCGAGGCCAGGGTCTGGGCCAGTTGCGCCCTGTCCGTGATCGTGTGGGGAGTGAGGGGGCGTAGGTCGTGGGGGAGGGGGGCTTGGGCGGTGGTCCTGTCCGAGAGGAGGACTCGGCCCAGCGCCGTCGCGTACGCCGGCAGGCGGGTGCCCAGGGTGATGTTCACGCTCATCACCCGGCCCGTCGCCACTCTCGCCGTGTACTGGATCTCCTCACCCGAGTCCGAGAGCACCGCCAGTGACGTCGACTCGTGGATGCGGGACGTCAGGTCGTAGAGGTGGGGGTGGGCGATGTCGGGGAGTGTCGTGCGGGAGAGGGGCGGGAAGCCCAGGGAGAGGACCCGGGGGGTCAGGGCGAAGGTGCGGTCGCCTGTCGGCGTCACCAGGTCCAGGTGTTCGTAGGTGATCAGGGCTCGGCGGGCCGTCGCCCGGGCCAGGCCCGTCGCCTGGGCCACCTCCGTGAGTGTCAGCTCCGGCCTGCCCTCGCCGAAGGCCGTGAGGACCGTCAGGCCCCGCGCCAGGGATTCGATGAAGTCGCGGCCGAGTCGCTGTTTCGACGCGCCTGTCCAGAGTGCCAGGTCGGAGGGTGGTGCGCCGGGGGTCGGGGGTGGGGTGCGGAGCAGTTCCTCTTCCATCTGTGCCACCGCGGACCGCAACCTCGGCAGCAGCGTGGTGCGCAGGCTGTGTGCCGTGTGGCGGCTCGTGTGGCTGACGACGCTGGCCACGCATGCCGGGGGTCGGTGATCGCCGACGGGGTGAGGGGAGCGGACCGGTACCGAGACCGCCACCAAGCCCGGTTCGATCAACTGGTCGTCCAAGGCCCAGCCGTTCGCGGCCGCCTGCTCCGTGCGGCTCACGAACATGTCGTCGTCTCTGGCGTCCGCTCCGTACTTGCGCGGTGGTACGGCCGTGAAGGAGAGGTCCCTCGGGTCCGCCGCCCGGCGTTCGCGCCAGCGTTGCCAGTCGGTGGCCGTCCACTCCGTCGCGAACAGGGGGCCGGGGGCGGTGCGTTCGGCGGGGAGCAGGTCGCCGATGCGGAAGCTCAGGGACATCGCGCGGCGGCGGGTCGCCTGGTGGATGAAGCGGATGCCGTCGCGGTCGGCGACCGCCAGGGAGACCGACTCGTCCAGTTCGTCGGCCAGGGCGTCCGCCCGGGAAGCGAGCAGGGCCGGGAGACGCAGGGCGGCGAGGTAGGCGTTGCCCAGTTCCATCAGGCGGGGGGAGAGGTGTACGTCCCGGCCGTCCACGCGGACGTAGCCCATGCGGGCCAGCGTGGCCGTGATGCGGTCGACCGTGGAGCGGGCGAGTCGGGTGGCCCGTTCCAGGCCGCTCAGGCTCAGGGTGCCGTCCGCCTCGGTCAGTTCCCGCAGCACCGCGATGCCGCGTATGAGTGGTGTGACCGCCTCGTCCGGTGTGGGCGACCCGATCGCTTCCGGTGTGCTCGACCTGATGGCTGTCGTCGCCGTGCCACCCGCCTCGGCCGGCGTCCCGTCGTCATGCACCGGCCCCCCGTCCTCGTCGGCCGAGGCGGCGGACCCCTCGGGGTCGTCGTTCATGGGTGGCTTCGCTGGCATCGGCTCTCCGGTACGGCGGTCGCGGCAGGCCTTACGGTAATCCGGAGTCCGGGACGGGTTCCCGCTGGCGTCGCTACCCCCTCGTCACCCGCACCCGGTACCCGCCCTCATCCCCACCTCCCCCCTCCAGATCCACCCCCGTCACCTCGATCTCCACCCCCTTGCGCGGATCCCGGAACGTCTCCCCGGGCGTGAACGGCGCGTCCGACAGTTCCGCGTGGACGTTCGGCGCGCGGGTGCAGCCGCCGCTGTCGCGGCGGGAGTCGTGGACGGTGACCGGGCCCATGCCCGTGTCCACCTTCGCGTCGACCTCGTAGATCAGGACGCCCGGGCGGCACACCGCCTCGTCGTTGCCGGCGCGGGTGCGCAGTTCCACGGCGTAGCCGGTTGCGCTGTCCAGGGGGAGGACGACCAGCTTGGAGCCGCCGGCGCCGGCCAGCGGGGTCAGGGTGTACTCCCTGGTGCCGGGGGTCGCCACGCAGTGGACCTGCGTCGCGTCGAGCCAGCCCAGCTTCCACTTGTGCCAGCCGAGGAAGTCGTTGTTGGCGCCCCAGTCCTCGCTCATGATGTCCCAGTGGCCGACCGCGCCCCCGCCCTCTGCGGTGTACAGGTCGGGCAGGCCGAAGACGTGGCCGTTCTCGTGGGGGAGTACGCGGTAGCCGTTGCGGTCGTAGGAGCCGGAACCGTCGTCCTGGCGGGAGTAGACGAACGAGGCGTTGGCCACGGGGATGCCGTCGGCCGTCGGGGCCTCGGGGTTGCCGGCGAAGGTGACGGACAGGACCGTGTCGAGGGCGGAGGGGCCGGCGTTCGGGGTGACCAGCACGTTCACCAGGTCGTACGCGCGGAAGTCCACCTTGGGGTCGGCCGCGGCCACGAGATCCTGGACCAGGGTGCGGTAGCCGGGGTCGAAGGGGGCGCCGCGCTCTATGCCGTACTCGCGGAAGGACTTCGGCATCCGCAGCCACTCCGGGATCGGGGTCTCGGGGCGGTAGTCGAGGCGGCCGTAGGAGCTGGTGCGGAACCACTCGCGGGTCTGCGGGAAGAACTCCCGGAAGCGCTCCAGGGCGTCGCCGTCGCCGGGGGCGTCGGAGAAGTCGATCATCAGGGTGAGGGCGCGGACGGTGCCGGTGGAGCGGGAGTAGCCGTCGGAGGTGGGGATGCCCTCGGACATCTGGACCTCGCGGCCGCCGTGGATCAGGCAGGGGGCGTGCGAGGAGGTGCGGGACAGGGAGATCGGGCCGGCTCCGGCCGCCGTGGCGCCGGGGGCGAGATGGCCCGTGCCGGCCGAGGTGCTGACCGAGAAGGTCAGGGCGGTCACACAGGCCAGGGCCGCCAGACGGCGCCAGGGTATCCGACGGCGGGGCTGCTGAATCCGGCCCGAGCCGGCCGACCCGGTTCGGCCCGGCGCCCCGGCGGACCCGGTTCGGCCCGGCGCCCCGGCGGACCCGGTTCGGCCCGGCGCCCCGGCGGACCCGGTTCGGCCCGCCGCCCCGGCCGCCCCGGCCGACCCCGTTCCGCCCGCCGCCCCCGCCCGCCCCGCGCCCGGACGCCGCGTCCGGCCCGGGCCGGACGACCCCGCCGCGCCCGGCCGGGGTCGCTGCGGCTGCGGCTGGGGCTGCATGCAGGGGACCTCCCGCGCCACGGCAGCCGCCGGTCTCCGGCTGCACCCTTTCGCTCACCCTGCGTTGCGGCGGATGGGGGCGCGCGCTGGAGGAGACCGATCGTGGGTTTCCCGTCAGTAGCGCCCTGCCAGAAGCCAGCAGAGGCGCCCCGCCAGAAGCCAGAGACACTTGTGAGCCAGGTCACAAAGAAAAAACCCCAGCTACGGGAAATACCGGGGACCCACTCCCCGTTTAGCCATGTGTCAGAGCGAAACGGGGACCCGCTCCCCGGATCGCAAAGCACCGCACGCCCACAAGCGCACACCCACCTCAGCCATCCAGGAGTACGCCGTGCAGACCGCCACCCCCGAACAGCGCAAGGCGCCCCGGCCTCGCGCCGACGCCCTGCGCAACCGGGAGCGGATCGTCACCGCCGCCCGGGAGATGTTCGTCGAGCACGGCCCCGAGGTGCCGCTCGACGAGGTCGCCCGCCGGGCCGGCGTGGGCAACGCCACGGTGTACCGCAACTTCCCGGACCGCGACGCGCTGGTCCGCGAGGTCGTCTGCTCCGTCATGGACCGTACGGCCGCCGCGGCCGAGCTCGCGCTCGCCGAGACCGGTGACGCGTTCGAGGCGCTGGAGCGCTTCGTGCACGCCGCCGCCGACGAGCGGATCAGCGCGCTGTGCCCGATGGTCTCCAGCACGTTCGACAAGCACCACCCGGATCTGGAGGCCGCGCGCGAACGGGTCGAGAGCCAGGTCGCCGAGGTCATGGACCGGGCCAGGGCTGCCGGACAGCTCCGTTCCGACGTGGACGTCGGAGACGTCATGATCGCCGTGGCCCAGCTCAGCCGGCCTCCGGCCGGTACGGACTGTTTCCGCGCCGACCGCTTCGTCCACCGCCATCTTCAGCTGTTCCTGGACGGTCTGCGGGCTCCGGCTCGCTCCACCCTCCCGGGCACGGCCGTGACCCTGGAGGACCTGCGCCGGCCCTGACCGACCCGCCCCGACCGACCCGCCCTGACCGACCCGCCCTGACCGACCCGCACAGCCCGATCGGTTCCGTCCGATCGGTTCAGCCCGATGAGTTCAGGCCGATCGGTTCAGCCCGATGAGTTCAGGCCGCCCCACCGGTCTGAAACCTGAACGACAGTCCCTGCGGTCGTCCCGAGGACGAGCCGTCACTTTTCGTCACCTTTTTCCGTCACGAAGTCCCGAAGTGGGTACCTCCATGTCTCAAACAGCCTCAAAGGCCCTCAACGCCCCGGCCGAACCGGATCCGGGCCGCTGGAAAGCGCTCGTCTTCATCGCGCTCGCCCAGCTGATGGTCGTCCTGGACGCCACCATCGTGAACATCGCCCTGCCCTCCGCCCAGCAGGACCTGGGCATCTCCGACGGCAACCGGCAGTGGGTCGTCACGGCCTACGCCCTCGCCTTCGGCGGTCTGCTCCTGTTCGGCGGCCGGATAGCCGACCTGTGGGGCCGCAAGAAGGCCTTCGTCGTCGGTCTGGGCGGTTTCGCCGTGGCCTCCGCGCTCGGCGGCGCGGCCACCAACGAGGTGATGATGTTCGGCGCCCGCGCCCTCCAGGGCGTCTTCGGTGCCCTGCTCGCGCCCGCCGCGCTCTCGCTGCTGGCCGTGATGTTCACCGACGCCAAGGAGCGCGCCAAGGCGTTCGGCATCTACGGCGCGATCGCCGGTGGTGGCGGCGCCGTGGGTCTGATCCTGGGCGGCTTCCTCACCGAGTACCTGGACTGGCGCTGGACGTTCTTCGTGAACATCCCGTTCGCCATCGTCGCCGCGGCCGGTGCGTACTTCGTCATCCGTGAGCCGGAGGGCGGCCGCAACCGCTCGCCGCTCGACATCCCCGGCGTGATCCTGTCCACCCTCGGCCTGGTCGCCCTGGTCTACGGCTTCACCCGCGCCGAGTCCGACGGCTGGAGCGACTCCGTGACCGTCGGCATGTTCGTCGCCTCGGCCGTCCTGCTCCTGTCCTTCGTGCTCGTCGAGTCCAGGGTCAAGGCCCCGCTGCTGCCGCTGCGCGTGGTCACCGAGCGCAACCGCGGCGGTGTCTACCTCTCCCTCGGACTCGCGATCATCGCGATGTTCGGCCTGTTCCTCTTCCTGACCTACTACCTGCAGATCGTGAAGGGCTACTCGCCGGTCAAGACCGGGTTCGCCTTCCTGCCGATGATCGCGGGCATGATCACGGGCTCCACCCAGATCGGCACCCGTCTGATGACCCGGGTCGCGCCGCGTCTGCTGATGGGCCCCGGCTTCCTGGTCGCCGCGCTCGGCATGCTGCTGCTGACCCAGCTGGAGATCGGCTCCTCGTACGCGGCCCTGCTGCTGCCGGCGATGCTGCTGCTCGGCCTCGGCATGGGTACGGCGTTCATGCCGGCCATGTCGCTGGCCACCCAGGGCGTCGAGCCGCGGGACTCCGGTGTCGCCTCCGCGATGGTCAACACCTCGCAGCAGGTGGGCGGCGCGATCGGCACGGCCCTGCTGAACACCATCGCCGCCTCGGCGACGACGGCGTACGTCGCCGACCACATCGCCGGGGCGACCAGCCGGTCCCAGCAGCAGCTGGTCCAGCTGGAGGCCATGGTGCAGGGCTACACCAGCGCCATCTGGTTCGCCGTCGGCATCCTCGTGGTGGCCGCCGCGATCGCCCTGACCTTCGTCAACGCCGGCCGACCGGACGGCACGACGGTGGCGTCCTCCGAGGAGGGCGCGGCGGACGAGATGCAGGTGCCGGTCGTCGCCCACTGACGGCGCCCCCCGGATGACCCCTTCGGGTCACCACCCGGATGACCCCTTCGGGTCACCACCCGGATGACCCCTTCGGGTCACCACCCGGGAAACCCCTTCGGGCCACCCGTAGGCACGAGGAAGGGGACGCCTCGTGCCTATGGATTCCAGGACCTGCCCCGGCTCAGCGGAGCCAGGGCAGGTCCGCACCCGCTTCGGTCGGCTGAAGTCCCTCGGCGACGATCCTCATGATCTCGCCGAGGGACTTCTGCTGTTCCGGGGAGAGCCGGTCGAAGACCGCCTGCCGTACGGCCTCCACATGGCCCGGGGCGGTCTGCCGCAGCACCTCGTAGCCCTCCTCCGTGAGCACGGCGAACTGGCCCCGCTTGTCGTCGGGGCAGTCCTCGCGGCGCACCCAGCCGTTCTTCTCCAGGCGCGCGATGGCGTGCGAGAGCCGGGAGCGGGTGATCTTCGCCAGCATGGCGAGCTCGGTCATCCGCAGTTGCCGCCGGGGCGCCTCGGCAAGCTTGACCAGAAGGCCGTAGTAGACGTGCGGCATGCCCGCGTCGCGCTGGAGCTGACGGTCGAGATGGTCGTCGAGGAGGGTGACGCCCTCCATGAACGAGCGCCAGACGCGCTGCTCCTCGCCGGTGAGCCAGCGCGGTTCGTGGGGCCCTTCGGCGGGGCCCGGTGTCGGTGCGGATGCGGGTGCCTTCATGCCTTCCACTTTACGTGGCCCCTTCTTGAAGATTAAACAAATGGCCCGTACAGTTTGTCAGGGAACCATTGTGGAGGGAGTCGCAGCATGTCCGCCGCCACCCAGGAGCGCATGCCCGCTCTGTACCTCAGCCACGGCGCCCCGCCGCTGGCCGACGACCCGGTCTGGCCCGGTGAGCTGGCCGCCTGGTCCGCCGGACTGCCGCGCCCCAAGGCGATCCTGATGGTCTCCGCCCACTGGGAGGAGGCCCCGCTCGCCCTCGGCGCCACCGAGACCGTCCCCCTCGTCTACGACTTCTGGGGCTTCCCCGAGCACTACTACCGGGTGAGGTACGAGGCTCCCGGCGCACCGGAGCTCGCCGAGTCGGTACGGAAGCTGCTGCGCGCCCCCGGCATGCCCGTCCAGGACGTCCCCGACCGCGGCCTCGACCACGGCGCGTACGTCCCGCTGGTCGAGATGTACCCGGAGGCCGACATCCCCGTCCTCCAGGTCTCCATGCCGACGCTCGACCCGGTCAGGCTCATGGAGATCGGCCGCAAGCTCGCCCCGCTGCGGGACGAGGGCGTGCTGATCGTCGGCTCCGGCTTCTTCACCCACAATCTGGCCGCGCTCCGGCAGGGCGGCATCCCCGGCTGGTCGGCGGAGTTCGACGACTGGGGCCGGCGGGCGCTGGAGGCGCGGGACGTGGACGCCCTGCTCGACTTCACCCGCACATCGCCCGCTGGGCAGCTCGCCCACCCGCGCACCGAGCACTTCGCCCCGTTGTTCGTGACCATGGGCGCCGCCGACGCGGCCGGGGAGCTGGACGCGCAGAAGTCGGTGATCGACGGGTTCTGGATGGGGCTCGCCAAGCGGTCGGTGCAGTTCGGCTGAAACCGCCCTCATGGAGACCGGGGCTCGCTTACCGGGTGCTACAGCGGCATCTCGTACCAGGCCACGTCCCAATAGCGGTCGAACTTGCGGCCGACCTCCCGGTACGTGCCGACGTGCTGGAAGCCGAGGCGCTCGTGCAGCCGGACGGAGCCCTCGTTCGGCAGCGCGATGCCGGCGTAGGCGCGGTGCAGGTCCTCCCCGGCCAGGGCCTCGAAGAGGGCCCGGTACAGGAGCGTGCCGATGCCGCGGCGGCCGGAGTGCGGGGCGACGTGCACGGTCGTCTCCACCGAGGTGGCATAAGCGGGCTTCTGCCGGAAAGGGCTTGATGTGGCGTAGCCCAGAATTTCCTGTGAGTTGGTGCCCGTGGCAACCATCAGGCGGTGCGGGCCGTCTACTGGGTGGGAGAGCAGCCAAGGGCGGCGCTCTTCCGGAGTGAAGATCGCGGTATCGAATGTGATCGCCGTCTCACGTACATAGTGGTTGTAGAGGGCCGTGAGGGCCTCGAGGTCACCCTCGACTCCCGGCCTGACCTGCACCTCTGTGCGTTCCGACGGCACCGCGCCTCCCCGTGTGGTCCGACAGGGTACTGCATGATCAGAAAAATCGGGGGGCGGGTTGGGAATTCTGTCCTGATTCCAGTCGTTGTTTCCATCGGATGCAGGGCACCCGAGGAGAGTCCGGAGAGTCCCGGAGACGGAGTCCAGCGTCCGAAGGACCGCCCGCTGACCTCATCATCGCAAGGGAGCTCGCATGGCAACCCGTGCCGTCGCCCGTCGTAAGTCCGCCACCGGCGAGACGGCCGACGCGGCAAGCAGTGTTCGCGCCCATGGCGGCGAGATCGCCGACCGCGACCTGGTCGGCATGTACCTCGACGAGATAGCGCGCACACCACTGCTCGACGCCGCCAAGGAGGTCGAGCTGTCACAGGTCATCGAGGCGGGTGTGTTCGCGCGGCAGGTCCTCGACGGGTTCGAGGAGACCAAGGCCGACGCCACCCGTGACGAACTCGAGGCCCTGATAGCCGACGCGGAGCGGGCCAAGGACATCTTCATCCGCTCCAACCTCCGCCTGGTCGTCGCCGTCGCCCGCCGCTACCCCCGCAGCGGTCTGCCGCTGCTGGACCTGATCCAGGAGGGCAACGCCGGCCTGGTGCGCGCGGTCGAGAAGTTCGACTACCGCAAGGGCTTCAAGTTCTCCACGTACGCGACGTGGTGGATCCGCCAGGCCATCACCCGCTCGATAGCCGACCAGTCCCGTACGATCCGCCTGCCCGTCCACCTCGTGGAGGAGCTCGGCCGGATCCGCCGTGTGCAGCGCGAGTTCAACCGTGAGCACGGCAGGGACCCGGAGCCCGCGGAGATCGCCGCCGAGCTCGGCTCCAACCCGGAGCGCGTCACCGACGTCCTGGACTGGGCCCGCGACCCGGTCTCGCTGAACATGTCGGTGGACGACGAGGGCGAGACCCAGTTCGGCGACCTCCTGGAGGACACCTCCGCGGTGTCGCCCGAGCAGTCGGTGCTCACGCTGCTGCGCAGCGAGGAGCTCGACGACCTCATCGGCCGCCTCGACCAGCGCACGGCCTCCATCATCAAGATGCGCTACGGCATCGAGGACGGCCGGGAGCGCACGCTGACCGAGGTCGGCAAGGAGCACGGCCTGACCCGCGAGCGCATCCGGCAGATCGAGAAGCACGCCCTGCTGGAGCTGAAGAAGCTGGCGCGCAGCACCGGTTTCGACGCGGCGGCGTGACGCTGGTTCCACCCGGCTGCGTGATGGGTGACACCGCGTACGCCGGGTGGCGAAAGACCGCGCAAACATGGCGTTGTATCGCCGCTTAACCCGCAGGACTCGGGGAACAAGACTTCCGGGTCCACCAGTTCGGGCCCGGGGCCACACCCCCTCGGCCCCCGAGAACCAAGTCCCGTCGCACTCCCCCCGGCGCCGGGACTCTCCCAAGGCCGGGCTTCGGCGCCCCTCCCCCCGGGCGCCGGGGTCCGGCTCTTTTCCTGCCAGCGTCTCACGCACCGCGGGGTGCTTGGAGGGCGGGGCACCCCGTACCTGAACCACGGGGTGGCCCGCCAGATGGCAGATTGTGTCACATGGGCATAGCCTGCCGGGCGTGAGCAGCACCACCCCGACCCCGCCACAGGCCTCGCTGACCGAACGGCGGAAGGCCGAGACGCGGATGGAGATCGCCCGGGCGGCGGCGGGCCTCTTCGTCCGGCACGGCCTGCGCGCCACCCGCGCGGAGGACATCGCCCAGGCCGCCGGCATCGCCCCGCGCACCTTCTACCGGTACTTCGCCACCAAGGAGGAGGCCGTCGCCCCGCTCTACGCGGCCGGCGCCCAGCGCTGGGTGGCGGCGGTACGCGCCGCTCCCCCCGACGCGAGCGTGCTCCAGGCCCTGGAACAGGGCGTCCGCCACACCCTCACCCCGGGCATCGGCGTCTCGGCGGCCTCCTGGGAGTGGGTGCGCACACTCCTGCGCCTCGCCGAGGCGAATCCGTCCCTGCGCAGGGTGTGGGCGGAGGTGTGCCAGACGTCGGAAAGGATGCTGGGGGAGGTGCTCGCCGCGCGGCTGGCCGCCGCCGGACCTGCGGGCGATGGCTCGACAACCGACCCCGACAACGTTGCCGTACCCGCACACCTGCGCTTCGCCGCCGCCGTCGCGAGTGCCGCCGTACGTGTGGCGATGGAGGGCTGGGCGGCCGGAGACGTCCCCGCGGACGGGCTGGACGGGCTGGACGGGCTGGACGGGCTGGACGGGCTGGACGGGCCGGAGACGCCGGCGGAAGCGGCGTTGCGGAATCTGGGGGTGCTGAGGGATTTCCCCTGGGACAGCCGAAGGCTCGACGAGGGACGGTGACGCCGTTGACAGGACGTACGGTCACTCCTGCGACAGGGCCTTGTCGACGAACTCGTCGCAGTTCTCTCCCGACTTGAAGGCCTTCGCGGCGTCGCGAAGAGACACGTCGAACATGTGTATGTCCGCGAGCGTCACCGCTTCGTCGGGTCCCGCTCTGCGCAGAGCGGCCTTGTAACCCTCGGCGCTGGCCTGAGCGGGAGACGTCCTCTGCTCGAGTTCCTCACCCATCACCTCGGTGAAAACGGTCAGAGCCTCCTTCGAGACGCCGGACGACTCGAAGCGTGCGGTGCATTGCCGGGTGGCCCGCAGTTCGTCTTCGAGGTCCTGCTTGGACAGCTTCGGAGACCTGACGACGGCGAACTTGGCGCTGGCCTGTTCCGCACCTTCCTCGTACTTCACCTGGGTGACGTTCTCCTTCTCCCCGTAAAACACCTGCGACGCCTTCACCACCGCACGGATGGCGACCGTGACCGTCTCCTCCGGCACGATCTTGGTGTCACCGCCCGTGGGGCAGTTCACCGCGGTGTCCCCCGCTGTGATGTCACAGTCGGTCTTGTCACCCGAATCCCTCATCATCTGGGCGTGCAACACGGGGCGGATGACGCCTCCCTCGGCACCGCCCGAGGCCGACTCGAACTTGTCCTCCACCGTCACATCGGTGACGTCGTCATCCCCGTGATTGGTCACCTTGATGGTGAAGGACTGGAACTCGCCCGGGGCGACCGCAGGGTTCAAGGGTGTGTCCCTGATCTCCAGCAGAGGCTTGTCCGCGTGCTTGTCGTTGTCGCCGCCGAGCTTGTTGAGGAAGTCATCTGCCTTGCCCTTCGCCTTGTCCCGGTCGTCGCGGGATGCCGAACGGTCGTAGGACTTCAGCAGAGCTTCGCTCAGCTGCTCCACGTTCCCCTCGAGCTCTGCCCGCAGCTCCTTCGAAAGGGTCCGGTCGCGAAGAATCTGATGGGTTGTCCCCATGGTCTGCATGCCGCGCACAAGGCGCTCGCGATCAGCCGGCGGCGTCGACTGGCTTTGAGCGTCATTCACCGTTCCGACGTCCTGCTCCGAAGTGTTGAGGGAGAAGTACCTAGGGGTCCGGCCGTCCGTTGCTTCCGGAGGGCTCGAGCCCTCCGCCGGCTCCGGGACCGTGAACAGGCCGTAGCGCTCGGTCATCTCGTCAGCGAGCTCCGTGTAGGTGGCCCGTTCCTCGCGGGACGTCCCGGGATCCTGGATCGTCGCCAGCGTTCCGACCGTCCCGTCCACGATTCTCGTGTAGGCGGACCGTTCCTCGCGGGGCGTCCTGGGATCCTGGATCACGCCCAGCGTCTCGGTCGACCTGTCCACGATGTGGGTGTAGGCGATCCGCTGCTTGCGGGGTGTCTTGGGATCCTGGATCGTCCCCAACGCGTCGGTGAGCCGAGACACGATCCTCGCGTAGGCGGCCCGCTCGCCGGACGGGATGTCTGGATTCCTGCTCATCCTCAGCAACCCGGCAAGCTCCCTCTCGACCTGCTCCCTCACCTCCTCCGGCACCTGCAACGCCGCCGTGCGCCGCTCCAGGCGCTTCATTTCTTCCGAGGAGGCGGCCGGTGACGAGGGCTTCGACTCGGTGCCGGAGTCGCTCGCTTCGCCGGAGTCGCTTGCTTCGCCGGAGCCGGTCGCTTCGCCGGAGTCGGTCGGCTCGCTCGGCCCGGTCTGCTGGTCGGATCCTGTCGTTCCGGACTCCGACGGCGAGCTGGGATCGGGCGTTGTACTGGGTCCGGTCGGCGTCGTATCGGGCCCGGTCGGTGTGCCGGAATCCGGTGTGCCCGGCTCCGGAGGTGGGCTGGGGGTCTGGGCCGGCTTCACGGCCGCGGCTTGGCCGAAGACTCCCGTCGCTGTGGAGCCGGCCACGCCTCCCGAAAGCGAGAGTGCCGCAACCAGGCAGTACGTGCAGCCCTTGGAACGGGAGACTCGTCGTCGAATGTTTCGGGCCATGGCGCATCCAGATGCACTGTGGGACGTGCGGGATTTGCCCTTGCAGTCACAACAACCACTTATGGCTATTTTCGGCTCATTTGTGCTCTCGTGCAACTCGACGGCCCGGCCCGCTACAACGGCTGCAACGACGCCATCAATGCCGCGACGGATACTCTGGTCGAAGTCGAGCGCGACTCCACGCCGTACCGGTCTTCTTCTCTCGCCATTTCCCTTCTCAATTCTTTCAGGTCAGGGTTTTCTCCGCCGTTGAATTTGTAGGACGAGATGGCGTACGAGTAATCAAAATCCTCCCCTGTGCCGTACCAGAGTACGATCACGTACCGGGGTTTGCGGGTGACATTGATGATGTTATTGTTGTGGCGCACCACCCCTTGATGGATGATCATCTCGCTGCACTCTGAACAGTAGAATCCCCCCTCCTTCTTGTGCCAGGAGGGGTGCGCCTGCTGTAGCTGCATGAGGTTGATCTTCCCGCGATCCATCCTCATCGCCACCACGCCCAAGGTCGCTTCCAGGAGATCGTATTCAACGCTCCTGGGGAGCTGTATGACTTTTTCCTTGACGTGCCCCTCCCCCGGATGAAGCCAGTAGCCCGGGCCGGCGAACTGTCCGGCGCTTATCGTCTTGCTGTCTGTTTCGGCGACGTGGAGCTCCGCGTCGGATTCTTCTTCCAGAGCCTTCTTCCAGCCCCTTAGCCCGCCGTCGTCCTTCGAGTAGTCGGCCGAGCGTCCGTACACCAGGTATTTATCGATGATGATGTATGCCGGAACCTTTCCGGTGTTCTCCACCTGGAACGTGAGAGGCACATGGATGAATGGGCGGGCGGGGTCGGGGTGAGGGGTGCCGAATTTTGCCGTGAGAGTGACATAGAAGGGAGCGGATGTGGGCTGGTAGACGGCGGAGTATGCGAAGTTCGTGGCGGCCAGAAGGCCGGAAATGGCCACCCCGGTGGCAAATCCTTTGGGGTGGGGAATTACTCTCCACACCTGCTCCTGGAAAAGTCGCCACAGTGCCCAGAGTGACCATGCGAAGAGCAGCAGGTATACGGGTAGATAGGGTGTCGGTTCTCTTTCCTGGAGCCAGGTGAACAGGAAAATGCTCTCGGTGATGAAGGCGATCAGCGCCCCGACCAGTACCACGGCCCCGGAGTACCTGACCTGCCGTTTTCCCTCATGGTCGAGGGCCGCCAGCGCCGCGAGGCCCTGCACCGCGCCGGACAGGATGAAGAGGAACCCGGTGATGCGCTGCGCGAAAGTCAGGGCCCCCATGGCGTCCGGTGTTCCGACGACGGTGAGCAGGCCCATGGACAGGACGAGTCCCGCCATCATGAGTGCCGTGGCCGTGCGTCTTCGCCACGTGAGGTCGGGCCATGTCCCGCTGCCGGCCCCGCGCCAGACCATGACTCTCCGGTCGTCCAGATCGATGTCTTCCGGGCAGCCGAGTCTGCGGAGAATCCTGCGCAGATCCTTCGGGGACCAGGCGCTGCCCACCGTTGTGCCACCCACGTTGACTGCACGAAGGCCCCTGCTGTCCGGCGGCTCCACGATCACCCTGGGAGTCTTCTCCATGAGGGCCAGCCTTGATGGTGAACGGACAATGTGCAGCCTCGCTTGCTCCATCCGGCCGTTCGGTGCGGCCGCCCCGGTAACGGGCGCTTCACGTCGCGCTCCGTTCCCCCGCCGCCCTGCTCAACCGGGACCCCATCTCCCGTACGGCCCTCACGAGCTCCTCCGGCCCATGCACCGCGAAGTCGCACTCCAGCATCGCCAGCCGGAACGCCACCCACTGCACCTGGTCCCCTGTGGACCCCCGCAGCCGGCAGGTGCCGTCGTCCAACGGCTCGGGCGCCCCCAGCCAGCTCGGCAGGCGGGCGGCGACGAACTCGGCCGGGGCGGCGAAGGTGACCTCGAAGTCGTAGGTCTGCTGCTGCCGTTGCATCGACTGCCGCAGGAATTCCGCAGCGCTCCCGGTCGGCAGCTCGCGCGGTACGAAGCGGGCGCCCGTGGCGAACGGTTCGCTCACCCGGTCGACGCGGAACGTACGCCAGTCGTCGCGGTCGATGTCGTATGCCACGAGGTACCAGCGGCGGCCCGTCGAGACCAGCCGGTACGGCTCCGTCAGGCGCCGTGACTCGGTGCCGTCCGCGGTCCGGTAGGCGAACCGCAGCCGCTCGTGCCCGGCCACCGTCGAGGCCATCACGGTCAGCGTCTCGGGTGCGATGCTGGGGCCGTCTCCGCTGGTCAGCGGCGTGGTCGCGGCCTGCAGGGTGGTCACGCGGTGGCGCAGCCGGCCCGGCAGCACCTGCTCAAGCTTGGCCAGCGCCCGCACCGACGCCTCGTCCAGGCCCTCCACCGCGTGCCCCGCCCCGGCGCGGAGCCCGACCGCGATGGCCACGGCCTCCTCGTCGTCGAGGACGAGCGGTGGCATGGCCTTGCCGGCGACCAGCCGGTAGCCGCCGTCGGCCCCCTTGGTCGCCTGCACGGGATAGCCCAGTTCGCGCAGCCGGTCGATGTCCCGCCGGACCGTGCGGCGGGAGACCCCGAGCCGGCCGGCCAGCTCGCCGCCGGGCCATTCACGGGGCGTCTGGAGGAGGGAGAGGAGCGTAAGCAGCCGGGCCGGTGTGTCCGTCGTCATACCGGCGAGGATGCCGTACCACTAGGACATGATCTGACCTAATGACCCCCTAGCTTCGAAACATGACCTCCACCGACACCACCCTCGGCACCACGGGCGGCGGGACCGACCGCCGCCGCTGGTTCGCCCTCGCGATCGTGATGACCGCGGCTTTCATGGACCTCGTCGACGTCACGATCGTCAACATCGCCATCCCGTCGATCCAGCGCGAGTCGGGCGCGTCCTTCAGCGAGATCCAGTGGATCACCGCCGGATACGCCCTCGCCTTCGCCGCCGGTCTGATCACCGGCGGACGGCTCGGCGACATCCACGGCCGCAAACGGATCTTCCTCGTCGGCATCGGCGGCTTCACCGTCGCCTCCGCGCTGTGCGGCCTCGCGGTGAACCCGGAGATGCTGGTGGCCTCGCGGTTCCTGCAGGGCGGTATGGCGGCGCTGATGGTGCCGCAGGTGCTGTCGATCGTGCACGCGACCTTCCCGGCGCACGAGCGGGGCAAGGTGTTCGGGCTGTTCGGCGCGGTCGTCGGTCTCGGGGCCGTGTCCGGTCCGCTGCTGGGCGCGCTGCTGACCGAGTGGAACCTGTTCGGGTGGGAGTGGCGCTCGATCTTCCTGATCAACCTGCCCGTGGGTGTCGCGGGCCTCATCCTCGGCAGCCGGTTCATCACCGAGTCCAAGGCGCCCCGGGCGCTGAAGCTGGACCTGGTGGGTGTCGCGCTCGTGACGCTGGGCCTGCTGATGCTGCTCTACCCGCTCATCCGCGGCCGCGAGCTGGGCTGGCCGGTATGGGGGTACGTCTCGATGGCCGGCTCGCTCGTCGTCCTCGCGGTGCTGGTGGTGTTCGAGAGGCGCAAGAGCGCACGGGACGGCTCCCCGCTGGTCGAGCTGTCGCTGTTCCGGGTCAAGAGCTTCGCGGCCGGGATCGCCGTGCAGACCGTGTTCGGAGTCGCGCTCGGCATCTTCTTCCTGGTGTGGACGCTGTACATGCAGTTCGGGCTGGGCTGGAGCCCGTTGAAGGCCGGGCTGACCGGGGTGCCGTTCTCGATCGCGGTGTCCGTGGCCGCCGGGATGTCGGTGCAGAAGCTGGTCCCGCGCTTCGGGCGCAAGGTGCTCCAGGCGGGCGCCCTGGTGATGGCGGCCGGGGTGCTGCTCTACATCTGGGAGTCCGGGCACTACGGCCTCGCCATCACCTCCTGGCAGATGGCCCTGCCGCTGGTCGTGATGGGTGTCGGCATGGGCCTGATCGTCGCGCCGCTGACCGACGCGATCCTCTCCGAGGTGCCGCGCGAGCACTCCGGCTCGGCCTCCGGCCTGATCAACACCGTGCAGCAGATGGGCAACGCGCTCGGGCTCGGGCTGGTGTCGGTCGTGTTCTTCGGCTCGATCAGCGACCACCTGAACCGGGACCAGGTGGGCCCGGCCTTCGCCGACGCCTTCGAGAACGCGCTCGGCTGGGTGGCCGCGGTGATGGCCGTCATCTTCCTGCTGATGTTCGCCCTGCCGAAGCGGCCGGCGCAGCACGTGGAGGGTGAGTCGCTGCCGGCGCAGGGGAAGGAACCGGCGCTGGTCTGACAGCGGGGGACGGGCCCGGCACCTCACAGGGTGCCGGGCCCGCCGCTGTTTCCGATCATGCCCGATTGAGCCCGAACCTGTTTACTTCCCGGAAATCTCGGCGTAGCCTCCCGCTGAAACCACACGTTCGGGCATGAGGCGGAGGCGAACAGACATGTACGCACCGGAGCGGCAGCAGGAGATCCTCCGGCTCGCCCGTGACGGCGGCCGAGTGGATGTCGTGTCGCTGGCCGAGGAGTTCCAGGTGACGGCGGAGACGATCCGCCGGGATCTGAAGGCCCTCGACCGGGCCGGCCTGGTCCGCCGGGTGCACGGCGGAGCCATCCCGGTCGGGCGTCTCGACTTCGAGCCGGACCTCGCCGAGCGCGAGACCGCGGCGGCCGACGAGAAGGACCGCATCGCCAAGGCGGCCCTCGCGGAACTGCCGACCGAGGGCACGATGATCCTCGACGCCGGTACGACGGTGGCGAAGATGGCCGCCGCCCTTCCGCTGGAGGCCTCCCTCACCGTCGTCACGCACAGCCTGCCCATCGCGGCCCGCCTCGCCGACCACCCCGGCATCCAGCTCCACCTCATCGGAGGGCGCGTACGGCACCGTACGCGCGCCGCCGTGGACGCCTGGGCGCTCAGGGCGTACGGCGAGATCCGCGCCGACGTGCTGTTCGTGGCCGCCAACGGCTTCTCCGCCGAACACGGTCTGACCACCCCCGACCTCGCCGAGGCCGCCGTGAAGCGCGCGGCCGTGGCCGCCGCCCGCCGGGTGGTCCTGATCGCCGACTCCTCCAAGCACGGCCAGGAGCACTTCGCCCGCTTCGGCGACCTGAGCGATGTGGACCTGCTGATCACCGACAGCGGGCTGAGCCCCGAAGACGCCGTCGCCATCGAGCGCGGCGGCACGGAAGTAGTGCGCGCATGATCCTCACCGTCACCCCCAACCCGTCACTGGACCGCACCTACGAGGTGCCGTCCCTCGACCGCGGCGAGGTCATCCGCGCCACCGGCGAGCGGATGGACCCGGGCGGCAAGGGCGTGAACGTCTCGCGCGCGGTCGCCGCGGCCGGACAGCGCACCGTGGCGGTCCTGCCCCTGGGCGGCGCCCCGGGCGCGCTCGTCGCCGACCTGCTCGACGCGCAGGGCATCGAGGTCGCGCCGGTCCCGGTCGCCGGGGCCACCCGCTCCAACATCGCCCTCGCCGAGGCCGACGGCGTCCTGACGAAGATCAACGCACCGGGTCCGGAACTCACCGAGGCCGAGCGGGAACTGCTCCTGGAGACCGTACGGCAGCAGTCCCGCGACGCCGCCTGGATCGCCTGCTGCGGCAGCCTTCCGCGCGGCCTCGCCCCCTCCTGGTACGCCGAACTGGTCGCCCGCACACACGCCGCCGGTGCCCGGATCGCCCTGGACACCTCGGGGCCCGCGCTGCTGGAGGCGCTGCGGGAACGGCCCGACGTGGTCAAGCCCAACGCCGAGGAGCTCGCCGGAGCCGTCGGCCGCCCCCTCGCCACCGTCGGCGACGCCGTGAAGGCGGCCGAGGAACTGCGCGCGCTGGGCGCCCGGGCCGTACTCGCGAGCCTCGGCGCCGACGGGCAGCTGCTGGTGTCCGACGAGGGCGCCTGGTTCGGCAGCGCCCGGGTGTCCGCTGTGCGCAGCAACGTGGGCGCCGGTGACTCCTCCCTCGCCGGCTTCCTGATCGCGGGCGGCAGTGGCCCCGACGCCCTCGCCTCCGCGGTCGCCCATGGCGCGGCGGCCGTCCAGCTGCCCGGCAGCGTCATGCCGACGCCGGGCGACCTGGACCCCGCGGCGGTGACGGTCACGGCGGAGGTCCCGGCGGACCGTGTCCTGAAGGAGCCGGTGTCATGACGTACCCCGAGCCGTTCCCACCGGACTCTCGGCGACGGGGCTCCCCGTTACTCCCCGCCGCCACCCCCGTCACCCCCCACCGCACCCCTGTCCCCACCCCCGCCCACCCCGCTGACCGGGCGATACGCGTGCTAAGGAGCCCGCGATGAGCGACATGATCACGGCGGACCTGGTCGACCTCGACCTGTCCGCGGACACCAAGGAAGCCGCGGCGCGTGCCCTCGCCGAGCGCATGGTGGCCCTGGGCCGGGTGACCGACCTGGACGGCTTCCTCGCCGACGTGGCCGCCCGCGAGGCACAGATGCCGACCGGCCTCGACGGCGGCATCGGCATCCCGCACTGCCGCAGCGAGCACGTCACCGAGCCGACGCTCGCCTTCGGGCGCAGCTCCGACGGCATCGACTTCGGCGCGACGGACGGCCCCGCCGACCTGATCTTCCTGATCGCCGCGCCGGCCGGCGCCGACGACGCCCATCTGACGATCCTGTCGTCGCTGGCCCGGCAGCTGATGAACACGGAGTTCACCGACGCGCTGCGCTCGGTGGGCGACGCGGCGGCCGCGGCGGCGCTGATCCGGGGCGACGAGCCCGACTCCGCCGAGCCTGCCGCGGAAGCGGGTTCCGAAGACACCGTGGCGTCGGCGGGAGCGGCCTCTCCCGCCGCCGCCACGGTCAGCACCACCACCGATGACGCCGCCGGCGCTCCCGAGGAGCGCCCGTTCCGCATCGTCGCCGTCACCTCCTGTCCCACCGGCATCGCCCACACCTACATGGCGGCGGAGTCGCTGGAGAACGCCGGCCGTGAGGCGGGCGTCGAGGTCACCGTCGAGACACAGGGCTCGGCCGGTTTCACCCGCCTCGACCCGGAGGTCATCGCGGCGGCGGACGGCGTGATCTTCGCCCACGACGTCTCCGTGCGGGAGAAGGACCGGTTCGCCGGCAAGCCGACCGTCGACGTCGGGGTGAAGGCGGGCATCAACCGCCCCGCCGAACTCATCGCCGAGGTCCGTGAGAAGGCCGCGCGCGGCGAGGTCACCTCCGGCTCCCCGGGCGCCACGCCCGTCGAGCGCACCGGCGACTCCGGTGAGGGCTACGGCACCAAGCTGCGCAAGTGGCTGATGTCCGGCGTCAGTTACATGGTCCCGTTCGTCGCGGCGGGCGGTCTGCTCATCGCCCTCGGCTTCGCGATCGGCGGCTACAAGGTCAACAAGGCCCCGTCGGTGATGGACCACTTCCTGTGGACGCAGGCCGACAGCTGGGCGGCCCTGCTCTTCCAGATCGGCGGCGTCGCCTTCGGCTTCCTCGTCCCGGTCCTGGCCGGCTACATCGCCTACGGCATGGCCGACCGGCCCGGACTCGTGCCCGGCTTCGTCGGCGGCTCGATCGCCCTGACCATCAACGCCGGCTTCCTCGGCGGCCTGGCGGCCGGTCTGATCGCCGGTGGCGTGGTGATCGCGATCCAGAAGGTGAACATCCCGGCGGCGCTGCGCGGCATCATGCCGGTGGTGGTGATCCCGCTGATCTCCTCGGCGATCGTCGGATTCCTGATGTTCGTCGTCATCGGCAAGCCCATCGCCGAGGCGCAGAAGGGCATGACCGACTGGCTGAACGGCCTGTCCGGCGCCAACGCCGTCCTGCTCGGCACCCTCCTCGGCCTGATGATGTGCTTCGACCTCGGCGGCCCCGTCAACAAGGTCGCCTACACCTTCGCCACGGCCGGCATCGCGGTGTCCGACCCCAGCGACTCCGCGATGAAGATCATGGCGGCGGTCATGGCGGCCGGCATGGTGCCCCCGCTGGCGATGGCCCTGGCCACGACCGTGCGCGGCAAGCTCTTCAACCAGACCGAGCGCGAGAACGGCAAGGCCGCCTGGGTCCTCGGCGCCTCCTTCATCTCCGAGGGCGCGATCCCCTTCGCGGCGGCCGACCCGCTGCGCGTCATCCCGGCCTCCATGGCGGGCGGCGCGATCACCGGTGCCCTGTCGATGGCCTTCGGCGCCACCCTGCGCGCCCCGCACGGCGGCATCTTCGTGGTCCCGCTGATCGGCAACCCGCTCCTGTACCTGGTCGCCATCGCCGCGGGCGTCTGCGTCACGACGGCCCTGGTGATCGTCCTGAAGGGCATGCGCAAGCAGGCCCCGGGAACCACCGCGGCACCCGGCAAGGGCACTTCGGCGCCGGCGGCGGAGAGCAAGCAGCCGGTGGCGGCGTGACACCCGTAGCGGTCCGTCCCTTTCGTGGCGTGTGAACCGTTCATGCCACCTGCGAGATAGATCACGAAAATCACGGCCCGGGACCGAAGTCCCGGGCCGTGGTGTCTACTGGAGCGCATGCCTGAGCACCTCTCCGGGTGGCCCGAAGGCCACTCCCTCCCCGCTCTCCCGCAACAGCGGCAGACAGGCCCCCGCTTGGAGTCCGTGGAGCTGACCACGGAGGAGAGAGACGCCTTCACCGAGCTGGTGCGCCAGCAGTTCGGCGGAGACCGGGGCATCTAGGAAAGCCGCGCCCGCGCCTACGAAAGCTGCGCCGCCCGCCGCTCCATCGCCTCGCGCGCCGCGTCCTCGCTGACGTACACCTCACACATGTGCCGCCCGTCCGGCGTCGCCGTGTGCTCGACCTCCCACAGGGAGAGTTCCGCGCCGTCCCGCAGCAGGAACGCGTGCTCGTAGAGCGAGAAGCCCAGCCCCGCCCGCCCGGCGCGGCAGGGGCGGCCGAAGGCCTGGGTGATCTGATGGCCGGACGCCGTGGCCAGCAGGGCCGCCGTGTCCGCTCCCGGCCGGTCCGTGTTCTCCGCCCGGCGCAGTAAACGGCGCGCGTGGTCCGCCGAGTCGTCGGCGGCATAGGCGTGCCGGGGCGCGGGGACCGGTGACAGCTGCACCATCACCGGCAGTTCGAAGTCGGGCGTGTCAGGGGGCAGCGGCAGACGCGCGGTCGCCGCCCGCAGCTCCTCCTCGTCCACATAGACCTCGTGCTGCGGTTCGCTGCCCGATGCCGTGTTGTGGACGAGCTCCCACAGGGTGAGCGCCGAACCGTCGGCGAGCAGCCACGTGTGCCGGTACGTCTCCCGGTGCAGGCCCGCGCTGTGGTGCGCGGAGTGCAGCGAACCGTCGTGGGCCAGAGCGCAGTCCAGGCGCCTTATCGTCTCGTCCGGCAACTCGAAGGAGTTCAGGGCGCGGCCGAGGAGTCGCGCGAGGTGTTCCTCCGGAGTCTCGGGCGAGTCGTGGGGTTCGTACGCTGCCGTCTCGTACGGAACGCTCAAGGTTTCTCCCGGCGTTGCTGCATGTCACCTTGTGGGTGCATACCGTAGCCCCTCGGTCGGACATCATGTCCGGGAACCGAGAAAACGTACGTCCGGGAAAACGCGCGGGCCGCGCGAAAAGTTCCGGCGCGGCCCGGTCGGTCCGTCAAAAACCCCAGTTGGGGTGGCTGTTCAGCCGCTCACGACGCGCTGCCCGCGACCCACTGGCTCCATGCCATGTTCCAGCCGTTGAGCCCGTTGTCCGGCGACACCGTCTTGTCGGGGGAGTTCTTCACGATCACCACGTCGCCGATGAGCGAGTTGTCGTAGAACCACTTGGCGGGCGTGCTGCCCCCGGCGCCCTGGACGTCCGCGAGGCCGACACAGCCGTGGCTGGTGCCCTGGCGCCCGAAGGGCGGGTTGCCCTTGTTGTACCAGTAGTTGCCGTGGATGAACGTGCCGGACGTCGTCAGGCGCATCGCGTGCGGCACGTCCGGGATGTCGTACTCACCGCCGAGGCCGACCGTGCGGCTGTTCATCCGGGTCTGGGTGAACTTCTCCGAGATCACCATCTGCCCGTTGTACGTGGTGTGCTCCGGGCTGCCCGCCGAGATCGGGATCGTCTTGATGGTCTTGCCGTCCCTGACGACCGTCATGGTCTGCGTGTTGACATCGACCGTGGAGACCTGCGAGCGCCCGACGGTGAAGGTGACCGTCTTCTTCTGCACGCCGTAGACGCCCTTCGCGCCCTCGACCCCGTCCAGGTCGATCTTCATCGTCACCTTGGAGCCCGCCTTCCAGTACTCCTCGGGCCGGAAGTCGAGCCGCTGTCCGTTGAACCAGTGCCCGACCACCTCCTGCCCACTGCTGGAGGTGACCTTGATGCGCGACTGCACGGCCTTCCGCTCGGTGATGGCCTTGTCGAAGGTGAACGACACCGGCATGCCCGCACCGACCGTGGTGCCGTTGTCCGGCGTGTACGTCCCGATGAAGCTGTTCGACGACGACACCGTCGTGAAGATCGAGTTGGCCGCGGCCGTCCGGCCGTCCGTGTCCTTCGCGGTCGCCGATATCTGGTACTTCGTCCCGCGCTCCAGCTGCTCCTTCGGCTTCCACGCCTTGCCGTCGGAGGAGATCGAGCCCGGCACGGCCTGACCGTCGCCCGCCACCGTCATCTTCACGTCGGTCAGCTTCCCGTCGCTGACCTTCACGCCGGTCGAGTTGATGGACGCGCCCGTGGAACCGTCCTTCGCCGAGATGGCGATCTTCGCGACGGACGTGTTGCCCGAGCCCTTGCCGCCCTTGGCGTCGTCATCGGCGTTGGCGCTGCCCCCGCAGGCGGTGAGCGTCAGGGCGCCGACCATCAGGGCGGCACAGGCCCCCAGTGTGCGCCGCGCAGCAATGTCCGGCGTTGTCACGGGCTGCTCCCAGTTCGTGTGATGTGAGTGATCCGCTCCAGTACGTGAAGGAAGAGGGACCGGGCGGCCGTTCGGGTTGCGTCCGACCGCCAGGAACGACATCACCGTTACATGGCCGCGACAATGTCCGGTATCGCTGTGGGGCTGCTGTGGGAGCCCGCCCGCTCAGCGGCCCCCTGCTCTGTGGCCCGCGTACAACTCCCCGTACGACGGCCACGCCCCGCCCGGACCGTCGACCGACTCGGCGGCGCGCACGGCCCGCACGATCGCGCGGGTCACCACATCGGCGCCCGCCGCGAGGACCTCGTTGAGGGCGAGCGGGTTCGCGGCGTCCAGGGCGCTTTCTCCCGTCGCCAGCGCGAACACCGTGTCCCCGTCGTTGAGGAGGTGCACCGGCCGCACCGCGCGGGCGATCCCGTCGTGAGCTGTGCCGGCCAGCTTCTGCGCCTGGGCCTTCGACAGATCCGCGTCCGTGGCGACCACCGCGAGCGTGGTGTTGAGCGGCGGCGGCGCGCTCCTCGCCGCCGTCTCGGCCAGGCGTCGCCGCGCGGCCGCGTGGACCTCCGCCTCCGGGTACTCCACCCGTCCCTGGAACAACTCCCCGTACAGCACCCCCGTTTCCGGATCCACCGTCGAACCCGCCGCGTTGGCCACCACCAGCGCGGCCACCGTGACACCCGAGCCGAGCACCGTGCTCGCGCTGCCGATGCCGCCCTTCACCACCCCGGTCACCGCCCCCGTGCCGGCGCCCACACAGCCCTGGGCCACCCGCGCGCCGAGCTCGCTCGCCGCAGCCGCCTCGACCGCGGCCCGGCCGGTGGCCGCGTCCGGCCGGGCCCGGAAGTCGCCGCCCCGCCCCAGATCGAAGACACAGGCGGCGGGCACGACCGGCACGACATGCGCCGGGTCCGCCCCGACCCGGATCCCGCGCCCCCGTTCCTCCAGCCAGGCCATCACCCCCGAGGCGGCGTCCAGCCCGTAGGCGCTGCCGCCGGTCAGCACGATCGCCTCGACCTTCCGCACCACGTTGCGCGGGTCGAGCGCGTCCGTCTCCTTGGTCCCGGGGCCACCGCCCCGCACATCCACGGCGGCCACGGCCCCGCCCTCCGGGGCGAGCACGACCGTGGTGCCGGTGAGCCAGCCGTCGCCGGCGCGGGTCGCGTGCCCCACGCGCAGGCCGGAGACATCCGTCAGAGCGTCCACCGATGCGTCAACTGTCATGGCGCCCAGTGTTGTCCAGCCGCCGGCCCGTGTGGGCGTACCGGGCCGGTCGGCGCGGTCAGTGGGCCGGGCTCGACGACTCCTGGGCTCTCACCGGGCCCGTCGGCGCCGTCAGGCCGTCCGGCTCGAAGCCCCCTGGGCCCTCGCCGGGCGCGCGGCCAGTGTCTCTCCCGCCACCACCGACAGCGCGCAGACCACGCCGGCCGCGAGCACCGCCCAGTCACCCAGGAACGTGCAGCAGATCACCAGCAGTGCCGTCGTCGGCAGCACCAGCTGCTGGGTGATGCCCGCCTTGAAGTGACGCGAGTGCAGGGCCCACACGGTCAGCAGATACAGGGCCGTCGGCAGGGTCACGGCGGCCGACGCCGCCAGCGTGGAGATGTGCGCCTTGCCGACCGTCTGCTCCACCGCCACCTCAAGTCCGGCCCCGATCGCGGCCGCCGAGGCGAAGACCACGTAGTGGCCGTAGCCCCACACGAACGCCTGCCGGTTGGAGCGCAGATGGCCGTGGATGGGCACCACGAAGTAGATCCACCACGCGGCGAAGATGATCAGCAGCCCGCCCGACGCGATGGGGAGGAGCTCGCCCAGTGCGTCGTTCTCGTCGATACCGGACTTCACGGCGATCGTGGCCGCGGCGATCGTCTCGCCGAGCACGATGATGGTGAACAGTCCGTAGCGCTCCGCGATATGGCGGGGATGCCAGGCCGTGGGATGGCCCCGCTCCGCGAAGAGCGGCACACACATCTCCAGCAGCGCCATCACCAGGAACCACCAGGGCCGGGCGTCCTCGGGCAGGAACAGCAGACCCAGCCAGCCGACCTGGCACAGCAGCACACCGCCGGCGTAGCGCAGGGCCGTCGTCCGTTCCGGGCCCTCGGCGGCGCGGGCCGCCCGCAGCCATTGCGTCGCCAGGGCCAGCCGCATGATCACGTAGCCCAGCCAGACCACGAGGTAGTCGTGCTCCTCGAACGCCCGCGAGACCCCCGCCGCGAGGACCAGCACACCCGCGATCTGCACCAGCGTGACGACCCGGTACAGCACGTCGTCGTTGTCGTACGCCGAGGCGAACCAGGAAAAGTTCATCCACGCCCACCACACGGCGAAGAACACCATCGCGTAGTCGAGGATCCCCTCGCCCGCATGGCCCTCGGCGACGGAGTGCACCAGCTGGATGCCCGCCTGGGCGACGGCCACGACGAAGCACAGGTCGAAGAAGAGCTCCAGCGGCGAAGCCGTCCGGTGCGCCTCGTCGCGTCCGCGGGCCCTGAGCCTGCGCAGCGGTCCCCGGTCGCCGGGCGGCCCGGAGGGGACGGGCGGGGGAGTGGGGCTGGACGTCATGATTCCCAGCACAGCAGAAGGCGCGGGGATTTTCTCCGCGACCGTACCCTGGACGCATGAGTAGCGCCCCCGATCCCGAGCCGCGCGCGCCGAAGCCCGCGCTGGTCTTCGACGACCCGCTCGACCAGCAGTCCTCCGACGACACCGACCGCGGCTGGGGCGAGCGCACCGACTCCGGCGGCGGCGCGGCCGACCTCAAGCGCTTCCTCGACGAGAAGCCGCCCCACCACCTCTGAAGCCGTCGCACTACTCCCGGTCGTGCCCCGCACCACGCTGGGCGACCAGGGCGTCCCGGATCTCCTTCAGGACCTCCAGCTCGGTCACCTCGATGACCTCCTGCGCGCCCTCCTTCGCCTTGCGGCGGGCCTCCTGCCGGGCCAGGTACTTCGCCATGGGCAGGACCATCAGGAAGTAGACGACCGCCGCGGTGATCACGAAGCTCAGGGCGGCGCCGAGAACGGAACCCCACAGGATCTGGATGCCCTGCTCGCCCTCGCACGTCGAGCTCAGGCAGGAGCTGTAGTGGTCGAGGTTCTTGGTCCCGATGGCTCCCACGACCGGGTTGACGATTCCCTTCACCATGGCGTTGACGATGTTCGTGAACGCGGCGCCGATCACCACCGCGACAGCCAGATCGACGACGTTCCCGCGCATCAGGAAGGCCTTGAAGCCCTGCCAGACGCTCGGTTCCTCTTTCTCGCTCACCTCGGGGTCTCTCCTCGCACGAGCAGCTTGTGGAACAAAACGCTCCGCAACCTACGTCAACGCTGGGCCGAACAGAGCATCCGGGCCCCTCGAACGAGGGCCTTGACGAGATCGTGCACAGCATCACCACAGCGTCACCGCCAACCGCGCGGTGGCGCTCGCCCCGGCCAGCCGGGCGGCGGTGGGACGCGGCACCGACAGCACGACCAGCGCCCCGCCGTCGGCCGCGCCCTCCAAGGGCTCCGGCACCTTCGTGACCCTGGCCCCGCGCGCGACCACCCGGGCGTCGCCGCCCGCCACCGTCCCCTCGGCGGCGATGACGTCGACCCGGTCGCCCGGCCGCAGCAGCCGTACCGTCGCCGCGTCGGCGATCCGGATCGGGGCCGTCACCGCCCCCGCCGCCCCTGCGGCACCGCGCGTCCCCGCGGACCGCTCCCCGGACACCGAGGCCGTGTGCGCGGGTGACTGATCCCGGGGCTGACCACGGGCTCCGTCACCGTCTCGCGGTCCCGCCGCCACCAGCGCGGTCGCGGTGACCGCGAGCCCGACGGCCAGAGCCCGCCGACGGTGCCTTCCGAGCCGGCCCGACCGGTACAGGCCCCCGCGCACCCGCACGGGATCGAAGCGCGGCACCTCCCGCGTCGCGGGCACCTCAGGGCCGGGCGGGAGCGCGGCGACGGGTGCGCCGCCGGACAGGGAAGACGTGAGCGGAGCGAGGGACACGGGAAACCACCACCTGCGACGAGGACCGGCTTGCGCTCCCCACGATGAGGCTTCCCGCCGCCGCCCGCTCAGGCCTGTGGAGCCACCCCCAGCCTGTGGACAACTCCCTCACCCGAACGGCGAGTTCCGCCCCCTCAGAGAAGGGGGCCTGCCGATGGGCCTGCCGGTCACGGCAACGCGAACCCCGGATCCATCCCACCCAACGCCCCGCCACACAGGCAGTCCCGCTCGTCCTCCCCCGGCAACCCCGCCACCGCGTCGAACAGCACGTCCCGCAACCGCCCCACGTTCGCCGCGAACACCCGCAGCACCTCGTCGTGCGAGACGCCCTCCCCGCTCTCCGCACCCGCGTCGAGGTCGGTGACCAGGGTCAGGGACGTGTAGCAGAGCTCCAGCTCACGGGCGAGTGCCGCCTCGGGATGCCCGGTCATCCCCACGACCGACCAGCCCTGGGCCTGGTGCCACAACGATTCGGCACGGGTCGAGAAGCGCGGCCCCTCGACCACGACCAGCGTGCCGCCGTCCACCGGCTCCCAGTCCCGGCCGCGCGCCGCCTTCAGCGCGACGGCCCGCCCCGCGGAGCAGTAGGGGTCGGCCAGCGACACGTGCACCACGTTCGGCACCGACCCGTCGGGCAGCGGCTCTCCGTCGAAGTACGTGTTCGCGCGGGACTTCGTGCGGTCGACCAGCTGGTCAGGCACCAGCAGCGTGCCGGGCCCGTACTCGGGACGCAGGCCGCCCACGGCGCACGGGGCGAGCACCTGGCGCACGCCGACCGACCGCAGGGCCCACAGATTGGCCCGGTAGTTGATCCGGTGCGGCGGCAGGTGGTGGCCCCGCCCGTGCCTCGGCAGGAAGGCGACCCGCCGGCCGGCGACCTCACCGAGGAAGAGGGAGTCGCTGGGCGGCCCGTACGGGGTGTCGACCTGCACCTCGGTCACGTCGTCGAGGAAGGAGTAGAACCCGGAGCCGCCTATGACGCCGATCCCGGCGCTCTCCCTGCCCGCAGAGCTGCCCGCAGAGCTGCCCGCCGAGCCCGCCACGTTCGCCTTGTTCGCCATGTCCGCACCCTAACCGCACGCACAAACGCCGAGGACCCCGTCGCCCGAAGGGCGGCAGGGTCCCGGAGGAATCAGGTGTTACGCGGCGGTGGTGCTGCTGCTGGTGGAGCTGCCCGTGCTCGACGAAGAGCTCGAAGACGAGCTCGAACCGGAACCCGAGCCAGAGCCCGAACCGGAGTCGGAGGACGACGAGGAGGAGCTCGACGACTTCGCCGGGGAGCTGCTCGAGGAGGAGCCGCGGCTGTCGTTCCGGTAGAAGCCGGAGCCCTTGAAGACGATGCCGACCGCGGAGAACACCTTCTTCAGGCGGCCCTGGCAGTTCGGGCACTCGGTGAGGGCGTCGTCGGTGAACTTCTGCACCGCCTCGAGGCCTTCGCCGCACTCGGTGCACTGGTACTGGTAGGTCGGCACTGTCTTCCTCCTGGCACTCTCACTCGATGAGTGCTAACGACGGTCCATAGTGACGTATTCCAGCCGCTCAGTCCACTGCCACCGGCACGCGGTGACCCACGCCACGTGCGACCGTCCGCCCGTGGGCACGCCCCGACAGCCGGGAACGCAGGGCCAGGAGGGTCGCCAGGGCGAGCACGGTGCCGCCCATGGGCACCAGGAAACCGGCACCGTCCCAGAGGCGGTCCTCCAGTTGCCCGGCGACGGTGACGGCGGCCGCCTGGCCGAGTGCCACCGCGCCGGTCAGCCAGGTGAAGGCCTCGGTACGGGCACCGGCCGGGACCAGTCCGTCGACCAGGGTGTAGCCGGTGATCAGGGCGGGCGCGACGCACATGCCGACCAGCAGGCCGAGTCCGGCCAGGACCGGCACCGAATGGGCGGCCCACAGGCCCGAGGCGGTGAGGGCGAGAGCCGTGTAGCCGATGACCAGGCGCCGCTGCGGGGCCGCCTTCCAGGCGATCGCGCCGCAGACCAGGCCGGAGAGCATGTTGCCCGCGGCGAAGACGCCGTAGAGGACGCCGTTCAGGCCCGGTTCGCCGATCGACTCGGTGAACGCGGCCAGCGAGACCTGCATGCCGCCGAAGACGGCACCGATGCCCAGGAAGGTCACGATCAGCACGCGCACGCCGGGGACGCGCAGCGCGGAGGTGTGCTCCACGCGCGCGTGGCCGCCGGCTTCGACCGAGGGCTGGGTGCTCTTCTGGGCGGCGAACAGCAGACCGCCGATCAGTGTCAGAGAGGCCTCGGTGACCAGTCCGGCGGCCGGGTCGATCGCCGTGCACAGGGCGGTGGCCAGCAGCGGTCCGACGACGAAGGTCAGTTCGTCCGTGACGGACTCGAAGGCCGCCGCGGTGGTCATCAGGGGCGAGTCCTTGAGCTTCACGCCCCAGCGGGCCCGCACCATGGGCCCGACCTGCGGCACCGAGGCACCGGTCGGGACGGCCGCGACGAACACCGCCCACAGTGGGGCGTCCAGCAGCGCGAGGGCCGTCAGCGTCAGCCCGGAGACCGCGTGCAGCAGCACCCCGGGGATCAGTACGGCACGCTGCCCGTAGCGGTCGGCGAGGCGGCCGCTGTAGGGCGCGAACAGGGCCATGGAGACACCGGTGGCGGCCGCGGCGGCGCCCGCCGCTCCGTAGGAGCCGGTGGTGTGCTGCACCAGCAGCACGATGGAGATCGTCAGCATCGCGAACGGCTGGCGTGCCGCGAAGCCGGGGAGCAGGAACGTCCAGGCGCCGCGGGTGCGCAGCAGCCGGCCGTATCCGGGGCGGGCGGAAGCCGTCGAGTTCTGCGAGGTC
Source organism: Streptomyces sp. NPDC044719 (assembly GCF_056433405.1). Classification (NCBI taxonomy): domain Bacteria; kingdom Bacillati; phylum Actinomycetota; class Actinomycetes; order Kitasatosporales; family Streptomycetaceae; genus Streptomyces; species Streptomyces sp. NPDC044719. Next base: position 424,875 of record NZ_JBWKHE010000007.1, read on the forward strand.
TTCGCGTTCTTCGAGTTCTTCGGCTTCTTCGAGGTGACCGTGGACGCCACGGCCCGTGCCTTTCTGCCGCCTGGTAGCACGGCCCGGTCAGCGGGCGGAGCCGAGAGCTGTCCTCTTGCGCGGAACTGCGGTAGATGCCGGGGCCCGGTGAGGAGGGGCGACCCGACCGCCATACGGTCGCGCCAGCTCTGCGTCAGGCAGAGTTGGTTCGATCTGGGTACGCCTTCATCGTACAGGGGTCAAGGGGCTGCGTGCCTGTGAAAGCGAGCACCAGGGGTCCGCTGGCCTTGTAAACCCGCCTTGCGCATACGAATCGGCGCGAACCGGTCTTTATTGACCGGCCCCGTCCGTCCCCAGCCATCCGGCCAGCTTGCCGCCGTGGCCCACCGACCGCAGCCGCTTCTCCGTCGCGTCCCGGACCGGGTCCGTGGCCACGACGAGCAGCTCGTCCCCGCGTTGCAGCACCGTCGTGGGAAGCGGAACGAACGATTCGTTCGCGCGCACGACGAGGGTCACGGCGGCGCCGGGCGGCAGCCGCAGCTCGCCCACCTCCACGCCGTGCATCTTCGACCCCTCGGGGATCGCCACGGACAGCAGATGCCCGCGCAGCCGCTCCAGCGGGGCCGACTCGATGCCGAGGTCGGCGGCCTCCGAACCGTCGCCGAGGCGCAGCTTGCGGCCCAGCCACGGCAGAGTCGGGCCCTGGACCAGCGTGTAGACGACGACCAGGACGAAGACGATGTTGAAGATCCGGTCGCTGGCGGCGACGCCCTTCACCATCGGGATGGTCGCCAGGATGATGGGTACCGCCCCGCGCAGGCCCGCCCACGACATCAGCGCCGACTCCCGCCAGGGCACCCGGAAGGGCAGCAGGCAGGCGAAGACGCCCAGCGGACGTGCCACCACGGTCAGGACCAGCCCGATGACCAGCGCGGGCACGATGTCGTCGCCCAGCTCGTGCGGGGTGACCAGCAGGCCGAGCATGACGAACATGCCGATCTGCGCCATCCAGCCGAGCCCGTCGGCGAAGCCGCGCGTGGCCGGCCAGTGCGGCAGTCGCGCGTTGCCCATCACCATCGCGGCGAGGTACACCGCGAGGAAGCCGCTGCCATGGGCGAGCGCGCCCGCCGCGTAGGCCACGGTGGCGATCGCCATGACGGCGATCGGGTAGAGGCCGGAGGCGGGCAGTGCCACATGCCGCAGCCCCCAGGAGCCCAGCCAGCCCACCGCGAGTCCGATGGCCGCGCCGATGGCCAGCTCCAGCAGGATCACGCCCAGCAGTACGTACCAGTGTTCGACCGGGCCCGCCGTGGACAGGGAGACCACGAGGATGACCACCGGGGCGTCGTTGAAGCCGGACTCCGCCTCCAGGGTGCCCGTCACGCGCGCGGGGAGTGGGATTTTGCGCAGCACGGAGAAGACGGCCGCCGCGTCGGTCGAGGAGACGACCGCGCCGATGATGAGCGCCTGCCGCCATTCGAGCCCGATCAGGTAGTGCGCCGCCGACGCCGTGACCCCGACGCTCACCGCGACACCGGCCAGCGCCAGTGCCGTGGCGGCCGGCATGACCGGCTTGATCTCCTTCCACTTCGTGCCCAGACCGCCCTCGGCCAGGATCACGACCAGGGCCGCGTATCCGATGACCTGGGTCAGTTCGGCGTTGTCGAAGTGGATGTCGCCCACGCCGTCCTGGCCCATGGCGACGCCTATGCCCAGGTAGACGAGCAGGCTGGGGAGCCCGCTGCGCGAGGAGATCCGTACCGCTGCGACGGCGACGAGCAGGACGAGCGAGCAGACGAGCAAGAGCTGGTTGAGGTGGTGAACAGTCAGCGGCCGAATCCTTCCCTGGCCCGCACGCACGCGCGCGTGGGCTCACGTACATCGCACATGAAGCTGTGGCGCACCGCGCCAACTACTTCGTTACCTTACCTAACTCTTGACGATTTCTTGACGCTTCCGAGGGCAAGATCGAACGTTCGTCCGTGCCGGTTCCCGACTCCGCGTCAAGGGGCGCAAGGCCCTGCGCCTATCGTTGCTCCAGCGCTCAGTTAAAAGCACAGCCGAACCTGCCGCTCGCGTTAGGACAGCAAGGACAGCGATGCCCCCCAACACCACCGCCTCCACGGGCCAGCAGCCCGGCAAGTCCGGCAGGAGAAAGGGGCGCAAAGCCCGACTGGTCCTGCTCGTCCTGGTGCTGGCCCTCATCGGGGGCGTGGCCTTCGGGGGGTACTGGTCCGTCAGCACCGTCCGGGCCTCCTTCCCGCAGACCACGGGCACCCTCACGCTCAAGGGCCTCTCGGGGCCGGTCGAGGTCAAACGGGACAACTACGGCATCCCGCAGATCTACGCCTCATCCGACGCGGACCTGTTCATGGCGCAGGGCTACGTCCAGGCGCAGGACCGGTTCTACGAGATGGACGTACGCCGCCACATGGCCTCCGGGCGGCTCTCGGAGATGTTCGGCAAGAGCCAGGTCGACAACGACGAGTTCCTGCGCACGCTCGGCTGGGACCGGGTCGCGAAGAAGGAGTACGACACCAAGCTGTCGGCCTCCACGAAGAAGTACCTCCAGGCGTACTCCAAGGGGGTCAACTCCTACCTCCAGGGCAAGGACGGCAAGGACATCTCCCTGGAGTACGCGGCACTCGGCTTCACCAACGACTACAAGCCGCAGAACTGGACCCCGGTCGACTCGGTCTCCTGGCTGAAGGCGATGGCCTGGGACCTGCGCGGCAACATGCAGGACGAGGTCGACCGCGCCCTGCTGACCAGCCGCCTCGGCCCGAAGGAGGTCGCCGACCTGTACCCGGAGTATCCGTCCGGCCGCAACAAGGCGATCGTCCAGGAGGGCCAGTACAACGAGCTGACGGGCACGTTCGAACAGAACGGCACCAGCGGCACGTCCGGCACGAGCGGCGGATCCACCGCAGGTGCCTCCACCGGCACGGGCGGCAGCGCCTCGGGCAGCTCCGCGGGCTCCGGCGCGCAGGGCCTCCAGAGCCAGCTCACCGGCCTCACCAAGGTCCTGGACGACCTCCCGTCGGCTGTCGGCGTGAATGGCGACGGCATCGGCTCCAACTCCTGGGTCGTCTCCGGGGAGCACACCATCACCGGCAAGCCGCTGCTGGCCAACGACCCGCACCTGGGCCCCTCGCTGCCGTCCGTCTGGTACCAGATGGGCCTGCACTGCCGCAGTGTCTCCAGCGCGTGCCAGTACGACGTCTCCGGCTACACCTTCGCCGGCATGCCCGGCGTGATAATCGGTCACAACCAGGACATCGCCTGGGGCATGACCAACTCCGGTGTCGACGTCACGGACCTCTACCTGGAGAAGATCACCGGGGACGGCTACCAGTACGACGGCAAGATCAAGCCGTTCGAGACGCGCGAGGAGACCATCAAGGTCGCCGGCGGCGAGCCCAAGAAGATCGTCGTCCGCGAGACCAACAACGGGCCCCTGCTGTCGGACCGTGACGAAGAGCTGGTGAAGGTCGGCAAGAAGGCCGGCGTCGACGCCGCCGCACCCGACAGAGGCGACGGCTACGGCGTCGCGCTGCGCTGGACCGCGCTGCAGCCGGGCACCACCATGGACGCCGTATTCGCCATGGACAAGGCGAAGGACTGGAACGGCTTCCGCAAGGCCGCCGCGCAGTTCGAGGTGCCCTCGCAGAACCTGATCTACGCGGACACCCAGGACAACATCGGCTACACCCTCCCGGGCAGGATCCCCACGCGCGCGGAGGGCGACGACGGCTCGCTCCCGGTGCCCGGCTGGGACCCCGAGTACCGCTGGACCGGCTACATCGAGCAGGACGCGCTGCCGTACGAGTACAACCCGAAGCGCGGCTACATCGTCACCGCCAACCAGGCCGTGATCGACCCGGACAAGTACCCCTACACGCTCACCGAGGACTGGGGCTACGGCACGCGCAGCCAGCGGATAAGCGACCTGATCCAGTCGAAGATCAAGGACGGCGGCAAGGTCTCCACGGACGACATGCGCCAGATGCAGCTGGACAACAGCAGCGAGATCGCCCGGCTGCTGGTGCCCACGCTGCTGAAGATCGACCCCGAGAACAAGGACGTCCGCGAGGCGCAGAAGCTCCTCGAGGGCTGGGACTACACCCAGGACGCCGACTCGGCCGCCGCGGCCTACTTCAACGCGGTCTGGCGCAACATCCTCAAGCTCGCCTTCGGCAACAAGCTGCCCAAGGAGCTGCGGCCCAAGGGCCAGTGCCTGTGGGTCAAGCCGGTCAACACCACCGGGCCCGCCGACGAGACCGAGGAGGTCCGCGAGTGCGGCCAGCGCGACCCCGACCAGGCGCAGCCCGACGGTGGCGACCGCTGGTTCGAGGTGGTCCGCAAGCTGATGGAGCAGCCCGACAGCGACTGGTGGAAGACGCCCGAGGCGGGCACCCGTCCCCCGGCCGCCAACCGCGACCAGCTGTTCAGGCGGGCCATGATCGACGCCCGCTGGGAGCTGACCGCCAAGCTCGGCAAGGACATCGACAGCTGGAGCTGGGGCCGGCTGCACCGCCTGTTCCTGGACAACCAGACCCTCGGCACCGAGGGCCCCGGTTTCGTCCAATACGCCCTCAACCGCGGCCCGTGGAGGCTCGGCGGCGGCGAGGCGACGGTCAACGCGACCGGCTGGAACGCCGCCGGCGGCTACAGCGTCGTCTGGGTGCCGTCCATGCGGATGGTCGTGAACCTCGGCGACCTCGACAAGTCGAAGTGGATCAACCTCTCCGGCGCGTCCGGGCACGCCTACAGCGCCCACTACGTCGACCAGACGGACAAGTGGGCCGACGGCGAACTGCTGCCGTGGTCCTACTCGGACAAGGCGGTCGAGGACAGCGCGACCGACAAGCTGGTGCTCAAACCGTGAGCCGCTGACGCCCGCACGATGAGAAACGGCCTTCCACGCGCGCGTGGAAGGCCGTCCTCGTCTTCGGGCGGTCCGCTCCGTCTTCAGCCGGTCCGCTCCCCGAACCGCCGCACCCCGGAGGGAGTCACCACCGCGTGCACCGGCCGGTCGTGCGGCTCCGCCGGGACCCGCTCGATCACCTCGGAGTCGTACAGCAGCACCACCAGGGAAGGCCGGGCGTCCGCCCGCTCCAGCCGCGCCAGGACCCGGTCGTACGAGCCGCCGCCACGCCCGAGCCGCATCCCGCGCGCGTCGACCGCGAGCCCCGGCAGCAGCACGGCGTCGGCGGTGGTCACGGCGTCCGGTCCGAGGCGCTCGCCGGAGGGCTCGAAGAGCTCCATCCTGCCGCCGCCGTGCCGGACACGCGCGAGCGAGCCCTCGCCTTCGTAGACGCCCCAGTCCAGGTCGTTGTCGGCCATCAGGGCCGGAAGAAGGACGCGCACGCCCCGGGCGCGCAGCGTGTCCAGGAGCGCGAGCGTCCCCGGTTCACTCCCCACGGAGACGTACGCCGCGACCGTGCCGGCCCGTGCCAACTCAGGCAGCTCCAGCGCCCGCCCGCCCAGTGCTGCCGAGGTTTCCCGCAGGTCATCCGCCGTCAACCTGTTCCTCACCGAGAGGAGCTCTCGCCGCAACATCCGCTTGTCAGGCTCACCCGGACGTCCGATGTGACTCAAAGGTTGCTCCCGTACCGTTCTAATACGCTCATATGAGCGCCTATGAACCGGAGTCGCAGATTCCGTCCAAAGGCACCGGATATGGTGGCGGGCATGACTCAGGCACACCCTCGGATCAGCAAGGCTGTCATTCCCGCAGCAGGCCTCGGCACCCGGTTCCTGCCGGCCACCAAAGCCACTCCCAAGGAGATGCTGCCGGTCGTCGACAAGCCGGCGATCCAGTACGTGGTCGAGGAGGCCGTCGGCGCGGGTCTCGACGACGTCCTCATGGTGACGGGCCGCAACAAGCGCCCCCTCGAGGACCACTTCGACCGCAACTACGAACTGGAGTCGGCGCTTCAGAAGAAGGGCGACGCCGGCCGCCTCGCCAAGGTCCAGGAGTCCAGCGACCTCGCGACCATGCACTACGTCCGCCAGGGCGACCCCAAGGGCCTCGGCCACGCCGTCCTGTGTGCCGCCCCGCACGTGGGCGAGGAGCCCTTCGCCGTCCTCCTCGGAGACGACCTCATCGACCCCCGCGACCCCCTGCTCCAGCGCATGGTCGAGGTCCAGGAGCAGCGCGGCGGCAGCGTCATCGCGCTCATGGAGGTCGCCCCCGAGCAGATCCACCTCTACGGCTGCGCGGCCGTGGAGACCACCGAGGACAGCGACGTCGTCAAGGTCGGCGGCCTGGTCGAGAAGCCCGACCCGTCCGACGCCCCGTCGAACTACGCGGTCATCGGCCGCTACGTCCTCGACCCGCACATCTTCGACATACTGCGCCGGACCGAGCCCGGCCGCGGCGGCGAGATCCAGCTCACGGACGCCCTCCAGCAGCTCGCGGCCGACGAGAAGATCGGCGGCCCGGTGCACGGCGTCGTCTTCAAGGGCCGCCGCTATGACACCGGCGACCGCGGCGACTACCTGCGTGCCATTGTCCGACTCGCATGCGAACGTGAAGACCTGGGCCCGGACTTCCGGACCTGGCTTCGCAGTTACGTAGCCGAGGAGATGTAACCCGTTGAGCAGCGCCGCGTCCCGCACCCCGGTCCAGGACCACTCGGGCCCCGACCACCTCTGGTCGGTGGACGAGCACCTGGAGGACATCCTCACCACCGTCCGCCCCCTGGAACCCATCGAGCTGCAGCTGCTCGACGCCCAGGGCTGCGTCCTGGTCGAGGACATCACGGTGCCGGTGTCCCTGCCGCCGTTCGACAACAGCTCCATGGACGGCTACGCGGTACGGGTCGCGGACGTGGCGGGCGCGAGCGAGAAGTACCCGGCGGCCCTGGAGGTCGTCGGGGACGTGGCGGCCGGCCAGGCCGACCTGCTCCAGGTGGGCCCCGGCCAGGCGGCCCGCATCATGACCGGCGCCCCGCTGCCGCCCGGCGCCGAGACCGTCGTGCCCGTCGAGTGGACCGACGGAGGGCTCGGCGAGGGCCCGGTGCGCGGGATGCGCGCCCGCAGCCTCGGCCCCGAGGGCGCCTCGGGCCACGTGCAGGTGTACCGCCCGGCGGAGGCACGCGCGCATGTGCGCGCCCAGGGCAGCGACGTGAAGGCCGGCGACCGCGCCCTGCGGGCCGGCACCATCCTCGGCCCGCCCCAGATCGGCCTGCTCGCCGCGATCGGCCGCGGCACGGTACGTGTCCGCCCGCGCCCGCGCGTGGTGGTGCTCTCCACCGGCAGCGAACTCGTCCAGCCGGACGAGAAACTGCGCACCGGTCAGATCTACGACTCCAACAGCTTCGCCCTCACCGCCGCCGCCCGCGACGCCGGCGCCATCGCCTACCGCGTGGGCGCCGTCGCCGACGACGCCGAGACCCTGCGCTCCACCATCGAGGACCAACTGGTCCGCGCCGACCTGATGGTCACCACGGGCGGTGTCAGCGTCGGGGCGTACGACGTGGTGAAGGAAGCTCTGTCCCACGTCGGCGACGAGGACGAGGCGGGCAGCGGCATCGAGTTCCGCAAGCTGGCCATGCAGCCCGGCAAGCCCCAGGGCTTCGGCTCCATCGGCCCCGACCACACCCCGCTGCTGGCCCTGCCCGGCAACCCGGTGTCGTCGTACGTCTCCTTCGAGCTGTTCGTCCGCCCCGCGATCCGCACCCTCATGGGCCTGGACGACGTCCACCGGCCTACGACCCGGGCCACCCTGGTCGCCGACAAGGCCCTGACCTCCCCGAAGGGTCGCCGGCAGTTCCTGCGGGCCACCTTCGCCGACGGACGGGCGACCCCGGTCGGCGGCGCCGGATCCCATCTGGTCGCGGCCCTCGCCCACGCGGACGCGCTGATCGTCGTCCCCGAGGACACCGAGTCCGTCGAGCCCGACGCCGAGGTCGAGGTGGTCCTGCTCGGCCGATAGCCGCTGGTTGGGGGTACCGTGTCGCGCACAGCAGGCCCGGACCGGGAGCGCCACACAGCATGAGCACGCAGGATCCCCCTACGCAGGACACTCCTCCGCAGGACCGACTGACGCACATCGACGACGCCGGCGCCGCCCGCATGGTCGACGTGTCGGAGAAGGACGTGACCGCGCGCACCGCCCGCGCCAGCGGACGCGTCCTCGTCTCGCCCCGCGTGATCGAACTGCTGCGCGGCGAGGGCGTCCCCAAGGGCGACGCCCTCGCGACCGCGCGGATCGCCGGGATCATGGGTGCCAAACGCACCCCCGACCTGATCCCGCTCTGTCATCCCCTGTCGGTCTCCGGTGTGAAACTGGACCTGTCGGTCGCGGACGACGCCGTGGAGATCCTGGCCACCGTGAAGACCACGGACCGTACGGGGGTCGAGATGGAGGCCCTCACCGCGGTCTCCGTCGCCGCGCTCACCGTGATCGACATGGTCAAGGCGGTCGACAAGGGAGCGGTCATCACGGACGTACGGGTGGAAGAGAAGACGGGCGGTAAGTCGGGCGACTGGAGCCGGGCATGACGTATCGCGCCCTGGTCGTCACCGCCTCCAACCGGGCCGCCGCCGGGATCTACGAGGACAAGGGCGGCCCGATGGTCTCCGCCGGTCTGAAGGGCTTCGGCTTCGAGGTCGACGGCCCGCAGGTCGTCCCCGACGGCGATCCCGTGGAGGCGGCCCTGCGCGCCGGTGTCGAAACCGGCTACGACGTCATCGTCACCACCGGCGGTACGGGCATCTCGCCCACCGACCACACCCCCGAGGCGACACGCCGGGTGATCGACCACGAGGTGCCCGGCATCGCCGAGGCCATCCGGGCCTACGGCCGGGAGAAGGTGCCGACCGCGGCGCTCTCCCGGGGCCTGGCCGGAGTGGCCGGTCGAACGCTGATCGTCAATCTGCCCGGCTCCAGCGGAGGCGTGAAGGACGGGCTCGCCGTCCTGGAGCCGCTGCTGGTCCACGCCGTCGAGCAGCTCCGCGGCGGCGACCACCCCAGACCCGGCCCGGGGGGTGCGAGCTGAACAGCGCATCCTGGCCCGTCGAGCTGGTGGACGGCGACATCGTCCTCCGGCCGATAAAGCTGCGCGACCAGCGGGCATGGCGCGAGGTCAACCGGCGCAACCGCGACTGGCTGCGCCCCTGGGAGGCGACCATTCCGCCGCCCGCGCCCGGCGGGCCGCTCGCGCACCGCCCGACCTTCCGCCAGATGGTGCGGCATCTGAGGTCGGAGGCGAACGCGGGCCGGATGCTGCCCTTCGTCATCGAGTACCAGGGGCGGCTGGTGGGGCAGTTGACGGTCGCCGGGATCACCTGGGGCTCGATGTGCTCGGGGCACGTCGGTTACTGGGTGGACGAGTCGGTGGCCGGGCGCGGGGTGATGCCGACGGCGGTGGCGCTCGTCGTGGACCACTGTTTCCGCACCGTCGGGCTGCACCGCATCGAGGTCTGCATTCGCCCCGAGAACGGGCCCAGCCGCCGGGTGGTGGAGAAACTCGGATTCCGTGAGGAGGGGCTCAGGCCCCGTTATCTCCACATCGACGGGGGCTGGCGCGACCACCTCGTGTTCGCCCTCACCGCGGAAGAGGTGCCGGACGGGTTGCTGAGGCGCTGGCACCGGGCACGATCGCAGAGTAATCCGGGAATCCGGCATCGCCCGGGAAATTGAATATGTGTTCGAAAATGATCGGCCAGTGACCGTCTCAGGGCAATGAATTCCCGGCCTGGGCGGTCTGCTGATCGCATCGGTCACAAAAAAAGTTCGAAATATCAGCCAGATCGTGCGACACACCGGCTCAATTGGCAGATGGCCTCACGCAAACCCCTCTACGGTGTGAGACGTGAGCAGCAGCGGCCTCATCTACGCAGTCATTGTCGGGGCCTGGGCCGCCTACTTGGTGCCGATGTGGCTCCGTAGGCAGGACGAGCTGAACGAGGCCCGTCCGACGGAACGCTTCAGCACCGCCATCCGGCTGCTTTCCGGCCGGGCGGGGATGGAGCGCCGGTACGCCAAGGACCTGCGGGCGCGCTCCACCGAGGAGGGGGAGCAGGGCGCCGACGACCTGGACGCCATCACCGACTCGGTGGACGTCCGGGCCTTCGCCGTGTCCAAAACGCGTCCGCAGACCCAGGCGCCCGTACCGTCGCCCGCCTCGGAGCAGCCGGCCCGCCCGGCACCCGCACCGAACGCGGCGTCCGCGGCCCGCGGAGAGGGGCGTGGGGAGGGTCGTGCGGAGGGCCGCGTGCCCGCCGCCCGGCGCCGACCGTCGCCGCAGGCCCAGGCGGCCGCGGCACGTGCCCGGCGCTCGAAGGTGCTCGCACGCCGCCGGCGCACCACCACCATGCTGTTCCTCGCCTTCACCCTCGGCGCGATCGTCGCCGCGGTCGGAGGCCTCGCGTTCCTGTGGGCGCCAGGCGTGCCCGCGGTCATGCTCAGCGTGTACATCGCGTACCTGCGCACGCAGGAGCGCCGCCGCTTCACGTACCAGATGGACCGCCGCCGGGCCGAGCTCGCGGCCCAGCGGCTGCGGGAGCGGCAGCGCCACCCCGGCCGGCGCGCCGCCGACCAGGAGGCCGACGAACCGGAGGACGGACCCGAGCCGGTGACCGACCCCGGCCTGTCCGCCCTCGCGGCCGACCGGCGCGCACTCGTCGAGCAGACCGACCACGCCGAGTGGGTCGACCAGCAGCGCGAGCGGCAGCGGCGCCCCGGGCAGGGCGACAGCTGGGACCCGGTGCCGGTGCCCCTGCCGACCTACGTGACCGCACCGGTCGCCCCCCGGGCCACCAGCGACGTCGACCTCGGGGCTCCCGACACGTGGAGCTCGGCACGCTCCAGCGCCGTCACCCCGGACCGCCAGGACGAGGCCGACGCCGCGGTCCCCGGCGAGCCGGAACCCCACGCCGAGGAGCGGGCGGACGGCGACGGGCGCACCGACGCCCGCCGGGCGGCCTCCGCGCGGCGGGCCCGGGAGCGCGGCCGCACCCCGCTGTTCGACCAGTACGAGGACGGGGACCGGCCGCGAGCCGCCAACGAGTAGCCCCCGAACCCGCAGGTGACCGCCCCTGGGGAACGGATTTCCAAGCAGGCCGATCGGGGTGCTAAAGTTTCACTCGTTGCAAGGGCCTGTGGCGCAGTCCGGTAGCGCACCTCGTTCGCATCGAGGGGGCCAGGGGTTCAAATCCCCTCAGGTCCACGCAGCTCAGAGCCCCGGTCGGGTATCCCGACCGGGGCTCTGACGTATGTTCAGCACCCCACGCTTCAGAGGCTCTTCGCGAAGCAGCGGCTCGACTCGTAGTGCCGGTAGTAGCCGAACTTCCCGCACGGCTCGTAGCCGCTGGACGTGTACAGCGCTATGGCCTCCGGCTGCTTCGTGCCGGTCTCCAGGACCATGCGGGTCCGGCCCGCCGCGCGGGCGTCCTCCTCCAGCTCGGCCAGGATGCGACGCGCCAGCCCCCGGCCGCGCATGCCGTCGACCACATACATGCGCTTGATCTCGGCGTCGCCGTCCAGGTTGCCCTCGTCGTTCGCGTTCTGAGTACGCCAGGCGCCGGAGGCGACAGGGGAGTCGTACGCGTCGTACGCGATCAGGTAGGTGCCGTTCGGCGGGACGAAGTCCGACGCGGCCATGACGGTGGCGTCGCCGTCGTCGCCGTAGCGGACCGCGTACTCGGCCTGGACCTGGTCGTTCAGCTTCACGGCGTCGGGGTGGTCGAAGGGGACCCGGCGTATATGCATGCTGAGTACCGTATGTCAGCACACGTGTCATACGGGAGTGTGTTCGATCCGGAACTGGACCTCGTCCAGTGTGCCGGTATCGTGCCGGGGTGCTCACTGTGACCTCTGTGAATGTGAACGGGCTGCGTGCCGCCGCGAAGAAGGGCTTCGTGGAGTGGCTGGCGGCGACCGACGCCGATGTGCTGTGCCTGCAGGAGGTGCGCGCCGAGCCGGAGCAGCTGCCCGAGCACGTCCGCGCGCCCGAGGGGTGGCATGTGGTGCACGCGCCGGCCGCCGCCAAGGGGCGGGCCGGGGTGTCCCTGTACAGCCGCCGCGAGCCCGACCGGGTCCGGATCGGGTTCGGGTCGGAGGAGTTCGACGGCAGCGGCCGGTACGTGGAGGCCGACTTCCCGGGGGTCACCGTCGCCTCCCTCTATCTGCCCTCGGGCGAGGTCGGCACCGAGCGGCAGGACGAGAAGGAGCGCTTCATGGGCGAGTTCCTCGCCTATCTGAAGGGGCTCAGGGAGCGGGCCGCCGCCGAGGGACGTGAGGTCGTGGTCTGCGGCGACTGGAACATCGCCCATCAGCGGGCCGACCTGAAGAACTGGCGCGGCAACCAGAAGAACTCCGGGTTCCTGCCGGAGGAGCGCGAGTGGCTGGGACGCGTGCTCGACCCGGCCGACGGTGGCTACGTCGACGTCGTACGGGCGCTGCATCCCGAGGTCGAGGGGCCGTACTCGTGGTGGTCGTATCGGGGGCGGGCCTTCGACAACGACACAGGTTGGAGGATCGACTACCACCTGGCCACGCCCGGGCTCGCCGGGCGGGCGGTCAAGGGCTTCGTCGAGCGGGCCGCCACGCACGCGGAGCGGTGGTCCGATCACGCGCCCGTGACCGTGGTGTACGACCGCTAGGACGGCCTGCGCATCCTCCGGTCCAGCGCCAGCGACAGTTCCGCCTCCACCACGCTGCGTGCCAGCGGGCGCAGGCGGGGCAGGTCCTGGGGGGAGGCGTGGCGCAGGACCAGGTTCGTGAAGAGTTCGGCCAGGGCGTCGGCGTGGGTGCGGACCTGTTTGGCCGCGTCGAGGACCTCGGCGAGGGGGATGCCCTCGTGGACCAGGGCCGAGGAGACGTCCAGGAGGCGGCGGCTGATGTGGACGATCTCGTCGCCGTCGGTGCCGAGGTAGCCGAGTTCCATCGCGGCGGCGAGGTTCTCGGGCGTGGTCTCGCCGGCGAAGTGGTCGGCGAGTTCCTCGGGGGTGAGGTGGACCGGTTCCTCCTCGGTGGGGGTGCCCCCGACGCCGAGCAGGTCGCCGACGTCCCGGCCGTTGTCGAAGGCCTCCGCGAGTTCCGCGATGCCGCTGAGGGTGTGGCCGCGTTCCAGCAGGGCCGTGATCGTGCGCAGCCGGGCGAGGTGGTGGTCGTCGTACCAGGCGATGCGGCCTTCCCGGCGGGGTGGCGGGATCAGTTTGCGTTCGCGGTAGAAGCGCAGGGTGCGCACCGTGATCCCGGCGAGGCGGGCCAGCTCTTCCATGCGGTATTCACGCTTCTCGGCCACCTGGGCACCTTAAGGCGTACCAGGGGTAACTTCCTCGTTCCACCCCCTACCCATCAGTACGCCACTGCCCTACGCTCCCATTGCGCCAGTGTTCACTGGCATGGTTCTCGTGGTGTGTGGAGGTGTCGGCATGGGCGAACGCGAACACGAGCGCGAGCATGTACGGGTCGCGGTGGTCGGGTCCGGGTTCGGCGGGCTGGGGGCCGCCGTGCGGCTGCGCCGCGAGGGCGTCACCGACTTCGTCGTCCTGGAGCGGGCGAGCGGCGTCGGCGGCACCTGGCGGGACAACAGCTACCCGGGGTGCCGGTGCGACGTGCCCTCGCATCTGTACTCGTTCTCCTTCGCGCCCAACCCCGAATGGCCGCGCACCTTCTCCGGGCAGGAACACATCCGCGCCTATCTGGAGCACGTCACGGACGTGTTCCGGCTGCGGCCGCACATCCGCTTCGACTCGGAGGTGAAGCGGATGAGCTGGAACGCCGAGCGGCTGTGCTGGGACATCGAGACCAGCAGTGGGAACCTGTCGGCGGACCTGGTCGTGTCGGCGACCGGGCCGTTGTCCGACCCCAAGGTGCCGGAGATTGCGGGGCTGGAGTCCTTTCCCGGCAGGGTCTTCCACTCGGCCCGCTGGGACCACGACTACGACCTGCGGGGCAAGCGCGTCGCGATGGTGGGGACCGGGGCCTCGGCCGCCCAGATCGTGCCGGCCGTCCAGCCCGACGTCTCGCGCCTGACCCTGTTCCAGCGGACCCCGCCGTGGGTCATGCCCCGCGTCGACCGGAACATCAGCGGCACCGAGCGGTGGCTGCACCGGCAGCTGCCCTTCACCTCGCAGCTGCGGCGCGGACTGCTGTGGGGCATCCGGGAGTTGCAGGTGCAGGCGTTCACCAAGCACCCGAAACAGCTCGGCCTCGTCGAGGAGATGGCCCGGCACAACATGGCCCGCTCCATCAAGGACCCGGCCCTGCGGGCCAAGCTCACCCCGGACTACCGCATCGGCTGCAAGCGGATCCTGCTGTCCAGCGACTACTACCCGGCGCTCGCGCAGCCCAATGTGGACGTGGTCGCGAGCGGGCTGGCCGAGGTTCGCGGATCGACCCTGGTCGCGGCCGACGGCAGTGAGGCCGAGGTGGACGCGATCGTCTTCGGCACCGGGTTCCACGTCACCGACATGCCGATCGCGGACCGGGTGGTGGGCGTCGAGGGGCGGACCCTCGCGGAGACCTGGAAGGGCGGCATGGAGGCCCTGCGCGGCGCCTCCGCCGCCGGGTTCCCCAACTGGATGACGATCATCGGGCCCAACACCGGCCTCGGGAACTCCTCGATGATCCTCATGATCGAGTCCCAGCTCAACTACCTGGCCGACTACATCCGTCAGCTCGACGTCCTCGGCGGCCGGGTCGCCCTGGACGCCCGCCCGGCCGCCGTGCAGGCCTGGAACCACCGGGTGCAGGAGCGCATGAAGCGCACGGTGTGGAACACCGGCGGCTGCACCAGCTGGTACCTCGACGCGAGCGGCCGCAACACCACCGTCTGGCCCGGCACGACAGGCGAGTTCCGGCGGGCGACGCGACGCGTCGACCTCGCCGAGTACGACGTCCTGCGCGTTCCCGTGCGGGCGGAGGCCGAGAAGGCCGGGGTGGACGCGTGAGCCGCCTCCTGCGCATCGACTCCGGCCCCTACGCCCCGCCGGCCCCCGCGCGCGAACTGACCGCCGTCTCCGCCGACGGCGCCCGGCTGCACGTGGAGATCCACGGCCCCGACGGTGCCCCGGCCGTGGTCCTCGCCCACGGCTGGACCTGCTCCACCGCCTTCTGGGCGGCGCAGATCCGCGAACTGGCCACCGACCACCGGGTCATCGCCTACGACCAGCGTGGCCACGGGCGCAGCCCCGCGAGCCCCGCGTGCAGTGCCGAGGCGCTCGCCGACGATCTGGAGGCCGTGCTCGAGGCCACCCTGGCGCCCGGCGAACAGGCCGTGATCGCCGGGCACTCCATGGGCGGCATGACCGTCATGGCGGCCTCGGCCAGGCCCGCCTTCCACGCGCACGCGGCCGCCGTCCTGCTGTGCAGCACCGGCAGTTCGCAGCTGGTCGCCGCCTCCACCGTCGTACCGATCCGGGCCGGGCGGCTGCGCACCTGGCTGACGCGGCGGATCCTCGGTTCCCGGGCTCCGCTCGGCCCGGTCACACCGCCGGCTCGGCGGATCCTCAAGTACGGCACGATGGGCGCCGGTTCGGCCCCGCACATGGTCGAGGCGTGCGCCCGTATCGTGCACGCCTGTCCCCGCAAGGTCCGCCACTCCTGGTCGCAGGTCCTGGACCTGCTCGACCTCGACCACGGCGTACGGGAACTGCGGGTGCCCACGGCCGTCGTCGTCGGTACGGCGGACCGGCTGACGCCGCCGGTGCAGGCCCGGGCCCTGGCCGCCGCGCTGCCGCAGTGCACCGGGCTCACCGAGCTGCCCGGCATCGGCCACATGACGCCCATCGAGGCGCCGGGGCTGGTCGGCGGCAAGATACGGGAACTCGTCCACGCACACGTCGTCCACGCACCCATCCGGGTCGTATCCGAGGAGAGCGCATGAGCAGGGTGAGCCTCGAGGGGAAGGTCGCCGTGGTGACCGGGGCGGCGCGCGGCGTCGGGGAGTTGCTGTCCCGCAAGCTCTCCGCGCGCGGCGTGAAGGTGGCGCTGGTCGGCCTGGAGCCGGACGCGCTCAAGCAGGTCTCCGGGCGGCTGCACTGCGACAGCGACCACTGGCACGCCGATGTCACCGACCACGAGGCGATGGCCCGGGTCGCGAGCGAGGTCGAGGAGCGCTTCGGGCGGGTCGACATCGTCGTCGCCAACGCCGGTGTCGCCACCGGTGGTCCCTTCGCCGACTCCGACCCGGAGTCCTGGCGGCGGGTGATCGAGGTCAATCTGATCGGCTCGGCGGTGACCGGCCGCGCCTTTCTGCCGTCGCTGCTTCAGAGCCGGGGGTATCTGCTCCAGATCGCGTCCCTCGCCGCGATCACCCCGGCGCCGATGATGACCGCGTACTGCGCGTCCAAGTCCGGTGTGGAGGCGTACGCGCACAGCCTGCGGGCCGAGGTCGGGCACCGGGGCGTGAAGGTGGGCGTCGGGTATCTGTCGTGGACCGACACCGACATGGTGCGCGGGGCCGACCAGGACGACGTCATGCGGGAGTTGAGGCAGCGGCTGCCCTGGCCGTCCAACAAGACCTACCCGCTGGGCCCGGCCGTGGACCGGCTCGTGGCCGGGATAGAGAACCGGTCGAGCCATGTGTACGGGCAGTGGTGGCTGCGCGGCATGCAGGGGGTGCGCGGCTACCTGCCCGGGGTCATCGGGACGGTGGGGCAGCGCGAGATGCGGCGGTTCGCGGACCGGCTGACGGGCATGCGCACGGGCCTCGTCGGGGCGGGCGGAGCGGCCGACGAGCAGCAGCGGACTACGCTGCGTAAGTGATCGACATGCGCAGGGTCACGACCCGTGTGAATCTGATCGAGCCAGATCCCCTCACCCCCAACGGGAGTGAACCCACATGGGTATGAAGGACCAGTTCCAGGAGAAGTCCGAGCAGTGGCAGAACCAGGCCCGTCAGAAGGCCGACCAGGCCCGCGAGCAGATGCAGGGCCGCGGTCGCCGGCGCGACGAGGACATGGACTCGCCGCAGCGCCCGCAGCACCCGCAGCACCCGCAGCGTGACCGTGAGCGGGAGCGGGAGCGCGAGCAGGAGGACCGCTTCGACCAGGACTTCGACGCCTGACGACGCGTGCTGAACGGAAGGGGTGCCTCGCGCGGGGCACCCCTTCCTCACGTCCTCGTCCTTCTCAGGCCCGGGGTGGCAGTTTCGGCCGGGAGCGGTCCGGTACGTCGCTGTAGGTCGGCGGTTTCGCGGGCGGGTCGGTCTCCAGCAGCCCGAGGGCCAGCTCCACCGCGTCGGTCAGCTGGGCGTGCCGGCCCTCCGCCCAGTCCAGCGGGGTGCGCAGGACGTCGATGTCGGGGGCTACGCCCCTGTTCTCCACCGACCAGCCGTACGCGTCGAACCAGGCCGCGTTCATCGGCACCGTGATCACCGTGCCGTCCCCCAGCTCGTGGCGGCCGGTCATGCCGACGACACCGCCCCAGGTGCGCTGCCCCACCACCGGGCCCAGCTTGAGCAGTTTGAACGCGGCGGTGATCATGTCGCCGTCGGAGGAGGTCGCCTCGTCCGCCAGGGCCACCACCGGGCCTCTCGGCGCGTTCGAGGTGTACGACACGGGCTGGGCGTCGCGGGTCAGGTCCCAGCCCAGGATCGTGCGGCTCAGCGTCTCGATGACCAGCTCGCTGATGTGGCCGCCGGCGTTGCCGCGCACGTCCACGATCAGTGCCGGGCGGGACACCTCCATGCGCAGATCGCGGTTGAACTGCGCCCAGCCCGAACCGCCCATGTCCGGGATGTGCAGATAGCCGCAGCGCCCGCCGCTCAACTCCCGGACCACCGCCCGGCGTTTGGCCACCCAGTCCTGGTAGCGCAGCGGCCGCTCGTCCACCAGCGGGACGACGGCGACCCGCCGGGGCGGGCCCGCGCTCTCCGCCTGCGTGAAGGTCAGCTCCACCGTCGTACCGCCCGCGCCCGCCAGCAGCGGATACGGGCCCGCGTCCGGATCGACCGGGCGGCCGTCGACGTGGGTGAGGACCGCGCCCTCCCGGATGCCCGTGCCGGCCAGCGGGGAGCGGGCCTTGGAGTCGGAGGAGTCGCCGGCCAGGATCCGCAGCACCGTCCAGCCGCCGTCCCGGCGTACGAAGTTGGCACCCAGCAGGCCCTGCCGGCGCTGGTAGTGCGACGGGCCCTCGTTGCGCCGGGCGGCGGAGACGTACGCGTGGGAGGTGCCCAGCTCGCCCAGCACCTCGCGCAGCAGGTCCGCGAACTCGTCCGGGGAAGCGACCCGTTCGACCAGCGGCCGGTACTGGTCCAGCACCCCGGCCCAGTCGATGCCGCACATGCCCGGTTCCCAGAAGTACGCCCGGATCAGCCGCCCGGCCTCCTCGTACGCCTGCCGCCACTCGGCCGCCGGGTCGACCACGTGCAGGATGCGGCGCGCGTCGATCCACACCGTCGAGTCGGCGTCGCCCGACTCGGTGGCCGGGACCCCGCGCAGCTCGCCCTCGTCCACCACGACCAGCCGGCTGCCGTCGCCGCTCACCGCGAACCAGTCTAGGTGGTCGACGAGTTCGGACTTCCTGGCCTTGGTGATGCCGAAGTGCTCCAGGGTCGGCCGGCCGCTGGTGTCGTCCGGGTTGGCGAACGTCTCGCCCAGCGCGCCCGAGATCGGCCAGCGCAGCCAGACCAGCCCGCCGCCCGCGACCGGGTGCAGCGCCGAGTACTTGGAGGCCGTCACCGGGAAGGGCGTGACCCGGCTCTCCAGCCCCTCGGCCTCGACGATCACCGCCCCGCCCTCGCCGTTCTCGTCGTCCTCCACCGGGTCGAGACCTCCGGCGGCCGGGCGGCCCTCCGGGTTCACCGCGAACGGGGAGGGTGTCGCGGAGGACAGCGGCACGAGGTACGGGCGGCAGCCCAGCGGGAAGGACAGGTCGCCGGTGTGCACGTCGTAGACGGGGTCGAAGCCGCGCCAGGACAGGAAGGCGAGGTAGCGGCCGTCGCGCGTGAACACCGGGTTCTCGTCCTCGAAACGGCCGTTGGTGACGTCGATGACGACACCCCCCTCGATCCTGGCCAACTTGATCTGCCGCAGGGTCCGCCCGATGCCCGGATGCGACCAGGTCAGCCACGCCCCGTCCGGGGAGAACGCCAGGTCCCGCACGGGGCCGTTGATCGACCGGATCAGCTCGGTGACCCCGCCGTCCGAGTCCTCGCTCACGTCCATGAGCAGCAGCCGCCCGTCGTGCGAGGCGACGGCGAGCCGCTCGCCCTCCGGGTCCGAGAGCAGCTCGCGCACCCGGCCCAGCGCGCCCGAGGCCAGCCGTCGCGGCTCGCGGGCGCCGGACGCCCGGGGCAGCGAGGCGATCTCGATGGCGTCCTCGCCCTCCGCGTCCGTCACGTACGCCACCCGCCCGCTCGCGCCGAGCATCTCCGGCATCCGCACCCGGACGCCCGGGGTGTCGGTGAGGGTGCGGGCGGGCCCGTCGCGGTGGGTGAGCCAGTACAGGCTGCCGCGTACGACGACGGCACTGGCCCGGCCGGTCTCGTCGACCGAGATCCCGTCGATGTGCTGGGCCGCCGCCACCTGGTACGGGCGCCGCCCCGCGCGCGGCCCGCTCAGCCGTACGTCCAGCCGCCGCGGTTCGGAGCCCGGCGACAGGTCGTCGACCATCCACAGGTCGCCCGCGCACTGGTACACCACCCGGGTGCCGTCACTGGAGGCGTGCCGGGCGTAGAAGGCCTCGTGGTCGGTGTGCCGGCGCAGGTCGGAGCCGTCGTAGGCGCACGAGTAGAGGTTGCCGACGCCCTCGTGGTCGGAGAGGAAGGCGATCCGGCCGCCGACGAACATGGGGGAGTGCAGGTGGCCGCCGAGGCCGGCCAGCAGCCGTTCGCCGTGCAGCCACAGCCGGCCCGTGGCCCCGCCCCGGTAGCGCTTCCAGGAGGCGGGTTCGTGCGGCGGGGTGCCGGTGAGGAGAAGGCTCTTGCGTTCGCCGTCCAGGTCAGCGACCTGGATGTCGGAGACCGGCCCCCAGGGCAGTTTGCGGCCCGGGGCGCCGTCGAGGGGGACCTTGTAGCCCCAGGTGAAGAAGGAGAAGGGCTCGCCGTGCGAGGCCACGGCCAGGATCTCGCCCTCCGGGGTCCAGCCGCAGACCCGGGTGTCGGCGCTGCCCCAGTGGGTCAGCCGGCGGCCCGGGCCGCCGTCGACCGGGACGAGATGGACCTCGGGCACGAGGGTGCGCCAGCTGGTGTACGCGAGGTGGCGGCCGTCGGGCGAGAAGCGGGGGTGTCCCAGCTTGGTGCGGTCGACGGTGATCCGCCAGGCGCGGCCCGGGGTGTCGAGCGGGGCGAGCCAGAGGTCGTCCTCGGCCACGAAGCACAGTAGGTCGTCATGGAGGTGCGGCAGACGCAGATAGGTCACTTCCTCATGCTTTGCCGGGTGACGGACCAGGGCAACTCAAGGCAAAAGCCCGCCGTGACCCAGCACACGTACGAAACGGTTTCGTTTCCATGAGCGGTGCGCTACATTCGTGACGTACGAAACCGTGTCGTTCGGAGTCAGGAAGGTGAGCGAGATGACTGAGGTCGCCGCCGCGCGTCGCAGTCGGATCACCCCCGAGCGTGAGGCCGAGCTCTACACGGCCGTGCTCGACCTGCTCCGCGAAGTCGGCTACGACGCCCTCACCATGGACGCCGTCGCCGCGCGCACCCGGTCCAGCAAGGCCACCCTCTACCGCCAGTGGGGCGGTAAGCCGGAGCTGGTGGCGAAGGCGATCCGGCACAACAAGCCGGGCAACATCGCCGACATCGACACCGGTTCCCTGCGGGGTGACCTGCACGCCCTCACCTCCCGTGAGGACGACTGCGCCATGCAGCAGAACGCCGCGCTGATGCGGGGCCTGTTCATGGCGGTGCACGCCAACCCCGACCTCCTCCAGGCGTTCAAGGAACTCCTCGTGGAGCCGGAGATGGCGGAGTTCCACCGGGTGGTGCAGCGGGCCGTCGACAGAGGCGAGGTCCGCGCCGACTGCCCGGCGCTGGACTACGTCGTCCACATGCTCATCGGCGCGTTCGCGACGCGCACGCTGATCGACGACCAGCCTCCGACGCAGCGGTTCCTCATATCGTACATCGACGCCGTGGTCCTCCCCGCCCTCGGCGTGCCCACCGAGTAGTCCCCCTCAGCCAGCCCTTACCTGACGTATCCGCTCACGTCGTCGGGCCGATCACCCCTGCCCTGACCACCCCACGACTGACCGGGAGTACGCCCTCGTGGCCACTTTCCTCTACAAACTCGGCCGGCTCTCGTTCCGGCGCCGGCATTTCGTCGCCCTGATATGGGTGGCCCTGCTGACCCTCGCCGGGGTCGGCGCGGCCAGCGCCCCCGCCGCGGGCAACAGCTCGTTCTCCATCCCAGGCACGGAGGCCCAGAAGGCCTTCGACCTGCTGGAACAGCGCTTCCCCGGCGCGAGCGCCGACGGAGCCACCGCACGCGTCGTCTTCAAGGCGCCGAGCGGCGAGAAGATGACCGACCCCGGCAACAAGGCGACGGTCCAGGAGACCGTCAAGGAGCTGGCCGACGGCTCCGAGGTCGCCCGCGTCACCGACCCGTACCAGGCGAAGGCCGTCAGCAAGGACGGCAGGATCGCGTACGCGCAGGTGTCGTACAAGGTCTCCGGCATGGAGCTGGAGGACTCCTCCCGCGACGCCCTTCAGGACAGCGCGCGGGACGCGCGCAAAAGCGGGCTGACCGTCGAGATCGGCGGTGACGCGCTCCAGACGGTCCCGCACACCGGCAGCAGCGAGATCATCGGCATCGCGGTCGCCGCGGTCGTCCTCGTCATCACCTTCGGCTCACTGGTCGCGGCCGGTCTGCCACTGCTGACGGCGCTCATCGGCGTGGGCATCGGCGTCTCCGCGATCACGGCCCTGGCCAGTGTGCTGGATCTGGGCTCGACGACCTCCACCCTGGCGATGATGATCGGCCTGGCGGTCGGCATCGACTACGCCCTGTTCATCGTCTCTCGCTACCGCGCTGAACTGGCCGAGGGCCGCGACCGCGAGGAGGCGGCGGGCCGGGCCACCGGCACCGCGGGCTCGGCGGTGGTCTTCGCGGGCCTGACGGTCGTGATCGCGCTGGTGGGTCTGTCGGTCGTCAATATCCCGATGCTGACGAAGATGGGCGTCGCCGCGGCGGGCACGGTGGCCATCGCGGTGCTGATCGCGCTGACCATGATCCCGGCGCTGCTCGGATACGCGGGCCGCAGGGTGAAGCCGATGGGGGAGAAGGGCAAGCGGTTCGGCCGGGCGCCGAAGAAGCCGGAGCGTCCCAACCTGGGCACGCGCTGGGCGAGCTTCGTCGTGCGCCGCCCGATCGCGGTGCTGCTGCTCGGTGTCATCGGCCTCGGCGCGGCGGCCGTCCCGGCGTCGAGCCTGGAACTGGGCCTGCCGGACGACGGCTCCCAGCCCACCTCCACCACCCAGCGCCGCGCCTACGACCTGCTGTCCGAGGGCTTCGGCCCCGGCTTCAACGGCCCACTGATGGTCGTCGTCGACGCGAAGGGCAGCGACGACCCGAAGGCGGCCTTCACACAGGTCGGCGACGAGATCAAGGGCCTGAAGGACGTCGTCACGGTGACGCCGCCGGCGCCCAACAAGGCCGGCGACACGGCCACCATCACCGTGATCCCGGGCTCCCAGCCGTCCTCCGTGACGACGGAGAACCTGGTGCACGGCATCCGCGACGCCGGCGCGGGCATCAAGGCCGACACGGACGCGAACGTCCTGGTCACCGGCAGCACGGCGATGAACATCGACGTCAGTGAGAAGCTCAACGACGCGCTGATCCCCTACCTGGTCCTGGTGGTCGGCCTGGCCTTCCTCCTCCTGATCGTGGTCTTCCGATCGATCCTGGTCCCGCTGAAGGCGGCCCTCGGCTTCCTGCTCTCGGTGATGGCCGCCCTCGGCGCGGTGGTCGCGGTCTTCCAGTGGGGCTGGCTGTCGGACCTGATGGGTGTGGAGCAGACGGGCCCGGTCATGTCGATGATGCCGATCTTCATGGTCGGCGTGGTCTTCGGCCTGGCGATGGACTACGAGGTGTTCCTGGTGACCCGGATGCGGGAGGCCTACGTCCACGGCGAGAAGCCGGGCCAGGCGATCGTGACGGGCTTCCGGCACGGCGCCCGGGTGGTGACGGCCGCGGCGGTCATCATGATGGCGGTCTTCGCCGGCTTCATCGGCTCGTCCGAGTCGATGGTCAAGATGATCGGCTTCGGCCTCGCCATCGCGGTCTTCTTCGACGCGTTCATCGTCCGCATGGCGATCGTCCCGGCCGTCCTGTCCCTCCTCGGCCGCAAGGCCTGGTGGCTGCCCAGGTGGCTGGACCGCGCGCTGCCCAACGTGGACGTCGAGGGCGAGGGCCTGCGCTCGGACTCCGACCGCGGGGACGACCGGGAGCTGGTACGCGCCTGACGCTCCGCTTTCTGTAGTGAAACCGGCCGGTGAGGGCTCCGTGGGAACGGGTGCCCCCACCGGCTTTTCCCTGCTCATCCCGCCTACAGGCTGCGGGCGGTGATGTCGCCGTAGGCGGTGGTCGCGCGGATGGTCAGGCCGGCGGCGGCGCCGTCGGCGTTCATCAGCGTGTTGTGGATCCGGCCGAAGCCGGTGCCGGCGTCCAGCGAGGCCGAGACGCCGCGGCCGGCGCCGACCGAGATCTCGCCGTGCTCGGTGCGCAGCTCGACCGTGCCGCCCAGGGCCTCGGCGACACGGATGTCGCCCTTCTGGGTGCTGATCTCCGCGGGCCCGCCCAGGCGGCCGACCGAGACGTCGCCGGCGAGGAGGGTGAGACGGGCGCCCTCGGTCTCGTCGAGCTTGACCGAGCCGTGCGCGCCCTCGAAGGCGACATCGCCGAGCCGTCCGACGCCCCGGAACTCGGAGCTGGCCGCCTTCGCCTCGACACGGGAGCCGGCGGGCAGCTGGACGGTCACCTCGACGGATCCGGAGTTGCCGAGGATCCGGTTCTTCGCCGGTGCGGCCTCGATCCGCAGGACACCGTCGCCGTATGCGACGGTGATCCGCTCCGCCGCCTTCACGTCGCGGCCGCTCGAGCTGTCCGCGGGCCGGATCTCGACGGTGGTGTCGGCCCGGTCGGCGGCGATGAACCGGACGTGCCCGGCCGGGATGTCGAGGACGGCGGAGACCGGGGCGGGGGTGGTGAACTTCTGCATCGTGCGCTCCTTCGGCTCTTCGTTTCTGATGAAGGAAACGCTACGTTGCGTTCATGAATCTGGCAATGCATCTGTTGCGCTTTAAGTGCGTAGTTGCAGGTGAAAGAAGGAATTTCATTGCAATGGCTTCTGATTTAACGCAACATGCTCTAGGCTTTCGTTGCAATGAAATGAAGGTGAACGCTATGCTGGAGGTCTTCACCACCGTCCTCATGGCCTCGGGCATGACGACGATGCCGGCCCGGGTGATGGCCTGCCTCACCCTGACCGGCATCGGCGGTCTCACGCGTTCCTGGACAGCCAGGGCCTCGTCCACCGGGAACGCGACCCCGTCTCAGGCGTGCGGATGCAGGACGACCTTGGTGTAGCCCTCGATCCGCTTGTCGAACTTGTCGTACGCCGACGGGGCCTGGTCGAGCGGCAGCTCGTGCGAGACGACGAAGCTCGGCTTCGCACGGTCCTCGATGATCATGTCGCGCAGGTGGCGGTTGTACCGCTTGACGTTGCACTGCCCGGTGCCCATGCGGAGCCCCTTCTCGAAGAGGCGCCCGATGGAGACCATCAGCATGCCCTGCTTGGCCTGCTCGTCCGGTCCGCCCGGGTCGCGCGGGACGTACAGACCGGGCACTCCGAGAGCACCCGTCGGCCTGACCGTGTCGACGAGCGAATTCAGTACGATCGCCGGTTCCTCGCGGTCCTCGCCCTGCGCCTGGGCCTGGTAGCCGACGGCGTCGACACCCTTGTCCGTGCCCTGGCCCTCGGTCTGGTCCTTGATCTGCTCGGCCGGATTGCCCTGCGTGAAATCGATCGGCACCGCGCCGATCTCCCGCGCCTTCTGCAGCCGCTCGGCCACCCGGTCGACCACGAACACCTTGCTCGCACCGCGCAGCATCGCCGAGTAGGCGGCCATCAGCCCGACCGGACCTCCGCCGTACACGGCGACGCTGTCACCGGGACGCACATCGGCCAGTTCGTTGCCGTGGTAGCCGGTCGGGAAGATGTCGGCGAGCAGGACGTAGTCCGTTTCCTTCTCGGTGCCCTCGGGGAGCTTGAGGCAGTTGAAGTCGGCGTACGGAACCCGTACGTACTCCGCCTGGCCCCCTGTATAAGGCCCCATCGCGACATAACCGTAGGCGCCGCCCGCGAAGCCCGGGTTCACCGTCAGGCAGAAGCCCGTGAAGCCCGCCGTGCAGTTCTTGCAGAAGCCGCAGGCCACGTTGAAGGGCATGACCACCCGGTCGCCGCGGCTGAGCGAGGTTACTCCCTCTCCTGTCTCCTCGATGACCCCGAGGTTCTCGTGGCCGAACACGATGCCCGGCTCGGCGGCGGTACGGCCCTCGTACATGTGCAGGTCGGAACCGCAGATCGCCGTCGACGTCACCCGCACGATCACATCGTTCGGGTGCTGGATGCGGGGATCCTCCACTTTCTCTATCGCTACCTCGAAGGGGCCCTTGTATACGACAGCCCTCATCGTCAGCACCTCCATCTGTGCCCTGGCTCATATACCAGGCTGGTACATGATGGGACGATTTGCACTCAGAGAAGACACTCGAAAGAAAAAGGACTGACTGCCTTGTCACGACGTATCGGAACACTGCTCGTATCGGTCTCCGGCCTGTCCGGCACGACCTACCCGGTGGGCACCCGTGTGGCCATCAGGGGCACCGGAGGATCCGTCGACGGCTTCGTCGACGGGGACTGGCTGCCGCTCGCGTGGTGGGAGTTCGCGGATGTCGCGCCGGGGGACGACGTGCGCTGAATCCCCCTCGCGTGCCCGATACACGGACCGCTAGCGTGCCCCCCATGACGACGACAGCCGCCACTGACGCCGATGGCTCCGGAGTACACCCCCTCTTCGCCCAGGCCCTGCGGGAACTGGGTCTCGACGAGGTCGTGCCGCTCGTCCGGCGCTTCCCGGAAGCCACCCGCACCGCAGCCGAGGCCGCCGCCGCTCTCGGGTGCGAGCTGAGCCAGATCTGCAAGTCGCTGATCTTCGCGGCGGACGGGGTGCCCGTGCTGGTGCTCATGGACGGGGCCTCCCGGGTCGACGTCGAGCTGGTGCGCAAGGAGCTCGGTGCGGACAAGGTCACCCGGGCCAAGGTCGAGGTCGTGCGGGAGACGACCGGCTATGCCATCGGCGGCGTGCCGCCCTTCGGGCACCGGACGAAGACGCGTGTGCTCGCCGACCGGTCCCTGCTCGGCCACGAGACCGTGTGGGCGGCGGCCGGGACGCCGTACACCGTGTTCCCCATGACGCCCCGCGACCTCGTCGCCCACGCCGGCGCCACCCTGGTGGACGTGCGCGAGAGCACCTCGTGACACCGCTGGTCACGGCAGCCGTGCTGCTCGCCGCCGTGACCCACGCAAGCTGGAACGCCATCGCGCACAAGATCACGGACAAGCTCGCCGGTTTCGCGCTCATCTCGGGCGGCGGGCTGCTCATCGGGCTGGCGCTCGCGCCGTTCGTGGCGTTCCCGGCAGCCGGGGCGTGGCCGTATCTGTTCCTCTCGGCCGCCATCCACATCGCCTACTACGCGCTGCTGATGAAGTCCTTCCGGCTGGGCGACTTCGGGCAGGCCTATCCCATCGCGCGCGGTACCGCGCCCCTCGTCGTGACCCTGCTCGCCGCGCTCTTCGCACACGAGGTGCCCGACGGGTGGGCCGCCGCCGGGATCGCCGTGTCGTGCGCGGGGCTGACCGGCGTCGCCCTGTGGGGGCTGCGCGGGCGCCGGCCCGACTGGGCGGCGATCGGGGCGGCCCTGGCGACCGGGCTGACGATCGCCGCGTACACCGTGGTGGACGGGCTGGGCGTGCGCGCGTCGGGCTCCTCGCTCGGGTACATCGCCTGGCTGATGGCCGTGCAAGGGGTCGTCATCCCTGCCTACGCCCTGAGTCGCCTGCGCGGGCGGACCGTCGCCCTGCTGCGGCCGTTCGCCGGGATCGGTCTCATCGGGGCCGCCCTCTCCGTCGCCGCCTACGCCCTCGTCCTGTGGGCCCAGACCAAGGCCGAGCTCGCGCCCATCGCCGCCCTGCGCGAGTCGTCGATCATCGTGGGCGCGGCGATCGGGGCCGTGTTCTTCAAGGAGCGGTTCGGCGTTCCGAGGATCGCGGCGGCCGGGCTGCTCGTCGTCGGGATCGGGTTGATGCTGCACGCGGGATAGACGCGTCGGGACGGGTGCGTCCGGCCGGTGCGAGGAGCACCCTGGAACCAGGGCCTGTCGTTCGGATCAGGTCGCAGAGAATCGGCGGCACCTTGTCAGCGCCGGTGCGCGTGCCAGGCCCCGCGTCTGCGGCGTGATCCGAACGACAGGCCATGGGTCTTCCGGAGGTGATCGTCATGATGCACACCCGAGCGGGATGGCACGTCGAGATGGAGTTCATGGAGGACGACCAGCACACGCGCGCGGTCGCCATGGTCCGGCTGCCCGACGGCGCCGAGGTACGGGCGCACGGGGCGGCCAGCCGGCACCGGTCCGACGTCAACCAGCCCAGGGTCGGAGAGGAGATCGCCGGGGCCCGGGCGCTCAACGAACTCGCCATGCAGTTGCTGACCAAAGCCCATGAGGAGATCGACCAGGCCTCCGGGCGGGTCTCCCACCCGATCCACGTCTAGCGCCAGCAGGCCGATCGGGAGTCTCAGGCCCCGAGGGACTGCCGTACGGCCCGCACCAGCCCCTGCGCCCGCGGATCCGCCGTGACCGTCTTGCGGAAGCCGTTCGTGACGTAGCCGAAGGCGATCCCGGACTCCGGGTCCGCGAAGCCCAGGGCGCCGCCCCGGCCCGGGTGGCCGAAGGAGCCCGGGGCCAGGAAGGGCGAGGCGCTGCCGTGCAGCATGTAGCCGAGGCCGAAGCGGGTGCCGACCACCAGGACACGGTCGGGGCCCGCCGACTCCTCGGCCCGGGCCAGCTCGACCGTCTCCGGCGTGAAGAGGCGTGCGGCGCCGGCCGTGTCGCCGATCAGCGTCGCGTAGAAGCGGGCCAGTCCGTCCGCCGTCGCGATGGCGTTGGTCGCGGGCAGGGCCGCCGCGCGGTAGGCGGGGTCGTTCTGGTCCGGGAACGGGGTGATCGCCGCGAAGGCCCGGCGGGTGAGGGAGGCCGGGTCCTCGTAGGCCTCGGTGACCGAGCGCTTCGGGCGGGCGCGCAGGCCCCCGGCCGGCTCGGGGCCCTCGACGCGGCCCGCGCGTCCCACCCGGTGGGCCGCCGCCTCGGGCAGGCCCAGCCAGAGGTCCAGGCCCAGCGGGCCGGTGATCTGTGCCGCGAGCCACTCGCCCGCGCCCTGCCCGGTCACGCGCCGCACCAGTTCGTCGAGCATCCAGCCGTAGGTGAGCGCGTGGTAGCCGTGGTCGGTGCCGGGCTCCCACGCGGGGGCCTGGGCGGCGACCGCCTCGGGTCCCCGCAGCGGGTCGAGGGCCTGCTCGGGGGTGAGGGGGTGGTCCAGGACCGGCAGGCCGGCCCGGTGGTTCAGGACGTGCCGGACCAGCACCCGCTCCTTGCCCCGCGCCTTGAACTCCGGCCAGTAGTGGCCCACCGGCGCGTCCAGGTCCAACTGCCCGCGCTGGTGCAGCAGCAGGAGTACGGCGGCGGCGACGCCCTTCGTCGCCGAGCGCACGACCTGGGCGGTGCCGTGCTCCCAGGGGGTCGTGCCGTCGACGTCCTTCGTGCCGGCCCACAGGTCGACGACCTGCTGCCCGTCCCGGTGGACGGCGACCGCGGCGCCCCGCTCGCCGAGCGTCTCGAAGTTCCGTACGAACGCTTCCCTGACCGGCTCGAAGCCTTCGGCGACCGTGCCGTTCACATCCACGTCCGTACTCCTCGTCCTGCTGCGCCGCTGCGGTGCTCCCCCTTAGCCAAGCAGGATGGTCACGTCGATGTTCCCGCGGGTCGCGTTCGAGTACGGGCAGATCTCGTGGGCCGCGTCCACCAGCTTGGTCGCGAGGTCGGGGTCGACGACCGGGAGGGAGACGCTCAGGGCGACCGCGAGGCCGTAGCCGTGCTGCGCGTTGGGGCCGATGCCGACCTTCGCGGCGACGGTGGAGCCGGTCAGGTCGTAGCCCTCGCGATTGCCGACCAGGATCAGGGCGTTGTGGAAGCAGGAGCTGTAGCCGGCCGCGAACAGCTGTTCCGGGTTGGTGCCGTTCCCGTCGCCGCCGAGCTGCGGGGGCATCGCGACCTTGAGGTCGATCTGACCGTCCTGGCTGGTGACGTAGCCCTCACGGCCGCCGTGGGCGGTGGCCTCGGCGACGTACATGATCTTCGTCGGGCGGCTGTCGACGGCGGTGCCGTCAGTCATGCTGTCCTCCCCCGGAAACAAGTGTGCACAAACACATCGTGCACAAGGTACTGGCCGGTAACAGGCCTGCGCCACCAGGGGGTGGCAACCCGGGGTAACCCGCGATCAGCGGGCCCGGTCGGCGGCCGAATCCGCCTTCTCGGCCAACTGCCACAGCTCCTCGCGGAGCCGCGCGATCTCCGTGCCGTCCAGGCCCGTCGCCGTGAGCAGGGCGCCGGGCACGCACGTCGCGCGCTCCCGGAGTTCCTCACCGCGCCCGGTCACGGCCACGAGCACCGACCGTTCGTCCCGCGCCGACCGTTCACGCCGCAGCAGACCCGCCGCCTCCAGCCGCTTGAGCAGCGGCGAGACCGTGCCGTAGTCGAGGCGCAGGGTCGCGGCCAGGTCCTTGACCGTGGTCTCGCCGCGCTCCCAGAGGACCAGCAGCACGAGGTACTGGGGATAGGTGAGGCCGAGTTCGTCGAGGAGCGGACGGTACGCGGCCGTCACCGCGCGCTGGGCGGCGTACAGCGCGAAGCACAGCTGATCGTCCAGCAGCAGTGAAGCATCCCCGCTCGGGGGCTTCTCGTTCGTCACGCGCCCATTGTCACGGACGGGCCGGAGCGGCCGGCACGGAACGCGGATCGAAGCCGAACGGCAGCTCCAGCCGGTGGGCGCGCATCAGCTCCTCGTCACGCAGCAGTTCGCCGGTCGGGCCGTCCGCGGCGATCACGCCCTCGCTGAGGACCAGGGCGCGCGGGCACAACTCCAGGGCGTAGGGGAGGTCGTGCGTGACCATCAGGACCGTCACGTCCAGCGAGCGCAGGATGTCGGCCAGTTCGCGGCGGGAGGCGGGGTCGAGGTTGGAGGAGGGCTCGTCGAGGACGAGGATCTCCGGCTCCATCGCCAGGACCGTCGCCACAGCCACCCGGCGGCGCTGCCCGAAGGAGAGGTGGTGCGGCGGCCGCTCCTTGAAGTCCGCCATGCCGACCCGCTCCAGGGCCCGGTCCACGCGCTCCTCCAGCTCCGGCCCCTTCAGCCCGGCCGCAGCGGGCCCGAACGCCACGTCCTCCCGGACGGTCGGCATGAAGAGCTGGTCGTCCGGGTCCTGGAAGACGATGCCGACCCGGCGCCGGATCTCGGCCATGTGCTGCTTGCCGACGGGCAGCCCGGCCACCTTCACCGTGCCCGTGCCGCCGGTCAGGATGCCGTTGAGATGCAGCACGAGGGTCGTCTTGCCGGCGCCGTTCGGCCCGAGCAGCGCGACCCGCTCACCGCGCGCGATCGAGAAGTCGACGCCGAAGAGGGCCTGGTGCCCGTCGGGATAGGCGAAGGCCAGTCCGGCCACGTCGAGGGAAGGGGTCACATCAGTCACAGGGACCATCCCAGCAGACAGACGACGAGGGCCGCGCCCGGGAGGGCCAGGGCGTACGACCACTGCGCCCGGGACGCGGTCACCTCGTCGATGACCGGCATGGCACCGGCGTAGCCGCGGCTGACCATGGCCAGATGCACGCGTTCGCCACGCTCGTAGGAGCGGATGAACAGCGCGCCGGCGGACTT
This sequence comes from Streptomyces sp. NPDC044719, assembly GCF_056433405.1. Taxonomy (NCBI): domain Bacteria; kingdom Bacillati; phylum Actinomycetota; class Actinomycetes; order Kitasatosporales; family Streptomycetaceae; genus Streptomyces; species Streptomyces sp. NPDC044719. Next base: position 455,836 of record NZ_JBWKHE010000007.1, read on the forward strand.
GGCGAGCACGCCCCAGTGCCGGACGCCCTTCGCCTCGAAGCCGCGGGACTCCCGGGCGATCCGCATGCGCCGCATCTCGTCGGCGATGACGTCGCCGTAGCGGACCATGAACGACGCGATCTGCACCAGGAGCGGCGGGAGCTTGAGGCGCTGCAGGCCGAGGAGCAGTTCGCGCAGGTCGGTGGTGGCGGCGAGGAGCACGGAGGCGGCGACACCGAGCGTGCCCTTGGCGAGCACGTTCCAGGCGCCCCACAGGCCGTTGACGCTCAGGGACAGCCCCAGGACGTCGACCCGCTCGCCCTCCGCCACGAACGGCATGAGCACCGCGAACGCCACGAACGGCACCTCGATCAGCAGCCGCCGGAGCAGGAACCCGGCGGGCACGCGCGCGACGCCCGCGACGACGCCCAGCAGCACGGCGTACCCCCCGAACGCCCACATCGCCTCGCGCGGCGTCGACACCACGACCAGCACGAAGGCGAACACCGCGGCGAGCTTGGTGTGCGGCGGCAGGGCGTGCACGGGCGAGTGCCCGTGCCGGTAGAGCTTGTGCCCGTGACCCGCACCCACGTCAGACGCCCGTGCTGCTCGTCGCGTCCGTCGTGTTCGACGGGGAGGTGTCGTCCGTACGGCGACGGCGCACCGCCCAGAAGATCCCGCTGCCCGCGGCGACCGTGGCACCCACGCCGATGACGCCCGCCAGCCCCCCGGACAGCCGGGCGTCGTCGACGTCCTTGACGCCGTAGTCGGCGAGCGGGGAGTCGGCCGCGGTGTGCTCCTCGGCCTTCTTGTCGATGCCGTGGTCGGTGGCGACCTTTTCCAGGCCGTCCGGGTCGGCCGAGGCGTAGAAGCTGACGAATCCGGCCAGGAGGAGGGAAGCGACCAGGCCCGCGGCCCACACCCGGCGGTGCGAGGTCCGGGCGGCCACGGGGGCGGGCTCGGCGCCGGGCGCGTCGACCAGTTCGCCGTGCACCCGCAGCTTGAGCTTCCGCGTGAGGCCGCGCGCCCCGTAGACCAGGTCCGGGCGTACGGCGATCACCGCGCCGACGGTCAGCGCGGTGATCGCGGCCTCGCCGATGCCGATCAGGAGGTGCACGCCGACCATGGCGGTGGCGACCTTGCCGATCGACACGTCGGCGGTGCCGCCGATCGCGTACATGAGCGTGAAGGCCAGCGCGGCGGCCGGGACGGAGACGAGGGCGGCGACGAAGGATGCCGCGGTGATCGACCGGCGGGTGCGGGGGAGCACCTTCACCAGGCCGCGGAAGAGGGCGTAGGCGACGACCGTCGTGACGATCGCCATGTTGGTGATGTTCACGCCGAGCGCGGTCAGGCCGCCGTCCGCGAAGAGCAGGCCCTGCATCAGCAGGACGACGGAGACGCACAGGACCCCTGTGAAGGGGCCTACCAGGATCGCGGCGAGCGCGCCCCCGAGCAGATGGCCGCTGGTGCCGGCCGCCACGGGGAAGTTGAGCATCTGCACCGCGAAGATGAACGCCGCCACGAGGCCGGCCAGCGGGGCGGTGCGCTCGTCGAGTTCGCGCCGCGCGCCGCGCAGGCTCACGGCGATGGCGCCCGCGGCGATCACACCGGTGGCGGCGGAGGTGGGGGCGTCGATGAATCCGTCAGGTACATGCACGCTTCGATGATGTGGCTTGATGCGAACGGTTTGCAAGAGCGTGACGCTTGTCTTATCTCACCCGCGATGTCGCCGCGATATGTCCGGGCCCCGAGGGCGCAATCCGGAAAATATGCGACATTGGAGATAAGTGGACGCACAGTCTCCACACAGCTGACGCACGGTGAAGGGGCCGTCCGATGTCCGTAGTCGAGCAGTACGCGCGAGCCCACATCGTCACGGACGCGGCCGTCCCGTTGATCGATGAGCTGGAGGCGGTTCCGGTCACTCTGCGGTACGACCCCGACCGGGATCCCCGGTCGGTGGGCATCAAGCTTCCCGGGCCCGGGGCGAGCGAGTGGACCTTCGGCCGTGAGCTGCTGGAGGAGGGGCTGCGGGCCCCCGCGGGCAGCGGCGAGGTGCGGGTGTGGCCGTGCGGCCGGGTGCAGGCCGTGGTGGAGTTCCACTCCGCGCAGGGAGTGCTGGTGGTGCAGTTCGAACGGCAGGCGCTGCTGCGGTTCCTGCGGCGGACCTACATGGCCGCCGCGGAACCGGTCACCCACTGACCTCGCGGGTCAGCCCCCCGCCTTCAGCAGCGCCGCCACGATCGGCCCGGCCGTCTCGCCGCCGTGCCCGCCCTGCTGGACGACGCCCGCGGCCGCCAGATCACCCCGGTAGGCGGTGAACCAGCCGTTCGGCTTCTTCTGCCCGTCGACCTCGGCCGACCCCGTCTTGGCGCCGACATCGCCGCTGACCCCGGACATCGCCTCCGCCGCCGTCCCGGCCGCGGCCGTGTACGACATCAGCTCACGCAGCTGGGAGGCCGTACCCGCCGGCATCGGGCGCGCGGCCTTGGCGAGCTTGCGCCCGTCCACGTCGGGGGAGACCAGGTACGGCTGGTGGAAGGTGCCGGTCTTGACCGTCGCCGACACCGACGCCATGTTCAGCGGGTTCATCCGGACCCCGCCCTGCCCGATCAGCGAGGCCCCCATCTGGGCCGCCGACTGCACCGGCACCGCGCCGTCGAAGGACGGCACACCGATCGCCCAGTTGTTCAGCCCCAGGCCGAAGACCTGCTGGGCCTCCTTGGTCAGGTCGTCGTCCTTGAGCTTCGGCGCCTGGCTGATGAAGGCCGTGTTGCAGGAGCGGGCGAAGCTCGCCTTGAACGTGCCGTCCTTGATCTCGAACTTGTCGTCGTTCTGGAACTTCCAGTGCCCGTACGTGAAGTACTTCGGGCACGGGTGCTTCTTGTCCGCCGAGGCCAGGCCCTTGTCCAGCAGCAGCGAGGCGGTGATGACCTTCATCGTGGAGCCGGGCGCCAGCGAGCCCTGGAAGGCGGTGTTGAAGCCCGGCGAGGCGTTGGCGGCGGCCAGGATCTCACCGGTCGAGGCCCGCATGACGGCCACCGAGGACTTGGCCTTCTTCGCGACCTGCTTCTCGGCCGCCGCCTGGAGGGCGGGGTCCAGCGTGGTCTTCACCGTGCCGGGCGTGCCCTTGCTCAGCTCCAGCAGCGTCTTGTCGGAGAGGTCGTCCGACTTGGCGGACTTCCCGCGCACGACCCGCAGCTCGATGCCGGCCTTGCCGCCGGCCTCCTTGCCGTACTTCTCGCGCAGGCCGTCCAGCACCGGGCCGAGCGAGGCGAACTTCTGCTTGGTCAGTTCGCCCCCGTCCCGGTCGAGCGCCTTGACCGGAGGCGTGCCCGCCTCGCCGGTGACCAGCTTGTCGCCGTCCTTCAGATCCGGGTGGACGACCGCCGAGTGCCAGTCCACCAGCGGCTTTCCGTCGCTGGTGCGGCGGACGACGGTCAGCGCGCTCTCGTAGGCCAGCGGCTTCTCGGTGTTCTTGTACGCCACCGTGCCCTTGACGGAGAACGGCACCTTGTCACCGGTGGGCTTGCCCGGGGTGAGGGTGACGTCCTTGATCCGGGCGTCCTTGGTGTAGCCGGTGAGCAGGGCCGTCGCCGCGGCCGCCTCGTCGGTGGCCGCGGCGGCCTGCGGGACCTTCCCGGACTGCCAGGCGGTGAGGAAGGCACGGGCGGTGGTGGTGACCTCGGCCGCCGACAGGGGGCCCGTCTTCACCTTGGGCTTCTCGTCCGATGATGCCCGGGTACCGTCGTCGGCTGCCGCGCCGCCGCCGAACAGCGCGTAGGCGCCGAACCCGGCGCCACCGACGACCACGGCGATCACCCCGCCGATCACGGCGGGTCTCGTCTTCCGTCGCTCGGCGACGCGCCTTCTGTTGCCCACTGCTAGTCCGTTCCTCCGCGAATCCCCAGGGTCCCCGTTGCCCTCAGCTGTCCCAACGACGCCCACCACCCTAGGGTCCCGTCCCGCGTGGGTGAGATCAGCCACCCGTTCGTAGCACGGCTGCGACAATCGGCCCGGCCGCGTCGCCGCCGTGACCGCCCTCCTCGGTCATGGCCGCCGCCGCGATGTCGCCCCGGAATCCGGTGAACCAGCTGTTGGACTTGGCGTTGCCGTCGACCTCCGCGGAACCGGTCTTGGCGCCGATGTCGCCGCCCAGCCCTCGCATGGCCTGCGTGGCGGTGCCCTGCGTGGCGGTGAGCCGCATCATCTGCTTCAACTGGGCGGCGGTGCCGGCCCGCAGGCCCTCGGCCCGCGCCAACTCCCTGCCGTCCAGGTCCGGCGACACCAGGTAGGGCTGGCGGAAGCTGCCGGTGATCGCGGTCGCGGTCACCGAGGCCATGTTCAGCGGGCTCATCTGGACCTGCCCCTGCCCGATGGCGCCGGCCGCCCGGTCCGGTCCGCCGACCGCGGGAACGCTGCCGTCGAAGGAGACGATGCCGGTCTTCCAGTTGTCCTGCCCGAGACCGAAGCGCCGCTCGGCCTCCTGCGCCAGCGAGGCGTCCGTGAGCGGCTTCTCGTCGATGAGCTTGATGAAGGCGGTGTTGCAGGACCGCATGAAGCTGTTGGCGAGCGTGGCGTTCTCGTCGGGCTTCATGCCGGTGAGGTTCTTGAAGGTCTGGCTCTGCCACACGGCGGTGTCCGGGCAGGGCGCCGGGCCGTTCATCGAGGTCACGCCGTTGTCGATGAGCATCGCGGCGGTGACGATCTTCATCGTGGAGCCGGGGGCCGCCTGCGCCTCGAAGGCCGCGTTGAAGCCGTCCGTACGGTTGTTGGCCACCGCCAGGACCTCACCGGTGCTGGGCTTGACGGCCACCACCGACGACTGGGCGAACCGCTTGACCGCCTTCTCGGCCGCCGCCTGCGCGCCCGGGCTGATCGTGGTGGTCAGCTTGCCCGGCTTGCCCTTGGCGAGGGTGAGCAGCGGGGTGTCGGCGACGCCCTCGCCGGCGTGCCGGATCACCAGCTCGACGCCGGGTGTGCCGCCGGCCTCCTTGCCGTACTTGGCACGCAGGGCGTCCAGGACCGGGCCGAGGGAGGGGTACTTCTCCTTCGTCAGCTCGGTGCCGTCACGGCCGACGGCCTCGATCGGCGGATTGGCCGACTTCTCCGTGACGAGCGTGTCGTCCTTCTTCAGCCCGGGGTGGACGACGGCGGGCTGCCAGTCGACCAGGGCCCGCCCGGTGGTGAGGCCGCGCACGACCTTCAGCTCGCTCTTGTAGCCGAGCGGCTCGGACTTCCCGTCGTGGGCCACCTCGGCCTTCACCGTGTACGGCACGGTGGTGCCGCGCGCCGTACCGGGCGTGATCTTCACGTCGGTGATGTGCGCGTCGTCCCCGAAGGCGGTGAGCAGCCGCTCGGCGGCCGCGTCGTTGTTCGTGTACGACGCCGCCGTCGCTGCCTCACCCTTCTCCCACGCCGCGAAGAACTTGGCGGTGGTCTCCTCGACCTCGTCCTTGCCGGGTGGCCCCGACTTCTGCTCCGCGGCCACCCCGCTCGTGCCCCCGTCGCCGGTCAGCGCGCTCACGATGTTGAAGGCGCCGTACCCGGCCCCGCCCACCATCACCGCGAACACGCCGCCTATGACAGCGACCTTGACCCCCTTGGCCATCAGGCCGTCCTCTCCCCGTTCGAGCCTCCACACGCTCCGTTGAACGTGTTCAGAAAGCTCGATCCCGGGAGCACTCTATGGGGAAGCGGTTACCACAGGGACGGACGTTTTCGATTCTTGACCGAAACGTGCGTCAGACCCAGGTATCCAGCCACATCCTGGCCCGCCAGTCGTCTATGGGGATGGCGGTGCCCGTGTACAGGGGCCAGAAGTAGATGAAGTTCCAGGCGATCAGCAGGACCAGGACGCCCGCGCCCGTGGCGCCCGCGACGCGGCGGGTGTCGGAGGAGCGGGGCGGGCCGACGATCGCGCCGAGGAGCATCGCCACCGCCAGGCACAGGAACGGCAGGAAGACGACGGCGTAGAAGAAGAAGATCGTGCGCTCCTGGTACATGAACCAGGGCAGATAGCCGGCCGCGATGCCGCAGGCGATGGCGCCGGCGCGCCAGTCGCGGCGCAGCAGCCAGCGCCACAGGACGTAGAGGAGCGCGAAGCAGGCGACCCACCACAGCAGTGGCGTGCCGAGGGCGAGCACCTCGCTGGCGCACTTACCGCCCGCGTCGGCCGGGCAGCCGCCCTTGCCGGGTGTCGGGGACTCGTAGAAGTACGACACGGGGCGGCCCAGGACGAGCCAGCTCCACGGGTTGGACTGGTAGGTGTGCGGCGAGGACAGGCCGACGTGGAACTCGTACACCTGGTGCTCGTAGTGCCACAGGCTGCGCAGCCAGTCGGGCAGGAACGTCCAGCTGCCGCCCTTGCCGCTTGTCGCGGCCCAGTTGCGGTAGTAGCCGCCGGAGCCGTCGGTGGCGGAGAGGATCCAGCCGGTCCAGGCCAGGACGTAGGTGACGACGGCGACCGGGACCGTGGCGAGGAACGCGAGGCCCAGGTCGCGCTTGAGTACCGCCGCATACGGGTGCCGGGCGCCGGCCACCCGGCGAGAGGCGACGTCCCACAGGACCGCCATCACGCAGAACGCGGCCAGGATGTAGAGGCCGTTCCACTTCGTGCCGATGGCCAGACCCAGCATCAGACCCGCCGCCCAGCGCCAGGGACGCCATCCCAGCCGGGCCGTCTCGGCCGTGTGCCGGTCGGGCCTGACCCGGCCGTCGGCGTCCACCGGGAGCGCGGCGGCGAGTTTCTCGCGGGCCTTGTCGCGGTCGACGAGCAGGCAGCCGAACGCGGCCAGCACGAAGAACATCAGCACGCCGTCGAGCAGCGCCGTGCGGCTCATCACGAAGTGCAGGCCGTCCACCGCCATCAGCGCGCCCGCCAGACAGCCCAGGAAGGTGGAGCGGAACAGCCGGCGGCCGATCCGGCACAGCAGCAGCACGGAGAGCGTGCCGAGCACCGCCGTCATGAAGCGCCAGCCGAAGGGGTCGAAGCCGAACAGCAGCTCGCCGATCCCGATGACGTACTTGCCGACCGGCGGGTGCACGACGTACGCCGCGTCCGTCGGGATCGTGACGTGCCCGCCCGACAGGATCAGATCGTTGGCGTTCTTGTCCCAGTTGACCTCGAACCCGCGGTGGACCAGACCCCACGCGTCCTTGGCGTAGTACGTCTCGTCGAATATCACCGCCTTGGGGTTGCCCAGGTTCCAGAACCGCAGCATGCCCGCCAGCAGCGTCACGAGCAGCGGGCCGATCCAGGCCGACCAGCGCACCAGCCGTCCCGCCAGGGTGTGCGGGACGCCGAGCGCCGCCCACAGCCGCGGGCTCGGCTCGGTGTACGGCGGTACCAGGCGGTCACGGACGTCGCGGGCGTCGCTTCTGGGCTGCCCCTGGTAGCCGAAGCGGCGCAGCCGCTGCTGCCAGGACGGCCGCTGCTCGAGCGGCGCCTGGCCCTGCCGGGTGTCCGTGGAGGACGCGGTACTGGTCACCGCGCCATCGTAGGGAACCGTTCTGTGTGAGTCCCGTGCATGGCCGGTATGCGTCCGCATCCTCCGCCCCTGGGAGGATGGTGAGGTGACTGGAATCCTCGTACTCGCAGGCACCCCCATCGGCGACATCGCGGACGCCCCGCCCCGGCTCGCCGACGAATTGGCCGGGGCCGATGTCGTCGCCGCCGAGGACACGCGGCGGCTGCGGCGGCTCACCCAGGCGCTGGGGGTCACACCCAAGGGGCGGGTGGTGTCGTACTTCGAGGGCAACGAGGCCGCGCGGACGCCCGAGCTGGTCGAGGAGCTGGCGGGCGGGGCGCGGGTGCTCTTGGTCACGGACGCGGGGATGCCGTCGGTGTCGGACCCCGGGTACCGGCTGGTCGCGGCCGCCGTCGAGCGGGACATACGGGTCACCGTCGTGCCCGGGCCGTCCGCCGTGCTCACCGCGCTCGCGCTGTCGGGGCTGCCCGTCGACCGGTTCTGCTTCGAGGGGTTCCTGCCGCGCAAGGCGGGGGAGCGGCTGGGGCGGCTGCGGGAGGTGGCCGGGGAGCGGCGCACCCTCGTGTACTTCGAGGCTCCGCACCGGCTCGACGACACGCTGGCGGCGATGGCCGAGGTGTTCGGCACGGAGCGGCGGGCCGCGGTGTGCCGGGAGCTGACCAAGACGTACGAGGAGGTTCGGCGGGGCGGGCTGGGGGAGCTTGCCGCGTGGGCCGCGGACGGGGTGCGCGGGGAGATCACCGTGGTGGTGGAGGGGGCGCCGGCGCCTGGGGCGGAGGACGTCGGGCCCGAGGAGCTGGTGCGGAGGGTCCGGGTGCGGGAGGAGGCGGGGGAGCGGCGCAAGGAGGCGATCGCCGCGGTCGCGGTGGAGGCCGGGGTGCCGAAGCGGGTGGTGTTCGATGCCGTTGTCGCCGCGAAGAATTCCGGCTGACGGTTGTCTGTGGCTGGTCGCGCAGTTCCCCGCGCCCCTTCGGGGCGCGTCCGTGCGCCCCATGGGTGGGCAAAAGCGCCCCGGTCCTGGGGCAAGGAACGCCCAAATCGGCGCCAATAGTCGACAGGTCTGCTGCCTTCGGTCCGGCTGAGGAGTCCACTGGGTTGCGGGGACGGAATCGTCCTCACGCCACAGCGGAACAGGAGCTGGCATGAGTGAGATCGCAGGGCAGACCGGGCTCCGCGCCGGTGCGACCGCCGTCGTCAACGAGTCGTACTCCTTCGCCTGCATGCGCTGCGGGCACGGCTGGGAGCAGTCGTACGAGATAGAGCACCACACGGACGCCGCCGGGCACGAGTTCGTCCTCTACGTGGCGGACGGCAAGGTCGTGCCCTCACCCCTGTCCAAGCCCACGTGCCAGAACTGCGACGGCCACGTCGTACGGATCATGCGGCCCGGGCGGGTCGAGTCGGCGCGCAACGCCGCGCGCAGGCCTCACCGCGTGCCGCCGCCCGGCGGACCGGTGGAGGCACCGGCGTCGGACGCCGAGGACAGGGGAGCGGACGGGCGCGAGGAGCCCGGGCATCACCACTGGCATCTGTCCGATCTGCTCCACCCCTTCCAGCGCAAGGCGAGCTGACCCGTCCGGCTCACCTTGTTCGACGCCCTCCCCGGTCCTCCCCCATCGGGGAGGGCGTACCCCTTTCGTAGGATCGGGGCATGCCTTCGAACGACTCCGGCAAGCACGCCGCGCCCCCGCTCCCGGACCCCCTCCGGGTGCCGGTCGCCGACTCCCACACCCACCTGGACATGCAGTCCGGCACGGTCGAGGAGGCGCTGGCGAAGGCGGCCTCGGTCGGAGTGACGACGGTCGTGCAGGTCGGCTGCGACCTCAAGGGGTCGCGATGGGCGGCCGACACGGCAGCCGCGTACGACGCCGTCCACGCGACGGTCGCCCTGCATCCGAACGAGGCCCCACGCATCGTGCACGGCGACCCCGACGGCTGGTCCAGGCAGGGCGCGCGCGAACCGGGCGGCCAGACCGCCCTGGACGACGCGCTCGCCGAGATCGACCGGCTGGCCGGGCTCGAGCAGGTCAAGGGCGTCGGTGAGACGGGCCTCGACTACTTCCGCACCGGGCCCGAGGGCGAGGAAGCGCAGGAGAGGTCCTTCCGCGCCCACATCGAGATCGCCAAGCGGCACGGCAAGGCCCTGGTCATCCACGACCGCGAGGCCCACGCCGACGTCCTGCGCGTGCTGAAGGAGGAGGGCGCCCCCGAGCGGACCGTCTTCCACTGCTACTCCGGCGACGCCGAGATGGCGGAGATCTGCGCGAGCGCGGGCTACTTCATGTCCTTCGCCGGCAACGTCACCTTCAAGAACGCCCAGAACCTGAGGGACGCGGTGGCGGTGGCCCCGCCGGAGCTGCTGCTGGTGGAGACGGACGCCCCCTTCCTCACACCGGCGCCGTACCGCGGGCGGCCCAACGCCCCGTACCTGGTGCCGATCACGGTGCGGGCCATGGCCGAGGTGCGCGGCGTCGACGAGGACACGCTGGCCACGGCACTCGCGGCGAACACGGCACGCGCCTTCGGCTACTGACCCGCCCACCACCTCACCGCACGACTGTGCGTAGTCGCGTCGCTTTGGAGAGTGACGGCCGCTCCGCTAGGTTCTGGGGGCCCGATCCGGACCCCTCTGGACCCCCTCCGGCCCCTGGAGCGTGTCGGCGTGAGCAACTCGCAGTACGAGACGTACGAGACGTACGAGCGGTACGAGGCATATGGCCCGGCCCACGGGGAGCCGGTGCGTGGCGGCTTCGACGGTGCCTACGAGGACACCTACCGGCCCGCCTACGAGGTGCCGCCGCCCCTGCCCGGGCTGCCCCGGCAGGGCGCACCGGAGGACGATCAGGCCGATCCGGCACCGGCGCCCGTCCCGCGCCCCACGCGCGCGGAGTCGCGGGCCGAGTCACGTGCCGAAGCCCGCGCCGGTTCGCGCGCCGCGGCGCGCACCGGCTCACATCGCAGGTCCGCGCGCCGACGCAAGGCCCGCTACGCCGAGCGCCCGGACGGCTCCATGCGGCGGCTGCTCCCGCAGGCCCTGGTCGTCGCCTTCCTGGCGGGCGGCACCACGGCGTTCGTCGCCAAGGACAAGGCGATCGAGCTGAACGTCGACGGCAAGGCACGCACGCTGCACACCTTCGCCGACGACGTCACCGAGCTGCTCTCGGAGGAGGGTGTCGAGGTCGGCGCCCACGACGTGGTGGCCCCCGGCCCCGGCACGGAGATCGCCAGCGGCGACGAGGTCGCCGTGCACTACGCCCGTCCCGTGCGGCTCACCCTCGACGGGCACCGGCGCGAGGTGTGGACGACGGCACACACGGTGGCGGGGGCGCTCCGAGAGCTGGGGGTACGGCAGGAGGGCGCGTACCTGTCCACCTCGCGCTCCCGGCAGATCGGCCGTGAGGGGCTCGCCCTGGACGTGCGGACCGAGCGCACGGTCACGATCATGGCGGACGGCCGGGCCCGCACGATCCGCACCAACGCGGCGACCGTGCGGGAGGCCGTGGACGAGGCCGGGATCACCCTGCGCGGCCAGGACACCACGTCCGTCCCGCAGGGAAGTTTCCCGCGCGACGGGCAGACCGTCACGGTGCTGCGGATCACCGGCGGCAAGGAGGTCCGCGAGGAGCCGATCCCCTTCCAGGTGCGGCGGAGCGAGGACCCGACCCTGTTCCAGGGCACGGAGGTCGTGGAGCGCGCCGGCGAGGCCGGCCTGCGCCGGGTCACGTACTCCCTGCGCACCGTCAACGGCGTCAAGCAGAAACCGCGCCGGATCAGGTCCGAGGTGGTGCGCGAGCCGCGCCCGCAGGTGGTGAAGGTCGGCACGAAGCCGCGACCGACGTCCGTGCAGGGCGCCGACCACCTGAACTGGCAGGGCCTCGCCGCCTGCGAGTCCGGCGGCCGACCCGACGCGGTCGACTCCTCGGGCACCTACGGCGGCCTCTACCAGTTCGACACCCACACCTGGCAGTCCCTCGGCGGCAGCGGCCGCCCCCAGGACGCCCCGGCGGCGGAACAGACGTACCGCGCGAAGAAGCTGTACGTGCGACGGGGCGCGAGTCCGTGGCCGCATTGCGGGGGGCGGCTGCACGGGTGACGCCCTAGCTGCGGGCATGTGTGCCGCCCCCCCGCTGCGGGCATGCGTGCCGCTAGGGGCGGCACGGGTGGGCGGTGGGGGTCCCCCCGCTCGAGCGAAGCCGAGAGTGGGGGGAGGCACCCCGCAACGCCGGGCTGCGCACGAACCCGCCCTCAGCCCGTACGCCGAGCGACCAGGAAACCGGCCCCCGTCAGACCCCCCGTACCCTTGTCCCGTGACGAGCCCCACCCCCGACGCCCTCCTCGGCCCCGCCGACATCCGCGAACTCGCGACCGCCCTCGGCGTACGCCCCACCAAGCAACGCGGCCAGAACTTCGTGATCGACGCGAACACCGTCCGCCGTATCGTCCGCACCGCACAGGTCCACCCCGACGACGTGGTCGTCGAGGTCGGCCCGGGGCTCGGGTCCCTCACCCTCGCGCTGCTGGAGGCTGCCGACCGCGTCACCGCCGTCGAGATCGACGACGTGCTCGCCGCCGCGCTGCCCGCGACCATCACGGCCCGTATGCCCGAGCGCGCCGACCGGTTCGACCTGGTCCACTCCGACGCGATGCACGTCACGGAGCTTCCGGGCCCCGCCCCGACCGCGCTGGTCGCCAACCTGCCCTACAACGTGGCCGTCCCGGTGCTGCTGCACATGCTCGCCACCTTCCCGACCATCGACCGCACGCTCGTCATGGTCCAGTCGGAGGTCGCCGACCGCCTCGCCGCCGAACCCGGCTCGAAGGTGTACGGCGTGCCCTCCGTGAAGGCCAACTGGTACGCCGAGGTCAAGCGCGCGGGCGCCATCGGGCGGAACGTCTTCTGGCCCGCGCCCAACGTCGACAGCGGTCTGGTCTCCCTCGTCCGCCGGACCGAGCCGATCAAGACGACGGCCTCCAGGAAGGAGGTGTTCGCCGTCGTCGACGCGGCGTTCGCCCAGCGCCGCAAGACGCTGCGGGCCGCGCTCGCCGGCTGGGCCGGGTCCGCCGCCGCCGCCGAGGCGGCCCTCGTCGCCGCCGGGGTCTCCCCGCAGGCCCGGGGCGAGTCACTGACCGTGGAAGAGTTCGCGCGTATCGCCGAGCACAAGGCGAACCAGCACCAGGAGAAGGAGCCCGTGTGAGCGTCACGGTCCGCGTCCCCGCCAAGGTCAACGTCCAGCTGGCGGTGGGCCCCGCCCGGCCCGACGGCTTCCACGACCTGGCCAACGTCTTCCTCGCCGTCAGCCTCTACGACGAGGTCACCGTGACCCCGGCCGACGAGCTCCGCGTCACCTGCGAGGGCCCGGACGCCGACCTGGTCCCCCTGGACCGTACGAACCTGGCCGCCCGGGCGGCGATCGCGCTGGCCGAGCGGTACGGCCGCAGCCCCGACGTCCATGTCCACATCGCCAAGGACATCCCCGTCGCCGGCGGCATGGCCGGCGGCAGCGCGGACGGTGCCGCCGCCCTGGTGGCCTGCGACGCGCTGTGGGAGACCGGCGCCTCCCGTGACGAACTGCTCGCCATCTGCGCCGAGCTGGGCAGCGACGTGCCGTTCAGCCTGGTCGGCGGGGCGGCTCTCGGCATCGGGCGGGGCGAGCAGCTCACGCCCCTGGAGGTCGGCGGCGCCTTCCACTGGGTGTTCGCCATGGCCGAGCGGGGCCTGTCCACCCCGGCCGTGTTCCGCGAGTTCGACCGGCTCGGCGAGGGCACGGACATCCCCGAGCCCGTCGCCTCCCAGGAACTCCTCGCCGCCCTCGCCAAGGGCGACCCGGACGCCCTCGCCGCCGCCGTCTCCAACGACCTCCAGCCCGCCGCCCTGTCCCTCTACCCGGAACTCGCCGGCACCCTGGCCACCGGCCGCGCAGCGGGCGCCCTCGCCGCCCTGGTCTCTGGCTCCGGCCCGACCACGGCGTTCCTCGTCCGCGACCCGGAGTCGGCGGCCGCGGTGGCGCAGGCGCTGGTGTCCTCCGGCACCTGCCGGACCGTGCGGACGGCCTCGGGGCCGACGCCCGGGGCGATGGTCGCCGGACTTTAATCGCGTGCCCGGTCGCCGAGGGACGCTTAGGCTCCCCCGGTCGATCTTCAAAAGGGGGCACAGGCGTGCGCGAACTGGTCGCGGCCGTACGACGCGGAGACGCGGACGAGGTCCGGGCCCTGCTGGAGTCCGGCGCCGACCCCGACACCCTCGAGAACAGCCTCCCGGTCCTCTGTCTGGCCGTGGCGGCCTACGACGAACCCGTCGCCGAGGCACTGCTCCAGGGCGGCGCCGACCCCCTGCGCCGACTGCCCGACGGGAGTACGCCGCTGCTGCGGGCGGTGGACGGAGGCTCCGTGGGAATGACCTTGGAGCTGCTGCCCGAGCTGGTCGATCTGGCCTCCACCGACCGGGAAGAGCTGATGGAGCGGGCCCGCCACTGGACCCGGACCGGCGTGGAGGCCGAGCTGCGGAGCAGGACCGGCGCGACGGCACCGGCCGAGCGGACCCGTGTCGAGGACCGGCACTGGTTCTGCCACTACGACCAGGTCACACTCGGCGGCCTGACCGTCCGGGACGGACACGCGGGGGTCCTGTCGTACCTGGAGGCGGAGTTCAAGATCCGCACGCCGTTCGACGAGCTGCTCGCGCGGGCGCTCGTGCGGCCCGACCGCGGCGACGTCGTCTGGTCGGAATCCGTGTCCACCCTCTACCGGCGGCTGGACGAGGTGACCTGGCGGTGGAGCCGGGACGGGGGCGGGAACTCGTGCCCTGGGCCGAGCAGGAGGAGGGCCCGGAGGTGCTGGCGGTCCTCCTGCACGCGATGACCCACGACGACGCCCCGGAGATCGAGGCCGTCGGCCTGTCGCACCTCACCCATCCTGATCCGGCGGTGCGCGCCCGGTGCCGGACACTCTGGAGTTGTCCGAGGACGGCACGTCCCTGGTCCGTCCCGAAAGCCTCACCACGGTTCTCACCCTGGCCCGCGACGAGGACCCCGGCGTACGCGAGGCGGCGTGCCGGTGGCTGGCGTACCACCGGGGCGGCGAGCCCGAGGTGGGGGACACCCGCGTCGCGCTCACCCAGGACGAGCGGCAGTCGGTCCGCCTCTGCGCGAAGTCCGGCCTGGCCTGGCACGACGACCCGCGCTGTGTGGAGGCCGAGCACCGGATCGGCCCTGTCGGCGAGGAGCTGCGGGAGGACGAGAGGCTGCTGGACGTGTGGCGGTACCAGTGCCGCCAGGAGGCCGCCGCTCCCTCCTGAACACCCCGGCCGGAGCACCCCACCGCCCGACTACCCTGGAGGGTCGATCATCCCCCCTGTCAGGAGAGTAATGGCCGTCAACCTGGTCAATGTCGAGAACGTCAGCAAGGTGTACGGCACCCGCGCCCTGCTCGACGGCGTCTCCCTCGGCGTCTCCGAAGGGGACCGCATCGGCGTCGTCGGCCGCAACGGCGACGGCAAGACCACCCTGATCCGGATGCTCGCCAAGCAGGAGGAGGCCGACACCGGGCGCGTCACGCACTCCGGCGGGCTGCGCAGCGGCGTGCTCACCCAGCACGACTCGCTCGACCCCGAGGCAACCGTCCGCCACGAGGTCATCGGCGACATGGCCGACCACGAGTGGGCGGGCGACGCCAAGGTCAGGGACGTGCTGACCGGCCTGTTCGGCGGGCTCGACCTGCCGGGGTTCCCCGCGGGCCTGGACACCGTCATCGGGCCGCTGTCCGGCGGTGAGCGGCGCCGTATCGCCCTCGCCAAGCTGCTCATCGAGGAGCAGGACCTGCTCGTCCTCGACGAGCCCACCAACCACCTCGACGTGGAGGGCATCTCCTGGCTTGCCCGGCACCTCCAGGTCCGCCGCTCCGCCCTCGTGTGCGTCACCCACGACCGCTGGTTCCTCGACCAGGTCTGCACCCGCATGTGGGACGTCCAGCGCGGCGCCGTCTACGAGTACGAGGGCGGCTACTCCGACTACGTCTTCGCCCGGGCCGAGCGCGAGCGCATCGCCGCGACCGAGGAGGTCAAGCGGCAGAACCTCGTCCGCAAGGAGCTGGCCTGGCTGCGGCGCGGGGCGCCCGCCCGTACGTCCAAGCCGCGCTTCCGGGTCGAGGCCGCCAACGAGCTCATCAAGGACGTACCACCGCCCCGCGACAGCAGCGAGCTGATGAAGTTCGCGTCGTCGCGGCTCGGCAAGACCGTGTTCGATCTGGAGGACGTCACCGTCCAGGCCGGCCCCAAGGTCCTTCTCAAGCACGTCACCTGGCAGCTCGGGCCCGGCGACCGGATCGGTCTCGTCGGTGTCAACGGCGCAGGGAAGACCTCCCTGCTGCGGGCCATGGCCGAGGCGTCCAGGACCGACGGGGAGACGCAGCCCGTGGGCGGGCAGGTCAAGGTCGGCAAGACCGTCAAGCTCGCCTACCTGTCCCAGGAGGTCGCCGAACTCGACCCGAGCACACGGGTGCTGGAGGCCGTGCAGCAGGTGCGCGAGCGGGTCGACCTCGGCAAGGGACGCGAGATGACGGCCGGGCAGCTGTGCGAGACGTTCGGCTTCACCAAGGAGAAGCAGTGGACGCCGGTCGGCGACCTGTCCGGCGGTGAGCGCCGCAGGCTCCAGCTGCTGCGCCTGCTCATGGACGAGCCCAACGTCCTCTTCCTCGACGAGCCCACCAACGACCTCGACATCGAGACGCTGACCCAGCTCGAGGACGTGCTCGACGGCTGGCCCGGCTCGATGGTCGTCATCTCCCACGACCGGTTCTTCATCGAGCGCACCACCGACCGGGTGTTCGCCCTGCTCGGCGACGGCGCCCTGCGGATGCTGCCGCGCGGCATCGACGAGTACCTGGAGCGACGGCAGCGCATGGAGGAGGCGGCGGCCGCCTCGGCACCCCCCGCCGCGCAGCAGAGCGCCGCCCCGGAGAAGAGCGCCGCCGACCAGCGCGCCGTTAAGAAGGAACTCCAGAAGATCGAGCGGCAGCTCGACAAGGTCTCCGAGAAGGAGGCCAAGCTTCACCACAAAATCGCCGAAAACGCCACGGACTTCGCGAAGGTCGCGGAACTGGACGCCGAACTGCGCGAGTTGGCGGGGCAGCGCGAGGAACTGGAGCTGCGCTGGCTGGAACTCGCCGAGGACGCGTGAAGGGTGCGTGAAGGCGCATAACGACGGCATCACGGGCCGGTCCTCCCTTGGGAACAGGGGGCGATACGGCCCGGTCCGTTGTTGGAACGGGGTGATAGAAAGAGCCGTCTTAGAACTTTATGAAACGACTCTGAGCCGATCGCGTACCTCAGGGCGTGGCTAAAAATCAGTGATCGAACGGGGGAGCCGCTGATGACTCAGCCGCCCAGTCAGCCACCGCAGGGTGGCTTCGGAGCGCAGAACCAGCCGCCGCAGGGAGGTGGCTTCGGGGCACCGCAGACCCCGCCGCCGCCCCAGGGCCCGCCCCAGACGCCGCCGCCCCCGCAGGGCCCGCCGCAGATGCCGCCGCCTCCGCAGCCGGGGTACGGCTATCCGCAGCAGCCTCCGCAGCAGCCGGGCCCTTACGGCCAGCCCGGCCCGTACAACTCCGGCCCCTACGGCCAGCCGCAGCAGCCGGGTCCGTACGGCCAGCCCGGCTACGGCTACCCGCCCCAGCCGCAGTACCCCGGCGCACCTGGCACCCCGCCCGGGGGCGGCTCGGGCAACCCCTTCAAGGGCAAGCCCGCCCTGATCATCGGCGCCGCGGTCGCCGCGCTGCTCGTGGTCGGCGGCACGGTGTGGGCGGTCACCGGCGGCGACGGCGGCAAGGGCAAGAAGAAGCCGGTCGCCCAGCAGAGCGACGACTCCAAGGGCGGCGCCTCCGACCCGGTCAACCCGGGTGACGGCCGCGGCGACGGCGGCGAGGACCCGGAGAACCTCAACGAGGGCCGCCAGGCCGGCGAGTCCAAGGTCCTCTGGTACAAGGAGGCGCCCGACGCACCCAAGTCCGGCGCCGACGCCGCCGGCATGTGGATCACCGACAAGACCGCTGTAAAGGCCGCGTACAAGCAGCTCTTCGCCTACAACGTCGGCGACGGCAAGCCGGCCTGGGACACGATCACCTTCCCCCAGAAGATCTGCGCGACCACTCCGGAGAAGACGGCCGACGACAAGATCGTCGTCGCCTATATGAGCGGCAGCAGCGACCGCGCCAAGTGCAACCAGCTCCAGGAGATCGACCTCAGCACCGGCGAGAAGGGCTGGAAGGAAGAGGTCGCCGACGGCGCCCTGTTCGACTCCACGCTCTCCGTCGAACTGTCCGTCACCGGCAACACGCTGATGGTGGGCCGCTCCCAGTCCGGCACGGCGTACGACGTCACCAACGGCGACAAGCTCTTCGACAAGAAGCGCTACGGCGAGTCCTGCTTCCCCGCCGCGTTCGCGGGCGGCGAGAAGCTGATCGCCGTCTCCTCCTGCGGCGCCGGCGGCAACAACGAGCACGACGAGGTGCAGCAGCTCGACCCGCGCACCGGCAAGGTCCAGTGGACCCAGAAGTTCGACAAGGGCTGGCGGGTCGCGCGCGCCTACTCCGTGAGCCCGCTGGTCATCTACAGCACCAACGAGGACAAGAAGTCCTGGAACATCTCCACCTTCACCTCGGGCGGCAAGTTCCGCTCCCAGGTCGGCTTCGACGAGGACTTCGCCCCCGAGTGCGGCTGGGCCATCCTCGAGCGTGACCTCCAGGGCTGCCAGGGCGTCGCCGTCGACGACTCCACGCTCTACCTGCCGACCGAGGCGACCACCGGCGCCAACGAGATCGTCGCGGTCAACCTCGCCAACGGCAAGGAGAAGTGGCGGGTGAAGTCCCCGGCCGACGAGTCGATGCTGCCGATGAAGGTCGAGGGCGGCAAGCTCATCGCCTACGTCGAGCCCTCGTACGACGCGGGCGGCCAGATCGTGTCCATCCCGACCGGCGGCAGCGCCCACAAGCCGGTCAAGCTGCTGCAGAACCCGCAGGGCGCCGCGGACATCGAGAACGGCTTCTTCTCCAAGGACCTCGACTGGGCCGGCGGGCGCTTCTACATCTCGACCACGCGGCTGAGCGGAAACGACGACACGAAGGAGAAGTTGATGCTGGCCTACGGCAAGTGACTCCTCTCCCCGCTTCTCTCCCCTCTTCGTCGTCTTCCCTCCCCATCCCCGAGGTGCTCACGTCATGACCCAGCCGCCGCCCCCGCCACCCCAGCAGCCCCCCTCCGGTGGAGGCTTCGGGCCGCCCCAGGGCCAGCCCCCGCAGCCGGGGTACGGCTATCCGCAGGCTCCCCAGACGCCGCCCCAGCCGCCGCAGGCTCCGCAAGGACCGCCGCCGCCCGGCTACGGCTACCCCGGTCAGCCGCCGCAGGCGCCGTACGGACAGCCGGGGCAGCCGGGACAACCGGGGCAGCCGGGGCAGCCGGGGCAGCCGGGCTACGGTCAGCCCGGTTACGGCTATCCGCAGGGGACCATGCCGCTCCAGCCGCAGCCCGGATATCCGGGGCAGCCGGGGCAGCCGGGACAGCCGGGACAGCCCGGCGGCGGCAAGAAGTTCAACGCGCAGCTGGCGATCATCGTCGCCGCGGTCGTGGCGATCGCCCTGATCATCGGCGGCGGCGTCTGGTACTCCTCGTCCAAGGACGACGGCAAGAAGGACGACACCGCCAGCTCCGGCGGCACCACCGGCGGCACGGACGACGGCAACGGCGGCACCACCTCCGGCGGCAAGGAGAAGGCACCCTCCGACCCCGGCGCCAAGGTCCTCTTCCAGGTCCCGGCGCCCGAGGTGAAGAACGACAGCACGGTCGTCGTCTCCGGCTCCTGGCTCACCGACAAGACGTACGCCAAGAGCGGCATCGCCCAGATCGTCGGCTACGACCGCGACAAGGGCACCAAGCAGTGGACGATCCCGCTGGACGGCCCCGTCTGCCAGGCCAGCCGCCATGTCACCGAGGACAACAAGACGGCGATCCTCTACCAGCCCGCGATGCCGACCAAGGCCGACCCCTCGCACGGGTGCAGCCAGGTCGCCTTGATCGATCTCGACGCGGGTAAGGAGCTGTGGACGAAGACGGCCAAGACCGGTGACCAGCTGATCAGTTTCGACAACGTCACGATCAGCGGCAAGACCGTCGCCGTCGGCAGCAGCAGCGGCGGCGCCGCCTTCGACATCTCCGGCAAGCCGCTGTGGAGCCCAAAGCCGAGCGACTCCTGCTACGACGCCGGGTACGGCGGCGGCGAGAAGCTGGTCGCGGTGCGCAAGTGCGGCTCGTACGAGCAGCGGCAGCTGCACATTCAGACCATCGACCCGAAGTCGGGGAAGGTGATCTCGGAGTACAAGATGGCCGAGGGCATCGAGTACGCCAGCATCGTGTCGACCAACCCGCTCGTGGTGGCCGCCGACGTCGGCGACTCCGCGGGCGACGGCAGCGGCATCTCGGACTTCTTCTCCATCGACAACAAGACCGGCAAGCTGCGGACGCGCATCTCGGCTCCGGGCGAGCAGTTCGCGGCGCGCTGCGAGGGCATCACCCGCATCGAGTACTGCAACCAGCTGGCCGTCGGCGGCGACCGGCTGTACATCCCGACCGAGGAGCACGACGGCAAGGGCGAGTACAGCCAGACCAACGAGATCGTCGCCTTCGACCTCGCCACCGGCAAGCAGACCGGGCAGCGGGCCGACGCGGGTGACGGCTACACGATCTCGCCGCTGCGCATGGACGGCGGCAACCTGATCGCGTACAAGCGGCCGCCGTACGACAAGGGCGGTCAGATCGTGAGCATCGACGGGGGCAGCTTCAAGCAGACGAAGCTGCTGGAGAACCCCGCGACGGAGCAGGTGCGCGACGTGGAGACCAGCATGTCGCCGGACTACTCGGAGTTCCTGTACGCCGAGGGGCACCTGTACATGTCCAAGGTGTACGCGAGCAAGCGGCCCTCGTCGGGTGACAAGGAGTACCTGGCGGTCGGGTTCGGTACAGGCTGATCGTCCGATGATCATCTGGTGATCGACTGAGGTTGCCTTCGGTCCCGTCCCTGTTCAGGGGCGGGACCGTTCGCGTTTGGCTCAGTCAACCTCGAATGAGAGGAATTTCGGCGATCCGGGGCGATTCTCGCGGGTAGGGGAGCGCAACGTCGAACAAGCGTGTAGCTTCCGGGGGCATGAAGGCGGGGAGCCGGGGGGCTTCCATCTGGGGGACCGGGGTGACTGGGGGGTTACTCGATGGGAGTGCGGCTCATGGTGGTCGACGACCACCGTTTGCTGGCCGAGGCGCTGGCGTCCGCGCTGAAGCTGCGGGGGCACCGGGTGCTGGCCGCGGCGGCGCCGGCCGCGGGGGCGGCGGAGCTGGTGATCACACGGGCGCCGGAGGTGTGCCTGCTGGGCACGGCCACGCCGGCGGAGCCGGGCATCTTCGACCCGGTGGTGCGGATCAAGCGGGAGCGGCCGCAGGTGGCGGTGCTGGTGCTGGGTCCTGTGCCCAGTCCGCGGGGGATCGCGGCGGCGTTCGCGGCCGGGGCGGCCGGGTACGTCCGGCATGACGAGCGGATAGAGGGCGTCGAACGGGCGATCATGAAGGCCCGGGCGGGCGAGGCGGCGGTGGCGCCCCAGCTTCTGCAGGGCGCGTTCAGCGAGTTGCTCAACCCTGCGGCCCAACCGGACGACGAGGGCCAGCGGTTGCTCCAGATGCTCACACCGCGGGAGGTGGAGGTCCTGGTCCGCGTTGCCGACGGCGAGGACACCCGCCTGATCGCGGCAGGCATGGGCATCGCACCGTCGACGGCCCGCACGCACGTCCAGCGCGTCCTGATGAAACTGGGCGTGGGCTCCCGCCTGGAGGCGGCGGCCCTGGCGGCACGGACGGGGCTGCTGGACCGGGCGGGGCCGGTGTCGCGGGAGCCGGGGCCGGAGGCCTGAGACGGCTGTGCGCCGTACGTTGCGGTGCAGGTCGGTTTCTGGTCGATCTCAGCCCTGCGCGGCATTCGACCCAAGGTCACTTCCACGAGGTGCACACAGGAAACCCCTAGGTATGTCACGGGGCTAGTGACTGTCGGGCCGGTAAACCCCATGACTTCTTTCCTGCCACACCGCGCTCGTGCCGAAGAAATCCCCTGGTTGAACGGCATCGAAGGCATCAAGTTCGTGTTCAGGCCCGTGCCCGTAACAGGCTGAGAAAACCGGAGTCCGGGCATCTCGGTGGCCGGACGTCGAAAGGAGGGTCATGGGCTACAGCCCGTCGATCTATAAATTCGTCGACGGCGGTGACGTACCTGTTCCGCCGGACCTCGACGTGGTGCGGGCAGTTCTGGAGCCCCACGACGTCGGGGACCCGCGACTCACCGTGGCCGAGGACGGCAGCCTGCGGTTCTGGATCCGGGCATCCGACGGCAGCGAAGCCGAGATCTCGGCCGACGAAACCGGCCTTCTGGTGGAGCGCCCTCACGCAGGGGGCGTCTTCGCCATCGTTGCCGAGCTGGTTTCCCGGCTGGGGGCGGTCGTCATCGATCCGACTACCGGCCGCATCGTGTGCCGCGAGGAGGAGCGCAGTCAGCTCCCTGCGGGCATGCAGGACGATGCCGTCATCATTGAGATGACGGGCGAGGCGCTCTCGACCGCGCTCTTGGGAGCGGCTTCCTGACGTCTCGGTGACGTTCCTCGTGCCCGTGGACTGGCCCGCCGACCCGCCCCTGCCGGCCATGTGCTGGCGGGGGCGGATCGCACTCAGCCGCCGCCCCCGGCTCTCACACGGCCTGGCCTCTGGGCCGGCGTTCACATCGGTGCATCCAGCACCGACGTCCCGCCGTCACCCCCTCAGTTCGTCCTCCGGTTCACCCCCGGGCGGCGCCGGAGCCGCAGGCCTCAGCTTCAGCCACGCCAGGAAGAACAGACCGAGCAGCAACATGCCGAGACCGGTCCACAGGTTGATGTTGACCCCCTCCGCCTTGTCGATGTCGGCGTCGGACGCCGTGAACCCCGCGATCGTCACGATCACGCCGTACACCACGAACAGCCCACCGATGATGCGCCGGATGTCGAACAGCCGCGCGGCCGTCGCCGACTTGCTCTGCAGCTCGGTGACTTCCCGCTGCACGTCCTTGTCGGAGTAGAACTCGGACATACGTCAATCCTCCCTCGGTCGGAACGGGAACGGTCAGAACGAGAACGGGATGTAGCAGGCCGCGGCCAGCACGACCGCGCCCCACCCGAGCAGCGCCGGCTTGCGATACCAGGCCTCGTCCCCCGGCGCCGGCGGCTCCGCCATGCCCGGTGAGGTCGTGCCGTAGACCAGCCCCTGGAGTTCTTCGGCCGGCTTGGGCGCGGTGAAGAGCGACACCGCCACCATGACGACAGCGCCCGCGACGAACCCCGCGATCGCCGAGACGAAGTTGGCGCCCTGGTCGGAGGGGATGTCGACGATGTCCCGCTTGTAGAGGACGAAGTAGTTGATCATCGCGGCGGTGGTGCCCACCAGCAGCCCCCAGAAGCCCGACTTCATCGACGCCCGCTTCCAGAACATGCCGATGATGAAGACGACGAACATCGGCACGTTGAAGAAGGAGAACAGCGTCTGGAGGTAGGCCATGATGTTCGAGAAGGACCGCGCCAGGAACGCCGTGCCGATGGAGGCCAGGACGCCGATCGCGGTGATGAGGCGGCCGAAGCGTACGTAGTACTCGTCCTCGCGGCCCCGCACGACGTACTTCGCCCAGATGTCCGTCGTGAACACCGTGTTGAACGACGACACGTTCGCCGCCATGCCCGCCATGAACGCCGCGAGGAGGCCGGTGACGGCGATGCCCAGCACCCCGTTCGGCAGCAGCTGCGCCATGAGGTACGGGATCGCGTCGTTGTACTGGAGGTCCGAGCCGGAGGTACCGATCTTGGGGACCAGGACGGCGGCCACCAGCCCCGGGATCATCACCAGGAACACGATGAAGATCTTCGGGAACGCGGCGATGAGCGGGGTGCGCTGGGCCGCCGAGAGGTTCTTGGCGGACAGGGCGCGCTGCACCTCGGCGAAGTTCGTCGTCCAGTAGCCGAAGGAGAGGACGAAGCCGAGGCCGAGGACGATCGTCAGCCAGTTCGCCCCCAGCGGGTTGTCGCTGCCGATGCCCGTACCGCCCCAGGACGTCATGAAGTCGGCGCCGCGGGACTCGGTCAGGGAGTCGGACAGGCCGTCCCAGCCGCCCACCTTCTTCAGGCCGAGGACCGCGATCGGGATGAGCGCGGCGAGGATGACGAAGAACTGCAGGACCTCGTTGTAGATCGCCGAGGACAGGCCGCCGAGGGTGATGTAGGCGAGGACGAAGAAGCCGGCCACGACGATCGCCACCCACTCCGGCCAGCCCAGCAGCGCCTCGACGACGATGGCCAGGGCGTAGAGGTTGACGCCGGCGATGAGGATCGCGGCGAAGGCGAACAGGATCGAGCTCAGCAGATGCGCCGGCCTGTCGAAGCGCAGGAGCAGGAACTCGGGGACCGAGCGGACCTTGGAGCCGTAGTAGAAGGGCATCATCACCAGGCCCAGGAAGACCATGGCCGGGATGGCCCCGATCCAGTACCAGTGCGTCGTGTAGACGCCGTACTGCGCGCTGTTGGCGGCCATGCCCAGGATCTCGGTGGCGCCGAGGTTGGCGGCGATGAAGGCCAGACCGGTGACCCAGGCGGGCAGGGAACGGCCGGAGAGGAAGAAGTCGAGACTCGTCTTCACCGAACGGCGGGCGGCGAAGCCGATGCCGAGGACGACGACGAAGTAGATGCCGAGGAGCGTGTAGTCGAGCCAGTTCGTGGGGAGTCGCAGCTCGGCCGACAGATATGTGGGGGTCTGCATGAGCCCTCGCTTCGTTGCGCGAACCGATACGCCGCGGAATCTACGCCTCCGTGTTCAGTTATTGAACACTCCCGTTGATGCTCTTTGTTGGATTGTGATGTTGACGCTTGAGGGGACTCATGTTTTGATATGTTTGGTTATGTTTGAAGGATGAGGAGTCCGGCGTGAAGAAGACCTCGACCCGGCTGGCCGACGGTCGCGAGCTCATCTACTACGACCTGCGCGACGACAGCGTGCGCGGCGCGGTCGACCGCCGCCCGCTGGACCGCACCGTCACGACGTCCGAGATCCGCCGCGACCCCCTGCTCGGCGACTCCGTCGCCATCGCCTCGCACCGCCAGGGCCGCACCTACCACCCCCCGGCCGACGAGTGCCCCCTGTGCCCCTCCGAGGGCGACCGGCTGAGCGAGATCCCGGACTCGTCGTACGACGTCGTCGTGTTCGAGAACCGCTTCCCCTCGCTGGCCGGTGACTCGGGCCGCTGCGAGGTCGTCTGCTTCACCTCCGACCACGACGTCTCCTTCGCCGGCCTCACCGAGGAGCAGGCGGGCCTGGTACTGGAGGCGTGGACGGACCGCACCTCGGAGCTGTCGCATCTCCCCTCCGTCGAACAGGTCTTCTGCTTCGAGAACCGCGGTGCCGAGATCGGTGTGACCCTCCAGCACCCGCACGGGCAGATCTACGCCTACCCCTTCACCACCCCGCGCACCGCCCTGATGCTCCGCTCCGTCGCGACCCACAAGGAGATGACAGGCGGGGAGAACCTCTTCGACGCCGTCCTGGAGCGTGAACTCGCCGACGAGCGAGTCATCCTGGAGGGTGAACACTGGGTGGCATTCGTGCCATACGCGGCGCACTGGCCCTACGAGGTCCACCTCTACCCCAAGCGCCGTGTGCCCGACCTGCTCGGCCTGGACGAAGCCGCGCGCACAGAGTTTCCCAAGGTCTATCTGGAACTCTTGAGGCGCTTCGACCGGATCTTCGGTGAGGGCGAGCCTCCGACGCCGTACATCGCGGCCTGGCACCAGGCACCTTTCGGCGCGCTGGAGGAGTTCGACGGGGTCGTGCGTGAGGACTTCGCGCTTCACCTCGAGCTTTTCACCATCCGCCGCACTTCCGGCAAGCTGAAGTTCCTCGCGGGTTCCGAGTCCGGCATGAACGTGTTCATCAACGACGTGCCGCCGGAGCGCGCGGCCGAGCGACTGCGAGAGGTAGCGAGTTCATGAGCGGGAAGTACCTGGTGACAGGCGGTGCGGGCTATGTCGGCAGCGTCGTCGCCCAGCACCTGCTGGAGGCGGGCCACGAGGTCGTCGTCCTGGACAACCTCTCCACGGGCTTCCGTGAGGGCGTCCCGGCGGGCGTCAATTTCATCGAGGGCGACATCCGCGATGCCGCCAAATGGCTGGACTCCTCGTACGACGGCGTTCTGCACTTCGCCGCGTTCTCGCAGGTCGGCGAGTCGGTCGTGAAGCCGGAGAAGTACTGGGACAACAACGTCGGCGGCACCATGGCGCTGCTGGCCGCGATGCGCGAGGCGGGCGTGGCCAGGCTCGTCTTCTCCTCCACGGCCGCGACGTACGGCGAGCCGGAGCAGGTCCCGATCGTCGAGTCGGCACCCACGTCCCCGACCAACCCGTACGGCGCCACGAAGCTCGCGGTCGACCACATGATCACCGGCGAGGCGGCGGCGCACGGCCTGGGCGCGGTCTCGCTGCGCTACTTCAACGTCGCGGGCGCCTACGGCGAGCACGGCGAGCGCCACGACCCCGAGTCCCACCTGATCCCGCTGGTCCTCCAGGTCGCGCAGGGCAGGCGTGAGGCGATCTCCGTCTTCGGCGACGACTACCCGACGCCGGACGGCACCTGCGTCCGCGACTACATCCATGTGGCGGACCTGGCCGAAGCCCACCTGCTGGCCCTGAAGGCGGCCACCCCCGGCGAGCACCTCATCTGCAACCTCGGCAACGGCAACGGCTTCTCGGTCCGCGAGGTCATCGAGACGGTCCGCAGCGTGACCGGCCACCCGATCCCGGAAGTGGTCGCGCCCCGCCGGGGCGGCGACCCGGCGGTCCTGGTGGCCTCGGCCGCCACGGCCCGCGAGAAGCTGGGCTGGAACCCGTCCCGCGCGGATCTCGCGGGAATCGTCGCGGACGCGTGGGACTTCGCGCAGCGGCGCGGCAACTAGTACGTACGAAGGGTCAGGGAACAGGCATGAGCGAGGCTGTGGCGGAGACGGTCGCCGCACGGTTCGGCGAGCTGTACGGCGCTGAACCGCACGGGGTATGGGCGGCACCGGGCCGCGTCAACCTCATCGGCGAGCACACCGACTACAACGACGGCTTCGTCATGCCGTTCGCCCTGCCGCACACGGCGGTGGCGGCGGTGTCACGCCGCGAGGACGGCGTCCTGCGCCTGCACTCGGCGGACGTCGAGGGCGGGGTTGCCGAACTCCGTCTGGACGACCTGTCTCCGGAGTCGGACAAGAACTGGACGGCGTACCCGGCGGGTGTGGTCTGGGCCCTGCGCGAGGCAGGCCACGCGGTGACGGGCGCGGATATCCACCTGTCCTCCACGGTCCCCTCGGGCGCGGGCCTCTCCTCCTCGGCGGCCCTGGAGGTGGTGGTGGCACTGGCCCTGAACGACCTGTTCTCGCTCGGCCTGCGCGGCTGGCAGCTGGCCCGCCTGTGCCAGCGCGCGGAGAACGTCTACGTCGGGGCCCCGGTCGGCATCATGGACCAGACGGCGTCGGCGTGCTGCGAGGCGGGCCACGCGCTCTTCCTCGACACCCGCGACCTCTCCCAGAAGCAGAT
Source organism: Streptomyces sp. NPDC044719 (assembly GCF_056433405.1). NCBI lineage: Bacteria > Bacillati > Actinomycetota > Actinomycetes > Kitasatosporales > Streptomycetaceae > Streptomyces > Streptomyces sp. NPDC044719. The sequence continues at coordinate 482,973 of NZ_JBWKHE010000007.1, forward strand.
CCCCTTCGACCTGGCGGCCGAGGGCATGCGCCTCCTCGTGGTCGACACGCAGGTCAAGCACTCCCACAGCGAGGGCGAGTACGGCAAGCGCCGCGCGGGCTGTGAGAAGGGCGCGGCCCTGCTGGGCGTCAACGCGCTCCGGGACGTCCCCTACGGCGAACTGGACGCGGCGCTGTCCCGTCTGGGCGACGAGGAGGAGGTCCGCCGCCTGGTTCGCCACATCGTCACGGAGAACGAGCGCGTCGAACGGGTGGTGTCCCTGCTGGAATCGGGCGACGACACCCGGGCGATCGGCCCGATCCTCGTCGAGGGCCACGCCTCCCTCCGCGACGACTTCCGCATCTCCTGCCCCGAACTCGACCTGGTCGTCGACACGGCCCTCACCTCCGGCGCCCTGGGCGCCCGCATGACCGGCGGCGGCTTCGGCGGCTCGGCGATCGTCCTCGCGGAGGAGACGGACGTCGACGCCATCACCAAGGCGGTGACAGAGGCCTTCGCGGCGGCGGGCTTCACGGCACCGCGGGTGTTCGAGGCGGTCCCGTCGGCGGGTGCGCGGCGGGTGCGCTGACAGTAAGGCCCAGAGCCGGGCGCCCTCACCAGGAGGGCGCCCGATCTTCTCGCATGGCTTCAGCGGTTGACGGACTGGATCTCCCGCACCGTCATCGCCTGGGTCGTCTCGAAGGTCCCGTCCGGCAGATCGCCCCGCGTGCCGCCGGAGCCCTCCCAGGAGATCTGCCACGTCACCGACGCCTTGAGCTCGTACGGCGTGCCGTTCGTGGCCCGCAGATACCGGATGCCACACGGCGGAGTCCGGCTCGCATCGCCCTTGGCGTACGGCGTGCCGATGGAGCCGTCGTCGTTGATCGCGCAGTCGCCGGAGGCCGGGTAGGTCTCGGCGTCCTCGGTGCCGGGACTCAGGTGCAGGGCGACCGGCTTGGCCGTGGTCTCCGCCCAGACACCGGCGTCGGGCAGCTCGGCGCGGACTCTGACCTCCTTGAAGGCTGCCTTGTCGAGCCACACCCAGGTCGGCAGGTTCACGGTCGACCTGGCCGCGGGCTTCAACTCGACCTCGGTCTGCGGGACGTTGACCTTGTCGTACGCGTAGCCGGCGAGGACGTCCGGGGTGGGAGCGTGGTCGTCGTCAGGGAGAGTGTTGGCGTTCTGCCAGAACAGGTTCCGCTCACATGCGGCGGACTCGGGGTCGTCTTCCCGGTTCTTGTTGATCACCCCGCGCCAGAAATTGCCCTTCTTGCCCAGGTTGTAGTTCTTGTAGCTGTACCCGCTGTCGGTGTTGTCCTGTCCCTTCTCGTAGTGGTCCACCATCAATTCCTCCCCCCAACTGAGCGTGGGGGTGACCGGCACCAGATTCTCGTTGGGGTTCTTCTTCAGACGGTCCACGGCGCTCTTGAGCTGCTGGGACGTCGCCACAGGCTCGTACCAGCACGCCGGGGGCTCCCAGTTGGGGTCAACCGGGGCGAGCGACTTGGTGGGGCCGTCCGAGGTACCGCCGCTGACCTGCTTTACCTTGATACCTGTGGTGGTAGCCGAAGCTGTCAGCGTGGTGCCGGATGCATCGCCGGATGCGTCCCCCGAGGATGGCGGCTCGATCTCCTCATCGCCGAGGGTGTACGCCGCTGTGGAGGACAAGACCACTGCGCAGAGTGAGATGGCGATCAATACACCCGACCTCGCAGCCGGCCTCATCGGCTGCAGCCCCCCGCCACCACGGTCACGGACGTCGTCTTCCACACGCCCTGCGCGGATTTGTCCAGCCGGGTTCGATACTGAAGTACAGATTCGGGCTTGTCCGGAGTCTTGACGACCTTTTCGGTCTTGCGGTTCTTCGTGGACGCCTGGCGCTCGTCGACGCAGTAGAAGAGGACGCCGGAGCCGGTGTCGCTGATGAGAGCCTTGGCGTTGAAGGCAGTGACCCTGCCGATGATGTCGTTGTCGCCTTCGACGAACTGCTTGATCCACTTGCGAGCAGATACCTGGGTGGCTTCCGAGCTGTAGAAGGTCACCGCCTCGGAGTCCAGATCCGCGTTGATGACTGCGGCGTACTTCGCCCGGAGTTGCTCGCGGCCGTCGTTCAGGATCGCCTGAAGCTTCGGATCGCTGTTGGTCCAGTTCTCGAAGTCCGCCTGGAAGTCCTTGGACAGCGTGATCTCCGGCCGCTTGACACCGCCCTGCGAAGGCGAGGCGGAGGGGCTGGCCGATGTGTTCCCGTTTCCGCTGCCCGCGCCCTTGATCGGGTCGGAGGACGAGGCGCCCCCTCCCGACCCGCATGCGGTCATCAACACGGTCATGGATGCGGTGAGCACGGCTGCTGCGAGCCGGGCGGGGCGATTCACGTTGGACTCCCGTTGAGGTGAAGTTAGCTCAAGCGAACCAACGTTATCCGAGCTCCCCTGCTCCTTTGTCCCGCGGCCTTTGCGCACCGGGTCAGGGCCGACACTGCCGCGAGCCCCGGTCCTCGGTGAACGATGGCGCCTTTCGCGTTAGCTCGAACGAACCAACGCTGTCGGTGGCCTGAACGGTTGAACCGTCGAGGACCGGAGATAGCCTCCGTGCCGCACTGGACCCTTGATCACTCTTTGTGATGACGTCCGCCGAATCCGGCAGCTACGGTGAGGAAGCAGGCCGAAAATCCCGCCCATGGGAGGAATCATGACCGCCGAGCCGACTGCCGACCCCGGCTGCCGCTGGCCGGTGCCGCCCCGGGACGGATACACCGTGGACGACCTGTTCACGTTGCCCGACCTCCCGCCGCACACCGAGCTGATCGACGGGAGCCTGGTTTTCGTGAGTCCGCAGCGGGATTTTCACAGCACCATGATCGACCTGCTGGTGGCCGGCCTGCGCCGCACGGCACCCAAGGGCGTGAAGGTTCGTCGAGAAATGACCGTTGTGCTGGACCGGCGCAACGGGCCCGAGCCCGACATCAGCGTCGTGCGCTCCGACGCCGTCACAGGCAGGGAGCAGACCCGCTTCAAGGCCTCCGACGTCCTGCTCGCAGTCGAGGTCGTCTCCCCGGACTCCGAAGCCCGCGACCGTGACACCAAGCCGCACAAGTACGCGGCCGCCGGTATCCCGCACTTCTGGCTCGTCGAGACGAGCGGTGCCAAGCAGCAACCTGTCGTGCGCAGTTACGAGCTCGATCCGGTGTCGAAGGTGTACGCGCTCACTGGAACCCATCGCGACCTGCTCAAGCTCGGTGTGCCGTTCGACATGGACATCGACATCACCTCGGACGCGCTGGACGAACTCTGAGTCCGCCGCTCAGCCCAGGCTCTTCGTCAGCGTGTACTCCGTGATCCCCGGCGGATAGTCCGGGACCACGCACACCACCTCGTACCCCTGCTTCTCGTAGAACCGCGGGGCCTGGAAGTCCCATGTCTCCAGGCGGGAGGAGCGGCAGCCGCGGTCGTCGGACGCGATGCGTTCCGACTCGTGGAGCAGGGCGGTGCCGAGGCCCTTGCCGCGGTGGCGTTCGTCGACCCAGAGGTAGGTGACGTGGAGCCAGGTCGCCCAGGTGTAGCCGACGAGGCCGCCGGCCAGTTCGCCGTCCGCGTCGTTCACAGCCCACACGTGCAACGGGACGTCCCTTTCGTCCGGGGTTCCGCGCAGGGCTCGCAGGATCGGAGAGGCGGTTGTGTTCGCTTCCCGCAGGCGTGTGCGGAGCAGATCACGTCGGGCCTTGTCGACTTCTGTCTCAAGACGGAACATGCGGCACACCATAAACGCGCTGGACAGTCAGTTCTGCAAATAACCTTCCGCTCCCGGCCCCCGGCCGTACCCTGATGAACAGCACCGGTGGGGGCCGGTGCCGATCAGGGGGCGAGACAGCCGGGTACGACGCCCGGAGTGGGGGTACCGGTTTCTGCACGGCGGCGGCCGTGCGGCTGCGGCAACCCGGTCAGACCGCTGCGAGACGGACGGACAGACGCAGCGGCCGGGCACTCCGGCGTCGTACCCGTGCAGGTTCGTGTTCCGACGATGGGGAATCCCCTGCTCTCAGGAGCCTGGGGAAGGGGGTTACGTGGTTCGCATCCGAGTCCTGGTCGTCGACGACCATCGCATCTTCGCCGAGTCACTCGCCGCGGCCCTGGCCGCCGAGCCCGACGTCGACGTCTCCGCGGCCGGCAGCGGTCCCGCCGCGCTGCGCAGCCTGGAGCGGGCGGTCGCCGAGGGGCGGCGCTTCGACGTGCTGCTCGTGGACGCCGACCTGGGCGGCATGGTGCCCGGCATACGGCCGGCCGTACCGGTGCAGGAAAGCAACGAGGACGGCCTCGTCGACGGGATCTCCCTCGTCACGGGCGTGCGGTCCGCGCAGCCGAACGTACGGATCGTCGTGCTCGCCGAGAAGGACGACCCCCGGCGGGCGGCGCTCGCCCTGCAGGCCGGGGCCTCCGGGTGGGTCGCCAAGGACTGTTCGCTGTCCCGGCTGCTGACCGTCATCCGCGGGGTGCTGCGCGACGAGACCCATCTGCCGCCCGCCCTGCTGACCGGCGTACTACGGGAGCTCACCGCCGCGCGCAAGCACCGCACCGAGAGCGAGCGGCTGGTCGAGTCGCTGACGCCGCGGGAGCGGGAAGTGCTGCGGTGCATGGTGGCGGGGCTGGGCAGGAAGGCCGTCGCCGAGCGGCTGTATCTGTCGCCGCACACCGTGCGGACCCATATGCAGAACGTGCTGGGCAAGCTGGGCGTGCATTCCACGCTCGCCGCCGTCGCCCTGGCCCGGCGGGCCGGGGTCGGGCCCGTCGACCTAGCCGGGGATGTTGTCGAACGGGGCGGTCAGCTGGCGTAGCAGCCCCGCCAGTTCGCCGCGCTGGGCCCGGGAGAGCTCCGCGAGGATCGCGCGCTCCTGGTCCAGCAGTCCCGCCAGGGCCTGGTCCGCGCGGTCCCTGCCCTCGTCCGTCAGCCGGACCAGGACGCCTCGGCGGTCGCTGGGGTCGGGGAGGCGTTCCACCAGGCCCTTCTTCGCCAGGCGGTCGATGCGGTTCGTCATCGTGCCCGACGTGACCAGGGTCTGGGTGAGGAGCTGCCCCGGAGAGAGCTGATATGGCGTGCCCGCGCGGCGCAGGGCCGTCAGGACGTCGAACTCCCACGGCTCCAGACCGTGCTCCGAGAAGGCCAGCCGGCGCGCCCGGTCCAGATGCCGGGCCAGTCTGCTCACACGGCTGAGCACCTCGAGCGGTTCCACGTCGAGGTCCGGGCGCTCCCGGCGCCACGCTGCGACCAGCCGATCGACCTCGTCCTCCATGACGATCAGTGTAGTGGTTGTGTCGACGTAGAGTCTCTTGACATCCATTTTCTTGACGTCGAGATACCTGCGATGTCACCTTGGGTGTGCGCCCCGACGGCCACCACCGGGACACCTGGAGGACTCCATGCCCGCAGCCGCCCCTACTTGGGACCCCGCCCAGTACCTCCGCCACGCCGGCCACCGCGCCCGCCCCTTCGCCGACCTCCTCGCCCGCGTCCCCGAGCCGCCCGGCGGCGCACCCCGCATCGCCGACCTCGGCTGCGGCCCCGGCAACGTCACCACGCTGCTCGCCGATCGCTGGCCCACCGCCCGGATCACCGGCTACGACAACTCGCCCGAGATGCTCGACGCGGCCCACGTCGATCACCAGGGCCCCACCGAGGGCGGCGGGCGCCTCGACTTCGCCCTCGCCGACGTGCGCACCTGGGCGCCGGCCGAGCCGTACGACCTGATCGTCAGCAACGCCACGCTGCAGTGGGTGCCGGGGCATGTCGAGCGGTTCGCCGACTGGGTGGCCGGGCTGAAGCCGTCCGGCACCTTCGCCTTCCAGGTGCCCGGGAACTTCGACGCCCCCAGCCACCGGCTCATGCGCGAACTCGCCGATTCCCCGCGCTGGCGCGACCGGCTCGCCGGCACCTTGCGCCACGCCGACGCCGTCCTCGCACCCGAGGCCTACCTGGAGCACCTCACCGCCCTCGGCTGCACCGCCGACGTGTGGGAGACGACGTACATCCATCTGCTCCACGGCGAGGACCCGGTGCTGGACTGGGTGAAGGGGACCGGCCTGCGACCCGTGCTGACCGCCCTCGCCGGCGACCCCGGGGCGCGGGAGAACTTCGTCGCCGAGTACCGGGCGGCTTTGCGCGAGGCGTATCCGGCCGGAGCGAAGGGCACCCCGTTTCCGTTCCGCCGGGTTTTCGCGGTGGCCCGGAAACGGGGGTGAGGGGTGGTTCAGGTGGTGCGGCCGAGGTGGGTGATGAGGATGTGGATCACCTCGTCGTCGATGGCGTAGAGGACGCGGTAGTCGCCGACGCGGAGTCGGCGGAAGTCCCAGCCATACGGGGTGGAGGCAGCGGGGCGGGGTGTTTCGGCGAGGGCGTCGACGGCCTCGTAGACGGCGGCAAGGCCGGTCGGATCGTCCTTGGGGAAGCGCACGGCCGCGTTCGTGGCGTTCGGCTCCCAGATGATGCGGTAGGTCACGGACGCAGCCCCAGCATGCGCCCCACCTCTTCGTGCGGGATGCCCTCGCCCAGCGTGCCCTCCGCCTTGCGCCGCTGATAGTCCGCGACCGCGAGGGCGTCCTCGAGATCCTCTATCACCTGGGGAGACACGAGCAGCGCGGCCACATGGCCGTGGTCGGTGATGGCGATGGTCTCGCGGCTGTGGGCCGCGCGCCGGACCAGGTCGCCGAGCTGGGAACGGGCGGAGCTGATCGTGATCTCAGTCATGGCTACATGATGCCACAAGAGTAATCTAGTGATTCATTTCTTCAGGTTCTGTTATGTGCTAGCTCTTGCGGCGCCCTATCAAATGCGGCTTCGGCTCCAGGCCGTCCAGGCCGTGCCAGGCCAGGTTCACCAGGTGCGCGGCCACCTCGGCCTTCTTCGGCTTGCGTACGTCCAGCCACCACTGGCCGGTCAGGGCGACCATGCCGACCAGGGCCTGGGCGTACAGCGGGGCCAGCTTGGGGTCGAAGCCGCGGCTCTTGAACTCCTTGCCGAGGATGTCCTCGACCTGGGTGGCGATGTCCGAGATCAAGGAGGCGAAGGAGCCCGTCGACTGGGGGATGGGGGAGTCCCGGACCAGGATGCGGAAGCCGTCCGTGTGCTCCTCGATGTAGTCCAGGAGGGCGAAGGCGGCCTGTTCGCAGAGTTCGCGAGGGTGACCGGCCGTGAGGGAACTCGTCACCATGTCCAGCAGACACCGCATCTCGCGGTCCACGACCACCGCGTACAGCCCCTCCTTGCCGCCGAAGTGCTCGTACACCACCGGCTTGGAGACCCCGGCCTTCGCCGCGATCTCCTCCACCGACGTGCCCTCGAACCCCTTCGCGGCGAAGAGTGTGCGACCGATCTCCAGCAGCTGTTGGCGGCGCTCGGCGCCGGTCATCCGCGTGCGACGCACTCGCCGCGGCTTGTCATTGCTGGGGGTGCTGCTCGAGTCGGTCGCCACAGCGACCATCATGCCGCCTCGACGGGTTCCTTCCCGCGCCGGGAGCCGCCTTCCCCGTCGTTACGGCGCGAATCGATACGCGAGCGTGACGGCCAGCGCACGTCGTACGCCCAGCCGGCCATCTCGAACCAGCGGATCAGCCGGGCGGAGGAGTCCAGTTGGCCGCGCATCACCCCGTGCCGCGCGGAGGTGGGGTCGGCGTGGTGCAGGTTGTGCCAGGACTCGCCGCAGGACAGCACCGCGAGCCACCACACGTTGCCCGACCGGTCGCGCGACTTGAAGGGGCGCTTGCCGACCGCGTGGCAGATCGAGTTGATCGACCACGTCACATGGTGCAGCAGGGCCACCCGGACGAGCGAACCCCAGAAGAACGCCGTGAAGGCACCCCACCAGGACATCGTGACCAGGCCGCCGATCAGGGGCGGGAGCGCCAGGGAGAGGGCCGTCCACAGGATGAACTGGCGGGAGATCGTGCGGAGCGTCTTGTCCTTGATCAGGTCCGGGGCGTACTTGTCCTGCGGAGTCTGCTCCTCATCGAACATCCATCCGATGTGCGCCCACCACAGGCCCTTCATCAGGGCCGGGACGGTCTCACCGAAACGCCACGGCGAGTGCGGGTCGCCCTCCGCGTCGGAGAACTTGTGGTGCTTGCGGTGATCGGCCACCCAGCGGACCAGGGGGCCCTCGACCGCCATGGAGCCGGCGATGGCCAGCGCGATCTTCAAAGGCCGCTTGGCCTTGAAGGAACCGTGCGTGAAGTGGCGGTGGAAGCCGATCGTGATGCCGTGGCACCCCAGGTAGTAGAAGAACACCAGCAGGCCCATGTCCAGCCAGCTCACACCCCAGCCCCAGGCCAGCGGCACCGCCGCCAGCACGGCGACGAACGGGACGATGATGAAGAGGAGGAGAGTGATCTGCTCGATGGACCGCTTCTGCTCGCCGCCCAGCGTGGCGGAGGAGGGGGCTGCGGGGTCGGTGGCCTGACCGGGCGCCTCGGGGGCGTCCTCGATCACGTCGGAACTACTGGTCATACGCGTCCCCTGGGGGGTATGTGGATGAAGAAGTGGGGGTAGCCGGGGCACGGGGACCCGTACGGCTGCTTCCTACGGTTCCGTAACCTACGGCTTCGTAAGTATGGCAGTGCGCCGCCCGGCGGCAAGAGCCCGAGAGCCTGCGCGTCCCCGCTGACACCTATCCTGGAGTCGGTCGGACAGCGCGGTCCGCTCTGATTTCTTCCCGGATGTCCGGCCCGTATGCGGCGCACGCCGCGCGAGACGCCGTCCGGGTTCCCCTCCCAGACGAGCTTCAACACTGCAAGGAGCCGCACCTGTGAGCAGTGCCGACGACCAGACCACGACGACGAGCAGTGAGCTGCGTGCCGACATCCGCCGGCTGGGTGACCTCCTCGGGGAGACCCTTGTCCGGCAGGAGGGCCCTGAGCTCCTGGAACTCGTCGAGAAGGTCCGCCGCCTCACCCGTGAGGACGGCGAGGCCGCCGCCGAGCTGCTACGCGGCACGGAACTGCAGACCGCGGCCAAGCTGGTCCGCGCGTTCTCCACCTATTTCCACCTGGCCAACGTCACCGAGCAGGTCCACCGCGGCCGCGAGCTGCGCGCCCGCCGCGCCGCCGAGGGCGGACTGCTCGCCCGTACGGCCGACCGGCTCAAGGACGCCGACCCCGAACACCTGCGCGAGACGGTTCGGAACCTCAATATTCGTCCCGTGTTCACGGCCCACCCGACCGAGGCCGCGCGCCGGTCGGTCCTGAACAAGCTCCGGCGCGTCGCCGCGCTCCTCGACACCCCCGTCATCGAGTCCGACCGACGCCGTCTCGACATCCGGCTGGCCGAGAACATTGACCTCGTCTGGCAGACCGACGAACTGCGCGTCGTCCGCCCCGAGCCCGCCGACGAGGCCCGCAACGCCATCTACTACCTGGACGAACTGCACGCCAACGCCGTCGGCGACGTGCTGGAGGACCTCACCGCCGAGCTGGAGCGCGCCGGGGTCAAGCTCCCCGACGACACCCGCCCGCTCACCTTCGGCACCTGGATCGGCGGCGACCGCGACGGCAACCCCAACGTCACACCCCAGGTGACCTGGGACGTCCTCATCCTCCAGCACGAGCACGGCATCAACGACGCCCTCGAGACGATCGACGAGCTGCGCGGCTTCCTGTCCAACTCCATCCGCTACGCCGGCGCCACCGAGGAACTGCTGACCTCCCTCCAGACCGACCTGGAGAACCTCCCCGAGATCAGCCCCCGCTACAAGCGCCTCAACGCCGAGGAGCCCTACCGGCTCAAGGCCACCTGCATCCGGCAGAAGCTGGAGAACACCAAGAAGCGCCTCGCCAAGGGCACCGCACACGTCCCGGGCCGCGACTACCTCGGCACCAGCCAGCTCCTCGACGACCTGCGGATCATCCAGAGCTCCCTGCGCGAGCACCGCGGTGGCCTCTTCGCCGACGGCCGCCTCGCCCGCACCATCCGCACCCTCGCCGCCTTCGGCCTCCAGCTCGCCACCATGGACGTACGCGAACACGCGGACGCCCACCACCACGCCCTCGGCCAGCTCTTCGACCGGCTCGGCGAGGAGTCCTGGCGGTACGCGGACATGCCCCGCGACTACCGCGCCAGACTGCTCGCCAAGGAACTGCGCTCCCGCCGCCCCCTCGCGCCCACCCCGGCGCCCGTCGACGCGCCCGGCGAGAAGACCTTCGGCGTCTTCCAGACCGTGAAGCGGGCCCTGGAGGTCTTCGGGCCCGAGGTCATCGAGTCCTACATCATCTCCATGTGCCAGGGCGCCGACGACGTCTTCGCCGCCGCCGTCCTCGCCCGCGAGGCCGGCCTGATCGACCTGCACGCCGGCTGGGCCAAGATCGGCATCGTGCCGCTGCTGGAGACCACCGACGAGCTCAAGGCCGCGGACACCATCCTGGAGGACATGCTCTCCGACCCGTCGTACCGCAGGCTCGTGGCGCTGCGGGGCGACGTCCAGGAGGTCATGCTCGGGTACTCCGACTCCTCCAAGTTCGGCGGCATCACCACCAGCCAGTGGGAGATCCACCGCGCCCAGCGCCGCCTGCGCGACGTCGCGCACCGCTACGGCGTCCGGCTCCGGCTCTTCCACGGCCGCGGCGGCACCGTCGGCCGCGGCGGCGGCCCCACCCACGACGCCATCCTCGCCCAGCCCTGGGGCACCCTGGAGGGCGAGATCAAGGTGACCGAGCAGGGCGAGGTCATCTCCGACAAGTACCTCATCCCCGCCCTGGCCAGGGAAAACCTGGAACTGAGCGTCGCGGCCACCCTCCAGGCATCCGCCCTGCACACCGCCCCGCGCCAGTCGGACGAGGCCCTGGCCCGCTGGGACGCCGCGATGGACGTCGTCTCCGAGGCCGCCGAGGCCGCCTACCGCAGGCTCGTCGAGGACCCCGACCTCCCGGCGTACTTCTTCGCCTCCACACCCGTCGACCAGCTCGCCGACCTCCACCTCGGCTCCCGCCCCTCACGCCGCCCCGACACCGGCGCCGGCCTGGACGGGCTGCGGGCCATCCCGTGGGTGTTCGGCTGGACCCAGTCCCGGCAGATCGTCCCCGGCTGGTTCGGCGTCGGCTCCGGCCTCAAGGCACTGCGCGAAGCGGGCCTGCGGCAAGAAGGTGACACCGTCCTCGACGAGATGCACGGACAGTGGCACTTCTTCCGCAACTTCATCTCCAACGTCGAGATGACCCTGGCCAAGACCGACCTGCGGATCGCCCAGCACTACGTCGACACCCTCGTCCCCGACGAGCTCAAGCACGTCTTCGACACCATCAAGGCCGAGCACGAACTGACCGTGCGTGAGGTGCTGCGCGTGACCGGCGAAGAGGAACTTCTCGACGCCGCGCCCGTCCTCAAGCAGACCTTCGCCATCCGCGACGCCTACCTCGACCCCATCTCCTACCTCCAGGTCGCCCTGCTCAAGCGGCAGCGCGACGCCGTCGGCGCCGCCGAAGAACCCGACCCGCTGCTCGCCCGCGCCCTGCTCCTCACCGTCAACGGCGTGGCAGCGGGCCTGCGCAACACCGGCTGAGCCGCTCCCCGGACACGACCGTGCCCCCGAGCCCGTACAGGCTCGGGGGCACGTCTCGTTCCACGTCAGCCGCGGCCGAGCCGCCGGCGCCTGAACACCAGGAACCCGCCGAACCCGACCAGCACCGCCGCCACACCGGACAGCAGACCCACCGGAGCCCCGCTGCCCGTCTCCGCGAGGTCACCGTCGGCGACCCCCTGCGGCGACGGCGACGAGGACGCCGCGACCTCGCCGGCCGGCGAACTCGGTGACCCCGACGTCTCCGGCGCACCCGACGGCTCCTCAGACGCCCCGGACGACGGCGACGCGGACGCCGACCCGGACGGCGTCGAACCGCCCGGCTCCTGCTCGTCCTCGCAGTCCGTCCAGAACACCTTGTGCTTGGCGGCACCCTTCTCACCGTCGAAGTTCCAGAACAGCTTGTAGTGCCCGTCGGGCAGCGACAGGTCCTCCGAACGGCCGTGACCCTTGCCGTCCAGCGTCAGCGAGCCGGAATCCACCGTCTCCCCCTTGTTCTCACTCGGGGGAATGGCGTCGATGCGCCAGTCCACCCGCTGACCAGCGTCGAAACCGAAGGCATCCAGGTAGAAGGCGCACACATGCGGCTCGTTGCGGCGCAGCTCCTCGCCCGTCGAGGCGTCATGGATCTTGACCGTGCCGTTGTCACCGGGAGGGGCGGCGTGAGCGGCCGGAGCGAGCAGGAGGACCGCGGAAGCGGCGGCGGACACAGTGCCGGCGCGGGAGAGGGTTCGCATCGAGAATTCGTCCATCTTCGAGAAGTGACCGGGAAGATGTGGAGGGGGCGGCTCAGCATCCAGCCTCGCCCGAAGTCACGTCAATCACGAACACACAACGCTCGGCCCCCTCCGCATGAGAGGAGAACGCCGGTACCCCTCAGACGGTCACGAAAGCCGCCGTCAGCACCGCCACCCCCGACAGGGCCAGCACCCACGCCACCCGCGTCCGCAACAGCCCGCCCGCCACCACGACCGACGCCAGCAACAGCGCGCCACCCAGCGGAATCCACGCGTACAGAACCCCCGCCGGGCCCGACCGCACCGCGTGATCACTGCCGGGCTTCAGGACCACCGTGTAGGTCCGGCCCTTCTCCACCGCGACGGACTTCTCCAGCTCGACCCTCGGCCGGGGCTGCGCACCCTGCGACAACGGCGTGAACGTACCCGTGCACGTGTCCGGCCCGCACCGCGTCACCTCGACCGTGCCGCTCTCCCGGCCCTTCGTCAGCATCACATGCTGCGCCGTACCCCACGACGCCCACACACCCGCGATCAGGATCAGCGCGGCGACCGTGCCCATCGCCGCGAACCGTCCGAACCGCAGCACGGCATGAGAGCTCTGGTGAGAGGCGATGGCAGTGGGGGGCATGGCCGGGATCATTGGCCATACCCGTACGGCCGGTCAACTCCCTGGGGTGACAAGTCAGGAGTTGTACGTACCTTGCGCCCGCTCCAGCCCCTCGATCACCAGACACTCCACCGCGTCCGCCGCCCGGTCCACGAAGTAGTCCAGCTCCTTGCGCTCCGTCGAGGAGAAGTCCTTCAGCACGAAGTCGGCGACCTGCATCCGCCCCGGCGGCCGGCCGATCCCGAACCGCACCCGGTGATAATCCGCCCCGAACGCCTTCGTCATCGACTTCAGACCGTTGTGCCCGTTGTCCCCACCGCCCAGCTTCAGCCGCAAGGTCCCGTAATCGATGTCCAACTCGTCATGGATCGCCACCACATGGGCGACCGGCACCTTGTAGAAATCCCGCAGCGCGTTCACCGGCCCGCCCGACAGGTTCATGTACGACATCGGCTTCGCCAGGATAACCCGGCGATTCGCCGGCCCAGGCGGCCCGATCCGACCCTCGATCACCTGCGCCTGCGCCTTCCCCGCCCGCTTGAACCTCCCCCCGACCCGATCCGCCAGCAGATCGGCCACCATGAAACCCACGTTGTGCCGGTTCCCCGCATACTCCGGCCCCGGATTGCCCAGCCCCACGATCAGCCAGGGAGCGGCGGCATCGGTCGTCACGTCCATGTCTCCTTCATACGCGTCGGCCGCTGCTCCGCACCGGAACAGCGGCCGACGAAACGACGACGAAGAGAATCAGGCCTCAGCGGCCTCTTCACCCTCGGCCTCTTCACCCGCAGCGGCCTCCTCGGCCTGCGCGGCCAGGACCTGAAGGACGACGGTGTCCTCCTCGACGGCCAGCGTCGTGCCCTTCGGCAGCGTGATGTCCTTGGCCAGGATCGAGTCACCGGCCGACAGACCCTCGATGGAGACCGTCACGGACTCCGGGATGTGCGTGGCCTCGGCCTCGACCGGCAGCGCGTTCAGCACGTGCTCCAGCAGGAAGCCGCCCGGGGCCAGCTCACCCTCGGTGTGGACGTAGATGTCGACGTTGACGCGCTCGCCCTGCTTCACCAGCAGCAGGTCGACGTGCTCCAGGAAGCCCTTCAGCGGGTCACGCTGCACGGCCTTCGGAATCGCCAGCTCCTTGGTCTTGCCGTCGATGTCCAGCGCGATCAGGACGTTCGGCGTACGCAGCGCCATCAGCAGGTCGTGGCCCGGCAGCGTCACGTGCAGCGGGTCCGAACCGTGCCCGTACAGGACACCCGGAACCTTGGACTCACGACGGATACGGCGCGCGGCACCCTTGCCGAACTCGGTGCGCGTCGCGGCGGAGATCTTCACCTCGGACATAGTCACTCCTCGAAGTAGGAACGGACGTGGTCACCCGGCCACGAACGGCCTGCTACGAAGAGCGCGTCGATAACGGACCACCGCATCCCACAACAGGAAACGGCCTCCCTCGCCGAGCAACTGCAGCAGTCTACTCGGCAGGGGAGGCCGCACCCAAAACGATCTACAGGAACTCCGGAAGAGCCCTCACTGCTCGTCGAACAGGCTCGTCACCGAACCGTCCTCGAACACCTCACGCACCGCGCTCGCGATCGTCGGCGCGATCGACAGCACCGAGATCTTGTCCAGGTCCCCGCTCAGCTCACCCGGCGTCGGCAGCGTGTTCGTGAACACGAACTCGCTCACCCGCGAGTTCTTCAGCCGGTCAGCCGCCGGACCCGACAGCACACCGTGCGTCGCCGTCACGATCACATCCTCCGCGCCGTGCGCGAACAGCGCGTCGGCAGCGGCACAGATCGTCCCACCGGTGTCGATCATGTCGTCCACCAGGACACACACGCGCCCCTTCACCTCACCCACGACCTCGTGGACGGTGACCTGGTTCGCGACGTCCTTGTCCCGCCGCTTGTGCACGATCGCCAGCGGCGCGCCCAGCCGGTCGCACCAGCGGTCCGCGACCCGCACCCGGCCCGCGTCCGGAGACACGACCGTCAGCTTCTCCCGGTCCACCTTCCGGCCCACGTAGTCCGCCAGCAGCGGCAGCGCGAACAGGTGATCCACCGGCCCGTCGAAGAAGCCCTGGATCTGGTCCGTGTGCAGGTCGACGGTGAGAATGCGGTCCGCACCCGCCGTCTTCATCATGTCCGCGATCAGACGCGCCGAAATCGGTTCACGTCCGCGGTGCTTCTTGTCCTGCCGCGCGTAACCGTAGAAGGGCACGATGACCGTGATGGACCGGGCCGACGCGCGCTTCAGCGCGTCGATCATGATCAACTGCTCCATGATCCACTTGTTGATCGGAGCCGTGTGGCTCTGGATCAGGAAGCAGTCGGCGCCACGCGCCGACTCCTGGTAACGCACATAGATCTCACCGTTGGCGAAGTCGAAGGCCTTCGTCGGGACGACCCCGACACCCAGCTGGTGGGCAACCTCCTCGGCAAGCTCGGGGTGGGCGCGGCCGGAGAAGAACATCAACTTCTTCTCGCCGGTCGTCTTGATCCCGGTCACAGCACTGTCTCCTCAGAGGTGTCGCAGCTGGGGTTTCGATCTGGGGTCGAGAGACCTCTCAGCCGGCTCGCGAGAGGGCGTCTCAACTGGTGGGGGTGCGGGTGTGCACTTATCACCGTACGCCGTGTTTGAGGCACCGCTTTCCGGTCAGCCCTCCTCGGCCGACTCCCGGGAAGCCGCCTCAGCCGCCTTCGCGGCCGCGCTCCCCGGACGCTTTCGAGCCACCCAACCCTCGATATTCCGCTGCTGACCACGGGCCACGGCCAGCGAACCGGGCGGTACGTCCTTCGTGATCACCGACCCGGCCGCGGTGTACGCACCGTCCCCCACCGTGACAGGCGCCACAAACATGTTGTCCGAGCCCGTACGGCAGTGAGACCCGATGGTCGTGTGGTGCTTCTCCCGGCCGTCGTAGTTCACGAACACACTCGCGGCACCGATGTTCGACTGCTCACCGATCGTCGCGTCACCCACATAGGAGAGATGAGGCACCTTCGTGCCCTCCCCGATCGTGGCGTTCTTCGTCTCGACGTACGTCCCGATCTTGCCCCTGGCACCCAGCCGCGTCCCCGGACGCAAGTACGCGTACGGCCCCACCGACGCGCCCGGGCCCACCTCGGCGCTCACGGCCACGGTGTTGTCCACGCGCGCGCCCGCCCCGACCCGGGTGTCGGTCAGCCGGGAGTTGGGCCCGACCTCCGCGCCCTCGCCGAGATGCGTCGAGCCGTGCAGCTGGGTGCCCGGGTGCACCACGGCGTCCTGCTCGAACGTCACCGTGACGTCGATCCAGGTCGTGGCCGGGTCGACGACCGTCACACCGGCGAGCATGGCCCCGGTCAGCAGCCGGTCGTTGAGGATCCGTCGGGCCTCGGAAAGCTGCACCCGGTTGTTGATCCCGGCGATCTCCCGGTGGTCGCCGGCCACGGAGGCCCCGACCCGGTGCCCCGCCTCGCGCAGGATGCCGAGCACGTCGGTCAGGTACTCCTCGCCCTGGCTGTTGTCCGTGCGCACCTTCTTCAGCGCGTCGGCGAGCAGCTGGCCGTCGAACGCGAACACACCCGAGTTGATCTCACGGATCGACCGCTGCGCGTCGGTGGCGTCCTTGTGCTCCACGATCGCGGTCACGGCGCCGGTGTCGTCGCGGACGATCCGGCCGTAGCCGGTCGCGTCCGGCACCTCGGCGGTCAGTACGGTGACCGCGTTGCCGTCGGCGGAGTGGGTGGCGGCGAGGGCGTCGAGGGTCGCGCCGGTGAGCAGCGGAGTGTCCCCGCACACCACCACGACGGTCCCGTCGACGGACCCGCCGAGTGCCTCGAGACCCATCCGTACGGCGTGCCCGGTGCCGTTCTGTTCGGCCTGTACGGCGGTGCGGACGGCGGGGGCGATCTCGCCGAGGTGGGCGGTGACCTTCTCACGGGCGTGGCCGACCACGACGACCAGGTTCTCGGGGTGCAGCTCGCCCGCGGCGGCGAGCACGTGCCCGACGAGACTGCGGCCGCAGAGCTCGTGCAGGACCTTGGGTGTGGCCGACTTCATACGGGTGCCCTCACCCGCTGCGAGAACGACGACGGCTGCCGGGCGGTTGGCGCTCACGGGATGCCCTTCGGCTGTGGATGGGGTGGGGTTTCATCCGCAGGATACCGGGGGGTTTTGTGGGGGGTGGGGGTGTGGGGCCCGAGCGGGAGTTTGCCAGTCAGGACGCGAACCGAACCGTTGTGTTCTGTGAGCTCCCGGAGAAGGATTCGAACCCTCATTCAACGGACCAAAACCGTTTGTCCTGCCCTTAGACGATCCGGGATGGATCACGCGTTATGTCCGATTGGAAAGATCGGCCTTGCGCGCGGAGTCCACTATGCCGTACCAGGACCCCTCGATGCGACGGTACAGATCGGCACCCTTCAGGACTTTGACCACTAGGCAACCGCGATAGGAATCGCCGACGTTCTTACGGCGGGTCTTGGGGTTGTGCCTCTTGAGCGTCGTCCTGTTGAACGCGGCGCGGTCGGCACCGACGAGGTCGGACCAGTGCTGCTCGGCTGCTGCCACGTCGGCGGACTCGTGGATCATCACGGTGAACCTGAGCCGCTCGCGTTCCACTCCCAGTAGGTCGAGCCAGGCCAGGAACACCTCGATCATGCCGGAGTCGCTGTTGACGAAGCAGACGTTCTCGCGGCGGTCGTAGGGCTTGTCCTTGCCACCCTCCGCCCAATAAAGGCCGACGCCCAGCAGGAACAGCTCCCGTGTCGACAGGTCGCCGACGGCTTGTCTGGCGGTCTCCTTTGTGCGCTGTCGTTCCTCGTCGCGCAGGCGCATGGTGGCTTCCCAGCCCCGCCTCGCGATCGCTGACGCCTCCTCGGGGGTTCGCTTGCGCTCCGGCTTCGGCAGGTCCCGCACCCACAGCGAGATCGAACTCTTCGAGCACCCCAGCTCCACCTGGATCTGGTCGTACGTCCAGCCCTGGAGGCGGAGTTCCCTCGCCCTCTCGCGGAGGTCGTCCTTCGCGTTGGGGCGCTTCGTCCAGGCGGGGGCCGGTTCGCCTTCCAGGAGGCGGTTGAGGATGTCGTTGTTGTCGACCTGGAGGCGGTCGCGGATCTGGCGTCGGCTGAGGCCCGCGCGGCGCAACGCCACCGCCCTTTCCCGCAGTCCCTCGAAGTCGGCGTATTTGCCGTTGGCATGTGTCATACGCATACCGTCCGGGCGGAATGGAGGCCTCCGGGATCGAACGGTGCGCGATTCAGCAGTTCGAGGGATATCGGGCCGTATCGCGGCTGAACGGTCACGGAGTGTGGTGTAGGCCAGTCCGGGAAACTCACCGGAAAAGCGGCGGTGGGCGCCTTTAGGCTGGAGGGCATGACCGCGACGGGGGAAGACCATGTGACGGCCCGGGGAGGGCCGTGGTGGTGGGCCAGGCGGCGCAGTGCCGTGTTCGATGTGAGTCTGGCCGTGGCGTCCGCGCTGGAGTGCGGGTTCGAGGGTGTTCCGTTCGCCAGGGATGCGGGGATCCCGGTGGCGGCGGGGGTGGTGTTCGGGCTGCTGGCCGGTTCCGTGCTGCTCGTGCGGCGGCGGTGGCCGATCGCGGTGGTGCTGGTGTCGATCGCCATCACGCCCGCCGAGATGGGCTTCCTGATGGGCGTCGTCGGCCTTTACACGCTGGCCGCGTGCGAGGTGCCCCGGCGGATCCTCGCCTCGCTTGCGGGGATGTCGCTGCTGGGGACGCTCATCGTGACGTTCGTGAAGACGCGGCAGGACATGTCGCGGGGGGACCTGGACATCGGGGACTGGTTCGTGCCCTTCGCGGCCATCACGATGTCGGTGGGGTTCACGGCGCCTCCCGTGCTGCTCGGGCTGTATGTGGGAGCCCGGCGGCGGCTGATGGAGAGCCTGCGGGAGCGGGCTGACGATCTGGAGCGGGAGCTGCAGCTGCTCGCGGAGCGTGCGGAGGAGCGGGCCGAGTGGGCCCGGAACGAGGAGCGGACCAGGATCGCGCGGGAGATGCACGACGTGGTCGCGCACCGGGTGAGTCTGATGGTGGTGCATGCCGCGGCGTTGCAGGCGGTGGCGCGGAAGGATCCCGAGAAGGCCGTCAGGAACGCCGCGCTGGTGGGGGACATGGGGCGTCAGGCGCTGACCGAGTTGCGGGAGATGCTCGGGGTGCTGCGCAGTGGTGGGGAAGAGCGGCGTGAGCGTGCGGCGTCGGTGCCGCTGGCGGCGGTGGGGGCGGCCGCGGCCGCGGCGGCTTCGCGGGCCGCTGACGACGAGGGGCCGTGTCTGGCGGAGATCGAGGAGCTGGTCGGGCAGTCGGCCGCCGCGGGGATGGTGGTGGATCTGTCGGTGGAGGGGGATGAGCGGTCGTATGCGCCGGAGGTCGAGCAGACGGCTTACCGGGTGGTGCAGGAGGCGTTGACGAACGTCCACAAGCACGCGGCCGGGGCGAAGACCTATGTGCGGCTGGCGCATCGGGTGTCGGAGATCGCGATGCAGGTGGAGAACGAGCCGCCCGAGGAGGCGGCGTCGTCGGCGCGGTTGCCGTCCGGGGGGAACGGGCTGGTGGGGATGAAGGAGCGGGTTGCGGCGCTGGGCGGGGTGTTCGTGTCCGGGCCGACGGACGCGGGGGGTTTCCGGGTGTCGGCGGTGATTCCGGCGTCGTAGGGCCCGCTTGTCCTCGGTCCCGCTTGTCCTCGGTCCCGGTTGTCCTCGGTCCTGGTTGTCTTCGGTCCCGGTGTTGTCAGCTCGCTGTGAGGCGTACGGGTTCCGTGCCGGCGATGAGGGTGGAGAGGGCCTGGTCGATGTCGGGGCCGAGGTACCAGTCGCCGGTGTGGTCGAGGGTGTAGACGCGGCCGTCGGTGTCGATGGCGACGAGGGACTGGCTGTCGGTCTCGGCGCCCAGGGGGCAGACCTCGGTGCCGAGGGCGCGGCCGAGGTCGCCGAGGGTGCGGGCCATGTGGAGGCCGTGCAGGGGGTCGAGGTGCAGGGTGGCGGGGGCGACCTGGCGGCCGGGGCCGGTGGGTGCGAGGTGGAGTCCGCCGAATTCCGCCCAGGCTTCGACGGCGGCGGGGAAGACGGTGTGCCGGTGGCCTGCGGGTGAGGCGTGGTCGCGCAGGGCGTCGGCCCAGTATTCGGCCTGCTTGATGTCCCAGCGTCCGGGTTGCCAGCCGGCGGCGCGCAGGGCGGCGTCGACGGGTACGGGGAAGCGGGTGGTGGAGGTGCGGTCGGTGTGCATCTGCCCTTCGTCTCGTCGAGGTGCTGGGGGGAGGGGGCGGCGGGTGTGAGGGCGCGCCGCGGTGCCGGGTGGTTCCGGGGTGGGTCGGGGCGGGGCGTCAGTCGTTCTGGGACGCCGGGTCGACTATGCGGACCCCGAAGTGGGCGCTGAGGGCGGTGCAGGCGCGGCAGGGGGTGGCGAAGGTGCCGTGGAGGGGGTCGCCGTCCTCGCGGATGTGCCGGGCGGTGAGTTTGGCCTGCTTGAGGGCTTTGCGGGCCTCGCCGTTGGTCATGGGTTTTCGTGCGGCGCGTTTGCTGCGTGCGGTGTCGGCCGCGGCGATGTGCCGGGAGATGAGGATGGTTTCGGCGCAGCGGCCGGTGAAGCGGTCGCGCTGGGCGCTGGTGAGGGTGTCCAGGAAGTCCTGGACGAGGGGGTGCAGTCCCGGGGGTGTGTCGCCGCGGGCGGCGGTGCCGGTGAGGGTGGCGCCGCGGACGGAGAGGGCGGCGGCGACGGTGGGGAGGATGCCGTCGCGGCGGTGGTGGAGGGCGGGGGCGTGGGCCGCTTCGGTGGCGCTCCAGCCGATGCGGGGGTCGCCGTTGCGGGGGTCGCCGGCTCTCGGGCCGCCGTTGCGGGGATCGCCGCCTCTTGGGTCGCCGTGGCGCGGGTCGCCGTGCCGGGGATCGCCGTTTCGTGGGTCGGCGGACCGGCCGGTGTGTGGTCCCGTCTGTGTCGCGTTCATGATCGTCTTCCCCTCCGTGCATCCCCCCGGGGGTCACAGACTGCCAAATGCCGTGGCTGGTGCGGAAGCTGGGGCGCGGCGACACGCCCGTTCCGGGTTGCGCCGTCACGGTGGGGTGACGGCTGGTCACGGAAGCGGAGGGGGTGCCGGCCGGTGCCGGTGACCGGTGTCGTCGTACCGCATAGGCTGTCGGCACCGCGGGCGATGCGGTGATCCGTTCGGAGATCGATGCAGTGAACCGGAGGGTGATCCGCGGGTCGGCGCGTGCAGGGAAGCGCAGAGAAGTCGAGACGGACAGTCGAGACGGACAGACGTGACAGTCGATACGGGCCGTAGTGCGCCAAAGGTGGTCAATACGGTTCGTACAGAGTGCCGCAGGGGGCAACCGCCATGACGACAGGTCGGCTCGGGCAGCAAGCCGCGCCGCCGAACGCGGCCTACGCCGGGCAGGTCGTGCATTTCCCGGACCCGGTCCGGGCGGCCCGTCACCCGAGAGGGGTGCGGGTCGACGAGCGTGGCTACCCCGACTTCTCGCCCTACGCGCGCGCGGTCGCGGAGATCGCGGAGCCGCCGGAGGGTTTCGGTGTCGACGAGTTGCGGCTGACGGACTACGTGTCGGCGAACAGCGCGCTGTCGGCGTCCGGGCACGAGCTGTGGGACACGGTGCCGGCGGTGGCGACACCGCACGGCTGGACCTGGCACCACGCGGTCGCCTCGCGGCGGCTCGAGCTGGTCCCGGTCGAGGTGAAGGCGCTGCTGCGGCATCACGGCGGTGTGGCCACGTCGGGTGTCGATCACGGCAAGCGGGGCACGCGGCCGCTCCAGGAGACGCGTCCGGCGCACTTCGGGCTGCCGAAGTCGGGGGTGGCCGTGACGGAGTCGCAGGTGCAGAACGTCGAGGAGGAGCTGGGCTACCGGCTGCCGGGCGCGTACCGGTCGTTCCTGAAGGCGGCGGGCGGTTGCGCGCCGGTGGGTGCCGCGCTCGACGCGGAGCTGGGGCTGCTGGTCGACCAGCCGTTCTTCACGGTGCGGGACGAGGCCGCGGTCAATGACCTGGTGTACGTCAACAAGTGTCTGCGGGACCATCTGACCAAGGACTACCTGGGCGTCTCCTTCGTCCAGGGCGGGCTGCTCGCCGTGAAGGTGAAGGGCGAGCGGATCGGCTCCGTGTGGTTCTGCTCGTACGACGACGCGCGGGACGTGGATCCCTCGACGCCGCCGGCGGAGCGGGTGGAGCGGCTGCTGCTGCCGTGCGGGGACGACTTCGACGTCTTCCTGTCGCGGCTGGCCGGCAATCCGCCGGAGTTGGAGACGGTGGCGAACCTGATGGTGGACGGCGGGTTCGCGCGTGTGGTGCCGGTGGGTGCGGTGTCGTCCTCGGCTGTGGGGGAGTGACTTCGGCGATGGTGACCTTCGCTCAGGCGCAGGAGCGCGCGGAAGAGTGGATCAACGGCGACCTGCCGTCGTACCAGCATCGTGAGGTGCGGGTGCGGGAGTTCGACCTCGGGTTCGTGGTGTGGGCCGAGGACCGTGCGGACGGGCCCCGCTCGGACGGGGGCGCGCAGCGGCTGGTGATCGCGCGGGACAGTGGCGAGGCGACGCTGTGGCCCGGGCTGCCGGTCGGTGAGGTGATCCGCCGGTACGAGGAGGAGTACGGCCGTCCGGACGCGGTGGACGAGCCGGCGCCGGCGCCTCCCGCGCGGGTGGATCTGAATCAGACGTCCTTCCTGCTGACTCCGCCGGAGTGGTTGCAGGACGCGGCGGACAAGCTGGGGATTCCGGATCGGCGGGGGGCCGGGGCGGGGTCCGCCGCCGAGTCGGCTGCGTCTGCGTCCGCGTCTCCTTCTGTTTCCGGTTCCGGTTCCGCGGGTGATTCCGGCTCCGGGAGCGGGGCGTCGTGGCCGGCCGCTGGGGGGAGTGACTCGGACGCTTCCGGTGCTCCGGGTGCGCCGGGTGCGCCGGGTGCGCCGGGTGCTCCGGGTGGCCCGGTGGCTCCGGCCGCGCCTGCCGGGGCGACGCCCTGGGCCGGCACGGACACCAACGGCGATGGCGGAGACGACCGTTCCGTACCGCTGCCCGCGACGGTTTTCGCGCCGCCGCTGGGCGAGGCCGACGAGAACCCGTCGCCGCCCTCGACGACGTCCGACGCCAAGACCGCGCTGATCGCGGGCGGGAGCCAGCTGCCGCGGACGGCGGTCACGCCGGCGGTGGACGGGCCGGCGGCCGACGGGCTTCCGGCGGACGCGCCGAACGCGCAGGGCGCCGGGACTCCGGCCGGTCCGGGGTACGGCTATCCGGCGGGGCCGGGCGCCGCTCCCGGGGCGCCGGGTACCTCGCCGCACGGTGGTGTGCCGGGCACGCCCCCCGCCGGTGTGCCGCAGGGCAGTACGCCGCCGCCCGCGTCGCCGAGCGGGCAGCCGTACGGCTATCCGCAGCCGCCTGCCGGGCCGGGTGCGCCGGAGCGGCCGCTCGCGCCGAACGCCGGGGACATCGCCGACGCCGCGACCAGCAAGGCGACTCCGCCGCCGGGTCGTGGCCGGGGCGCGGGTCCGACCACGCCGCCTCCGCCGGGCGCGCCGGGTACGCCGGGTGCGCGGCCGGGCGATACGCCTCCGCCGTCGGGGCCCGGTGCGCCGGGGACTCCGGCGGGTGGGTATGTGCCGACGCAGATGGTGTCTGCGCTTGGGCCTGAAGGGCCTGGGGCTCCCGGGGTTCCCGGACCTCCTGGTGCTCCTGGTGCTCCTGGTGCTCCTCAGGGTCCCGGTGGTGCCGGGAGTCCTTCGGGGGCCGGGGTGCCGACGGGCCAGGGTGCGCCGCTGCCTCCGCAGCAGCCGCCGGGCGCGCCGGGTGCTCCTGGCGCCCCTGGTGCGCCGCAGCCTCCTGGTGCCCCCGGTGGTACGCCCCCGGGCGGTGTCCACCATGCCGCCACGATGCTGGCCGATCCCGGCCGGCCGGGCCCGGGCGCGCCTCAGCCGCCGCAGCCTCCGGGACCGCCCGGTGCGCCTGGTGCCTCCCAGCCTCCGGGTGTTCCGCATCCTCCCGGTGCTCCCGGTGCTCCCGGTGCCCCGGGTGTGCCCGGAGCCGGCGCGGGGCCTGTGCATCACGCCGAGACCATGCTGGCCTCCCCGCCCCCGGCGGGGGGTCCCGGCGTGCCTCCGCCGCCGCAGGCTCCCGGCGCACCCCCCGCCGCGCCGCCGATGCCGCCGCCCGGCGCGATGCCGGGTGCGGTGCCGCCCGGTGCGGTGCCGCCGGGTGCGGTGCCGCCCGGTGCGGTGCCGCCGCCCGGTCAGCCCGTCCCCGGGCCGCCGCCGGCGTACGGCTATCCGCAGCCGCCCGCCGGGCAGCCGACGGTCGGTCCCGGCTACCAGGCCGTGTTGCGCTACCGCGCGCAGGACGGTTCCGAGCAGCAGCTGATCCGGCGTTCGGCGCCGGGTACGCCGCACCCGGAGTGGCAGATCTTCCATGAGCTGCGGGCCATGAACGTGCCCCCGGACCAGGTGCTGGAGCTGCACACCGAGCTGGAGTCGTGCGAGCTGCCGGGCGCGTACTGCGCGCGGATGATCCGGGAGCAGTGGCCGCAGGCGCGCATCACGAGCATCGCGCCGTACGGCACGGACCACGCGAGCCGGCAGCAGGGCATGCGGCAGTTGCTGGCCCACCAGGGCGAGTTGCACCAGGTGGCGGACGGCCCGGCGCGTCCGGCTCCGGTGCGTGCTCCGCTGCCGCCGGTGCAGCCGGCGCCGCCGGTTCCGCCGGAGGCCGTCGCGCAGGAGCTGGGGGCCGCGTTCGGGCCGGGTGTGTTCCGGTTCGAGCAGGCCGCGGTGTCGCGTCAGGGGGTGCCGCCGGTCGTGGCGCACACGCTGGTGGCGGCCGGTTTGCCGATGGACATGGGCCCGTTCTTCTGGGCGCAGGCGCAGCCGGGCCGGCCCGTTCCGACGCTGGCGGAGCTGGCGGCCGAGCGCGGTGTGCAGCCGGCCTCGGACGCGGGTTCCTATCTGGTGATGGGCAGCGACTTCGGCAAGGCGATCTGTGTGCAGTACGGCACGGCCAACATCGTCGCCGTGCCGGTGGAGGCGGGGCCGGGCGGGGCGCCCGTGCCGCCGCAGTTCGTGAACACCGGGCTGCCGGAATTCGCGCGCTGTCTGGCGCTGCTCGGGCGGATGTGGCGGCTGCGG
This sequence comes from Streptomyces sp. NPDC044719, assembly GCF_056433405.1. NCBI lineage: Bacteria > Bacillati > Actinomycetota > Actinomycetes > Kitasatosporales > Streptomycetaceae > Streptomyces > Streptomyces sp. NPDC044719. Next base: position 507,974 of record NZ_JBWKHE010000007.1, read on the forward strand.
TTCGGGCTGAACCAGGAGCAGGCGGGCCGCTGGACCGTCGACTTCCAGGCACAGCTGGCCGCGCTCGACCCGGCGGCACTGGGGTCGCCGGAGAGCTGGTGGTCGGTGCTGCTGGAGCAGATGTGGGACGGACTGCTGTGACACACCGCCGCTGACGTGCGGAAAGAGAAGCCGGGCCCGGTCGGTCGTACGACCGGGCCCGGCTTCTTCGTGTCCGGCTGTCACATCTCCTCGTGCCGCTTCGTCAGTGAAGTGACAGCGACGCACCGACACAGGAGGCAGAGATCATGCAGGCACGGATGACGAACCCGGCGTACGTCCTTCCCGGCGCGATGAAGGGCATCGGCGGCATCTTCCAGGCGATCGGGGAGGGCGGCCTGCGGCAGGAGCTGGCGGAGATCGTCGGGCTGCGCGCCAGCCAGATCAACGGCTGTGGCGCCTGTGTGCACGGGCACACCGTCAACCTCCGCAAGGCCGGGGTGAGTGAGGAGCGGATCAGTGCCGTCGCGGCCTGGCGTCACGCCCCCTTCTTCTCGGACGCCGAGCGTGCGGCGCTGAAACTGACGGAGGCGATCACGCGGCTCGCGGACCTTTCGGAGGAGTCGGTGCCGGACGCCCTGTGGGACGAGGTGGCCGATCACTTCGACGAGAAGGAACTCTCCGGGCTGATTCTCACCGTCTCGCTCACGAACATGTTCAACCGCATCAACACGACCATCCAGGAGCCCGCGGGCACCACATGGGGCTGACGGCCGTACGGGCCGGTCGTGGGCCCGTGACCTCTGTGCGGAGTGTCGCGTTATGAACACTTCTGCCTGATCCACCAAGATGTGCGCGAAATCATCCCGTTTCTTGTGCGGCTTCGCGTCGGTGAGGTGGAGAGGGGTTCCAGGATGAGCAGCGCGTCGGTGTCGCCGCACGGCTTCGTGGCCGGGCGGGGGCGTGGCTACCGTCCCGAGCAGGTGGACAGGTACGCCGAGGCCGTCTCCCAGAATCGTGACGCGGCCTGGGAGCGGGCCGCCCGGCTGACGGTGCTCGCCCGGCAGATGGACGCGGAACTGGCCCTGCTGCGGGAGACCGTGGCGGGGCTCGCGCCGCAGGACTACGCGTCGCTCGGGGAGGGGGCGCGGCGGCTCTTCGAACTCGGCCGGGAGGAGGCCGAGGCCGTTCGGGACAGGGCGCGGGAGGAGGCGCGGCGCATCGTCGAGGATGCGCAGGCCGCCGCGGCCGAGATGCGCGAGGCCGCGCAGGCGCACGCCGACGCCGTACGCGCCGACGCCGACGAACGTGCCCGGCAGCGGCTGCTCGTGGCGAGCGCGGAGGCCGAGGAGATCCGTGTCTCGGTCCGGTGCGGGGCGAAGGAACAGCGGGGTGAGGCGCTGGCCGCGCTGCGGGAGATGCGGCAGCGCTCCTCCGGGATGCTCGCCGAGCGGGAAAAGGAGCGTGCGGAGCGCTGGGCGGAGGTGGAGCGCGAGGAGGCGGCGCGGGCTGAGGAGCTGGACGCGCGCCACGCGGAGGCGGTGGCGCGCGCCGAGCGGGACCTGTCCGAGGCGGAGCAGGCCCTCGCCGACGCCGAGGAATCGGCCCGCAGCCGGCAGGAGGAGGCCCAGGAGCGTGCCGCGGAGCTGATCGCCCAGGCCCGGGAACACGCGGACCGCGTCGAAGACGAGACGGAGCGGCTGCTGCGCGCGCACGCGGAGCAGGGCGAGGACGTGCGGGCCCACATCGACCGCGTCCACGCCAGCCTGGCGGCGTGGGCGGGGCCGGCGGGGCCGGCGGGGGAGTGACACGGGCCGTCGCGCGTGGGCGATGGTGTCGTGTGCCGGCGGATGCGGGTGACGCCCCGGCCGCCGCTCTCGCGAGGCCGGCGGGGCGTCGTGCCGTGCCGCTTCCGGTCAGTGGTTCCTGCGTACCGCGCCCGCGAGGATCCAGCCCTCCACCGCCTCGTACTGGTGGCGTTGTTCCTCCGACTTCCGGCGGCCGGAGGCCATCGTGCCCAGCCAGCCGCAGGCGAAGCCCAGGGGTATGGAGAGCAGGCCCGTGGTGGTGAACGGGAACCAGTTGAAGTCGGCGTCGGGGAAGGCCGAGACGGGGGAGCCGGAGACCAGGTTGGTGCCCGGCATCAGCAGCAGGACGGCCAGCGAGCCGCCGATGAGGGTGCTGAGCAGGCCCGTCCGGGTGTAGCGGCGCCAGAAGAGGCTGTAGACCAGCGCGGGCGCGATGGCGGAGGCGCCGAGGCAGAAGGACAGCGTCACCAGCGGCTGGAGGCTGCGGTGCTGGACGAGCGTGGCCAGCAGGATCGCCGGGATGCCCACCGCCAGGGCCGAGAGCCGGGCCAGTGTCATCTCGCGGCGCGGTGACATCTCCTGCACCCGGGCCGCGAACACGTCGTGCGCGAGGGAGTTGGCGCAGGCGAGGATCATGCCGGCGACGGAGGCGAGCAGCGTGAGGAAGACGGCCGTGGTGACGGTCGTGAACAGGAATGTCTCCGCCGTCGACACCTCGGCGCCGAACGCCGCCTGCGAGCCCAGCAGATAGGCCGTGTTGCCCTGCGGGTCGACCTGGGCGATCGTCTCCCGCCCGATCAGCGCGGTCGCGCCGAAGCCGATGACCGTGATGACGAGCACGAACAGGGCCACGCCGGACACGGCCCAGGACATCGAACGCCGTACCTGCCGGGCGCTGGAGGCGGTGTACATGCGCATGGTGACGTGCGGCAGGACGCCACCGCCGAGGACCACGGTCAGCTGCGAGGTGATCATGTCCAGGCCGGGGCTGGGACCGCCCGCGAACTGCAGGCCGGACGAGAGGAACGCCGAGCCCACGCCGCTGTTGTCGGCGGCCGCGCCGAACAGGGCCCCCGGGTCCCAGTCGAACCGGTTCAGGATCAGTACCGCGACCACCATGCCCGAACCGAGCAGCATCACGATCTTGAGGATCTGGATGAGGGCGGTGCCCTTCATGCCGCCGATCGCCGCGTAACTGATCATGAGCGCGCCCACGCCGATGATGCAGCCCGTCTGCATCGACTCGCCGGAGAAGCCGAGGATGAACGCCATCAGCTGCCCGGTCCCCGCCAACTGCACCAGCATCAGCGGCACCAGCGCCGCCAGCGTCACCGCACAGGCCGCGATCCGCACACCGCGTCCCGGCATACGGCGGGTCAGCGCGTCGCCCATGGTGAACCGGCCCGCGTTGCGCAGCGGTTCGGCCAGCAGGAACATCAGCAGCATCAGCGACAGCGCCGTGCTCATGGCCAGGACGGTGCCGTCGTAGCCGAAGAGGGCGATCACGCCGCCGGTGCCGAGGACCGTCGCGGCGGAGATGTAGTCGCCGGCGATCGCCAGGCCGTTGCGCATGGGGGACAGCGAGCTGTAGCCGGTGTAGAACTCGTCGAGGTCGTCCCGGTCCGGGCCCGTCATCACGCAGAGCAGCAGGGTGATCGTCGCGACCGATGTGAAGCCCACCAGGGACATCGCCTGCGCGTTGCCGCTGAACTCGCTGATCACCGTGCCGCCTCCCGCTTGGCGTCCAGCTGGGCCTGCTTGCGTATCCGGTCCGCGATCGGGTCGACGCGACGGCGGGCCGTCTGCTCGTACAGGGCGATGGCGAGCCAGGTCACGGGCACCTGGATGAGGGCGAGCAGCAGGCCGGTGGGCAGGCCGTCGGTGACGGTGCTCGTCATGAACGACGGTGCGAACGCCGACAGGATCAGGAACAGGGTGAAGTAGCCGAGCGCCGTGAGCGTGGCCACGCGGCGCTGCCAGCGGTAGGCGCTGCGCAGCACCCGCAGGTCGCTGTGGTGCCCGAGCGCGGTGTGGCGCTGGGCGCGCGGCTCGGGTGGTTCGGACGGCTGCTGCGGCTGCCAGGGGTAGGTGTCGTACGTGTGGTAGGAGGGCGAGGAATCGGGTGGTGGGTAGGGGTAGGACGGTGGCGGGTCGTAGGACATCCCGGTGCTCCTTGCGAGGGTTGGATCCGGTGCGGCGGGCCGCAGGGAGGTGGGGGGCGGGCGGCCACGCACGTTACTTCGGAGTACCGGGGCAGCGCGAGGGTTTGGCCAAACTGATTGGTCGGTATGCGCTTACCTTTTTGACCTTGGGTGTTACCTCCGTTAACTCAGGCTTTTGAGCGTCCCTGGTGGGTTACTTGAGATGGATCAGCGCCACGGACGCCGGAACTTCGGTGTGATCATCGAGCGCCGCGCCGAACGCCAGCCGCCGGTCGATCCGGCGTGGGACCGAACTCTCCGCGCGGATCGTGAAGTCGACCCCGATCCGCCCTCCGGCGGGGACGCGTATGTGCCCTTTCTGCCCTTTCCGCCCTTGTTCCGCCCGCACGGTCCACCCGTCGCCCATCGGCCGTGCCGTGACCGTCACACGGTGTGCGGTGTCGTCGAAGTTGTAGACGTCGACGGTCATCCGCGTACGGCGGCCGAGACGGTAGCCGTGCGGCGGCGGCGCGTCCCCGTCGTCCTTGCCGGGGGCGGCGTCACGGACGGAGAAGCGCTGGGCGAGGACGATGTGTTCGGCGGGGGAGAGGCGGGCCCTCGGGCGGGTGGCGGCCGGCGGGGCGGGCGCGTCCGCAGGGGTGACGACGTACAGGGGGTCGCGTGCGGCGGTCACCGGCCGCCCGGTGGGCAGGCGGCGGCCCATCATGTCGTAGGCCGTCCCCCTCACGTGCCGGTCCAGGCGTACGGGCCGCTCCGCCCACAGGACCGTGACCCGCTCGCCGCGCCCGCTGTCGAAGTCGAGGCCCCGCACTCCGTCCGGCAGCCGGGGCGTGGGACCGGTGAAGTGTGCCGTGCCGAGCAGCGAGGTGAGGGCCGCGAACGCGCTGTAGGCGGGCAGGGGCCGGAAGCCACGGTCGAGCAGGCCGAAGTAGACGCCGTCGTCGTGCAGTGGGGGGCCCGCGAACCAGAACTGCCGGTCGTTCCCGGCCGCCAGGCCCTCCACCGTCGAGCGCACCACGTACCGGGCCTGCGCGATCTCCTGCCCGGGCGTCAGGTCCTCCCCCGGCCGGGCCTTCTGGAACGCGCCGCACTCCGTCATCCACAGCGGTATGTCCGCCTGGTGCCGGCGGGCCAGCTCGTGCTGCTCGTCCGCGGCGCCCGGGAAGCGGGGTTCGCCCGGTTCGGTGGGGTCCGGGTAGCCGTGGAAGGCCCACACGTCGGCGTACCGCACCACGTCGTTGGCCAGCATCAGGTCCTGGAAGGGGCCGGTCTGCGCGATGCCCGGCAGGACGACCAGGCAGGGTTCCCTCGCCGCGTCCTTGATGCCGAGCGCGGCGGCCTTCACGAACGCGGCGTGGGCGTCGCCGGTGCTGCGGGTGGTGTCGACGTCCGGTTCGTTCGACAACTGGAGGGCCTCGGGGGCGGCCGCGGCCAGACGGCGGGCGTAGCGGTAGGCATGCCTGAGGTCCGCCGGGAGCGGCAGCGAGGTGTCGGTCATGGCCCACTCGGGGGCGGGGGAGAGCACGTCGAGGACGGCCAGGCCGTGGGCGCGCAGGGTGCGGGTGCGGCCATCGTGCTGCGCCGTGTCGTACCCGCCGGGCTCCGGTTCGGCCGCGGGCCAGGACTGCCCGTCCCGTACCCAGCCGGCTCCCATGTCCCGCAGGGCGGCGGCGAAGTCCGCGAGCCGGGACGGCGGGACGAGGGAGGACGCCCAGAGGTTCACACCGAAGCGGCTGGTGGGGCCGGTGACGGGGGGCCGGGCCGGCAGACGCGCGAACCGGCCCGTCACGCCGTCCGCCCTCACGAGGTAGTGGCCCGGGGGCAGTTCGGGGAGCGTGACCGTCGCGCTCGCGTCACCGGCGGCGATGGTGGCCCGGCCGGTGGCCACTTGGCGGCCGTGGTGGTCGCTGACGGCGTACCGCACGCGGTGCGGGTGCGTGGCGTGCCCGTCAAGTGCCAGGCGCAGCCGGGCCGGTTCGCCCTCGCGGTGCCGGGGAACCGACAGTTCGCGCAGGGCCGGGTGCCCCTCCAGGCGGCGCAAGGTGAAGCGGTCCAGGGTCAGGACGTACGCGATCGTGTCGTCGAGGACGGCCGGTTCGGTGACGCGGAAGGTGAGCGAGTCGGTGCCGCCCCGCAGTTCGACCACGCCCAGGTCCAGGACGGACAGGTCGCCCCAGGCCGGCGGGGACTCGTACCAGTGCGGTTGCGAGCGGGCGATCTCCGTGAACGGGCCGTCGTTCACGGACAGGTGCGGGTAGGAGGCCACGGCTTCCGTGTGCGGTGTCTCGACCGGCGCCGTGGCCACGGCCGTCAGCGCGTACACCCCGGCCCGCGGGACGCGCACGGTGTACGTCGCGTACCAGCCGGTCCGGGCCGGGGGAGTCTCGGTCGTTCGTAACCCGAGATAGCGCCCTCCCGAAGCCCGGCGGTCCCGGCGGACGGGGATGTTCGTCCGCGCCGCGGCCTCGCCCTGCACCGTCACTGTCACCGTCGTGGGCGTGGCCGCCGGGGCCTTGCCGCCGCCTGCCGAGGCGGTGGCGCCGCTCGCCGCCGCCACCGCTCCGAGTCCCGCCGCCATCGCCGTGCGCCTGTTGAAGTCCATGCCACCAGCAGACACGCACCGCCCTCCGCAGCGCGTCACCCGCAAGAGTGCCCGGTCCCGGAAACGGGTCGGGGTCGCGCCCTAGGGGCTGTCGGGGGCGGTGCCGAGGTGCCGGAGTATGTAGCGGACTCCCGGGCGGCCGCCCACGGTTGCCTCCTCCACCCGCGTGAAGCCGTTGCGGGCCAGGACGGTCATGGAGGCCGGGTTGTCCAGGGTCGTGGCCGCGGTGAGGGAGGTCAGGCCGTAGTCGGTGGCGGCCAGACGGCACACCTGTGCGACGGCCGCTGTCGCCACGCCCCGGCCCGCCGCCCGTTCGCCGATGCGGTAGCCGAGTTCGGCGCTGCCGTCCACCAGGTCCATCAGGTTCACCCGGCCTATCAGGTCCCCCTCCTCCCCGAGGACGACATGGAAGCGGCACACGCGCGCGTGCTGCTCCGCCAGCAGCGCCCGGTGGCGTTCGGCGAACCCCGCCGGCGTGAAGTAGGCGTCCCCGCGGTCCGGCACCGTGCGGGCGAAGTAGGCCCGGTTCTCCCGCTCGAAGGCCAGCAGTGCGTCCGCGTGATCGGTTCGGAGTGGTTCCAAGGTCACCATGGGCGGGAGGATACGGACGGTCAGTCCTTGAGCACCGGGAATTTCCGGGGCGCGAGGAACAGCAGCACCAGGAACGCCAGTGCCGCCGCGCACGAAGCGCCCAGGTAGACGGCGTGCACCGCGTCGGCGATCGCCCGCCGGGTCGCCTCGGGCGCGCTGCCCGAGTCGAGTGCCCGGGTCACCGAGTCGAGGTCGCTCGCCCCGCCGAGCCGTGCGGCCAGCACCCCGTTGGCGACCGCGCCGAAGAGTGCCGCGCCGATCGTCTGGCCGGTCTGGCGGCAGAAGAGCACGGACGCGGTCGTCGTACCGCGCTCCGCCCAGCCCACGGTCGACTGCACCCCGACGATGAGCGGCAGCTGGAACAGGCCCAGCGCGGCGCCGAGCAGCAGCATCAGCAGGGTCGGCTGCCAGGCCTGTCCCGGGTAGGGGAGAAAGGGGAACGCGAACAGGATCAGCGCCGCCGCGCCGATGCCCAGCATCGCGGTGTTGCGGAAGCCGATCCTGCGGTACACGTGCTGACTCAGGGCCGCCGATATGGGCCAGCTCAACGTCCATACGGAGAGCACGAATCCGGCGGCCACGGGCGCCAGGCCCAGCACGCCCTGGGCGTAGGTGGGCAGGAACACCGTCGGCGCCACCATCAGCAGGCCCAGCGCGCCCAGGGCCAGATTGACCGCGGCGATCGTACGGCGGCGCCACACCCAGCCCGGGATGATCGGCTCCGCGGCCCGCCGCTCCACCAGCACCACCACAGCGACCAGGGCGAGTCCCGTACCGAACAGGGCGAGCGAGGGCGCCGACAGCCACGGCCACGCCACTCCGCCCTGCACCAGGGCCGCGAGCAGAACCCCGCCGCAGGCGAACACCGCGAGCGCGCCCGCCCAGTCCACGCGCCCGTGCGTACGGGCTTCGCGCTCCGGCTCGTGCAGATGACGCACGATCAGCCACAGAGCGACCGCGCCGATCGGCAGGTTGACCAGGAAGATCCACCGCCAGTCCGCGTACGCGGCGAGCACCCCGCCGAGCCCCGGCCCGGCGACCGCGGACACCGCCCACACCGTGGAGAGCTTCGACTGGATCTTGGGCCGGTCCTTCAGCGGGTACAGGTCGGCGGCGAGCGTCTGCACCGTGCCCTGGAGGGCGCCGCCGCCCAGGCCCTGGATGATGCGGAAGGCGATGAGCGCCTCCATGTTCCAGGCCAGCGCGCACAGCAGGGAGCCGAGGAGGAAGACCACCGAGCCCACGACGAGGACCGGCTTGCGGCCGAAGGTGTCGGAGAGCTTGCCGTAGACGGGCAGGGTGACGGTCACGGCCAGCAGATAGCCGGAGAACAGCCAGGAGAAGACGGAGAATCCGCCGAGGTCCCCGACGATCTGCGGCACGGCGGTCGAGACGATGGTGGAGTCGAGCGCCGCCAGCGCCATCGAGAGCATCAGCGCGGCGACGACGGCTCCGCGTCGGCCGGTCGCGGCGGGAGGCGCTGTCTCACGTGCCGCGGAACTGGTGCTTCCCACCCGGGTGCCTCCCCCTCGCGCCTGCCTGCCCCTTGCACCTATCTACCGCCCCGACAGCTTCCCACTTGACCCTGACGTCGCGGGAGGGTGGAGCCTGAATGGGCCGTCGGGTGGAGCGAACCCTGAGACGGTCTCCACCCTTCGGTGGACTGCCCCTAGGGGTACCTCCGTACTACGACCTGGGGAGGGTTCGTACCGGCGGAGGACGAGACGCGCAGGGGCCGCTCCTTAACCTGGCTTTACGCCGTCGGGGGGCGGCGTCGCACACCGGCGGGGGTGGGGTTTTCCACAGGAAAAGACTGCGCTGAGCACCAGGGCGCGGGACCACTCCCGCCGGAAGACTTGAGGCACTTCACCATCTGCTGACCGACATAGGAGACATACCGTGACATCGGCTGTGACCATTCCCAGGCACGGGGGTACTGGAGGGCGTACGGCCGTTGCCGCGCGGGCGCGGCAGGTCGTGAAGGCGTACGGATCCGGTGAGACCCGTGTCGTCGCCCTCGACCACGTCGACGTGGACATCGCACGCGGCCAGTTCACCGCGATCATGGGCCCCTCGGGGTCCGGCAAGTCCACGCTCATGCACTGCCTTGCTGGGCTCGACACCGTCACCGGCGGGCAGATCTACCTCGACGAGACCGAGATCACCGGCCTGAAGGACAAGAAGCTCACGCGACTGCGCCGGGACCGGATCGGGTTCATCTTCCAGGCGTTCAACCTGCTGCCGACGCTGAACGCGATAGAGAACATCACTCTGCCCATGGACATCGCCGGCCGCAAGCCGGACAAGGAGTGGCTCGGGCGGGTCGTGGAGACCGTCGGGCTCTCCGACCGTCTCAAGCACCGGCCCACCCAGCTCTCCGGAGGCCAGCAGCAGCGCGTCGCCGTGGCACGGGCGCTGGCGGCCCGGCCCGAGATCATCTTCGGGGACGAGCCGACCGGAAACCTCGACTCGCGCGCGGGCGCCGAGGTGCTCGGCTTCCTGCGCCGCTCCGTCGACGAGCTGGGCCAGACCATCGTGATGGTCACCCACGACCCGGTCGCCGCCAGTTACGCGGACCGTGTCCTGTACCTCGCCGACGGCCGGATCGTCGACGAGATGTACAAGCCGACCGCGGACGCCGTCCTCGACCGCATGAAGGACTTCGACGCCCGGGGGCGTACGTCATGACCGTCATGAAGACCTCGATGCGCAACTTCCTCGCGCACAAGGGCCGCATGGCGCTGTCGGCGATCGCCGTCCTGCTGTCGGTGGCCTTCGTCTGCGGGACGCTCGTCTTCACGGACACCATGTCCACCACGTTCGACAAGCTCTTCGCGGCCACCTCCTCGGACGTGACGGTGAGCCCCAAGGGGGCCTCCGACACCGGGGAGACGACCGCCGACAACGGCAAGCCGCCGGTCATGCCGGCCTCCGTGCTCGCCGAGGTGCGCAAGGCGCAGGGTGTGAAGTCCGCCGAGGGCGCGGTGTTCTCCACGTCGGTGACCGTCGTCGACGCCGACAAGGACAATCTGTCGCCCTCCAGCGGCGCCCCGACCATCGTCGGCGGCTGGAACAGCAACGAAGCCCGCACCATGAAGATCACCTCCGGTGCGGCGCCCAAGAGCTCCGACCAGATCATGGTCGACGCCGACACCGCCGACAAGCACGGCCTGAAGCTCGGTGACCCGATCGGCGTGATCAGCGCGACGGGCACCCACACCGCGAAGGTCTCCGGCATCGCCGACTTCACCGTCACCAACCCCGGTGCCGCGATCTTCTACCTCGACACCAAGACCGCCCAGCAGACCCTGGTCGGCGAGAGCGGCGTCTACACCAACGTCAACGTCACCGCGGCCGCCGGCGTCAGCGACGCGCAGCTGAAGAAGAACGTCGCGACCGCGCTCGGTGGCGACTTCCAGGTGCAGACCGCCAAGGAGACCGCCGACGCCAACCAGAAGGGCGTCGCGGGCTTCATGAACGTCATGAAGTACGCGATGCTCGGCTTCGCCGGGATCGCCTTCCTCGTCGGCATCTTCCTGATCATCAACACCTTCTCCATGCTGGTCGCCCAGCGCACCAGGGAGATCGGCCTGATGCGGGCGATCGGCTCCTCCCGCAAGCAGGTCAACCGCTCGGTGCTGGCCGAAGCGCTGCTGCTCGGCCTCGTCGGCTCGGTGCTCGGCGTGGGCGCCGGCGTCGGCCTCGCGATCGGCCTGATGAAGCTCATGGGCCAGATGGGCATGGAGCTGTCCACCGACGACCTGACGGTGGCCTGGACGACCCCGGTGGTCGGCCTGGTCCTCGGCGTGATCGTCACCGTCCTGGCCGCCTACCTGCCCGCCCGGCGCGCCGGCAAGATCTCCCCGATGGCCGCGCTGCGCGACGCCGGCGCCCCCGCGGACGCCAAGGCCGGCTGGATCCGCGCCGCGATCGGCACCGTCCTCACCGGCGGCGGCGCCTTCGGCCTGTATCTGGCGACGGCGGCCGACCAGGCCAAGGAGGGCTCGCTGTGGCTCGGCCTCGGCGTGGTGCTGTCGCTGATCGGCTTCGTCGTCATCGGCCCGCTGCTCGCCGGCGGTGTGGTCCGGGTCCTCGGTGCCGTCCTGCTGCGCATGTTCGGCCCCGTGGGCCGCATGGCCGAGCGCAACGCCCTGCGCAACCCGCGCCGCACCGGCGCGACGGGCGCCGCGCTGATGATCGGCCTCGCCCTGGTGGCGTGCCTGTCCGTGGTCGGCTCCTCCATGGTGGCCTCCGCCACCGACCAGCTCGACAAGACCGTCGGCACGGACTTCATCATCCAGTCCGACAGCGGCCAGCTGATCACCCCACAGGCGGTCAAGGCGGCGAAGTCCGCGTCGGACGTGGAGCGGGTCACCGAATACAAGTGGACCAAGGCCGACTTCACCACCCCCGACGGCAAGACGCTCAAGGACACGGCGATCACGGCCGCCGACCCCTCCTACGCGACCGACCTGCGCACCGAAACGGTCTCCGGCAAGCTCCCCGACGCCTACAAGCCCGACTCGATGTCCGTCCACGAGAAGTTCGCCAAGGACCACGGCATCAGCCTCGGCTCCAAGATCGAGGTGGCGTTCAAGGACGGCCGTACGGCCGACCTGACGGTCCGCGCGATCACCAGCAGTGACGTCGTGATCGACGCGGGCGCGATGTACACGTCCATCTCGACCATGGCCAAGTACGTCCCGGCCGACAAGATGCCGCTGGACTCGCTGCTCTTCGTCACCGCCGAGGACGGACAGCAGGACGCCGCCTACAAGTCCCTGAAGTCGTCCATGAACGACTACCCGCAGTACACCGTGCGCGACCAGACCGACTACAAGGAAGCCCTGAAGGACCAGATCGGCCAGCTGCTCAACATGATCTACGGCCTGCTGGCCCTGGCGATCATCGTCGCCATCCTGGGTGTCGTGAACACCCTGGCCCTGTCGGTGGTGGAGCGCACCAGGGAGATCGGCCTGATGCGGGCGATCGGCCTGTCCCGCCGCCAGCTGCGCCGCATGATCCGCATGGAGTCCGTCGTCATCGCCCTCTTCGGCGCCCTCCTGGGCCTCGGCCTCGGCATGGGCTGGGGCGCCACCGCGCAGCAGCTGCTCGCGTTGGAGGGCCTGATGGTCCTGGAGATCCCCTGGCCGACGATCATCGGCGTCTTCGTCAGCTCGGCGTTCGTGGGCCTGTTCGCCGCACTGATCCCGGCGTTCCGGGCGGGCCGGATGAACGTCCTGAACGCGATCGCGACGGAGTAGCCCAGCCTCACCGAGAACCACCGCACACGGGGGTAGCGGGGGACCGGCGCCGGGAAGTCCAGGACTTCCCGGCGCCGGGCGCTGTCGTGACCCGGGAGCCCCGCTCGGGCCAGGACACCGACACCGCGCACCTCACACCCCGGGCGTTGTCCACAGCCCCCGCCGCCCGGCCGCGCAGCGTCGTACGCTGGAGACCCCCGGCCCGCGGCGCGCGTCGGGCCCGTCGTGTTGCCCACCCCTGGACGGAAAAGACCCGTATGAGCCTGCACGGTCTGCTCGACGCCGTAGTCAGAGACGCCGCCCTCGCGGAAGCGATCAGCGCGGCCGCAGACGGCAACCGCATGCACGTCGACCTGGTCGGCCCCCCAGCCGCCCGCCCCTTCGCGGTCGCCGCTCTGGCGCGGGACACGGGCCGCCCGGTGCTGGCGGTGACGGCGACGGGCCGCGAGGCCGAGGACCTGGCCGCGGCCCTGCGCTCCCTCCTCCCGCCGGAGGGGGTCGTGGAGTACCCCTCCTGGGAGACCCTGCCGCACGAGCGGCTCAGCCCCCGCAGCGACACCGTCGGCCGCCGCCTGGCCGTGCTGCGGCGCCTGGCCCACCCCCGCCCCGACGACCCCGAGACCGGCCCGGTCTCCGTCGTCGTGGCGCCCGTCCGGTCCGTGCTCCAGCCGCAGGTCAAGGGCCTCGGCGACCTGGAGCCGGTCGCCCTGAAGCCGGGGCAGACCGTCGACCTCGAGGAGATCGTCGACGCTCTCGGGGCCGCCGCGTACGCGCGCGTGGAGCTGGTCGAGAAGCGCGGCGAGTTCGCCGTGCGCGGCGGCATCCTCGATGTGTTCCCGCCCACCGAGGAACACCCCCTGCGCATCGAGTTCTGGGGCGACGACGTCGAGGAGATCCGCTACTTCAAGGTCGCCGACCAGCGCTCCCTCGAAATCGCCGAGCACGGCCTGTGGGCGCCGCCGTGCCGCGAACTGCTGCTCACCGAGGACGTCCGCGCGCGGGCGCGTGCCCTGGCCGAACAGCACCCCGAGCTCGGTGAACTGCTCGGCAAGATCGCCGAGGGGATCGCGGTCGAGGGCATGGAGTCCCTCGCTCCGGTCCTCGTCGACGACATGGAGCTGCTGCTCGACGTGCTGCCCAAGGGCGCCATGGCGGTCGTGTGCGACCCGGAGCGGGTCCGCACGCGTGCCTCGGACCTGGTGGCCACCTCGCAGGAGTTCCTCCAGGCCTCCTGGGCGGCCACCGCCGGTGGCGGAGAGGCACCCATCGACGTCGGCGCGGCCTCCCTGTGGGGCATCGCGGACGTCCGGGACCGGGCCCGCGAGCTGGACATGATGTGGTGGTCGGTGTCGCCGTTCGCCGCGGACGAGGAGCTCACGGAGACATTTGCCGCTGACGCGGCGGGGGACACCCTCAAGCTCGGCATGCACGCCCCGGAGACCTACCGCGGGGACACCGCCAAGGCCCTCGCCGACACCAAGGGCTGGCTCGCCGAGGGCCGGCGCGTGGTGTTCGTCACGGAGGGGCACGGCCCGGCGGCCCGTACGGTCGAGGTGCTGGGCGGCGAGGGCATCGCGGCCCGCCTCGACGCCGACCTCGCCGAGATCTCCCCGTCCCTGGTGCACGTGGCGTGCGGCTCGATCGAGCACGGCTTCGTCGACACGGCCCTCGGGCTCGCCGTACTGACCGAGACGGACCTGACCGGCCAGAGGGCCGCGGGCCGCGACGGCGCCCGGATGCCGGCCCGCCGCCGCAAGACCATCGACCCGCTCACCCTGGAGCCGGGCGACTACATCGTCCACGAGCAGCACGGCGTGGGCCGCTACATCGAGATGGTGCAGCGCACCGTGCAGGGCGCGACCCGCGAGTACCTGGTCGTCGAGTACGCCCCCGCCAAGCGCGGCCAGCCCGGCGACCGCCTCTACATCCCCACCGACCAGCTGGAGCAGATCACCAAGTACGTCGGCGGCGAGGCCCCCACCCTGCACCGCCTGGGCGGCGCCGACTGGACGAAGACGAAGGCCCGCGCCAAGAAGGCCGTCAAGGAGATCGCCGCCGACCTCATCAAGCTGTACAGCGCGCGCATGGCGGCCCCCGGGCACGCCTTCGGGGCGGACACCCCCTGGCAGCGCGAGCTGGAGGATGCCTTCCCCTACGCGGAGACGCCCGACCAGCTCACCACGATCGCCGAGGTCAAGGACGACATGGAGAAGACGGTCCCGATGGACCGGCTGATCTGCGGCGACGTCGGCTACGGCAAGACCGAGATCGCGGTCCGGGCCGCCTTCAAGGCCGTCCAGGACGGCAAGCAGGTGGCCGTCCTGGTGCCCACGACGCTGCTGGTGCAGCAGCACTTCGGGACGTTCAGCGAGCGGTACGCGCAGTTCCCGGTCAGTGTGAAGGCGCTCTCCCGCTTCCAGACCGACACCGAGGCCAAGGCGGTCCTGGAGGGCCTGCGCGAGGGCTCGGTGGACATCGTCATCGGCACGCACCGGCTGTTCTCGTCGGAGACGAAGTTCAAGGACCTGGGCCTGGTCATCGTCGACGAGGAGCAGCGCTTCGGCGTCGAGCACAAGGAGCAGCTGAAGAAGCTCCGGGCCAACGTCGACGTCCTGACGATGTCCGCCACCCCGATCCCCCGGACGCTGGAGATGGCGGTCACGGGCATCCGGGAGATGTCGACGATCACCACCCCGCCGGAGGAGCGGCACCCAGTGCTGACCTTCGTCGGCCCGTACGAGGAGAAGCAGATCGGCGCCGCCATCCGCCGTGAACTGCTGCGCGAGGGCCAGGTCTTCTACATCCACAACCGGGTCGAGTCGATCGACCGGGCCGCGGCCCGGCTGCGCGAGATCGTCCCCGAGGCGCGCATCGCCACCGCCCACGGCCAGATGTCGGAGTCGGCACTCGAGCAGGTCGTCGTCGACTTCTGGGAGAAGAAGTTCGACGTGCTGGTGTCCACGACGATCGTGGAGTCCGGCATCGACATCTCCAACGCGAACACGCTCATCGTGGAGCGCGGCGACAACTTCGGGCTCTCGCAGCTGCACCAGCTGCGCGGCCGGGTGGGCCGGGGCCGCGAGCGCGGCTACGCCTACTTCCTCTACCCGCCGGAGAAGCCGCTGACCGAGACCGCGCACGAGCGGCTCGCGACCATCGCGCAGCACACCGAGATGGGCGCCGGCATGTACGTGGCGATGAAGGACCTGGAGATCCGCGGCGCGGGCAACCTCCTCGGCGGCGAGCAGTCCGGCCACATCGCGGGCGTCGGCTTCGACCTGTACGTACGGATGGTCGGCGAGGCCGTCGCCGACTACCGGCGCCAGCTGGAGACCGGCGAGATCGAGGAGGAGCCGCCGCTCGAGGTCAAGATCGAGCTGCCCGTCGACGCGCACGTCCCGCACGACTACGCGCCGGGCGAGCGGCTCCGTCTCCAGGCGTACCGCGCCATCGCCTCCGCCAACACGGAGGAGGACGTCAAGGGCGTCCGCGAGGAACTCGTCGACCGCTACGGCAAGCTGCCCGAACCGGTGGAGAACCTGCTGCTCGTCGCCGGCCTGCGCATGCTCGCGCGCGCGTGCGGGGTCGGCGAGATCGTGCTGCAGGGCACCAACATCCGCTTCGCCCCGGTGGAGTTGCGCGAATCGCAGGAACTGCGGCTCAAGCGGCTCTATCCCGGCACGGTCATCAAGCCGGCGGTGCACCAGGTGCTGGTGCCACGCCCGAAGACCGCGAAGGTCGGCGGAAAGCCGCTGGTCGGGCGGGAGTTGCTGGCGTGGGTCGGGGAGTTCCTGACGTCGGTGCTGGGGTCCTGACGCCCCGCGTGCGAAGGACCGCCGCCAGCCGGTCGCGCACCGCCACCTGTGCGGCGATGCGCGCGTCCAGCACGGCGAGGCGCTCGGCGGCGGTCCTGACGGCCCTGTCGGAGGGGGGCCCGGCCAGGACGTCGCCGTCCAGGCACGGCAGGAACACCCGTACGTCGTCGAGCGTCAGCCCCACGTCGAGCAGGCTCCGGATGTTGCGGACGCGGACCGCCGCGGCGGCGTCGTACAGGCGGTAGCCGTTGGCGGCGCGTTCGGAGGTGATGAGCCCCGCCTGCTCGTAGTGGCGCAGGGAGCGCGGTGTCGTGCCGCTCGCCTCGGCGAGTTCGCCGATCCGCATACGGGGTTCCGTCATGCGCGTCAGTCTCATGTGACGAGCGCGCCGCCGTCCACCGGAAGCACCACGCCGGTGATGAACGAGGCCTGTGGCGAGGCCAGTCGGGCGATCGCCCACGCCACCTCCGCGGGGCGGCCGACCCGGCCGAGCGGCGTGTGCTCGAGCTGCCAGGCGCGGATCGCGGCGCGCTGCTCGGGGGTGTGACCGGCGTGGTCGCCGATCGGCGTGTCGATCGCGCCCGGGGCCACGGCGGCGACCCGGATCCCCAGCGGGGCGAGCTCCACCGCCCAGCTGCGCGTGAGCACCTCCAGGGCCGCCTTTCCGGCCGCGTACAGGGAGTTGCCGGGCCAGCCGCGCTGTCCTACCGACGTCGTCACGTTGACGATCACACCGCGGCTGTCCTCCAGCGCCGGGAGCGCGGCCTGGGTGAGCAGAACGGGGGCGAGGAGGTTCGTCGCGAGCTGCGGCTCGACGGCGGCACGCGTGTACGTGCGCAGGGACTGGGCGTTGACGATGCCCGCGTTGTTCACCAGCACATCGATACGGCCGTGCCGGTCGAGCACGGTACGCACGATGCTCTCCGGGCCGTCGTCGGCCGTGATGTCGGCGGCGAGCGGGGTGATGCGGGACGGGTCGTGGGCGGCGGTCTCGGCGAGGGGTGCCTCGCGGCGGCCCACCGCCACGACCCGCGCGCCCTCTTCGGCGAACGCGTGGGCGGTGGCCCGGCCTATGCCGGTGCCGGCGCCGGTGACGAGAACGGTGCGCGAGATCTTCGGATCGGGGGATGTCATGCGGGGATCGTCCGACCCTGACGCCGGTGTCAAGGTCAAGCGCCGCGTGGAAAACCGCCCTCGGAACACCGGAAGCCGCCCGGCGGGAGGCGCGTATGCGTCTCCCCGGGCGGCCTCTTCGGGAGGAGGGGCCTTATTGCTGGTCGGGCCGGTCGCGGTCCCGGTCCATGCCGAGGGAGCCTTCCACCCGCTGCTGCCCGGAGTCGACCTGGTCCTCGTACTTGCCGCCGGTCCTCTCGTTGACCTTCTGTTCCGCGGTGTCCGAGCCTTGCTTGCCCTTGTGCCGCGCCTGGCTCTTGAACTTGTCGAAGATGCCCATGCAGAACTCCTTCAGAAGGTGATTCAAAACCGACGATACGCGCGACATGCGATGAATGCCCGTTTAGGCCTGATGTGGTCTGGACCTCTCCCGGCTACCGTGGAAGCCAGGCACGGACAAGCAGGGGAGGGCGCACGGTGACGCGTCTGAGGGGCGGGGCGGCACTGGCTGTCGC
The DNA here is from genome assembly GCF_056433405.1 of Streptomyces sp. NPDC044719. NCBI lineage: Bacteria > Bacillati > Actinomycetota > Actinomycetes > Kitasatosporales > Streptomycetaceae > Streptomyces > Streptomyces sp. NPDC044719. The sequence continues at coordinate 525,823 of NZ_JBWKHE010000007.1, forward strand.
GATGGTGTTCGCCGGTTCCACGCTGGTCGGCTGCGAGGGCCTGGCCCCGCCCGCGGACGGCGGCGGACCCTCCGGCTCCGGTGTCCCGGCCGACGGCGACGGACGGGCGGTGAACCCGCTGGACAACCCGGACGGCACCAAGCCGGGGCTCGCGGCGATCACGTCCACCGCGGACCGGGCGAGGGCGCGGGCCGTGATCGAGAAGGTGGCGACGAAGGGGCGCGGCCCCAGGACGGGATACGAACGGGACAAGTTCGGCTACGCCTGGATGGACTCGGCGCCCCGCGAAGTCCCCTTCTCGCACAACGGCTGTGACTCGCGGAACGACCTCTTGAAGCGTGACGGGCAGGACCTCCGTTTCCGGTCGGGCTCGGACTGCGTCGTCATGGCGCTGACGCTGCACGACCCGTACACCGGGAACGTCATCGAGTGGACCAAGTCCCGTGCCACGAAGGTCCAGATCGACCACGTCATGCCGCTGTCGTACGACTGGCAGATGGGCGCTTCGCGCTGGACGAAGGACAAGCGGGAGTCCATCGCCAACGACCCGCTGAATCTCGTCCCGGTGGACGGCCCGACCAACAGCGCGAAGGGCGACTCCGGCCCGGCGTCCTGGCTGCCGCCCCACAAGGCGATCCGCTGCTCCTACTCGGTGCGCTTCGCCCAGGTGTCCCTGAAGTACGACCTGCCGGTGACGGCGGCCGACAAGGAGATGATGCTGCGGCAGTGCGGGGGGTGAACGGGCTACCGTCCTTCGGCATGACGGCCGATTCGCTCGACAGCTTGCGGACCGAGCTCCGGGGCCTGGCGGAGCCGGGGGTCAGAGCGCAGCAACTGCGGGTGCTCCGTCCTGCGGAGGACGACGAACTGCTCGGCGTGCGCGTGCCCGTGCTGCGCCGGATGGCCCGGACCCACCGGGACCTGGCGCAGGCGGACGTGGAGGTGCTGCTGCGCAGCCGCGTCCACGAGGAGCGGCTCGCCGGACTCCTCGTCCTGGCCGAGCGGATGCGGACGGCGCGCGGGGCGGAGCGTGCGGCGCTGGTCGACTTCTATCTGGCGCACACCGGCTGTGTGGACAACTGGGACCTGGTGGACGGCTCCGCGCATGTCGTGCTCGGCCCGTGGCTGGTGGACGGGCCGCCGGACGCCACGGAGATCCTGGACCGGCTCGCCGGGTCGGCGTGGCTGTGGGACCGCCGGATCGCCGTGGTCGCCACGCTGGCGTTGATCCGCGAGGGACGCTTCGAGCCGACGCTCCGCCTGGTGCGCGTCTTGTGCCGGGATCCGGAACCGCTGATCCACAAGGCGCTCGGCTGGATGCTGCGCGAGATCGGCCGCCGGGACGCGCCCCTGCTGGTGGCGTTCCTCGAACGCCACCAGGCCGAACTGCCGCGCGTCACTGTGCGGTACGCTACCGAGCTTCTTCCGGCGGGCGAGCGGGCACGATTCGTGCGCACGCGCTAGTGCGTACGGCAGGGAGGGGGGCGAAGGATGCCGACCGGACTCATAGCCCTGGCCCTCGGCGGCTTCGGCATCGGGCTCACCGAGTTCCTGATCGCCGGCCTGCTGCCCCAGGTGGCGTCGAGTTTCGAGGTGTCCGAGGCGGCCGCCGGATGGCTGATCTCCGGGTACGCGCTGAGTGTCGCGGTCGGGGCGATCGCGCTGACCGCGGCGACGGCACGGCTGCCCCGCAAGCCGGTCCTGGTCGGCCTGGTCGCGCTGTTCGTCATCGGCAACCTGCTCTCCGCCGTCGCCCCGAGCTACCCGGTGATGCTGCTCGGGCGGATCGTCGCGGCGCTGTGCCACGGCTCGTTCTTCGGGATCGGCTCGCTGGTCGCGCGGAGTCTGGTCGCACCGGAGAAGAAGTCCCGGGCCGTGGCCGTCATGTTCGCCGGGCTGACGGTCGCCAACGTGCTGGGTGTGCCGTTCGGCGCGCTGGTCGGTGAACGCTGGGGCTGGCGGGCGGCGTTCTGGGCGGTCACCGCGATCGGCGTGCTCGCACTGGCGGGAATCGCCGCACTCGTCCCAGGCCGGGCGGGGGAGCAGGGGTCGGCACCGCCCAGCGGCCTGCGGGAGCAGCTCCGCGCCTTCCGGTCCTCGCAGGTCTGGCTGACCCTGGCGGCCACCGCGCTGAGCTACGGCGGCATGTTCGGCGCGTTCAGCTACATCGCGTACACGTTCACCGAGGTCAGCGGCTTCGCCCCGGCGGACGTCGCCTGGCTGCTGATGGTGTACGGCGTCGGCCTGGTGGCCGGGAACCTGGTCGGCGGGCGCGCGGCCGACCGCGACCGGGACCGTGCCCTGCTCCTGGCCCTGCTCGGACTCACCCTCACCCTGGCCCTGTTCGGGCTGCTGGCCCACAGCGCCGTCGCGTCCGTCGTCCTGGTGTTCCTGATGGGGGTGACCGGGTTCGCCAGTGTGCCCGGCATGATCACCCGCGTCACCGACGTCGCCGGCGGGGCGGCACTGGCCGCCAGTGCCAACGTCTCGGCGTCCAACATCGGCAACGCCCTCGGCGCCTGGCTCGGCGGCCTGGCCATCTCGGCGGGCCTCGGCTACACCGCACCGCTCTACGTCGGCGCCGGGATCGCGCTGACCTCGGTCGCCGTCATGGCGGTCGCCGCACGCCAGGCCAGGTCGCCCCGGACAGCGGACCGGGTCCCCACCGGCTAATTCGGTTCCGGGTGGGCGCCCGGACGCCTAGCGTGACCCGCATGCAGACGAAGACATCGAGCCTTGCCGAGCGCCCGGACATGCTGGAGCGGATCGTCGGAATGGCGGACAGCTGGCCGGAGTTCGTGATCCAGGACCTCGTGGGCGCCGCGCACTTCCCGCGCATCGCCGCCGAACTCCCCGAATACGTCCTCTTCGCCGAGGACGAGCGGGGCGAGATCGTCGCGAACGCCTACAGCGTGCCCTTCGCTCTCGGCGTCGAGGGCCGCGGCGAACTGCCCGCGGGCGGCTGGGACACGGTCCTCGTATGGGCCTTCTCCGATCTGCGTCGCGGCGTCCGGCCCGACACGGTCAGCGCGATCTCGATATCCGTCGCCCCGCACGCACAGGGCCGCGGCCTGTCCGCGGTGATGCTCTCGGCCATGCGCGAAACCGCCCGGGCCCGCGGCTTTTGCGAGGTCGTCGCCCCGGTCCGCCCCAGCGCCAAGCACCTGGAACCGCACACCCCCATCGAGGAGTACGCCCGCCGCGTACGCCCCGACGGCCTGCCGCAGGACCCGTGGCTGCGCGTCCACGCCCGGGCCGGAGCCACCATCGACTCCGTGGCGCCCGCGTCCATGACGGTGGCCGCCTCGCTGGGCCACTGGCGCCGCTGGACGGGGCTGCCCTTCGACACCGAGGGCGACATCGAGGTGCCCGGCGGCCTGGTGCCGGTGCGCTGCGAGCCGGCGCGCGGGTACGCGGTGTACGTCGAGCCCAACGTGTGGATGCGGCACCCCTTGTGAGTGCCGGCAGGGAGGTGTGACCGGCGCGAAGTGATCAGCACGACAACGGTTCGGTACAACCCGTGACGGGTTGTCCGTGTCGGGCTATACGCTCGGACTCCCCACCGGGCTCTGTCACTCGCACACCCGTCCCCATCGGCTACACCGGTCCAGGAGCAGTCATGTACGGCCACGGCGCGGCGCCGCCTCCTCGCAGCGCGGCAACGGTCATCTCCCTGCGCGTGCTGTTCGCCGCCGCCGGTTTCCTCACGTGCGGGGTGCTGGCCTGCGTACCGCTGTTCCGGGTGGCCGTCCTGCGCGGACGGGGCCTCGACTGGGCGCTGGCCTGGGTGAGCCTGCCCCTGTCCATCGCGTGCTTCGCGGTGATCGGCGTACTGCCGGAGGGCGACTACCGGACCGACATCGCGCTGGCCGTGATGCTGCTGCTCGGCCTGGGCTCCTCCATCTACTTCCTGATCGTGGACATCGGCCACCACAGCGCACCCCGGCAGTTCGCCGGCTACCCCTCGCCCCACGCGCAGACGGCGACGCACACCCCGTATGGCTATCCGCACCCCGCGCCGCCCTACGCCCCCACGTCCACGCCCGTCCCGCGGCAGCCGCCGCACCCACCCGTCACCGGCGACACCCCGCCGTCCGGCCCCGTACCGCCGTCACCGCAGCGCCCCGCCCCCGCCCGCATCGACCAGGTACGCGCCGAACTCGACGAACTCAGCGACTACCTGCGCCGGCACGAGGGCGAAGGGCACCGGGACGGCACCCCCGAGGGCGGCAGGTGAGCGCGGCGGCAGGACGTGTCGTCGCCGGCCGCTACGAGCTGTCCACGCTCCTCGGCCAGGGCGGCATGGGCCAGGTCTGGACGGCGTACGACCAGCGGCTCGACCGGCGCGTGGCCGTGAAGCTGCTGCGCCCCGACAAGGTGGCCGGGCAGGACGCGGAGGAACTGCGCCGCCGCTTCGTGCGCGAGTGCCGGGTGACGGCGCAGGTCGACCACCCGGGCCTGGTCACGGTGCACGACGCGGGCAGTGAGGGCGAGGAGCTGTTCCTCGTCATGCAGTACATCGACGGGGCCGACCTCGCCGGCCATCTCGCCGAGCACGACCCGTACCCCTGGCAGTGGGCGGTGGCGGTCGCCGCGCAACTGTGCGCCGTGCTCAGCGCCGTGCACGCCGTGCCGATCGTCCACCGCGACCTCAAGCCGCGCAATGTGATGGTGAAGCAGGACGGCACGGTCACCGTCCTCGACCTGGGCATCGCCTCCGTGATGGACACGGACACCACCCGCCTCACCCACACCGGAACCCCCATAGGCTCGCCCGCCTACATGGCCCCCGAGCAGGCGATGGGCGGCGCGGTCGGCCCGTACACCGACCTGTACGCACTCGGTGTCGTCCTGCACGAACTGCTCAGCGGCGACGTCCCCTTCTCCGGCTCCACCGCGCTCGGCGTACTGCACCGGCATCTGTACGAGCCCCCGCTGCCCGTGCGCCGCGTCCGCCCCGAGGTCCCCGAGGCCCTGGAGGCCCTCGTCCTGCGACTCCTCGCCAAGGACCCGCAGCACCGGCCGGCGTCCGCGCAGGAGGTGTACGAGCATCTGGAGCCGCTCCTGCCCGCGCGCGGGACGCCCAGCGGAGCACCCCTCGACCCCACCCGCCCGTTCCTGCGCCCGCACGCCCCCTGGCCGGACCGGGCGCGCACCCCGGCGCCCCAGCCCGCGCCCGCCACGCCCGTCCCCGAGGCGCCCGGCAAGACGGACATCGCCCGCGCCGTCGACGAGGTCAAACGGCTCCTCGGCGAGGGCCGCATCACCCAGGCCGTCGACATCCTCGGCGCGACCCTGCCCGCCGCCGCCGAACAGCACGGCGAGCACTCCCCGGTCGTACGCACCCTGCGCAAGCAGTACGCGGCCACGCTCCTCGACGACGGCCAGTACCGGCGCGCCCTGCCCGAGCTGCGCCGCCTCGCCGACGAACGCGCCGCCGAGGCCGGCCAGGCCGACCCGCAGTCCCTGCGCTTCCGCTACGAGGCCGCCCAGTGCCTTGAACAGCTGGGCGAACCGGCCGCCGCGCTCGCCGAGTACCGGGCGGTGCTGCCCTACTACGAGAACCAGTACGTCGCCGCCGGCGGCCCCGAACTGGCGCACGACGTCCGCCGCCGCATCGGCCACCTCCTGCTCGCCCTCGGTGACCGCGGCGCCGCCCACGACACCCTCGCCCGGCTGCTGCACGACGTGGAGCGCACCCACGGCCCCGGGCACCCGCTGGGCGCGGAGATCCGCCGGACGCTGCAGTGGCTGGGACAGGTCCGAGGCTGACCACCGGCCCAGGGGCGGCGCGGCGGTGCCGGAAGTCCTGGTGAATCGTTGGTCGAATGGGTTGGCCAGAGCCTGCTCACTGCCTAACATCGATCAACGCAAGACCTTGTGCACCGTCGCACAATCTCCTCGGGAGGTTTCCTTGCACCGCCGCCGTCGCACCGCGCTCGTCCTCACCGCCGCGATCGCCGCAGCGGCGCCCCTCCTCACCGCCTGCGGAAACGACGCGCATCCCGGCGCCGCCGCCGTGGTCGGCGGGCAGCGGATCACCGTCTCCCAGCTGGAGGAGCGGGTCGGCGAGGTACGCGCGGCCCAGCGGGCGACCGTGCCGAACGACGCCCAGTACCAGCAGGCCATCGCCCGGACCGGCACCCTCACCCGGGACACCCTGCACACCATGATCCTCGACCGGGTGCTGCACCGCGCCGCCGAGAACGCCGGGGTGACCGTCACCCGCAAGGAGATCCAGGAGATGCGGTCCGGCCTGGAGGAGCAGGCCGGCGGCGCCAAGGCGCTGGAGACGACCTGGCTCCAGCAGTACGGCATCCCGCCGGAGCGCCTGGACGACAACCTCCGCCTCCAGCTCGAGGCCCAGAAGCTCGCCGAGAAGCTCAACACGGACACCAGCCGTCCCGAGTTCTGGAAGGCCCTGTCCGACGCCTCCAAGGACCTGAACGTCGACCTCAACCCGCGTTACGGCACCTGGGACGTCCAGAAGAGCAGCCGCGCCGACGCGAAGACGCCGTGGGTGCGGGACGTGACGACGGCCCAGACGCAGCAGGGCATGTAGCGCGCCCCCCGCTGCGGGGCCTGTGGATAACTTCGGGGGCTGTCGGCGACGTGGGATAGCTTCGAATCGTGAACGCCAACAGCCCCGAAGCCACCCCGCGACCCGAGCAGGCCGCCCCCGGTACGGCCACCGCCCCCGGCCGCGTCGTCCTGCTCACCACCAGCCACCGCGTCGCCCCCGGCCTGCTCTCCTGGCCCGCCTGGCAGGCGCTGCACGCGGCCGACCAGGTGCTGTGCGCGGACGGCACCCACCCGCAGCTGCCGTATCTGCGCGAGGCGGGGATCACCGTCGACGAGGCCTCCCCGGCCGCCCAGGAGCTGATCGACGCCTGCGCCGGGGGCCGCACGGTGGTCGTCGTGGCGACGGGCGAGGGCGAGCCGGCCCTCACGGACGGCCTCGCGCGCCTGGCCGGCACCGGCCGCGTCGACATGCCCGAGCTGGAGCTGCTCCCCGCCTCCTACGACCTGCCGGGCGCCCGCCTCCTCGACCTCGTCCAGGTCATGGACCGCATCCGCGCCGAGTGCCCCTGGTCGTCCCGCCAGACCCACGAGGGCCTGGCGAAGTACGGCATCGAGGAGGCGTACGAACTCGTCGAGGCGATCGAGGAGGGCGACCGCGACGAACTGCGCGAGGAGCTCGGTGACGTCCTCCTCCAGGTCGTCTTCCACGCCCGCATCGCCGAGGAGGACCTGCAGGCGCCCTTCTCCATCGACGACGTCGCCGGCGGCATCGTCGCCAAGCTCATCCACCGCCACCCGCACGTCTTCGGCGAGGAGACGGCCACCACCCCCGAGGAGGTCAAGGAGCACTGGCTGCGCACCAAGGCGGTCGAGAAGCAGCGCACCTCCGTCACCGAGGGCATCCCCCTCGGCCAGCCCGGCCTGGCCCTCGCCGCCAAGCTGGCCTCCCGGGCCCGCACAGCGAAGCTGGACATACCGCTCCCACCCGTCGAGGGCATCGGCTACGACCTCCTGGCCCTGGCGGTCCGCGCCGAGTCGGAGGGCGTGGACCCGGAGGCGGCCCTGAGAGCGGCGGCCCGCGCGTACCGGGACGCGATCAGGGAGACCGAGGGCTGAGGCATGCGACTTGATGTGCCCGGGGTGCCCGAACTGTTCTCGTGGGAGTTCGCCACCGACCCCTACCCCGCCTACGCCTGGCTCCGCGAACACGCCCCCGTGCACCGGACCAAGCTCCCCAGCGGCGTCGAGGCCTGGCTGGTCACGCGGTACGCCGACGCCAAGCAGACCCTCGCCGACAACCGGCTCTCCAAGGACCCGGCGCATCATCACGAACCCGCGCACGCCAAGGGCAAGACCGGCATCCCCGGTGAGCGCAAGGCCGAGTTGATGACGCATCTGCTCAACATCGATCCGCCGGACCACACCCGGCTGCGGCGGCTGGTGTCCAAGGCGTTCACGCCCCGCCGGGTCGCCGAGTTCGAGCAGCGGGTGCAGGAGCTCACCGACGGTCTCATCGACGGGTTCGCGGAGCAGGGGTCCGCCGACCTGATCCACGAGTTCGCCTTCCCGCTCCCCATCTACGCCATCTGTGACATGCTCGGCGTCCCCCGCGAGGACCAGGACGACTTCCGGGACTGGGCGGGCATGATGATCCGTCACCAGGGCGGGCCCCGGGGCGGCGTGGCGCGGTCCGTGAAGAAGATGCGCGGCTACCTCGCCGACCTCATCCACCGCAAGCGCGAGGCGCTCCCCGCCGAAGCCGCCCCCGGCGAGGACCTCATCTCCGGTCTCATCCGCGCCTCCGACCACGGCGAGCACCTCACCGAGAACGAGGCCGCCGCCATGGCCTTCATCCTGCTGTTCGCCGGTTTCGAGACGACCGTGAACCTGATCGGCAACGGCACCTACGCCCTGCTCACCCACCCCGAGCAGCGCACCCGGCTCCAGGCGTCCCTCGCCGCCGGGGAGAGGGGCCTCCTGGAGACCGGCGTCGAGGAGCTGCTGCGCTTCGACGGCCCCGTCGAGCTCGCCACCTGGCGCTTCGCCACACAGCCCCTCACCATCGGCGGGCAGCACATCGACGCCGGCGACCCGGTCCTCGTCGTCCTGGCCGCCGCCGACCGGGACCCGGAGCGGTTCGCCGATCCGGACGTGCTCGACCTCGCCCGCCGCGACAACCAGCACCTCGGGTACGGCCACGGCATCCACTACTGCCTCGGCGCCCCGCTCGCCCGCCTGGAGGGCCAGACCGCCCTCGCCACGCTCCTCACCCGTCTCCCGGACCTGAGGCTCGCGGCCGACCCGGCCGAGCTGAGATGGCGCGGCGGGCTGATCATGCGCGGGCTGCGCACCCTGCCGGTGGAGTTCACGCCCGCATCCAAAGGTGACACGCCGTCAGGGTTGTGATCTTCACGTGATCTACGCGGCATTAACTTGTGACAAGTGATCGTCTGCCTATACGTTCACCCATCATCAGCGCGAGCCAGTCAAACCTGCGCCGCGCAGGTCACTGCTGTCTTCGCGAAAGGTCTCCGTATGCTCTCCGGGAACGGTCGGCACCGTCGCCCCCGCCAGGCTCCGGCTCTCCTCGTCGCGGCAGGAGTGACCGGCTCCGCCATCGCGATCCCGCTCCTCGGAGCCTCCGGCGCCAGCGCTGCCGACGGCACGACCTGGGACCGGGTCGCGGACTGTGAGACCGGCGGCGCCTGGAGCCAGAACAGCGGCAACGGATACTTCGGCGGCCTGCAGTTGTCGCAGGAGGACTGGGAGAGCCACGGCGGCCTGGACTACGCCCCGAGCGCCGACCTGGCCAGCCGTTCCCAGCAGATAGCCGTGGCCGAGAGAATCCTCGCCGAGCAGGGAGCCGGTGCCTGGCGCACCTGCGGACTGCTCTCCGGCCTCGAGCAGGACAAGAAGTCGTCCGACTCGAGTGACTCATCCGATTCTTCGGAATCATACGGATTGCTCGACTCTCTCGGTTCGTCCCCTTCGTCGTCCGCCTCGCCGTCTCCTGACGCGCCGTCGACCTCGCAGGATGAAAGCGGCAACTCGGACAAGTCGCCCGACTCCGAGGACTCCTTTTCGCGGGACCAGGAGTCAGGTTCCCCGTCGGCGACGCCCGAGCCTGACAAGTCCGGCAACTCCCAGCAGGACGAAGACTCTTCGGCGCGCACCGAGACCGGGACCGACACCGGCTCCGGCCGTCACCGTGGTCCCAGTGCCGACGAAACCCCCACGCCCGAGAACGGCCGTACGGGCGAGTCCACGGGCCGTCACGCCTCGCGCGGCGACGAGGGCTCCGACGACTCGTCCGAGGGTGCCTACATCGTGGGTATCGGCGACAGTCTCTGGTCCATCGCCGACTCCCTTGATATCAGCGGCGGATGGCACGAGCTCTACGACGGCAACAAGAAGGCCGTCGGTGCCGACCCGAACCTCATTCGCCCCGGTGAGAAGCTCACGGTAGAGGGCGAAGCGGACGGGAAGTAGTTGTTCGGGCAGTGCGGAAACGGGGGCGGAAGTCGCCCCGAAACCGCTCGAGTTCGCGTCCTGTTTCGCAGTGAATGTCCCGTTTGGGGTCCGTGAGAGATAGATCTCAGAAGCCCTGATCGTCTTTGAAATTCGGCGGATCGCGTGGCTACGGTCGGGACCGCTCGTCACCACGAGCCCCGGCTGCCGCAACGCCGAATCCTGCCAGCGGCCGTACGGGAACAGTCGTCGCGTCAAGCGCCGTAGGCAGGAGCGGGGGACCCAAGGTAGGTGCCCGACCGGCCAGTTGCGCCGGAAGGGCTTGGGGTGAAGCCGTGTCCCGGGAGGGGCGCGGCCGGGCAACTCAACCGGCCCGAACCCGACAGCTCACCTCGCAGGCGTCGGTGAGGGGATCCTTCCATGCTGTTTTCCAGCAAGGGCAAGCACCGCCGTCCGTCCAAGGCCAGCCGTGCCATCGCCGTCGCCGGTGTCACCGGCGCCGCTGTCGCCGCCCCGCTGATGGCCGCCGGCGGCGCCTCCGCCGCCACCGCCTCCGAGTGGGACGCCGTCGCCCAGTGCGAGGCCGGCGGCAACTGGTCCATCAACACCGGCAACGGCTACTACGGCGGTCTGCAGTTCTCCGCCTCCACCTGGTCCGGCTACGGCGGCACCAAGTACGCCGCCACCGCCGACCAGGCCACCAAGGAGCAGCAGATCGAGATCGGCGAGAAGGTCCTCGCGGGCCAGGGCAAGGGTGCCTGGCCGGTCTGCGGCAAGGGCCTGTCGAGTGCCGGCTACAACGGCGGCGGCTCCTCCTCGAACGACTCCGGCAGCTCCTCGCAGCAGAGCGAGCAGAGCACCGAGTCCCGCGAGACCCAGCAGCCGGCCTCGCGCTCCGAGGACCGCCCGGCCGCCAAGAAGACCGTCACCACCCCGACCGGCAAGAAGGTCAAGAAGGGCGACGGCGAGTACAAGGTCGTCAAGGGCGACACCCTGAGCTCGATCGCGTCGGACGAGAAGGTCGAGGGCGGCTGGGAGAAGCTGTTCCAGCTGAACAAGGACATCGTCTCGGACGCCAACCTCATCTACCCGGGCCAGCAGCTGCACCTGAAGTAAGCAGCGGCCCTCCGCCCCCCTCGGGGGGCGGCCCCCGTCCCCACGGGCTCCCCGCCCCGGTGCGTGTTCCCCCGTACGCGCCGGGGCGGGGTTTTTTCTGCCCCGCTTTTCCACAACCGTCTTTGTTCCGTTCGGAAACAATTTACGCTCGGTTCTGTCCATGGGGTGGGCGACCCGGTGGCCGATCGGCCGGAGCCGGTTAGGCTCATGTCGCGAGCCACCACGGCCCGCCCTCGCCGGGTCCCCGCGACCCGCGTACCCGCGTCACATAAGAAGGAGATGCTCGTGCCGTCCATCGACGTCGTCGTAGCCCGGGAAATCCTGGACTCCCGAGGCAACCCCACGGTCGAGGTCGAGGTCGGCCTCGACGACGGCAGCACCGGTCGTGCCGCCGTCCCGTCCGGCGCCTCCACGGGCGCCTTCGAGGCCATCGAGCTGCGTGACGGCGACTCGAACCGTTACCTCGGCAAGGGTGTGGAGAAGGCCGTCCTCGCGGTCATCGAGCAGATCGGCCCGGAGCTCGTCGGCTACGACGCCACCGAGCAGCGCCTGATCGACCAGGCGATGTTCGACCTGGACGCCACCGACAACAAGGGCTCCCTCGGCGCCAACGCCATCCTCGGCGTCTCCCTCGCCGTCGCCCACGCCGCCTCCGAGGCCAGCGACCTGCCGCTGTTCCGCTACCTGGGCGGCCCGAACGCGCACCTGCTGCCGGTGCCGATGATGAACATCCTGAACGGCGGCTCGCACGCCGACTCCAACGTGGACATCCAGGAGTTCATGATCGCCCCGATCGGCGCGGAGTCCTTCTCCGAGGCCCTGCGCTGGGGCGCCGAGGTCTACCACACGCTGAAGAAGGTCCTGAAGAGCAAGGGCCTGGCCACCGGCCTCGGCGACGAGGGCGGCTTCGCCCCGAACCTCGGCTCCAACCGCGAGGCCCTCGACCTCATCCTCGAGGCGATCAAGGAGGCCGGCTACACCCCCGGCGAGCAGATCGCCCTCGCCCTCGACGTGGCCGCGTCCGAGTTCTACAAGGACGGCGCCTACACCTTCGAGGGCAAGACGCGCTCAGCCGCCGAGATGACCGAGTACTACGCCGAGCTCGTCGACGCGTACCCGCTCGTCTCCATCGAGGACCCGCTGTTCGAGGACGACTGGGACGGCTGGAAGACCATCACCGAGAAGCTCGGCGACAAGGTCCAGCTCGTCGGCGACGACCTGTTCGTCACCAACCCCGAGCGCCTCGCCCGCGGCATCGACGAGAACGCCGCCAACGCCCTGCTGGTCAAGGTCAACCAGATCGGTTCGCTGACCGAGACCCTGGACGCCGTCGAGCTGGCGCAGCGCAACGGCTTCAAGTGCATGATGTCCCACCGCTCCGGCGAGACCGAGGACGTCACCATCGCCGACCTGGCTGTCGCCACCAACTGCGGCCAGATCAAGACCGGCGCCCCGGCCCGCTCCGAGCGCGTCGCCAAGTACAACCAGCTGCTGCGCATCGAGGAGATCCTCGACGACGCCGCGGTCTACGCCGGCCGCAGCGCCTTCCCGCGCTTCAAGGGCTGACCGGGCTGACCCGATAAGGGTCAAGCCTGAGCCAGTCGTACGTACGTCCCCGTACTCGGTCCCGTACCGTGTCCGGGGACGTACGCGCGTCGGACGGTGGAGCGGGAGAGCGGGAGAGCGGGGAGATCATGGCCGTGAAGGACCGGGACCGTTTCTCCACCGCGACCAGGATCCGGCTGCTCGGCGAGCAGACCGCGGCCCGGGTCTACCGCTCCCAGACCCGGCGCCAGGCCCGCCGCTCCCGGCTGACCGGCCGGGCCGCGCTGCTCGCCCTGGTGATGTGCACACTGATCGTGGCGCTGGCCTACCCGATGCGGGAGTACGTCTCCCAGCGCGCCGAGATCGACGACCTCCAGCGCGAACAGCAGCAGGCCCGCCAACGTGTCGAACGGCTGCGCGATCAGAAGGCGCGCTGGCAGGACGACGCATACGCGGAACAGCAGATCCGGCAGCGGTTGCACTACGTCATGCCGGGGGAGACGGGATTCATCGTCGTCGACCCGCACGCGGCGCGGCAGTCGCACGCCGTGCTCGGGACGGCCGACCGCGTCTGGTACGCGAACGTGTGGGACGGCGTCGACAAGTCCGACGCCTCCGCCCGGTGAACCCGGACCCCAGCCAGATATCTGACTCAAAGAAAGACAGCCTGAAGACAGTCATGGAAACGCCCCCGCCGACCACCCCGCGCACCGAGCCCACCGACGCGGACGTCGAGGCCTTCAAGCAGCAGCTCGGTCGGCCCCCGCGCGGTCTGCGCGCGATCGCGCACCGGTGCCCGTGCGGGCAGCCCGACGTCGTCGAGACGGCGCCCCGGCTGCCGGACGGGACGCCGTTCCCGACGCTGTACTACCTGACGTGCCCGCGAGCCGCCTCGGCCATCGGCACGCTGGAGGCGAACGGCGTGATGAAGGAGATGACCGAGCGTCTGGCCTCGGACCCGGAGCTGGCGGCGGCGTACCGGGCGGCGCACGAGGACTACATCCGGCGGCGCGACGAGATCGAGGAGCTGAAGAACTTCCCGAGCGCGGGCGGCATGCCGGACCGGGTGAAGTGCCTGCACGTGCTCGTGGGCCACTCGCTGGCCGCGGGGCCCGGGGTGAACCCGCTGGGGGACGAGGCGATCGAGATGCTGCCGGAGTGGTGGCGCAAGGGCCCGTGCGTGACGGGCGCGACGACCGCCGAGGAGGACGACCGATGACCCGTGTCGCCGCCGTGGACTGCGGTACGAACTCCATCCGGCTCCTGGTCGCGGACGCTGACCCGACCACCGGTGAGCTGGTCGACCTGGACCGCCGTATGACCATCGTGCGGCTCGGGCAGGGCGTCGACCGCACCGGCCGGCTCGCCCCCGAGGCGCTGCAGCGGACCTTCGCGGCGTGCCGCGAATACGCCGCGATCATCAAGGAGCACGGGGCGCAGCGGCTCCGGTTCGTGGCGACCTCCGCCTCCCGCGACGCCGAGAACCGCGACGAGTTCGTGCGCGGCGTGCTGGACATCCTGGGCGTCGAGCCCGAGGTGATCTCCGGGGACCAGGAGGCCGAGTTCTCCTTCACCGGCGCCACCAAGGAGCTCGCCGGGGCAGACCATCTCCCGAAGCCCTACCTCGTCGTGGACATCGGCGGCGGCTCGACCGAGTTCGTCGTCGGCGACGACCATGTCCGGGCGGCCCGCTCGGTGGACATCGGCTGCGTCCGGATGACCGAGCGCCACCTGGTCCGGGACGGCGTGGTGAGTGACCCGCCGTCGAAGGAGCAGATCGCGGCGATGCGGGCGGACATCGAGGCCGCCCTCGACCTCGCCGAGGAGACGGTCCCGCTGCGCGAGGCCCGCACGCTGGTGGGGCTCGCCGGGTCCGTGACGACCGTGTCGGCGATCGCCCAGGAACTGCCCGAGTACGACTCGGCCGCCATCCACCACTCCCGCGTCTCCCACGAGAAGGTCCGCGAGATCACCGAGTGGCTGCTGCGCTCCACCCACGCCGAGCGCGCGGCCGTGCCCTCCATGCACCCGGGCCGGGTCGACGTGATCGCGGCGGGGGCCCTCGTGCTGCTGTCGATCATGGAGCGGATCGGCGCCGAGGAGGTCGTCGTGAGCGAGCACGACATCCTCGACGGCATCGCGTGGTCGGTCGCGTAGGCGGCTTCTGAGCAGGCATGGATCACGTTTGAGCGCGTCCGGGGGGCTCTGGTGAACCCTCCGGCGACAGCTCGTCGGAAAAGTTCGTGAAGTTCTTCACAAGGAATTCGGCCCGCGAGAGCGACAAGAAGGGTCCGGTTGACCCATCCGGGGCCCCAAGGCGCCTTTGAACATGTTCAGAAGCATGGTATGGAGAGGTCTGGGAAGGAGTCCGGAGCGGGACTCCGGGGTGGCCTCACGGAGGCCCTTTCCGCCCAGAGAGGCAGCTCACGCGGCATTGACAACGGCCCGGGGTGCACAAAGGATCCCGGTTGTCACCATGACATGGATCACGCGGGCCGCGGAGGATAACACACACCCTGCCCGAGCTTGTGAAGGGGCGCACGAGCCACCCCCCTGAGGCGGGTGGATACTCGATGGCATGAGCACCACGGAGCGTCCCAGGATCCTCGTAGTAGGCGGTGGGTACGTAGGCCTGTACGCAGCTCGGCGCATCCAGAAGAAGATGCGCTACGGAGAGGCGACCGTCACGGTCGTCGACCCCCGGTCGTACATGACCTACCAGCCCTTCCTCCCCGAAGCCGCCGCCGGCAACATCTCCCCGCGCCACGTCGTCGTCCCGCTGCGACGCGTGCTGCCCAAGGCGGAGGTTCTCACCGGCCGGGTCACCACCATCGACCAGGACCGCAAGGTCGCCACGGTCTCCCCGCTGGTCGGCGAGGCCTACGAGCTGCCCTTCGACTACCTGGTGATCGCGCTCGGCGCGGTCTCCCGCACCTTCCCGATCCCCGGTCTCGCCGAGCAGGGCATCGGCATGAAGGGCGTCGAGGAGGCCATCGGCCTGCGCAACCACGTCCTCGAGCAGCTGGACAAGGCCGACTCCACCACCGACGAGGAGATCCGCCGCAAGGCGCTCACCTTCGTCTTCGTGGGCGGCGGTTTCGCCGGTGCGGAGACCATCGGCGAGGTCGAGGACATGGCCCGCGACGCCGCGAAGTACTACAAGAACGTGTCCCGTGAGGACATGCGCTTCATCCTGGTCGACGCCGCCGACAAGATCCTCCCCGAGGTCGGTCCCAAGCTCGGCAAGTACGGCAAGGAGCACCTCGAGGGCCGCGGTGTCGAGGTCTACCTGTCCACCTCCATGGACTCCTGCGTCGACGGCCACGTGGTGCTGAAGAACGGCCTCGAGGTCGACTCCAGCACCATCGTCTGGACCGCCGGCGTCAAGCCCAACCCGGCCCTGTCCCGCTACGGCCTGCCCCTCGGCCCCCGCGGTCACGTCGACTGCGAGCCGACGCTCCAGGTCAAGGGCACCGACTACATCTGGGCCGCCGGCGACAACGCGCAGGTCCCGGACCTCGTCGGCCGCAAGGCCGGCAACGAGAACGCCTGGTGCCCGCCGAACGCCCAGCACGCGCTGCGCCAGGCCCGGGTCCTCGGCGACAACGTGGTCTCCGGCATGCGGGGCTTCCCGCAGAAGGACTACGCCCACGCCAACAAGGGCGCGGTGGCCGGTCTCGGCCTCCACAAGGGCGTCGCGATGATCGTCATGGGCAAGATGAAGATCAAGCTCAAGGGCCGTCTCGCCTGGTACATGCACCGTGGCTACCACGGTCTGGCGATGCCGACCTGGAACCGCAAGATCCGCGTCTTCGCCGACTGGACCCTGGCGATGTTCCTCAAGCGCGAGGTCGTCTCCCTCGGCGCGATGGAGACGCCGCGCGAAGAGTTCTACGAGGCCGCCAAGCCGGCCCCGGTCGCCGCCGCGCCGAAGGAGAAGACCGAGGAGAAGGCCAAGGCCTCCTGACCCACGGTCGCCCGCACCGAACCGAAGGACCTCCCGCCATCCGTGGTGCGGGAGGTCCTTCGGCGTTGCGGGAGGTCCTTCGGCGTTGTACGAACTCACCGCCGGGTGGGCGAAGTGGCGGTTTTGCTCAGACATGACGCGTGCCGGGGACTGCGCTGAGGCCCCGCGGGTGTTTACGTGGTGTCGGACATTCCGGGATTCCCCGTCACGGAGGTGTACACCATGGCAGACGCCGCGCAGCGGCTGCAGGGCCTCTTCGCACAGTTGCTGGGAGCACCGCCCCCGGTGCGCATCCGCGCCTGGGACGGTTCGCAGGCGGGCCCGCCGGGCGCGCCGACCCTGGTCGTACGCAACCGCCGCGCCCTGCGCCGCCTGCTGTGGAAGCCGGGCGAACTGGGTCTGGCCCGCGCCTGGGTGGCGGGCGACCTGGACATCGAGGGCGACCTCTACACCGCTCTCGACCTGCTCGCCGGAGACATCTGGGAGCGCGGCGAGGACGCCCGCACCCTCGCCCAGGCCCTGCGCGACCCCGAGGTCCGCTCCGCCGTACGCGGGCTCATCAAGCTCGCCGGGACCCCGCTGCCGCCCGCCCCGCCCCCCGAGGAGGCCCGCGCCCCCCGCCGCCACCTGCACACCAAGCGCAGCGACAGACGCGCCATCAGCCACCACTACGACGTCGGCAACGACTTCTACGAGATCGTCCTCGGCCCGTCCATGGTGTACTCCTGCGCCTACTGGCCCGGCCCCGACGCCACTCTCGAACAGGCGCAGCACGACAAGCTCGAACTCGTCTGCCGCAAGCTGGGCCTGAGCCCCGGTCAGCGGCTGCTCGACGTCGGCTGCGGCTGGGGTTCCATGGCCATCCACGCCGCCCGCGAGCACGGCGTGAGCGTCGTCGGCGTCACGCTCTCCCAGGAGCAGGCCGCCTACGCCCGCAAGCGCGTCGCGGAAGAGGGCCTCACCGACCGGATCGAGATCCGCGTACAGGACTACCGGGACGTCCGCGACGGCCCGTACGACGCGATCTCCTCGATCGGCATGGCCGAACACGTCGGCGCCGAACGGTACCTGGAGTACGCCGACGGCCTGTACGACCTGCTCAAGCCCGGCGGCCGGCTGCTGAACCACCAGATCGCCCGCCGCCCGCAGCGGGACGAGTCGACGTACGAGGTCGACGCGTTCATCGACTCCTACGTCTTTCCCGGCGGTGAACTCCAGCCCGTCGGTGTCACCGTCACCCAGCTGGAGCGCGCCGGTTTCGAGGTGCGCGACGTCGAGTCGATCCGCGAGCACTACGCCCTCACGCTGCGCCGGTGGGTCGACCGCCTGGAGGCCGACTGGAAGCGTGCCGTCCAGCTCACCGGCCCCGGCCGCGCCCGCGTCTGGCGTCTGTACATGGCCGCCAGCGCGGTCGCCTTCGAGCGCAACCGCATCGGCGTCAACCAGATCCTCGCCGTGCGGGTCCCCGAATCCGGGGAGTCGGGCATGCCCCTGCGCGCCCGTACCTGGAACTGACACGACCAAGGCCCCCTTTCCCGCCCGGCGGGAAAGGGGGCCCTCGCGTCGGTGTCGCGCTACTCCGCCTTGATCGCTTCCAGCATGTTCAGCCGGGCCGCCCGCCGGGCCGGCCACAGCGCCGCGAGGACACCCACGGTCGCGGCCAGCAGCAGGAAGAGACCCATCCGCGCCCAGGGCAGGACCAGCTCGTACGTCGCCAGCTTCGTGGCCAGCAGCTCACCGGCCGCCCAGCCGAAGAAGACGCCCAGGCCGATGCCCAGCACCGCGCCGAACAGGGAGATCACCAGGGACTCCAGGCGGACCATCCGCTTGATGCCCTTGCGGTCCAGGCCGATCGCCCGGAGCATGCCGATCTCCTGGGACCGTTCGAAGACCGACATGGCCAGGGTGTTGATGACGCCGAGGATCGCCACGATCACCGCCATGGCGAGCAGGCCGTAGACCATGTTCAGCATCAGCGTGAACATCTGCGCGATCTCGTTGGTGATGTCCTGCTTGTCCTGGACCTTGATGGCCGGGTTGGTGCCGAGGGCCTTCTCCAGCTTGTCCTGCGTCGCGCCGGACGGGCCGTCGGAGGTCTTCACCATGACCTTCATGTTGTACGGGTCCGACACGTGCGGGGCGAGGACCTTCTCGTCGAGCAGGATGCCGCGCAGGAACTCGTTGCTCTCGTAGGTCCCGGCGACCGTCAGCTTCTGCTTCTCGCCGTCCTCGAAGGAGGCGCTGAAGCTGGAACCGGCCTTCCAGCCGTAGCTCTTGGCGGTCTCGCTGTCCACGACGACCTGGCCGCCGCCGACCTTGAAGGAACCGCTGTCGACCTTCGGTCCGGCCAGCTCGCCGATCGCGGCGCCATTGACGCCGGTCAGGTACTCGCTCTGGCCGTCGATCCGGGACTCGGCGTTGAGCATCGGGCTGGTGGCGCTGACGCCCTCGGTCCGCTTCAGCTTCCGCTCGACGTCCGGCGACAGCGGGTTGCCGTTCGCCATGGACACCACGTAGTCGGCCTTGACCGACGACGACGCCATCTTCTCGATCGCCTGCTGGAGGCTGCCCGCCATCACCGTCATCCCGGTGATCAGGGTCAGGCCGATCATCAGCGCGGAGGCGGTGGCGGCCGTGCGGCGCGGGTTGCGTACCGAGTTCTGCCGGGCCAGCTTGCCGGAGACGCCGAAGACGCGCAGCACCGGTGCCGCGGCGGCGATCAGCGGGCGGGACAGCAGCGGGGTCAGGATGAACACGCCGATGATCAGCAGCACCGCGCCGAGGCCCATGGGCAGCTGGCCGTCCGAGCCGTCCATCGTGGAGGCCACCAGGACCACCGCGACGCCCGCGGCCGAGACCAGCGCGCCCAGCGTGTTGCGCAGCACCAGCGACTTGGTCGTGGCCTTGGCGTGCACGCTGTTCATGGCCGCCACCGGCGGGATCTTCGCGGCCCGGCGGCCGGGCAGCCACGCCGCCAGCATGGTCACCAGGATGCCGACCGCGAGCGCGGCGACGATCGTGGCGGGCTTGACGACCAGCGGCCCGTCGGGCACGGTCCCGCCGAACGAGCCCATCAGCTCGCGCAGTCCGGCCCCGATGCCGATGCCCGCGGCCAGACCGGTCACGGCGGCGACCGCCCCGACCACGAACGCCTCGATGAGCACCGACCGCGTCACCTGCCGGCGCGAGGCGCCGACCGCCCGCATCAGCGCCAGCTCCTTGGTGCGCTGGGCGACCAGCATGGTGAAGGTGTTGGCGATGATGAACGTGCCGACGAACAGGGCGATGCCGGCGAAGACCAGCAGGGCCGTCTGCATGCCGCTCATCGACCGGGAGATGGACTCCGCCTGGTCGTCGGCGAGCTGCTGGCCGGTGGTGGTGGCGACGGTGCCCTCGGGCATCGCCTTGTCCAGCTCCGCCTTCAGCGCGGCCTGGGTGACGCCCGGCTTCGCCTTGACGACGATCTGGTCGTACACGCCCGGCTTGCCCAGCAGCTTCTGGGCGGTCGCCGTGTCGAACAGGGTGAGGCTGCCGCCGGCCGCGACGTTGCCGTCGTCGGTGGTGAAGATGCCGCTGATCTTCGGGGTCAGCACCGGGCCGTCCACCGACATCCGTACGGTGTCGCCGACCTCGTACCCGGCGCGCTCGGCCGTCTCGGAGTCGATGAGGATCTCGCCCGGGCCCTTGGGCGCGTGCCCGCTCGCCAGCGGGTAGCGCGGGTCCTCGGCGCCCCAGTAGTTGCCGCCCTGCGACTGGAAGCCCTCGCCGATCAGCTTGCCGTCCTTGTCGGCGATGGCGGTGAAGCTCTGCACGACGCCGATGGCGGACGCGGCCCCGGGGACCCGCTCGCTCTTGTCGAGGACGGCCTGGTCCAGCTCGTGGAGCTTGCCGACCCGGTCGCCCTCGCCGTCCTGGTAGTCCGCCGTCATGGCGACGTCGACCTGGTCGAAGCCCTTGGCGGAACTCTTCTGGAAGGCGTCGGAGATGGTGTTGGTGAAGACCAGGGTCCCCGACACGAAGGCCACGCCGAGCATCACGGCGAGGACGGTCATCAGGAGCCGGGCCTTGTGCGCGAGCACGTTGCGCAAGGCGGTACGGAACATGGGTTCTTCTTCTCAGTCCTGTCGGTCCTGACGGGGGATCAGCTGGTGCGGCCCTTGGCGTCGAACGCCTTCATGCGGTCGAGTACCGAGTCGGCCGTCGGCCCGTGCATCTCGTCCACGATCCGGCCGTCCGCGAGGAAGACGACCCGGTCCGCGTAGGCCGCGGCCACCGGGTCGTGAGTCACCATCACCACCGTCTGGCCCAGCTCCCGCACGGAGTTGCGCAGGAAGCCCAGCACCTCGGCGCCGGAGCGCGAGTCGAGGTTTCCGGTGGGCTCGTCCCCGAAGATGATCTCGGGTTTGGACGCCAGCGCCCGCGCCACGGCGACGCGCTGCTGCTGACCGCCCGACAGCTGCGAGGGCCGGTGGCCCAGCCGGTCCGCCAGGCCGACCATCCGGATGACGGAATCCAGCCACTGCTTGTCCGGCTTACGGCCCGCGATGTCCATCGGAAGGGTGATGTTCTCCAGGGCCGTCAGGGTCGGCAGCAGATTGAACGCCTGGAAGATGAAGCCGATCTTGTCCCGGCGCAGCTTGGTCAGCTGCTTGTCCTTCAGGGAGCCGAGCTCGGTGTCGCCGATGCGCACCGACCCGGAGGAGAAGGAGTCGAGACCGGCCACGCAGTGCATCAGGGTCGACTTGCCGGAGCCGGAGGGGCCCATGATCGCGGTGAACTCGGCCTGCCGGAAGTCGGCGGAGACCCGGTCCAGGGCGACCACCTGGGTCTCACCCTGCCCGTAGATCTTCGACAGATCCGTGGCGCGCGCGGCTACGGCGGTGGCCCGGTCGGCGAGGGAAGCGGTGGTCACGGGATGGCACTCCTGTCGGGACGGCGATGGTGTCGTGAGGACGTGATCCATCGTCCGGGTCCCCCGCCCCCCTGTAGTCACCCGCAGTTCCCGTTCCGGGGGCCGACTTCGGTCTGACCGCGAGCGGCGGTGTCATACCTGGGGATGACGAACGCCCCTGAGTGGGCCCGGTGTCGGGGGCCCGTGAGGGGCGGATGTCGAGAACAGGTGGAGTGCCCTCGTTCAGGCGGTGAAATTCCGTCATTCCGTATGCGGCGCCCAACGCCGCACGCAAGGCTATTGGCAAGTGCGGATGGCGCGTTCCGTGTGCTGATGCACCCTCAGACGTCAATAAAATAAGACAACATCGGTCCGTGCTTCCGCTGTTCGGGGGATCCGTCCCGATAGTCTCGGGACCTCGACGCGGAGCCCATGGCCTGCCCGGATGGTGGAATGCAGACACGGCGAGCTTAAACCTCGCTGCCCCTTCGCGGGCGTGCCGGTTCGAGTCCGGCTCCGGGCACCCTTCCGACTCCTGCATGGTTCATTGAAGAGTTCACGGCATGCCCGTTGACAGCGGGAGCATGCCGTCGGAAACTCACATCCGGTACTGGTGAAAAAATTTTCACCACACGAACAAGAGCGAGAGAAGGTGCCCGATGCGCACCACCGTCGGCATCATCGGAGCCGGCCCCGCCGGCCTCCTTCTGGCCCGGCTGCTCCACAACGCCGGCATCGACTCCGTCGTCCTGGAGAGCCACGACCGTGCCTACGTCGAGCGGCGGCAGCGGGCCGGGATCCTGGAGCAGGGCACGGCGGACGTGCTGCGCGCGGCCGGCGCCGGGGAGCGCATGGACCGCGAGGGCCTGCGCCACGACGGCATCGAACTGCGCTTCGACCGCCGGCGCCACCGCGTCGACTTCCCGGCCCTCACCGGTGGCCGGTCCGTGATGGTCTACGCCCAGACCGAGGTCTGCAAGGACCTCATCGCCCTCCAGCTCCGGGAGGGCGGCCCGCTGCTGTTCGAGGCGGAGGCGCTGGCCGTGGAGGACGCCGGCACCGACGCCCCGCGCGTCCGCTTCCGGCACGAGGGCCGCGAGGACGTCCTGGAGTGTGACTACGTCGTCGGCTGCGACGGCTTCTGGGGCGTGGCCCGCAAGGCGATCCCGGCCGAACTGACCCAGGTCTTCGAACGGACGTACCCTTTCGGCTGGCTCGGCATCCTCGCCGACGTGCCCCCCTCGCACGACGAGCTGGTCTACGCCCGCCACGACCGCGGCTTCGCCCTCCTCTCCATGCGCTCGCCGTCCGTCTCGCGCCTCTACCTCCAGGTGCCCGACGGCACCGACGCGGGGGCGTGGAGCGACGAGGAGATCTGGGACGAGCTGGAGCGCCGCTTCGAGACCGCCGACGACTGGACTCTGGAGCGCGGCCCCATCACCCAGAAGTCCGTCACCCCGATGCGCTCCTACGTCCACGAGCCCATGCGCCACGGCCGCCTCTTCCTCGCCGGTGACGCCGCGCACATCGTGCCGCCGACCGGCGCCAAGGGGCTGAATCTCGCCGTCGGCGACGTCGTGACGTTCGCGCGGGCCCTGACGCACCGCAAGGTGACCGGTTCGGCGGAACTGCTGGATGCCTACTCGGAGACCTGCCTGCGCCGGATCTGGCAGGCCGAGCGGTTCTCCTACGACATGACGACCCTGCTGCACCGCGCCCCGGGCGCGACCGGCTTCGAGGACCGGCTCCAGCTCGCCCGGCTGGAGCGGATCGCCTCCAACCGGGCCGCCGAGACCGACCTGGCGGAGGGGTACACGGGGTTCCCCTTCGGGCCGGGCTCGGACGAGGTTCGGGCGAGCTGATGAATGACCCCCTCCGGTGAGGGGAATCACGAAGCCACGTAGCGTGTTGCGCAGCATGACGAGGGAAAGATCCTCCCCAAGCAGTAGGGTCATTCCTTTGCCTACCTATTACTCTTGAGCCAAGGCCACGCCTGGTGGCCATGGAGGAGTGAAATGAGGAGCAGAAACCCGGTCTTCTCGCGACGGGGGTTCAGCCGCGACAACGGCTACGCGGGCTTCAACACCGCGCCGCAGGCCGGGGGTCCCGCTGTCGCCACGCAGGGCAACCCGTACGCGCAGCCGACGGGCGACCAGTACGCGCAGAACCCGTACGCGCAGAACCCTTACGCCCAGCAGGACCTGCAGCACGGCGCACCGCCGCAGGCGCCGGCCACCACCGGCCGGATGACCATCGACGACGTCGTCCTGCGCACGGCGAGCACGCTCGGTGTGCTCATCCTCACCGCCGCGCTCTCCTGGGCCCTGCTGCCGATCGACGACGCCAACATCGGCCGTAGCTACGGCATCGGTATCGGCGCCGCGCTGATCGGCATGGTCCTGGCGTTCGTGCAGTCCTTCAAGCGCAAGGC
Organism: Streptomyces sp. NPDC044719; assembly: GCF_056433405.1. Taxonomy (NCBI): domain Bacteria; kingdom Bacillati; phylum Actinomycetota; class Actinomycetes; order Kitasatosporales; family Streptomycetaceae; genus Streptomyces; species Streptomyces sp. NPDC044719. The sequence goes on from NZ_JBWKHE010000007.1 coordinate 549,763, forward strand.
CTCGCCCGCGCTGATCCTGACGTACGCCGCGTTCGAGGGTGTCTTCCTCGGCGTCGTCTCCAACATCGTCGACAACCGCATCGCCGACGGCGCGGCCATGCAGGCCGTGATCGGCACCATGGCGGTGTTCGCCGGTGTGCTGGTCGCGTACAAGGCCGGCTGGATCCGCGTCAACCGCCGTTTCTACGGCTTCGTGATGGCGGCCGCGCTGGGCTTCATCCTGCTGATGACCGTGAACCTGCTGTTCGCGGTGTTCGGCGGCGGTGACGGCCTCGGCTTCCGCAGTGGTGCCCTCGGCGTGATCTTCGGCGTCATCGGCATCATCCTCGGCGCCTGCTTCCTCGCCCTGGACTTCAAGCAGGTCGAGGACGGCATCGCCTACGGGGCTCCGCGCGAGGAGGCGTGGTTCGCGGCCTTCGGCCTCACGCTGACGCTGGTGTGGATCTACCTGGAGTTCCTGAGGCTCATCTCGATCCTCAACAGCAACGACTAGTACGGCCAGTCCTGACAGTCGTACGCGATAGGGCCCCGGCTTCGGCCGGGGCCCTTCTCGTTGTCCGCGCCTAGAGCAGTTTGCGCGCGGCCCTCCTCAGGTCGTACTCGTGGATGATCGCCTTGGCGTGGCCGTAGGCCAGGTTGTGTTCGTGCCGGAGCCAGCTGACCTTTTCCTCGAAGCGGAAGAGCGCCGGGCCATCTTCGACGGTGCGAAGCCAGTCGGTGATCTCACGACCGGTGCAGTGGGGGATGCGGGCTAGCAGGTTGCGATGGGTCTCTTCGGAGAAGACTTGGGACATCGGCGCCTCCGGACGCTGGGATGTAAGCCGGTCCTTCAGGTCACCGTGCCTGAGTGTTCGCCCGTTGGCAACAGTCCCGGTGCGACGCGTACGCTCGCGACGTGGTTGATACGACGCCTCTGACCCGTGCGGTGGATCACTTCGCCGATCGTTTGAGGGCCGCGCCCCAGAGCCGGCTGCAGCGGGGCGCTGCCGCTGAGGCTCTCGGGCTGGCCCGGGAGTTGGCCCGGAGGGCGCAGCTGCTCGAGGAGCCGGGCGTGGAGCCTCGGGAGATGCCGGATGCGGGGATGTTTGCTGCCGCAGATCAGATCACCGTGGCCGGGCATGATCTGGCGGTCGTGGTTCCCAGTGACGCCGACGTCGGTGAAGCGGTGACGTTGGTGGAGGAGGCGCAGAAGCGGGCGGGGGTCTGAGCGTCGTTCGCGGGTGCGGGGTGCGTCGTGGTTGCTCGCGCCCACGCGGCGGAGCCGCACATCGACACAGCCCCGCGCCCCTGAAGGGGGCGCTCCACTACAGGGACGAGATGACCCTGTCCGCCAGGATGTAGACGTTCTCCTCGCCGCACTCGAACGTGAGCGAGTACGCGCCTGACACGCCTGAGCCGCCCAGGAGGGTCGGAGTCTCGCCGGCGCGCAGGGCGGCGGCGAGGCGTTCCGCGGTTTCCCGGTGGCCCGGGGTCATGCACAGGGTCGTGCCGTCGGCGAAGACGTAGACGTCGAGGGTCCCCAGCGGGCCCGGGCGGACGTCCGTCAGCTCCACGCGGGAGGAGGCCAGCTCCTCCAGGGTGGCGACCGTGCGCTCGTGGTCGTTCACCACGGGCGACTGGGCCGGCACGAAGTCCGGGTGGGAGGGGTGACGGCGGCGGGCCGCGGCCAGCTCCGGGGACTCGGCCGGTTCCTCGGTCTCGGCGCCGGGCTCGGACACCGACTCCAGACCCGCGAAATCGGCCTGCCGGGGCAGGAACAGATCGTGTTCGGGCAGGCCCAGCAGGGAGGGCGCGTCGGAGGCGTCACGGGTCTCCTGGGCGGCCCAGAACGCCCGCGCCTCGGCGAGCTCCCGCTCCCGTTCCTCGGCCAGCGCGGCCGCGACGGCGGCGCGTATCTCCTCGGTGTCGGCAGTGCGGGCGGCCGGCAGCAGGGCGCGGGTGGCGGCGGCGCGGTTCTCGGCCAGTGCGGTGTGCAGGGCCGCGACCTGTCGCCGCAGCTGCAGGACGGTGCGCAGGACGGCAACGCCCACGGCGCCCGTGGCGGCCGTGGTGACCAGCAACGCGATCGGCATGGCGCTCACTGACGTACTCCCGGTTCAAAGTCGACCCCCGACTTCCTACATCAGCTTGAAGGGCGGACTAACCAGCTGTCATTGCGTAACGTCACGAAACGGACAGGGCTTCGGCCTCGGGGGAGGGGGTGTGGCTGCTGTGACCTGCGCTTCTCCCCGGGCGGAGGGAGATACGTCACATCCTGGGGGAGATTGGATCACAAAACGGCCCGGAACCCTGGAGTTTCCGGGGTTCCGGGCCAACGCCTCACAGCCGGTGCTATGGCGGCTACGGTGCGGTGCTCAGCTGAGGCGCTCGATGACCATGGCCATGCCCTGGCCGCCGCCGACGCACATCGTCTCCAGACCGAACTGCTTGTCGTGGAACTGGAGGGAGTTGATGAGCGTGGTGGTGATGCGGGCGCCGGTCATGCCGAAGGGGTGGCCGACGGCGATGGCACCGCCGTTGACGTTCAGCTTCTCCAGCGGGATGCCCAGGTCGCGGTAGGAGGGGATCACCTGGGCGGCGAACGCCTCGTTGATCTCGACCAGGTCGATGTCGTCGATGGTCAGGCCGGCGCGGCCCAGGGCCTGCTTGCTCGCCTCGACCGGGCCGAGGCCCATGATCTCGGGGGAGAGGCCGGAGACGCCGGTCGACACGATGCGGGCGAGCGGGGTGAGGCCGAGCTCCCGGGCCTTGGTGTCGGACATGATCACGAGCGCGGCGGCGCCGTCGTTCAGCGGGCAGCAGTTGGCGGCGGTGACCAGGCCGTCGGGGCGGAAGACCGGCTTGAGGCCCTGGACGCCCTCCAGGGTGACGCCGGCGCGGGGGCCGTCGTCCTTGGCGACGACCGTGCCGTCGGGGAGCGTCACCGGGGTGATCTCGCGCTCCCAGAAGCCGTTCTTGATGGCTTCCTCGGCGAGGTTCTGCGAGCGGACGCCGAACTCGTCCATGTCCTGGCGGGTGACGCCCTTGGCGCGGGCCAGGTTCTCGGCGGTCTGGCCCATCGCGATGTACGGGTCGGGCAGCAGGCCGTCCTCGCGCGGGTCGTGCCAGGTCGAGCCCTCGGACTGGGCGGTCTCGGCGGTGCGGGCCTCGGCGTCGGCGAAGAGCGGGTTGTGCGTGCCGGGGATGTCCGAGCTGCCGTTCGCGTACCGGGAGACGGTCTCGACGCCCGCCGAGATGAAGACGTCGCCCTCGCCGGCCTTGATGGCGTGCAGGGCCATGCGGGAGGTCTGCAGGGAGGAGGAGCAGTACCGGGTGACGGTGCAGCCCGGCAGGTGGTCCATCCCCATCTGCACGGCCACGATGCGGCCGAGGTTGTGGCCCTGCTCGCCGCCGGGCAGGCCGCAGCCGAGCATCAGGTCGTCGATGTCCTTCGGGTCCAGCTCGGGGACCTTGGCCAGGGCGGTCTGGACGATCGTGGCGGCCAGGTCGTCGGGGCGGAGGTCCTTGAGGGAGCCCTTGACGGCGCGGCCGATGGGGGAGCGGGCGGCTGAGACGATCACGGCTTCGGGCATCACGGCTCCATTGACGTACCGGGTGGTCTGGCTGGGCTGTCTGGGAAGTTACCCGTACGTATGGGCTGGGTCACGGGTCTCGCGGTGTGACCCTGGCCGCAGTTTACTAAGCGCTTGCTTTCCCTGCCTTCAGTTCGAGGGCGTGGCAGGCGCCGGCTCCTGCTCGGGTACCCGCCTGCGCCGCCGGCGCTTGAGCAGGGCCCAGGGTCCCCGCGACCCGCTCGGCATCGCCGCCGCGACCTCCGTGCCCGCCTCCGACGCGGCCTCCGCCGCCGCCCGGGCCACCGGCAGGAAGCCCTCGCGACGGGAGGCGTCCGGCCGCTCCTCCTCGGCCGGCCACAGGCCGAGGGAGGCGCAGACGCTCGGCAGGACCGCCATCGCCGCCGTCGCATATCCCTCGGCGGAGGGGTGGTAGCTGTCGGGGCCGAACAGCTCGCGCGGGTTCTCGGCGAACTCGGGGCCCAGCAGGTCGCCCAGGGACACGGTGCGGCCGCCCTGCTCGACCACTCCGATCGTCTGGGCGGCCGCCAGCTGGCGGGAGGCCCGTCGCGCCAGCCAGCGCAACGGCTGCCGGACCGGCTCGATGGTGCCCAGGTCGGGACAGGTGCCGACCACCACCTCCGCGCCGGCCGTGCGCAGCCGCCGTACCGCCGACGCCAGGCAGCGGACCGAGCGGGTCGGGGGCATGCGGTGGGTGACGTCGTTCGCGCCGACCATGATCACGCAGATGTCGGGCACCGGATCGGAGTCGGCCAGCACCAGGGCCACCTGGCGGTCCAGGTCGTCCGAACGCGCCCCGGGTGTCGCCACCGTGCGCAACCGCACCGGGCATTCCGCCAGCGCCGCGAGCCCCGACGCCAGCAGCGCACCCGGTGTCTGCCCGGAACGGTGCACGCCCTGGCCCGCGGCCGTGGAGTCGCCCAGCATCGTCAGCCGCAGCGGCGACTCACCGGAGCCGGCGTACGCACGGCCGTACAGCCCGTCCGCGTTCGGCACGTGCCCGGACGTGCCGTTGCCCACCCGGCGCCGCGCCAGCTGCACCTCCGCCAGCACAAGCCCCACGGCGGCCGCCCCCGCCAGACCGATCCCGCCGCCGCCGTACGCCGCGCCGGCCGCGATCCGCCGGGCCACCCTCGCCCTCGACATGCTCGTCATGCGTCGCCGCCACCTCCTCGAACCCGTACACCCAGTGCTTGCCCCGTACAGGCCGTCGCCCAATCTCAACGCGGAGTGAACGACCGTCACGGACCACGGGCAGCACATAGGCTGGCGGCACCACACAGACCACTTCTTCTGCGGCATCCGGAGACAACGGTGCAGTTCCACGACTCGATGATCAGCCTCGTCGGCAACACCCCGCTGGTGAGGCTCAACAGCGTGACCAAAGGCATCAGGGCGACCGTCCTGGCCAAGGTGGAGTACTTCAACCCCGGCGGATCCGTGAAGGACCGCATCGCCCTGCGCATGATCGAGGCCGCGGAGGAGAGCGGCGCGCTCAAGCCCGGCGGCACGATCGTCGAGCCGACCAGCGGCAACACCGGCGTGGGGCTCGCCATCGTGGCGCAGCAGAAGGGGTACAAGTGCATCTTCGTGTGCCCCGACAAGGTGAGCACCGACAAGATCAACGTGCTGCGCGCGTACGGCGCCGAGGTCGTCGTCTGCCCGACCGCCGTGGACCCCGAGCACCCGGACTCGTACTACAACGTCTCCGACCGGCTGGTCCGTGAGACGCCGGGCGCCTGGAAGCCCGACCAGTACTCCAACCCCCACAACCCGCTCTCCCACTACCACTCCACCGGCCCCGAGCTGTGGGAGCAGACGGAGGGGAAGATCACCCACTTCGTGACGGGCGTGGGCACCGGCGGCACCATCTCCGGGACCGGGCGCTATCTGAAGGAGATCAGCGACGGCAAGGTGCGGGTGGTCGGCGCCGACCCCGAGGGCTCCGTCTACTCCGGCGGCTCCGGGCGGCCGTACCTCGTCGAGGGCGTCGGCGAGGACTTCTGGCCGACCGCCTACGACCGGACCGTCGCGGACGAGATCGTCGCCGTGTCCGACAAGGACTCCTTCCAGATGACCCGCCGCCTGGCCAAGGAGGAGGGCCTCCTGGTCGGCGGCTCCTGCGGCATGGCGGTCGTCGCCGCGCTGGAGGTCGCCGCCCGGCTCGGCGAGGACGACGTCGTGGTGGTCCTGCTGCCGGACAGCGGGCGCGGCTACCTCAGCAAGATCTTCAACGACGAGTGGATGGCCGACTACGGCTTCCTCGAGGACTCGGGCCCGAGCGCCCGCGTCGGCGACGTCCTGGCCGACAAGGAGGGCGACCGCATGCCCTCCCTCGTCCACATGCACCCGGAGGAGACGGTCGGCCAGGCCATCGACGTACTGCGTGAGTACGGCGTCTCGCAGATGCCGGTCGTCAAGCCGGGCGCGGGCCACCCCGACGTCATGGCCGCCGAGGTCGTCGGCTCGGTCGTCGAACGCGAGCTGCTGGACGCGCTGTTCAGCAAGAGCGCCTCGCTCGACGACCCGCTGGAGAAGCACATGTGCGGCCCGCTGCCCCAGGTCGGCTCCGGCGAACCGGTCGAGGACCTGATGGCCGTGCTGGGCAAGGCGGACGCGGCGATCGTCCTGGTCGAGGGCAAGCCGACCGGTGTGGTCAGCCGGCAGGACCTGCTGTCCTTCCTCGCCAGGACCGGGAAAGCGGCGGCGAACACCCGGTGAACCACCCGTGAACCGGGTGAACTCGGGGCGTCCGTGATCTTCGTGGACTTCGCGGAAGTGGTACGAGGGTGTCACGTTCGCGCAGCACCCGCTTAACACGGGTCCTGCACATTGGTGGGTGTCGGCAGGGCGGGAGCGGCTCCCCGCCCGGGTCGACGCCGTAGGCGTCAAGGACCTCCGGAGCGGCTCCCGGACCTCCAAGGACCCTACTGACGCGCCAGCCCGGCCCTGACCAGGCCCGCGTCTCTCGCGGGGACCGCCGTCGTCCCGCCCCCCGAACAGGGGGTGCGGCGGTCCCCGCGCATTTTCTTCCCGGACTCAGCCGGCCCGGCTCGTCGCCCAACTCCCCAGCAGCGCCAGGCGCTCCGCCGTCTCCGAGCCCGGTTCCGGTGTGTAGGCGACGATCGTCTGGTCCGGAGCCCCGGGGATCGCGAGGGTCTCGTACGGGAGGGTCAGCAGGCCGGCGACCGGGTGCCGCAGCTGTTTCACTCCGTGGTCGCAGGGCTTGACCCGGTGATCGGCCCACAGGCTGCGGAAGTCCTCGTCGGCACGGGAGAGTTCGGCGACCAGTTCCCCGGTGGCGGGGTCCCCGGGGTGGTGGCCCGCCTGCAGCCGCAGATGGGCGACCGTCTGGCCCGCGATCGCCGCCCAGTCCGGATAGATCTCGCGGGCGGCGGGGTCGAGGAAGACGCGGCGCGGGATGCTGAGCTCCTCGCAGCCGGGTCCGCCGAAGTCGAGCAGGGCGTCGGCGAGCGCGTTCCAGCCGAGGACGTCCATGCGGTGGTCCAGGACGTACGCCGGATTGCGGTCCATGCCGTCCAGGATCAACTGGACACCCGGGCGCACCCGGGACGCGGCCTCCCCGGGCCCGGGCCGAGCGGACGAGGCCGGTGCGCTCTCGACCCGGCGGGGCCGGGCGACCGCCCGCAGATACGCGTGCTCCGCCTCGTCCAGCCGCAGCACCCGCGCGACCGCGTCCAGCACGGCGTCCGACACGCCACCGGACTTCGTCCGGGACGGGTCCCCGGGCCCCCTGCCCTGCTCCAGACGGACGTAGTAGTCGACGCTCACCCCGGCCAGCTGCGCCACCTCCTCACGGCGCAGCCCCGGGACACGTCGGCGGCCGTAGGAGGGCAGCCCCACCTCCTCCGGCTGGATACGGGCACGGCGCGAGCGCAGGAAATCTCCCAGTTCTCCGTCCATGCCTTCGAGCCTAGGCGCCTCGCGCGAGGCGAACCTGGTACTGGCAGACCCAGGAAAAGCGCCCCCCTGGGTAGGGCGGCCGACGGTGCCGAGGGTGGTGGACGAGGCCGGGGAGACGCCCCGGCCACCACCGAGGGGATCTCCCATGTCGTACGAGAACCTGGCCGGCCGTACCGCCGTCGTCACCGGAGCAGCGAGCGGGATCGGTGAGGCCATCGCCGTCCTGCTGGCCGACCGGGGCGCCCGGGTGGCTTTGCTGGCCCGGCGTGAGGAACGGCTGACGGCGCTCGCCGGGAAGATCCGGGCCGACGGCGGGCAGGCCCTGACCGTCGTCGCGGACGTCACCGACGAGACGTCCGTGGCGGCCGCCGCCGACCGGATCCACACGGAGTTCGGGCCCGTCGACCTGGTCGTCAACTCCGCCGGCGTGATGCTGCCGCACCCCGTCGACGCCCGGCGCGCCGACGAGTGGCAGCGGATGCTCGACACCAACGTCGCCGGTGTGCTGCGGATCATCGGCGCCTTCACCGGCGACCTGGTGGGCGCGGCCGCGGACGGCCGTACGGCCGACATCGTGAACATCTCGTCCATCGCCGCGCACGTCAGCTTCCCGAACTACGCGGTCTACGGCGCGACCAAGGCGGCCGTCACCTATCTGTCGGAGTCCCTGCGCGGCGAGTTCGGGCCGCGGGACGTCCGGGTCACCAACATCGAGCCCGGGTTCGTCGAGAGCGAGCTGCTCGCCCACATCGGCGACGCGGAACTGGCCCGGCAGGTGGCGGAGCTGCGGGACCAGGTGGGCGCGCTGTCCGCCGAGGAGCTGGCCGACCTGGTGGCCTACGCGACCAGCCGGCCGCGCCGGGTCAATCTGCGGCAGATCGTCGCGCTGCCCACCCGGCAGGCCTGAACGGCGGGCGCCCGCTCAGTCCTCCCAGCCACCGGCCTGGGAGGACTTGCTGCGGCCGAACAGTTCCGGGTTGGTGCGGACGGCCTGGACGAGGTTGACGCCCACGATGCCGGCCCAGGCGACGAGCATGCCGGGCAGCTGGGCCACGCCCCCGCCGATCGCGGACAGCGGCACCGCGAGGACCAGGGAGACGATGCCGAAGCCGAAGCGCTCGCCCCAGGAGTCCGTGGGCCGAGGCGCCCGGGAGTCCCGGGCCGTCTGCATCTGCTGCTCGGCGAGCTGCCGGCGCACCCGGCGGTCCACCGCGCCGTCGATCCGCTGGTCGACCTTCTCCAGGAACGAGTCGACCAGCGCGGACTCGTACTCCTCGCCCAGCTCCCTGCGCGCGTGCAGGGTGGCGTCGAGTTCCTTCTTCAGCTCGGTGTCCCGCGCGTCCATTCCGGTCATGCGGTCCACGGTAGGGAGTGGGGGCACCGGCCGCACTGGGGATATCCCCCCTGTGGGCCGGGGGTTTCGCTCACTTCATCAGCCCGTGCTGCCTCGCGTAGGCGTCCGCCACGTCCTGCGGGTCCTTCTTGTCCTTGTCCACCTGGCGGTTGAGCTCGGTGAGCTGGGCGGTGGTCAGGACGTTGCCGAGTGCGGCCAGGGCCTTGCGGACGGTGGAGTCGGCCTTGCGGTCGGCTATGAGGGGGACGACGTGCTGGCCGGGGATCAGGTTCCTGGGGTCCGACAGCACCACCCAGTCGTTGGCCCGGATGTCCGTGTCGGTGGTGAAGAGGTTGGCCACGTCCACGTCGCCCTTCTTCAGGGCGCCCTTGACCAGCGGGCCGGAGGAGTCGAGCGACTTGAACTCCTTGAACTCCACCCCGTACACGTCCTTGAGGCCGACCACACCGACCTGGCGCTTCTTCACCTCGGCCGAGGCGCCGATGACGAGCTTGCCGTTCTGCTTCCTCAGATCCGCGAGGGAGGCCAGGCCGTACCTGCGTGCCGTCTCCCGGGTGACGGCGAAGGCGTCCGAGTCCTCGGCCATGCCGTACGGGAGGACCTGGAGTCCCTTCGGCAGGGCCATGGTCAGCGCGTTCTGCATCGCGCCCTCCTCGGTCGCCGTCGCCTTCGGATCGAGGTAGTGCAGGAGCGCCCCCTGGTACTCGGGGAGGAGGTCGATGTCGCCGCCCTTGAGCGCGGGGATGAGGATCTCGCGGGTGCCGAGGTTCGGGCGGACGGTGGTCTGGACACCGGCCGCTTCCAGGACGGCCGCGTACAGGTACCCGAGCACCTGGTTCTCGGTGAAGTTGGCGGTGCCGATGGTGACGCCGCCCTTGCTGGAGCCGCCGCCACCGGTGGTGGTGCCCTGGTTGTCGAGGGAGGTGATGCCGCTCGCGCAGGCGGAGAGGGCGGGTACGGAGGCGGCCGCGAACAGGCCGCCGAGAAGGGTCCTGCGGTTCAAGGGGAACTCCCTAGACAGTGCGGGTAGGGATGCCCTCGCTCGAGCGGAGCCGGAAGCGGGGGACGACGAGGAAGCGCTGGAGGACGGAGAGCGCGAGGTCCAGGACGACGGCGATCACCGCGACCAGCACCGCGCCGCCGAGCACCTGGACGAGGTCACGCTGGGCGAGGCCGTCGAAGACATAGCGGCCCAGACCGCCGAAGGAGACGTACGCGGCGATGGTGGCGGTGGCGACCACCTGGATCAGGGCCAGGCGCAGGCCCGTCATGACCAGGGGGAGGGCGAGCGGCAGCTCCACCTGGAAAAGCACCTGGTGACCGCGCATGCCCTGGCCGCGTGCCGCGTCCTTCACGTCCGGGTCGACGGAGGTCATGCCCGCGTAGGTGTTGGTGACGATCGCCGGGACCGCGAGGGCGACCAGCGCGATGTACACCGGCCACATGGACAGCCCGCTGGCCAGGAAGACCAGCACCACCAGACCGACGGTGGGCAGGGCCCGGCCGAAGGACGCGAGGTTGATGGCGAGGAACGCGCCCCGGCCGGTGTGGCCGATCAGCAGACCCAGCGGGAGGCCGATGGCCGCCGCGACGAGGGTGGCCAGGAGCGAGTACTGCAGGTGCTCGGCGATGCGGTGGGCGATGCCGTCGGGGCCGGACCACTGATCACCGCTGACCAGCCAGGCGCCGAGGTTCTCGAACAGCTCGTACATCTCAGGCTCGCCGCCTCTTCCACGGAGTGAGGACGTACTGGAGGGCGACCAGCAGGGCGTCCGCCAGCACGGCCAGGAGCAGGGTCAGGACGACGCCGACGATCACCGGGGTGGGGAAGTTGCGCTGGAAGCCGTCCGTGAACAGCTGGCCGAGGCCGCCGTCACCGATGTAGGTCGCCACCGACACGAGGGAGATCGACATGACGGTGGCGATCCGCACACCCGCCATGATCACGGGCAGGGCGAGCGGAAGCTCGACGGTGAGCAGGGTGCGCAGGGGACGCGTGCCCATCGCCCTCGCGGCCTCCTTCGTCCTCGCCGGGACCGAGTCGAGGCCCTCGACGGTGTTCCGGAGCAGGACGACCAGGGTGTAGATCGTCAGCCCGACGACCGTGGTGGTGCGGGTCAGGCCGGAGACCGGGAGCAGGAGGACGAAGACCGCGATCGACGGAATGGTGAACAGGACGTTCGAGGCGCCGAGGAGGAAGCCGCGCAGGGGCTTCACGCGGTGGGCGAGAACGGCCAGCGGAAGCGAGATCAGCAGGCCGAGGAGGACGGCCGTGAGGGCGGCCTGGAGGTGGGAGAGGGTGAGGGCCGTGAGGTCGCCCGTGTGGTCGGCGAGCCAGGACCGGTCGACGGTCATGCGGCCACCCGGGCTTCGCTGTGGGCGCGGCCCGCGTGCGCGTGTATGTCGTCGCGGGATGTCACGCCGGTGAGAGCTCCGTCCGCGTCGACCCGGGCGACCAGGCCGGTGGGGGAGGCGACCGACTCGTCGAGGGCCGACAGCAGGGAGTCGGTGTCCTTGAGCGGTCGTACGGGGAGCTCGGCGTCCTTCGTGTCGCTCGACCGCCAGTGCAGCGGCCTGCGTGCCTCGTCGAGGACGAGGTTCCAGGCACCGCCCTCGGGGGCCGGGCCCTGTGGGACGTCCGCGAGGGTCTTCAGGGAGAGCAGCTTCAGGCCGCGCTCGGCGCCGAGGAAGCCGGCGACGAAGTCGTCGGCCGGGCGGGCCAGCAGCTCGGCGGGCGGTGCGCACTGCACCAGGTGGCCGCCGGTGCGGAAGACCGCGATGCGGTCGCCGAGCCGGACGGCCTCGTCGACGTCGTGCGTGACGAAGACGATGGTCTTGCTCAGCTCCTGCTGCAGGCGGAGCAGTTCGTCCTGCAGCTGGGTGCGCACGACGGGGTCGACCGCGCCGAACGGCTCGTCCATGAGCAGCACGGGCGGGTCGGCGGCCAGGGCGCGTGCCACACCGACGCGTTGCTGCTGGCCGCCGGAGAGCTGGTGCGGGTAGCGCCGGCCGGAGTCGGCGGACAGGCCCACGAGCTCCAGGAGTTCGGCTGCTCTGGCCCGTGCCTTGCGGCGGCCCCAGCCGAGCAGCAGCGGCACGGTGGCGATGTTGTCGAGCACCGTCCGGTGCGGGAAGAGGCCGGCCTGCTGGATGACGTACCCGATGGAGCGGCGCAGCTCGGCGGCGTCCTGGCGCTGGACGTCCTTGCCGCCGACCCGGACGGTGCCGGAGCTCGGCTCCACCATCCGGTTGATCATCCGCAGGGTGGTCGTCTTCCCGCAACCGGAGGATCCGACGAGGACCGTCACGCCGCCTTCCGGCAGCTCGAGGCTGAGGTCATGGACTGCTGTGGTGCCGTTCGGGAAGCGCTTGTGGACCGCATCGAACTGGATCATGAGATGTCCCTTGCCCGGCTGTATAACGTCATGCAGAGTTCTTGGTGTCTGAATAGGTTGTCAATGCTCCGGCGTTAATCCGCGGTAACGGATGACCGGTGGGCAAGATCCGTTGTCAGGATTGAGGGGAGTTTGGGCGCTATGTCGTCTCGGATCGTGGACATGTCCGTTTCCCTGGAGAGCGGCCCGGTGGTGCTCGACGGCAGCGGGCTCGGTGTCACGGACGTCGTGCGCCTCGCCGACGGGGCCGCGCGGCCGGTCCCGGACCCGGCCGCCATGAAGCGCGCCGAAGAGTCCTGGAACGCCGCCCGGCAGATCGCCGCGACCGGACGTGTCTACGGCCGTTCCACCGGTGTGGGCGCCAACCGGAACGAGGACCTGCCCACCGAGACCGCCGCCGGACACGGCCTGCGCCTGCTGCGCAGCCACGCGGGCGCCATCGGCGCGGAGCTGCCCGCCCGGCAGGTGCGGGCGATGCTCGCCGTACGGGCCAACCAGTTGCTCGCGGGCGGTGCGGGGCTGCGGCCCACCGTCGTCACGGCCCTGTGCGAGGCGCTGGAGAACGGGGCGTACCCGGTCGTCAACGAGTTCGGCTCCGTGGGCACGGGCGACATCGCGGCGCTGGCGCAGATGGGGCTGGCGCTGGCCGGGGAGCACGCGTGGCGCGGGTCAGGTGCCCCCGAGTCACAGCCCCTGGACAACAACGACGCGCTGGCTCTGATCAGCAGTAACGCTCTCACCCTCGGCCAGTCGGCCCTCGCCCTGCACGAACTGCGCGGGCTCATCGCCGCCACCCAGGTCGTCGCCGCCCTGTCGTTGCTCGCCGTCGACGGTTCCCACGAGGCCTACGCCGCGCCCGTGCACGCGGTCCGGCCGCACCGGGGCTCCACCGACGTCGCCCGCAGCATGCGGGAACTGATCGGCGCCGAGGACCGGCCCGCACCGCCCCTCGGCCGGATCCAGGACCCGTACGGCTTCCGCTGCGTGCCCCAGATCCACGGCCCCGCGCAGGATGCCGCCGCCGCCCTGGAGGCCGTACTCGCCGTCGAGATCAACGCGGCGGCCGAAAACCCCCTCATCTGCGCCGAGGACATGGCCGCCTACCACCACGGCGGCTTCTACCAGGCGCAACTGGCCCTCGCCCTGGACCACTTCAGGCTGGCGGTGACACAGGTGGCACGGCTGTCGACGTCCCGTCTGTCGGCCCTCAACGAGCCTGCCTACACACGCCTGCAGCCCTTCCTCGCCGATCGCGAGCCCGCCTCGTCCGGCGTGATGATCCTCGAGTACGCCGCCGGGGCCGCCCTGGGCGACTTGCGCGCCTTCTCGGCGCCCGCGTCGCTCGGCCACGCTGTACTCTCCCGAGGCGTCGAGGAACAGGCCAGCTTCGCCTCGCTCGCGGCACGGCAGGCGCTGCGCGCGTGCGACGCGTACCGTCTCGTCGTCGGCTGTGAACTCGTCGCCGCCGTACGGGCACTGCGTCAGCGCGGCCTCGCCCCCGAGCCGGGTCTGCCACTGGGCCGGGCGCTGGAGCTGGCCGGGGCGGTGCTGGACGACGACCCGGCCGACCGGCCGCTCACGGACGACGTGACGGCCGCGGCCCGGCTGCTCGACAGGTTCACGGACATCTCGAGGGGGAGCGCATGACGAGCGCGGACAGGAACACCGGCCTTTCGGACAGCCCCGCCGCACGGTTGCAGGCGCTCTTCGAGGGCCACCGGCTGACGCCGACCCAGCGGCGTATCGCGCACAGCATGGTGCGGCGGGCCGCCGACGTGCCGTTCCTGTCGAGCGTGGAACTCGCCGAACTGGCCGGGGTCAGCCAGCCGTCCGTGACCCGCTTCGCCGTGGCCCTGGGCTTCGACGGCTACCCGGCCCTGCGCCGCCATCTGCGCGAGGTCGCCCCCGCCGAACCCGCGGCGGACGCCGGGTCCGTCAACGAGTACCAGCAGGCCGTCGAGGCCGAGATCGCGAACCTGCGGCACCTGGCGGAGGCCCTGGCCGACACCGGGCCCGTGCAGCGGGCCGGGCGCGTCCTCGCGTCCTCCCGGCCGCTCCCCGTCCTCGGCCTGCGGGCGGCGGCCGCCCAGGCGCACGGCTTCGCCTACTTCGCCGCCAAGGTCCACCCCGACGTACGGCTGCTCAACGAGGGCGGCACGATGCTCCAGGACCGCATCGACGCCGCCGTCCGGGCCGGTGCCACCGCACTGCTCTGTTTCGCGCTGCCCCGGCACCCCCGCGAGGTCGTCGACACCCTCGCCCACGCCAAGGAGGCCGGGCTGACCGTCGTCACGGTCGCCGACTCCGCCTTCGCGCCGGTCGCCAAGGTGTCCGACCTGCTGCTCCCCGCCGCGGTCGGCACCGGCCTGGCCTTCGACACGGCCTGTGCGCCGATGCTCCTCGGCCGGGTGCTGCTGGAGGCGATGTGCGACGACCTGCCCGAGGCCCAGTCCCGCCTGGAGGAGTTCGACACGAAGGCGGCGGCACGGGGCCTGTTCGTCGACTGAGCAACCATGCGGCGCAGGCGCAGCCGTGCGCCCGGCACGGCGCGCGCGCCGGTTTCTCAGACCCGTCTCACGTTGCGTCGCTAACGTGCCTCTCCTGCACCCCCTTCAGAGGATTCGGAAGACGGTACGGAGGCTGACGTGACGCGCGGAGGACAAGGACTGGCTCGGGTCGCCGTCGTCGTACGGGCGGGGGCGGCACCGCTGTGGTGGCTGGGCGTGTGCGCCGCGGGCATCGGCGTCCTCGCACCGGGACTGACCGGCCGCCGCATCGGCGTCCTGGCCGGGGCGGCGCTGTTCCTCCTGGCGACGGCCGTGGTGGCCTGCGGAGGCCGCAAGCGCTGCGTCACCCTGGCCGCCTCCGCGTCCCGCGCCGGCAAGCACGACGTTCTCCAGGACCGCGCGGTGACCGTACGCAACTGGCGCCGCCACCACCGCTGGTGGCTCCTCCTCGCCTTCCTCGCCGCCCTCGGCACCGCCTTCGCCGTCCCTGCCGCCGGCGGCATGCTGCTGGCCGGCTGCGGAGCGGGCCTGTGGCTGAAGGCGGCGTGGCTGGGCCGCCGGGAGCGGGCCGACGAGGCGTTGCTGTGGGTCCGGGTGGACTGGCTGCGCGGGGGCGCGGGCAGCCCGGCGGGCAAGCCGGTCAAGGGCTATCGCAACACGGGCATCGTGGCGGGGGACGCGGCCCCGGGCGGGGCGCGCAGGAAGTCGCCGGCGCTGGTGTGAGCGCTCCTTCAGGGGTGCGGGGCTGTGCTGAACCTGCGGCTCCGCCGCGTGGGCGCGAACAGCCACAACGCGCCCGCAGGCCGGAAACTACGTACGCCCCCACGGCGCCTGGCCACTCAACAGCGCCTCCACATGCGCCCCACCGGACTCCGCCACAACCTCCTCCACCGTCTGCGCCTCCCGCACGACCGCGAAGGAGACACCCCTCTCCCCACCCGGCCCGAACCCATAAACCCCGGGCCGCACCAGCGAGTTGTACCCATAGTGATGCGCGAAGTAGTACGCCCCCGTATCCAGCGCCGCCGCGTAATCGCCCTGCTCCAGCACCGGCATGGATCGCCCCTCCGCCAGCAGGTCCCCCGAGAAACAGGCCGGCCCCGCGACGTCCTGCACCACTACCGGCCCTTCCTTCACCCGCCCCTTCGCGTCATACGCCGCGATCCTCAACGGCCAGCTCTCCGGCGCGTACACCGTCCGCGTGGCGACCTGCACACCGGCGTGCGTCACCGCGACCGCCCGTCCGCCGGAGGTCTTCGCGTACTCGACCCGCGCCACCACCGTGCCGTGCTTCGCCAGCAGCGACCGTCCGAACTCGGTGACCAGCCCGTACCGCCCGTCGAACAGCCCCGGCACCTCCTCGGCCAGCGTCCGCGCGTACTGCTCGTAGGTCGGCGTCGTCGCGTCCGACGCGAAGTTCACCGGCAGTCCGCCGCCGATGTCGAGCGTGTCGATCTGGCGTCGCCCGATCCGCCGGTTGATCTCCTCGGCGAGCGCGTACACCTCCGCCACCCCCCGGGCCAGCAGCGACAGCGGGATGCCCTGGGAGCCGGTGTGTGCGTGCAGCCGGGTCAGCCACGGGCGGTCCTGGTACGCCCGCACGACCCACTCCCGGGCCCCCTCGTCGCGCAGCGCCACCCCGAACTTCGACGTCGCCGTGGCCGTCGAGGTCGACTCGATGGAACCCCCGCCGACCTGCGGATTCACCCGGATCCCGAGGGGCGGTCGGCTGCTGCCGGCACTGATCAGGCCGTCGATGCGGTCCAGCTCCTGCGGGTTGTCCGCGTTGACGGCGACGCCCAGCGTCAGCGCCTCGCGCAGTTCGGCCGGTGTCTTGGCGGGTGAGTCCAGGACCGTCATCTCCGGGTCCAGCCCCGCCGCCCGCGCCAGTGCCAACTCGCCCGGGCTCGCCACCTCCGCTCCGATGCCCTCCTCGCGCAGCAGCCGCAGCACCGGTACCAGCGGGGTCGCCTTCACCGCGAAGGCGTGCAGCACGGGCGTGCCCGGTGCCACGACCGCGTCGAACGCCGCCCGCAGCTCCGCCGCCGACTCCCGGATACCGGTGACGTCCAGCAGCCCGACGACGGGGCTGCCGGCCCCGAGCAGCCCCTGCTCCACGGCGGCCCGCACCGCCTCGTCCCGCCGGGCCGCCCGCCCCGTGCCCGAATCGCCTGCCTGAATGTCGTCATCCATGGATCCAGCCAAACATCCGGGGCACCGCCGCGCCGACCTCCCCATGTATTGACTAGCTCTATTCATGAAGTCAGGATGTGAATAGACGTAACAACAGACCGCCGGGAGGCAGACCATGTCAGGACCCCGCCCCGTCCGAGCACCGCGCGGCACGGAACCGAGCGCCCTGGGATGGCAGCAGGAAGCCGCCCTGCGGATGCTGCAGAACAACCTCGACCCGGAGGTCGCCGAGCACCCCGACAAGCTCGTCGTCTACGGCGGCACCGGCAAGGCGGCACGCGACTGGCGCTCCTTCGACGCGATGGTGCGCACGCTGAAGGGCCTGAAGCAGGACGAGACGATGCTCGTCCAGTCCGGCCGTCCCGTCGGCGTCATGCAGACCCACGAGTGGGCGCCGCGCGTCCTCATCGCCAACTCCAACCTCGTCGGCGACTGGGCCAACTGGGAGGAGTTCCGCCGCCTGGAGGCCCTCGGCCTGACCATGTACGGGCAGATGACCGCCGGCTCCTGGATCTACATCGGCACCCAGGGCATCCTCCAGGGCACCTACGAGACCTTCGCCGCCGTCGCCGCGAAGAAGTTCGGCGGCACCCTCGCGGGGACCATCACCCTCACCGCCGGTCTCGGCGGCATGGGCGGCGCCCAGCCGCTCGCGGTGACCATGAACGACGGCGTCGCCATCTGCGTCGACGTCGACCCGCGCGCCATCGAGCGCCGCATCGAGCACCGCTACCTCGACGTCAAGGCGGACAACCCGGCGCACGCGCTCCAACTCGCCACCGAGGCCCGCGACGCCCGCCGCCCGCTCTCCATCGGCCTGCTGGGCAACGCCGCCGAGCTGCTCCCGCAGATGCTCGCCGAGGGCGCCCCGATCGACATCGTCACCGACCAGACCTCGGCCCACGACCCCCTGGCCTACCTGCCGGTCGGCGTCGCCTTCGAGGACATGGCCGACGCCGCCGCCAAGGACCCGGCCGGGTTCACCACCCGGGCCCGCGAGTCCATGGCCCGGCATGTCGAGGCCATGGTCGGCTTCATGGACGCCGGCGCCGAGGTCTTCGACTACGGCAACTCCATCCGGGGCGAGGCCCAGCTCGCCGGATACGACCGGGCCTTCGCCTTCCCCGGCTTCGTCCCCGCCTACATCCGCCCGCTGTTCTGCGAGGGCAAGGGCCCCTTCCGCTGGGCCGCGCTCTCCGGCGAGGCCTCCGACATCGCCAAGACCGACAAGGCGATCCTCGACCTCTTCCCGGAGAACGAGTCCCTGGCCCGCTGGATCAAGATGGCCGGCGAACGCGTCCACTTCCAGGGCCTGCCCGCCCGTATCTGCTGGCTGGGCTACGGGGAGCGGGACAAGGCCGGCGAGCGGTTCAACGACATGGTCGCGAGCGGGGAGCTGGCCGCGCCGGTCGTCATCGGCCGCGACCACCTCGACTGCGGATCCGTCGCGTCCCCCTACCGGGAGACCGAGGCCATGCTCGACGGGTCCGACGCGATCGCCGACTGGCCCCTGCTGAACGCGATGGTGAACGTGGCGTCCGGGGCGTCCTGGGTGTCCCTGCACCACGGAGGCGGCGTCGGCATGGGACGGTCGATCCACGCCGGGCAGGTGACGGTGGCCGACGGCACGAAACTGGCCGGAGAGAAGATCCGCCGGGTCCTCACGAACGACCCCGGCATGGGCGTCATCCGGCATGTCGACGCCGGGTACGACATCGCCGACTCGGTGGCCCGGGACAAGGGCGTCCGTGTCCCGATGCGCGAGGGTGACGACGCGTGACCTTCCACAGCATGTGGGCGGAGTTGCTGCCGATCGGCCGCAACTCCACCTCCGGCGGCTACCGTCGCTTCGCCTGGACCGGCGCCGACCTCGACTGCCGGGCCTGGTTCAAGGACCAGGCCGAGGCGCGCGGGCTCACCTACGAGACCGACCGGAACGGCAACCAGTGGGCCTGGCTCGGCGACCCCGCCGCCGGGGACGCCGTCGTCACCGGGTCGCATCTCGACTCCGTGCCGGACGGCGGGGCCTTCGACGGGCCCCTCGGCGTGGTGTCCGCCTTCGCCGCGCTGGACGAACTGCGCGGCCGGGGCGCGCAGCTCACCCGCCCCCTCGCCATCGTGAACTTCGGTGACGAGGAAGGCGCCCGCTTCGGGCTCGCCTGCGTCGGATCCCGGCTCACCGCCGGACAGCTCACCGTCGAGAGCGCCCACAAGCTGACCGACGGCGACGGAGTGAGCCTGCCGCGCGCCATGGAGGCCGCCGGTTACGACCCCGACGCCATCGGGCCGGACCCCGAACGGCTCGCCCGCATCGGCGCCTTCGTCGAACTCCACGTCGAGCAGGGCCGGGCCCTGGACCTGTCCGGCGACCGGGTCGGCATCGCCAGCGCGATCTGGCCGCACGGCCGGTGGCGGTTCGACTTCCGGGGCGAGGCCAACCACGCCGGCACCACCCGGCTCACCGACCGGCGCGACCCCATGCTGTCCTACGCCGAGACCGTCCTCGCCGCCCGCCGCGAGGCCGAACTCGCCGGTGCCGTCGCCACCTTCGGCAAGATCGCCGTGGAGCCCAACGGCGTCAACGCCATCCCCTCCCTGGTGCGCGGCTGGCTCGACTCGCGGGCCGCCGACCAGGACAGCCTGGACGCCGTCGTCGCCGGTGTGGAGAAGGCGGCCGGGGAGTACGCCGCCGCCCACGGCGTCGAGCTGGCCGTCGTCCGCGAGTCGTTCACCCCCGTCGTCGAGTTCGACCACGCCCTGCGCGACGAACTCGCCCGCATCCTCGGCAAGGACACCGGCCTCACGGTCCCCGTCCTCGGCACGGGCGCCGGACACGACGCCGGGATCCTGTCCGGGAGCATCCCGACCGCCATGCTGTTCGTGCGCAACCCGACCGGCGTCTCCCACTCCCCGGCGGAGTCCGCGGCCGAGGACGACTGCGTGGCCGGGGTACTCGCCCTCGCCGACGTACTGGAAGGACTGGCCCGCACGTGACGCCCACCCAGCAGACCCGTACGTACTGGCTGGAACACGCCTGGCTCGGCACGCACGTCGAGCCGGGCGTCGCCCTCGACGTCCACGACGGCCGCATCACCGCCGTCCGGACCGAGGTCACCACCCCGCCCCCCGGCGCCGAGGTCCTGCGCGGCCTCACCCTCCCCGGGCTGGCCAACGCCCACAGCCACGCCTTCCACCGGGCTCTGCGCGGCACCGTCCAGGTGGGCTCCGGAACCTTCTGGACCTGGCGCGAGGTCATGTACGCCACGGCCGCCCGGCTCACCCCGGACACCTACCACGCCCTGGCCCGCGCCGTGTACGCCGAGATGGCCCTGGCCGGCATCACGGCGGTCGGCGAGTTCCACTATGTCCACCACGCCCCCGGCGGCACCCCCTACGCCGACCCCAACGCGATGGGCGAGGCCCTGATCGCGGCCGCCGCCGAAGCCGGGATCCGCATCACCCTCCTCGACACCGCCTACCTCTCCTCCGGCTTCGGGCAGCCGCCCTCCGCCCAGCAGCTCCGCTTCTCCGACGGCACGGCGGACGCCTGGGCCGAACGCTGTTCAGTTCTCAAGGAACGGGATCACGCGCGGATCGGAGCGGCCATCCACTCCGTACGGGCCGTGCCCGCCGACCAGCTGGCGACCG
Organism: Streptomyces sp. NPDC044719; assembly: GCF_056433405.1. Classification (NCBI taxonomy): domain Bacteria; kingdom Bacillati; phylum Actinomycetota; class Actinomycetes; order Kitasatosporales; family Streptomycetaceae; genus Streptomyces; species Streptomyces sp. NPDC044719. The sequence continues at coordinate 570,356 of NZ_JBWKHE010000007.1, forward strand.
TCGCGAGGTGGGCCGGGGAGCGGCGGGCCCCGCTGCATGTGCACCTGTCGGAGCAGACCGCCGAGAACGAGGCCTGCCTGGAGATCCACGGGTGCACCCCGACGCAGCTGCTCGCCCTGCACGGTGTCCTCGGGCCGCGCACGACCGGTGTCCACAACACCCACCTCACCGCCGAGGACGTCTCCCTCATCGGCGGCAGCGGCACCGGCACCTGTATGTGCCCCACCACCGAGCGGGACCTGGCCGACGGCATCGGGCCCGCCGCCGCCCTGCAGAACGAGGGTTCTCCGCTCTCCCTCGGCTCCGACAGCCACGCCGTCATCGACCTGCTCGAAGAGGCACGCGCCATGGAACTCAACGAGCGCCTGCGCACCCGTACCCGAGGTCACTGGACGGCGGCGGCCCTGCTGCGGGCGGCCTCGGCCGACGGCCACGCGGCCCTCGGCTGGGACGGCGCAGGCACCCTGGAGGCGGGCGCGCTCGCCGACTTCACCACCATCGCGCTGGACTCGGTCAGGACTGCAGGGCCGCTTCCGCGGCTCGGGGCCGAGACGGCCGTATTCGCCGCGTCGGCAGCGGACGTGTCGCATACGGTCGTGGGAGGTCGGCACGTCGTACGGGACGGGGTCCACTCCCTCGTACCGGATGTGCCGAAAGCCCTCGCGGACGCCGTCGAAGCACTGCGCGGATGACGGCAGCGGGCCGCCCACCCGCACGGCCCGCACCTGCCTTTGTCCCCGAACCCGCCCCCACCGCCGACCAGGCCACCAAGGACGCCATGAGCAACGCGACGACCGTCAGCCCCGCCCACTCCGCGAGCACCGCAAGCACGCTCATCACCAACATCGCCGCCCTGGTCACCAACGACCCCTCTCTAGGTGACAATTCCCCCCTCGGACTGGTCCAGGACGCGGCCGTCGCCATCGAGGGCGACCGCGTCGTGTGGACCGGTGATCAAAGCAAAGCACCCGCCACTGACAATCGGGTCGACGCAGGTGGCAGGGCGGTCCTCCCGGGCTTCGTGGACTCCCACTCGCACCTCGTCTTCGCGGGCGACCGCACACAGGAGTTCAACGCCCGCATGTCGGGGCGGCCGTACAGCGCGGGCGGCATCCGCACGACCGTCGCCGCCACCCGCGCCGCGAGCGACGAGGAACTCGAGGCCAACGTCACCCGTTACCTCGAAGAGGCCCTCCGTCAGGGCACCACGACCTTCGAGACCAAGTCCGGCTACGGCCTGACCGTCGAGGACGAGGCCCGGGCTTTGCGCGTCGCCGCAGCCCACACCGACGAGGTCACCTATCTCGGAGCCCACATCGTCGCCCCCGAGTTCACCGAGGACCCGGCCGGCTACGTCGCCCTCGTCACCGGCGAGATGCTCGACGCCTGCGCCCCGTACGCCCGCTGGATCGACGTCTTCTGCGAGAAGGGCGCCTTCGACGGCGACCAGGCCCGCGCGATCCTCACCGCGGGCAAGGCCAAGGGCCTGCACCCCCGTATCCACGCCAACCAGCTCTCGTACGGCCCGGGCGTACAGCTCGCCGTCGAACTGGACGCGGCCAGCGCCGACCACTGCACCCACCTGACCGACGCGGACGTGGACGCCCTGGCGAACAGCCGTACGGTCGCCACCCTCCTGCCCGGCGCCGAGTTCTCCACGCGGGCCGAGTGGCCGGACGCCCGCCGTCTCCTGGACGCGGGTGCCACCGTGGCCCTCTCCACCGACTGCAATCCGGGCTCGTCCTTCACCTCGTCCGTCCCGTTCTGCGTCGCGCTCGCCGTACGGGACATGGGCATGACCCCGGACGAGGCCGTCTGGTCGGCCACGGCGGGCGGTGCGGCGGCCCTGCGGCGCACCGACATCGGCCGCATCACCCCGGGCGCGTACGCCGACCTGACGCTCCTCGACGCCCCGAGCCACGTCCACCTGGCCTACCGCCCCGGCGTTCCCCTGGTCACGGGAGTCTGGAGGCGCGGCGAAAGGGTTCTCTGATCACCGACGGGGAGCGGGACGGATGACAAGACACTGGTCGGCACCGCTCCTGGTGAACCTGCTGCTCGGAATACCGGGCGTGGTGCCGTTCTGGCTGCTGTGGTACCTCGCCGCGAACGGGCCGCTCGCCGCGGCCGGCTGGACCACGCGGGAACCCACCGAGAACGACGGCATGGCCCTCTGGCTCGTGATCGTGGTCCCCGTCGTCACGCTGTACGGCCTGGTCTGGTTGCTCGCCAACATGCCGCTGCGGCGCAGGACGACCCTCGCTCCGCACACCTACTGGCTACTGAGCCTGACGGCCCCGCTGCTGCCGACGGCGGCGCTGTTCCTCAACTCCTGACAAGAGGCCACGGACCAGAGGTGTCACGCGCCCGGGGGCGGACCGTTCGGTCCGCCCCCGAAGGACACGTCACCCGGCAGGGTTCACACGAGGATCACTCCTCGACGGTCAGCCCCTTGCGGAGCCGTACCAGCGTCCGCGACAGCAGTCGCGACACGTGCATCTGCGAGATGCCCAGTTCCTCGCCGATCTCCGACTGCGTGAGACCCGCGACGAACCGCAGCGACAGGATCTTCCGGTCGCGCGGGGGCAGTTCGGCGATCAGCGGCTTCAACGACTCGACGTACTCGATGCCTTCGAGTCCGTGGTCCTCGTAGCCGATGCGGTCCGCGAGCGCGCCCTCGGAGTCGTCCTCCTCCGGCTGGGCGTCCAGCGAGGAGGCGGTGTAGGCGTTCGAGGCGGCCATGCCCTCGACGACCTCGTCCTTGGACAGGCCCAGGCGCTCGGCCAGTTCCGTCACCGTCGGGGCGCGGTCCAGCTTCTGCGCCAGCTCGTCACCGGCCTTGGCCAGGTCGAGCCGGAGCTCCTGGAGCCGCCGCGGAACGCGCACGGACCACGAGGTGTCGCGGAAGAAGCGCTTGATCTCGCCGACGATGGTCGGCATCGCGAAGGTGGGGAACTCGACACCCCGGGAGAGTTCGAACCGGTCGATCGCCTTGATGAGGCCGATGGTGCCGACCTGGATGATGTCCTCCATCGGCTCGCTGCGGGAGCGGAACCGGGAAGCGGCGAACTTGACCAGCGCGAGATTCAGTTCGACAAGCGTGTTGCGGACGTACGAGTACTCGTGCGTGCCTTCCTCCAGCGCTTCGAGGCGCTCGAAGAGGGTCTTGGACAGAGCCCGTGCGTCGACCGCGTCGACCTGCTCGTACGGGGGGATGTCCGGAAGTCCGGCGAGAAGGTCGTCGTGTGTGACGAGCGTCTCGTCCTGCTCGATGGGATCCAGATGTTCCGGAGGGGGTGTCGACGTCGCTTTCTGGGTACGCGATGCGTCGAGCCGGGGTGACATGATGTCCTCCATCGTTCTCGGCATAAGGCTGCCGGAGCCAATTACGTGCACTGCGGTGTGCGGCGCCTCCAAAGCCGGCCGTGTGTCGGGTACGTGTCCTTACTAGGCCTACCCGCTTTCCCGAGCCCACCGCAAGTGCGTTCTGTGGGCATATGTCCGTTTGTGTGTAGTTGTTCGGGTGTCGGAGCACGTCAGGAAGGCGTAGTGTTCGAGGGCGTCAGCAAGCAGCCTCGACGTCAGGAGAGAGAGACGGCATGGACCGCGGGACGGTCGGCAGCGCACAGTCTGGCCGGCTTCTGGTTGAGGTGCGGGAAGAGGGCTCTAGCGCCGTCGTGACCCCGGCGGGTGAGTTGGATCACCACACCGCCGATTTGTTGCGTGAGCCACTCGAGGACTGCCTCGCCAAGGGATTCAAGCGCCTGGTCATCGACTGCGCGCGCCTGGAGTTCTGCGACTCCACGGGGCTCAACGTGCTCCTCGGCGCACGGCTGAAGGCGGAGGCCGCCGGTGGCGGTGTGACCCTCGCCGGGATGCAGCCGGTGGTGGCGCGCGTATTCGAGATCACGGGTGCGGACGCGGTCTTCACCGTCCACGACACGCTAGAGGCGGCCCTGGCCGACGAGTCGAGCTGAGCGGCGGTGCGTCGGCGCGCCGAGCCTCGGCCTTCCCGCTGTGACCGACGTCCTATGTCCGTCACGCCTTTCGTGCCGAATCCGGGGGTGTTCCGCCGGGACGCCAGGGCAGGAGACAACCTGAACCTGTTGACCGCCGGGGTGTGGGGGGCACCACGAAACCGATATGCCGCGCACTGCGTGACTGACGGTGTACAGAATCTTTTGAATCGTGAACTGGTGAATCGGTGAGGTGAAGCGCTGATGAGCACCACCCGGCCTTACCCGCCGGGCGACCGCGGGCCGGAGCCCAGCGGCGCTTCCGGGGCGTCCGAGGGTGGCGTACCGGCGGCCACTGCGTCCGGCGAGGGCGTGGGCGCGCCGTCCGGAGCCGCGGCGCCGCCGGGGGGACGGCAGGTGCGCCGGCTGAGCTTCGACGGGGAGAGCGGTGTCGTTCCGCTCGCCCGCGACTTCACCCGCCAGGCGCTGTACGCGTGGGGCTGGCTGCCCGCCGCCTCCGCCGACCAGCGGGCCGCCGCCGAGGATGTGCTGCTCGTCGTATCCGAGTTGGTCACCAACGCCTGCCTGCACGCCGAGGGGCCGGACCAGCTGTGGATCACCTGCGACAACAAGGTGATCCGTCTGGAGGTCGCCGACCGGGGCACCGGGCAGCCGGCTCCCCGCAATCCGCACCGGGCGGGGCGCCCGGGCGGCCACGGCATGTTCATCGTCCAGCGGCTGTGCCTGGACTGGGGCGTCGTGCGCACGCCGGGAGTCGCGGGCAAGACGGTGTGGGCGGAACTGGGCGCACCCGCCTGACCGGGGACCGTCTGCCGGTCCCCACGGATTTGACCGGGGACCGTCCGCCTGTCCTCACGGATTTGACCGGGGACCGTCCGCCTGTCCTCACGGATTTGACCGGGGACCGTCCGCCGGTCCCCACAAAATCCCCGCCGTACATCCCCTCATACGTCACTCGCCGCGCGCCGGATCGCCACAGATCCGGCGCGCGCTGTGTCTTCCTTCCTCTGGGCCCCGGGCGTACCTTGACGGCCCGATCTGATACGCCGTCAGGAACAGGAAGGGGAGTGGCACCGTGTCGTACCGGAATCGAACCGCCGCGCTCGCGTCCGCGGCGGCCCTGGCCGGCTCGGCGGTGTTGATGGCCGCCCCCGTGGCCCGGGCCGAGGTCGTCGACGTCAACTACCAGTGCAAGACGCCGATCGGCGACAAGAGCGCCGTCTCGCCCATCGACATCAAGGGCGTCGAGGACGGTGACGGCTACAAGATCACCATGTCCTGGCAGAAGGGCGTCTCCTCCAGCCCGGTCGAACTGGGCAAGGGCGCGATGACCCCGAGCGCCACGATCGCCCTGGGCGGCGCGGACAGCGGCACTCTCACGGTGACCGGCCCCGCCAACGACGCCGCCGTACCGGCCAATACCCCGATCAAGATCAACGATCTGAGCGGGACGTATGTGCCGAAGAAGAGCGGCGAGGTCACCTTCACGGCCGCCGTGCTCACCATCAAAGCGCTCGGTACGACGACCACTTGCACCCCGACCAATGACCCGAGCCCGTCCCTGACCCTCGACGTCAAGGCCGCGAGCGGCGGCGGCACCGGCTCCGCCCAGGGCGGCGGTTCCGGGCCCGGCCCGGACACCGGCGCCGGGCTTGCGCAGACCGGGCCCGAGGACTCGGCCATAGCCCTCGGCACGCTCGGCGGGACGGTCCTCCTCGCCGGCGCGGCGGGCACCCTGTGGCTGACACGACGTCACCAGAGCGCACGCGCCCGCCACTGAGCATGCCCCGGACGTTCGCGGGAGCCGACGCCGCACGCCGACGGTCCGGCCGGCTGCGGCCGCCGCTGCACGCCCGCCTCGGGCGTCTGGTGCTGCCGGTTGCTCGGGCCGTCGATGCCCTGCGTACGGCCGGGGCCCTGCTGGAGGCGACGCCGTGCGGATGGCCCGGACACCCGCTGCGGTCGGCTGCTCGGGCCGTCGATGGTGTGTCCACGTCGGGACGACCCCTGGAGTCGGCGCTGTACGCCCGCCCCGGGCGCCCGGTGGGGCCGGCCGCTCGGGCTGTTGATGCCGTGCGTGTGCCCGGACGCCCGTCGGAGGCGAGGTACGCCCGCCCCGAACGCCCGTCGGCGTCGGCTGCCCGGGCTGTCGATGGTGTGGCCACGCCCGGACGATCCCTGGAGCCGTCGATGTCGTGCGCGGTACGTCTCTCGTCCCTGTCGCTCTCGGTTCTGTTCGTGTTTCTGCTGGTTCTGGCGGGGGCCGGCCCCGTCGGGGCGGTGGATCGGCCCCGGGTCGAGGTGTCCGAGGCGGAGGCCGGGGCGGGTGGGTCGGTCACGGTCAGCGGTAGTGGCTGGCGGGCGCGTGCCCTGCTGACGCTGCTGGTGTGCGGGCAGGCCGAGCCGGACCGGGGTGTGACCGGTGGCACCTACTCCTGCGCCAACGCCGACGGCCGGGCCGTCACCACCGACGCCGAAGGGCGCTTCCGCCGTGCGCTGCCCGTCGTCGAGCCACCGGTGCCGTGCCCCTGCGTGGTGCACGTGGCGACGGTGACCGGGGCCGGTGCCGAGGCCGACGCGGCCCTCCGGATCGCCGGGCACACGGTCGAGCCGCTGCCCGCGGAACGGTCCGGCGGGCGGCTCTCCCTGCCCGCTGACACCCGGCTGCGCGGCGGCGACGGGGTGCTGACCTGGTTCGGTTCGCCGCCCGCCCGGACCCTGGAGGTCACCGTCGGCAACGTCGGTACGTCCCCCGTTAAGGACCCCGTCTTTCAGGTCGGCACCGCGCACGGCGTGTTCGCCCCGCAGTGGCAGGACCAGCGCTGGCGGGGCACGATCCGGCCCGGCGGCGAGGTCCGTGTCGAGCTGCCCGTGGAGCTCGCGGCCGGCGCGCACGGCGACTACACGGTGTCCCTGAAGTACGGCGGCAAGGTCCTCGCCGAACACCCCTGGGGCGTGGGCCGCCCCTGGGGCGTGACCCTGTTCTGGGTCCTGGTCCTCCTGGTCGTACCGGCGGCGGTGTTCCGCGCCGGCCTGGCCCTGGTGGACCACCTGCGGCCCCGCCACCCCGGCCACGCGGCCCGCCCGGCCCGTCGCAAGGGGCTGCCCGCACTGCCGCACCGCCCGGTGAGGCGTGGCGGGACCGGCACAGCAGCGAACACCCCCTCCGCCGCCCCGGACCTGCCCTGGGTCACGCCCGACGCCGGTACGGAAGACGAGGAACGGTCCTCCGTGCCGTACGGGAAGGATCCGACGGCGAAGGATCCGACGACGAAGGTCCGACGATGATGGATCCGACGATGATGGATCCGACGGCGAAGGACCCGACGGCGAAGGACCCGACGACGAAGGACCCGACGACGAAGGCCTGACGCGCGCGCATGCCCTCGTGCACGCGAAAGGGCCGCCGCACCCTCGGGATGCGGCGGCCCTTCGTCATGGCTCGGCGGGGCGGGTCAGCGGACGTCGCCCATGAGCTCCTTGACCTTCTTGCGGTACATCCACACCGCGCCACCGGCGAGGACGGCGAGCGTGGCCTCCAGAGTCACGATGTTCGCCTTGTTCAGGTCGACCCCGGCGATGGAGAGCAGACCGGTCGTGGCGTCACCGGCGGTGACGGCCAGGAACCAGACGCCCATCATCTGCGAGGCGTACTTCGCGGGTGCCATCTTCGTCGTCACCGACAGACCCACCGGGGAGAGCAGCAGCTCACCGACGGTCTGCGTGAAGTAGATCGCCACCAGCCACAGCGCCGCCGCCTTGTGACCGCCCTCGGCGATCGACAGCGGGGCCAGGAAGAGGAAGAAGGACGCGCCGACCAGGACCAGACCCGAGCCGAACTTCACGATCGTGCTCGGCTCCTTGCCGCGCCGGTTCAGCGCCAGCCAGAACCAGGCGAAGACCGGGGCCAGCGCCATGATCAGGACCGGGTTGACCGACTGGTACCAGGAGACCGGGAACGCCCAGCCGAAGACGCTGTTCTCGGCGGAGGAGTCCGCGAAGATCGACAGCGTCGAGCCGCCCTGGTCGTAGATCATCCAGAACACGGCCGCGGCCACGAAGAACCAGATGTACGCGGACATCTTCGACTGCTCGGCACGGTCCAGGTCCTTGTCGCGCTTGATGCGGACCAGAACCATGATCGGGATGATCACGCCGAGCAGGGTCAGCGGGACGAGGATCCAGTTCAGCGTGTAGTTGCCGGAGAAGCCGACGATCGCGTAGAAGACGGCCGCGATACCGGCCCAGATCCCGGCCTTGCGCAGCGTGGACGTCTTCTCCTCGGCGGACAGCGGCGTCGGGACGACGCTGGAGCGCTCGGCCAGGTTGCGCGAGCCGATCAGGAACTGGACGAGACCCAGCGCCATGCCGAGTGCGGCGAGCGCGAAGCCCAGGTGCCAGTTGACGCTCTCACCGATGGTGCCGATGACCAGCGGCGCCGCGAAGGCGCCGAGGTTGATGCCCATGTAGAAGACGGTGAAGCCACCGTCGCGGCGCGGGTCGTCCGGTCCGTCGTAGAGGTGGCCGACCATCGTCGAGATGTTGGCCTTCAGCAGACCCGAACCGATCGCGACCAGGCCGAGGCCGGCGTAGAAGGTGCCGGAGGAGGGCAGGGCCAGCGTGAGGTGGCCCAGCATGATGACCCCGCCGGCGATGGCGACCGTCTTGCGCGGCCCCCAGACGCGGTCGCCGAACCAGCCGCCGGGCATGGTGAGCAGGTACACCAGCGACACGTACACGGAGTAGATCGCCGTCGCCGTGGCCGCGTCGAGGTGCAGGCCACCCGGGGCCACCAGGTACAGCGGGAGCAGGGCCCTCATGCCGTAGTAGGAGAATCGCTCCCACATCTCGGTCATGAAGAGTGTGGCCAGTCCGCGGGGGTGGCCGAAGAAGGTCTTCTCGGAGCCGGGGGTGCCCGGGCGGGCCGAGTCCTTCGTCAGGCTGGACGCCATGGTCGTTCCTTGCTGGTCGGGACGCGCCCCGCGACAGGGGTGGTGCGCCCGGTGGGGGCTGTCGGCACCGGAGCGTACGGCCGTCGTCCCCGACGCCTACGGGGGCCGCTCCGGGGCACGGAGCGGTGGGCGGTCGCCTCCGGGGTCCACGTGGGGGGTCCACGCCTCTACGCGCGTCGCCGCACGACGAGGCCCGACACAAAAGAGACCTTCAGGGCAGAGGGCCGCAGAAGGTCGCCTAGGGCTACAGGCGTTGTTTCACCATACGGCAGGACACTGCCGCATATGGAAGGACTTGAGAGGAGGATCACAGGTGTCGGGGGAACCGTGGGCCTCGTTTCCAAGGTCCTTACCAGGATCGCACCCCATAGGCAGAGGTTCGTCAGCGTTCCCCCGGAACGTAAGAAGCGGGTATGCCAGCGGTAAGAATCAAGGCTTCCGGTCACACCCCAGCTCAGGGCCACGCAGGTCTACCATCACTCCATGACCCGTGTACTGCTCGCCGAGGACGACGCGTCCATCTCGGAGCCACTGGCCCGTGCTCTGCGCCGGGAGGGCTACGAGGTCGAGGTGCGTGAGGACGGCCCCACCGCTCTCGACGCAGGACTCCAGGGCGGCGTCGACCTGGTCGTGCTCGACCTGGGTCTGCCCGGCATGGACGGACTGGAGGTGGCCCGCCGCCTGCGTGGCGAGGGCCACACCATCCCGATCCTCATCCTGACCGCGCGCGCCGACGAGGTGGACACCGTCGTCGGGCTCGACGCGGGCGCCGACGACTACGTCACCAAGCCCTTCCGGCTCGCCGAGCTGCTCGCCCGAGTCCGGGCCCTGCTGCGGCGCGGCGCCGCCGAGCCGCAGCAGCCGCCCGCCACGCACGGCGTGCGCATCGACGTCGAGTCGCACCGCGCCTGGATGGGCGAGGAGGAGCTCCAGCTCACCGCCAAGGAGTTCGACCTGCTGCGGGTACTGGTGCGCGACGCCGGCCGGGTCGTCACCCGCGACCAGCTGATGCGCGAGGTCTGGGACACGACCTGGTGGTCGTCGACCAAGACCCTCGACATGCACATCTCCTGGCTGCGCAAGAAGCTCGGCGACGACGCGGCCAACCCCCGCTTCATCGCCACCGTGCGCGGCGTGGGCTTCCGTTTCGAGAAGAGCTGAGCCACAGGGCAGGCACGGGTAACAGGACATGCGCCGCCGACTGATCCAGTCCACGCTCGCCGTGGTGCTGGTCGTGATCGCCGTCTTCGGTGTCTCACTCGTCATCGTGGAGACCCGGACGATCAGCAACAGTGCCCAGGAGCGGGTGGAGTCCGAGGCGGTCCGCCTCGCCAGCATCGTCGACAGCCGGCTCTTCGGGTCCCAGCAGGTCGACGCCGAGGTGCTGCGCGACCAGGTCACGCAGGACCGCTACTACGCGGTGATCCGGCTGCCCGGCGAGGCGCCCATCGAGGTCGGCACCAAGCCGTCCGGTGACGTCATCAGCGCGACCGCGCCCGGCGAGGAGGGCGAGACGGTCACCGTCCAGGAGCCGCGCTCCTCGGTGACCCGCGAGGTCGGCCGGACGCTGCTGATCATCGCGCTGGTCGCGCTGCTCGCGGTGGTGGCCGCCGTGCTGCTGGCGGTCCGCCAGGCGAACCGGCTGGCATCGCCGCTGACCGACCTCGCGGAGACGGCCGAGCGGCTCGGCTCGGGCGATCCCCGCCCGCGGCACAAGCGGTACGGCGTGCCCGAGCTGGACCGGGTGGCGGACGTGCTGGACGGCTCCGCCGAGCGCATCGCACGCATGCTCACCGCCGAACGCCGCCTGGCCGCGGACGCCTCCCACCAGCTGCGGACACCCCTCACGGCCCTGTCCATGCGGCTGGAGGAGATCACCCTCACCGACGACCCGGCCACCGTGAAGGACGAGGCGACCATCGCGCTCACGCAGGTCGAGCGGCTGACGGACGTCGTCGAGCGGCTGCTGACCAACTCCCGCGATCCGCGCACCGGCTCCGCCGTCACCTTCGACCTCGACGAGGTCATCCAGCAGCAGCTCGCCGAGTGGCGGCCGGCGTACCGCAGCGCGGGCCGGGCGATCGTCAGCTCCGGCAAGCGGCATCTGGAGGCGGTCGGCACGCCCGGCGCGGTCGCGCAGGTGCTGGCCGCGCTGATCGAGAACTCCCTGATGCACGGTGGCGGCACGGTGGCCCTGCGCACCCGCGTCACCGGCAACCAGGCGGTCATCGAGGTCACGGACGAGGGCCCCGGCGTCCCCGCCGACCTGGGCGCGCGCATCTTCGAGCGGGCGATCAGCGGCCGCAACTCCACGGGCATCGGTCTGGCCGTCGCCCGCGACCTGGCGGAAGCGGACGGCGGCCGCCTGGAAATGCTCCAGACCAAACCCCCGGTCTTCGGCCTGTTCCTGTCCCGCACAGCCACCCAGACACCGCTGACGGACGAGGACGAGCCGATGGTCCGCTAGGGCCCTTCGTCGTCCCGTGCGGCTACGGCACCCGCTGCTTGTTCCGCTCCTGCTTCGCCGTCGGTCCGCTCTCCGGCGCCGGCGTCCGGGCCGGGAGCGCGCGGAAGACCCAGGTGCGGTACGACCAGAAGCGGAAGAGCGTGGCGACGCCGATGCCGACGAACTTGAAGATGTTGTTCTGGAGCGGGGTGTTCCAGCCGAAGCCGTAGGTCGCCGCGTACAGCACGCCGTTCTCGATGACCAGGCCCACCGCGCTGAACAGCAGGAACAGGGTCATTTCCCGGGTGCGGCCGTTCTTGTCGCGGTCGCGGTACGTGAAGTAGCGGAAGCCGACGTAGTTGAAGATGATCGCGACGACGGTCGCGATGACGCTCGCGCGCACCACCTGGAGGTCGGTGACATGCCGCACCAGGTTGAACACGAGGAGGTTGACCAGCACTCCGGCCCCGCCCACCGCGCCGAATTTGGCGACTTCGGAGACGAGCCGTCGGAGCCGCGAGGCACCATGTCCCATGGTCGTGCAGGCCCCCGTCCCTCAGTTGGCGTCAACTCAGCCATGCTAACCACCCTCCCGCGCGATCTTCCTGCGGATGCCGGTCGACGGCCGGAGATGGTCCGGGCCGGGGAGGGGAGGGACAGGAAACCGGCCACCTTGGCGCGGCCGATACCCTGAGGGAGTGACGTTTCCGGTAGTCGGCATGGTCGGCGGTGGCCAGCTCGCTCGTATGACACACGAGGCGGGCATCCCGCTGGGCATCAGGTTCAAGCTTCTCAGTGACACCCCCCAGGACTCGGCTGCGCAGGTCGTGAGCGATGTCGTCATCGGCGACTATCGCGACCTCGACACGCTGCGCGCCTTCGCCCGCGGGTGCGATGTGATCACCTTCGATCACGAACATGTACCCACCGAGCACCTCCGGGCCCTGGAGGCGGACGGCATCCCCGTGCGCCCCGGCCCCGACGCGCTCGTGCACGCCCAGGACAAGGGGGTGATGCGCGCGAAGCTCGACGCGATCGGCGTCCCCTGCCCCAGACACAGGATCGTCTCCGATCCGCAGGACGTGGCGGCCTTCGCAGCCGAGGGCGAGGGATTCCCCGTCGTCCTCAAGACCGTCCGCGGCGGCTACGACGGCAAGGGCGTGTGGGTCGTCGACTCCGTCGAGGAGGCAGCCGACCCGTTCAAGGCCGGTGTCCCCGTGCTCGCCGAGGAGAAGGTCGACTTCCTGCGCGAGCTCGCCGCTAACGTCGTACGGTCCCCGCACGGCCAGGCCGTGGCCTACCCGGTCGTCGAGTCCCGCCAGGTGGGCGGCGTCTGCGACACGGTCATCGCCCCGGCCCCCGACCTCGACGAGGCCCTCGCCCTGGAGGCCTCCGAGATGGCGCTGAACATCGCCAAGGAGCTCGGCGTCGTAGGGCACCTCGCGGTCGAGCTGTTCCAGACCCGCGACGGCCGCATCCTCGTCAACGAGCTGGCGATGCGCCCGCACAACTCCGGCCACTGGTCGATGGACGGCGCCGTCACCAGCCAGTTCGCCAACCACGTCCGGGCGGTCCTGGACCTGCCCCTCGGCGACCCGCGCCCGCGCGCCCCGTGGACGGTCATGGTCAACGTCCTCGGCGGCGACTACCCGGACATGTACTCCGCGTACCTGCACTGCATGGCCCGCGACCCCCAGCTCAAGATCCACATGTACGGCAAGGACGTGAAGCCCGGCCGCAAGGTCGGACACGTCAACACCTACGGCGACGACCTGGACGACGTGCTGGAGCGCGCCCGTCACGCAGCCGGCTACCTGAGAGGCACCATCACCGAATGAGCCCTGTTGTTGGCATCGTCATGGGGTCGGACTCCGACTGGCCCGTCATGGAGGCCGCCGCGAAGGCCCTCGACGAGTTCGAGATCCCCTACGAGGTGGACGTCGTGTCGGCCCACCGCATGCCGCGCGAGATGGTCGCGTACGGCGCGCAGGCCGACGGCCGAGGGCTCAAGGTGATCATCGCCGGGGCCGGCGGCGCCGCCCACCTGCCCGGCATGCTCGCCTCGGTCACCCCGCTGCCGGTCATCGGCGTGCCCGTGCCGCTGAAGTACCTCGACGGCATGGACAGCCTGCTGTCGATCGTGCAGATGCCGGCCGGTGTCCCCGTCGCGACGGTCTCCGTCGCCGGTGCCCGCAACGCCGGTCTGCTGGCCGCCCGCATCCTCGCCGCGCACGACGAGGAACTGCGCGGCCGGATGCGCGACTTCCAGCAGGAGCTGAACGACCAGGCCACCGAGAAGGGCAAGCGCCTGCGCTCCAAGGTCGAGGGCTCGGGCGGCTTCGGCTTCGGCGCCGGGAAGTGACGGCGATGACCTCCCTGGAGTCGGCCCGGGAACTCCTGCGCGAGTTCCCGGTCGCCGACGGCCACAACGACCTGCCCTGGGCGCTGCGCGAACAGGTCCGCTACGACCTCGACGCCCGCGATGTCGCCGCCGACCAGAGCGCCCATCTGCACACCGACATCCCGCGGCTGCGCGCGGGCGGCGTCGGTGCGCAGTACTGGTCGGTGTACGTCCGTACGGACTCGCCTGACCCGGTCGCGGCCACCCTCGAACAGATCGACTGCGTACGGCAGTTGCTGGCCCGCCACCCGGCCGACCTCCGGCCCGCGCTGACGGCCGCCGACATGGAGGCCGCGCGCGGGGAGGGCCGTATCGCCTCGCTCATGGGGGCGGAGGGCGGTCATTCCATCGCCAACTCCCTGGGCACCCTGCGCGGTCTGTACGGGCTCGGTGTGCGGTACCTGACCCTCACCCACAACGACAACGTGGACTGGGCGGACTCCGCGACCGACGAACCGAAGGCCGGTGGCCTCACCGCGTTCGGCCGTGAGGTCGTCCGGGAGATGAACCGGCTCGGCATGCTCGTCGACCTTTCCCACGTGGCGGCGACGACCATGCGGGACGCGCTCGACACGAGCACCGCCCCCGTCGTCTTCTCCCACTCCTCCGCCCGGGCCGTGTGCGACCATCCGCGCAACATCCCGGACGACGTCCTGGAGCGGCTGGCCGCGGGCGGCGGTGTCGCGATGGTGACGTTCGTGCCGAAGTTCGTGCTCCAGGCGGCCGTGGACTGGACGGCCGCGGCCGACGAGAACATGCGCGCCCACGGCTTCCACCACCTCGACACCACCGCGGAGGCCATGAAGGTCCACCGCGCCTTCGAGGAGCGGCACCCGCGCCCGGTCGCGACGGTGGCGACGGTCGCCGACCACCTGGACCACATGCGCGAGGTCGCCGGCATCGACCACCTCGGCATCGGCGGCGACTACGACGGAACGGCGTTCACGCCCGACGGCCTGGACGACGTCTCCGGCTACCCGAACCTCCTCGCCGAGCTGCTGGACCGCGGCTGGTCGAAGGCCGACCTGGCCAAGCTGACCTGGAAGAACGCGGTGCGGGTGCTGGACGCGGCCGAGGACGTGGCCCGTGGCCTTCAGGCGACGCGATCGCCGTCCAACGCCACGATCGACTCGCTCGACGGCTGAGTGTCCAGGGCGGGGTAGTCGGTGTAACCGGCCGCCCCGCCCACATACATGAAGTACCGGTCGCGCAGCTCGTTCAGGGGCGCCCCGAGCCGCAGCCGGGTCACCAGGTCCGGGTTGGCGAGGAAGGGCCGCCCGAGGGCGATCAGGTCCGCCCCGGCCGTCAGCAGCGCCTCCGACGCCCGGTGCACGCCCTCGGTGGTGATCTCCTTCAGCACCGGGTTGGCGATGATCACGCCGGGCCATGCGGCGCGCACCTTCCGGAACACCGTGGTGTCCGGGTCGGCGTACCCCAGGTGCAGATAGGCGAGCCCCAGCCCGCCGAGCCGCTCGGCGAGCACCGGGTAGAGCTCCTCGGTCTCGCCCTCCGCGATGCCGTTGACGGTGTTGCCGGGGGAGACCCTGAGCCCGACCCGTTCGGCACCGATCTCGTCCGCCACGGCCTCGGTCACCTCGGCCGTGAACCGGATCCGGGCCGCGACCGGTCCGCCGTAGCCGTCGGTGCGCAGGTTGGTGTTCGCGGCCAGGAACTGGTGCAGGAGGTGGCCGTTGGCCGAGTGCACCTCCACCCCCTCGAAACCCGCCTCGACCGCGTTGCGGGCGGCCTTCGCGAAGTCGGCGACGGTGGTGCGGATGTCCTCGGCGGTCATCTCCCTCGGCACCACGGCCGGCCGGTGGCCCTCCGGGGTGAAGATCGTCTCGGGGAGCGCGACGGGCGAGGGCGCGAGGGGCGTCAGCCCGCTGGTCGCCGGGTGGCCGACCCGCCCGCCGTGCTGGAGCTGCAGGAACATCCGGCCGCCAGCGTCCCGTACGGCATCCGTGACCTGCCGCCAGCCGGCCACGTGCGCCGGGCTGTGGACTGCGGTGATGTTCGGGTACGTCTGCCCGACCGGGTTCGGCGTCGAGGCCTCGGCGATGATCAGCCCGGCCGAGGCACGCTGGGCGTAGTACGTGGCCATGAGCGGGGTCGGGGTGCCGTCGGCCTCGGCCCTGTTGCGGGTCAGGGGCGCCATCACCAGACGGTTGGGCAGCTCGAGACCGGGGAGACGAGCTGGTTCGAAGAGTGCTGTCGTGTGCTGCGTCATGCCCGTACGCTAGAACCTGACACTGATGTCAGAATCAAGTGCGGGAGTGGACGTGCGGATCGGTGAACTGGCCCGGCGTACCAACGTGAGCGAGCGGTCGCTGCGCTACTACGAGAAGCAGGGCATGCTCTCCGCCGAGCGGACGCCCGGCGGGCACCGGGAGTACCCGGAGGCGGCCGTGGACCGGGTCATCCGGATCCAGGAGCTGTTCGCGGCGGGACTGTGCAGCGAGAAGATCGTCCAGCTGCTGCCGTGCATGCGGGACGCGGACGGCGGCCCCTCGGCCCGCGCCACCCCCGGTCTGGTCGCGAACCTCACGGCCGAGCGCGCCCGCATCGACCGGATGATCGCCGACCTGGTCCGCTCCCGGGACACCCTGGACGAGGTGATCGACGCGGCCCGGCTGCCCTGAGAGCGCCCTGAGAGCCCGCCCGTCCGGGGCCGGGGCCGTACTCCGAACGCCCCGCTCACCAGGAACAGCCCTTGGCTCCGTGCGACGGTGACCGTACGTCACGAGCACCGTACGGAGCCGCCATGGCAGATCTCCAGCACGACCTGCGCCCCACCGCCGCGACCGGCGAGTTCGACGATCTGGCCGAGCCGTACCCCGACGAGGGCCTCGTCGCGGCGGAGCCCTACGAGCCCGTCTCCGATCCGGACGACGCGCCCCTGACCCGGGCCCACGCCATCCTCGCCGCCCACCCCGTCGCCGACGGGTACAACGGACTGCCCTGGGCGCTCAAGCGCCTGTCCTACTACGACCTCGAGGACGGCGAGAGCACCGTCGACACGGACGTGCCCCGGCTGCGCAGCGGCCATGTGGGCGCGCTGTTCTGGTCGCTGCACCTGCCCGAGGGCCTCGACGGCGACCGGGCCGTCGGCGCCACCCTGGAACAGCTCGACCTGGCGAAGAGCATCGTCCGCACCTGCGACGAGGGCCTGCGGCCCGCCTGTACGGCCGGGCAGGTCGCCGACGCCCGCAACTGCGGCCGGGTCGCCGTGCTCCTCGGTCCCGCCGGGGCCTCGGCCGTGGGCGACTCGCTGGGCACCCTGCGCCAGCTGCACCTCCTCGGCCTGCGCGCCCTGACGCTGACCGGTGTGTCCTGGGCGAGCGACGCGGGACTGACCCGGTTCGGCGAGGAGGTCGTGCGCGAGATGAACCGGCTCGGTGTCATCGCGGACCTCTCCGGTGCCCCGGCGGAGACCCTCCGCCGTGTGCTGAGCCTCTCCCGGGCACCCGTGCTGTGCAGCCGCTCCGCCGCCCGGGCGATCCGCCCCCACCCGGTCAACCTCCCCGACGACCTGCTGGCCGAGCTGGGCGGCGCCAAGGGGCTGTGCCTGGTGCCGCTGACGGCGGAGCAGACCGGCCCGACCGTCCGTGATGTGGCCGATCACCTCGACCACATCCGTGCCGTGGCCGGAGCGCACAGCGTCGGACTGTCCGGCACCTACGACTCCGGCTCGGCCCATCCGCAGGAACTCGGCGACGTCTCCTGCTACCCGCGGCTGATCGCCGAGCTGCTCCGGCGCGGCTGGGACGAGGGCGATGTGGCCCTTCTGACCTGGGGCAACGTCCAGCGCATCCTGCGCGGGGCCGACTTCACCGCACGCGCGGCGCAGCAGCGTCGGGCACCGTCGAAGGCGACGATCTCGGAGCTGGACGGGTAATAGCCCCCTCCTTCGCCTCTGCGGGGTCAGTCGTGATTTTTTGGCCTCTGCGGGGTCAGTCGTGCGCGATCCGGCAGAGGCAGAACGGGTGGCCCGCCGGGTCCGCGTAGACCCGGAAGTCCTTCTTCTTGTCGTCCTCCTTGTCCAGCACCCGCGCTCCCAGCGCCAGCACCCGCTCCTCGGACGCGTCGATCTCCTCCCAGGTCGCACCGCCGTCGAAGTCCAGGTGGAACTGCTGGGCGTTGCGGTCGGACCGGGGCCACTCCGGCGGGGTGTGGCCGGGCGAGCGCTGGAAGGCGAGCCGGGGCCCGCCGGGGAGGCGCAGCACCACCCAGTCGGGATCGTCGTCCTCGGGGGTGCCGCCGCCGACCCGCGCGTAGAAGCGGGCCAGCTCGCGCGGGTCGGGGCAGTCGACGACCACGGAACGGAAATGTGCCACTGCGGACATGAGGCCTCCCGGTGTCAGCAGGCGCAGAGGCAGAACGGGTGCCCGGCGGGGTCGGCGTAAACCCGGAAGGTCCGGGAGCGGTCCTCGGTGTCCAGCGGCTTGGCGCCGAGCGCCAGCACGCCCTTCTCGGCCGCGTCCAGGTCCTCCACGTCCAGGTCGAGGTGGAACTGCTGCGAGTGGTCGGGCGAGGGCCACGCCGGCGGCACGAAACCGGGGGCGGCCTGGAAGGCCAGCGGTGTACCGCCCGGCACCTTCAGGTCGACCCACTCGTCCTCCCCGTCGCTCGCGACCTCCGGCGTGCCGCCGAGCACCTCGGCGTAGAAGGCGGCGAGTGCGTGCGGGTCGGGACAGTCCAGGACGACGACACCCAGCTTGGCGAGAGCCATGACTTCCTCCTCGAAGTCGCTGTTACCTTCAGAATCGGGTAACCAGTAACCGTTACTGCATGCTCCCCCATTGGAGGTAACCTCGCAAGGGAAAAAGCGAGAGGTACGGTCCAGCCATGACGGAGAGATCGCCCGCGCCCGGCGGCCTGGCCCTTGTCGAGGCCCTGGTGAACACGCTGGACATCGAGTCGGGTGCCGACGCGCTGGACTCGCCCGAGGGCCGGGAGCGCTTCGGGATCGCACCGGACGAGACGGACCGGGCCCGCGCCCTGCGTGAGTCCCTGCGCGCGACCCTCCTCGCCCACGCCGGCCACCCGCCGCACCGCGAGACGACCCCGCTCGGCAAACTCCTGGCCCGGGCCCCGCTGATCGTCACGGTCGACGCGACGGACGGCTCGGCCGCCCTGACCCCCGCCGGCGACCGCTCCCTGCACGCACGCGTGGCCGCCGCCGTCGCCGAGTCCCTGGTCGCCGGCACCTGGACCCGCCTCAAGGCCTGCGAGGCCCCCGACTGCCACTGGGCCTACTACGACCGCAGCCCGGCCGGCCGCGGCCGCTGGTGCTCGATGCAGGTGTGCGGGGCTCGCGCGAAGATGCGGCGTTACCGGGCAAAGGGGGCGTGACCCGCCCGCGCCCGGGCCCGGTGGGGCAGAATGCAAGGTGACGCCGGTTCGGCCGACTGAGCCTCGGCCGAACCGGCGTCACCTTTTCTCAGGCACCTTCGGGCACCGTCGGGCACCTTCGGGCGCCGTCGGGCACCTTCAGGTGGCTTCAGGCACCGCCAGCCATGTTCAGGCCTTGGGGCGACCCATCGCGCGGTACGTCCAGCCGGCCTTGCGCCAGCGGTCCGGGTCGAGGGCGTTGCGGCCGTCCAGGACGAGACGGGTCGCCGCGACCTCGCCGAGGGCCTCGGCGTCCAGCTCCCGGAACTCCCGCCACTCCGTCAGATGCAGCACTATGTCGGCGCCCCGGACGGCCTCCAGCGCCGAGTCCGCGTAGCCGAGGGTCGGGAAGACCCGGCGGGCGTTCTCCATGCCCTTCGGGTCGTAGACCGTGACCTGACCGCCCTGGAGATGGATCTGACCGGCGACATTGAGCGCGGGCGAGTCCCGTACGTCGTCGGAGTCGGGCTTGAAGGTCGCGCCCAGCACCGCCACCCGCTTGCCGAGGAACGGCCCGCCGCCCAGCGCCTGCCGGGCCAGCTCCACCATCTGCCCGCGCTGGCGCATGTTGATGGAGTCGATTTCCCGCAGGAAGGTCAGCGCCTGGTCCGCGCCCAGCTCACCGGCTCGCGCCATGAACGCCCGGATGTCCTTCGGCAGACAGCCGCCGCCGAAGCCGATCCCGGCCCGCAGGAACTTCTTCCCGATCCGGTCGTCGTAACCGATGGCCTCCGCCAGCTTGGCGACGTCACCGCCCGCGGCCTCGCACACCTCCGCCATCGCGTTGATGAACGAGATCTTCGTGGCGAGGAAGGAGTTCGCGGAGGTCTTCACCAGCTCCGACGTAGGGAAGTCGGTCACCACGAACGGCGAGCCCTCGGCGATCGGCGTGGCGTACACCTCCCGCAGCAGCTTCTCGGCACGCTCGCTGCGCACGCCCACCACCAGCCGGTCGGGGTGCAGCGTGTCGTCGACCGCGAAGCCCTCGCGCAGGAACTCCGGGTTCCAGGCCAGCTCGGCGTCCTCGCCGGCCGGCGCGTGCGCGGCCAGGTAGGCCGCGAGGCGATCGGCCGAGCCGACGGGCACCGTCGACTTGCCCACGACCAGGGCCGGTCCGTGCAGATGCGGGGCGAGGGAAGCGATCGCGGAGTCGACGTACGACATGTCACAGGCGTACTCGCCGTGCCGCTGCGGAGTGTTCACACAGACGAAGTGCACATCCCCGAAGGCACCGACCTCGGCCCAGTCCTGGGTGAAGCGCAGCCGCCCGCTGGAGCCCTCGATACCGGCGACATGCTTGCGCAGCAGCTCCTCCAGGCCCGGCTCGTACATCGGGGCCTCGGCGCGCTCCAGCTTCTCGATCTTCTCGGGCACCACGTCGAGGGCGAGCACCTCGAAACCCAGCTCGGCCATGGCCGCCGCGTGTGTCGCGCCGAGATAACCGGTGCCGATCACGGTGATCTTCAGGGCCATGGGGTGCTCCAGGGGTCTACGGCATGCGGTGCGCGCCCGAGCATAGCCGGGGCATGGGAAGGCGCTTCACTGGGCAACTTCTCCGCTGTCGCCTAGCTCACGTATCACTCCCGGGGGCGACCCCATAAACTTTTGATTACTTAACGGTAGTTAGCGTCAGCATCGCAGCGTTTTGGAGCGTGAGAGACCTTGGCCGGATCGGCTGACTTCGACCTGTACCGCCCGTCCGAGGAGCACGACATGCTCCGTGACGCCGTCCGCTCCCTGGCCGAGGCGAAGATCGCGCCGCACGCCGCCGCGGTGGACGAAGAGGCCCGCTTCCCGCGGGAGGCGCTCGAGGCGCTGACCGGCAACGACCTGCACGCCGTGCACGTACCCGAGGAGTACGGCGGGTCGGGCGCGGACGCGCTGGCGACCGTCATAGTGATCGAGGAGGTCGCTCGCGTCTGCGCCTCCTCCTCCCTCATCCCCGCGGTGAACAAGCTGGGCTCGCTCCCGGTGATCCTCTCCGGCTCCGAGGACCTGAAGAAGCGGTACATGACCCCGCTCGCCAAGGGCGACGGCATGTTCTCGTACTGCCTGTCCGAGCCGGACGCCGGCTCCGACGCCGCCGGCATGAAGACGAAGGCCGTCCGCGACGGCGACCACTACGTCCTCAACGGCGTGAAGCGCTGGATCACCAACGCGGGCGAGTCCGAGTACTACACGGTGATGGCCGTCACGGACCCGGCCAAGCGCTCCAAGGGCATCTCGGCCTTCGTCGTCGAGAAGTCGGACGAGGGCGTCTCCTTCGGCGCCCCCGAGAAGAAGCTCGGCATCAAGGGCTCCCCGACCCGCGAGGTCTACCTCGACAACGTCCGCATCCCCGCCGACCGCATGATCGGCGAGGAGGGCACCGGCTTCGCCACGGCGATGAAGACCCTCGACCACACCCGCATCACCATCGCCGCGCAGGCCCTCGGTATCGCGCAGGGGGCGCTGGACTACGCCAAGGGCTACGTCCAGGAGCGCAAGCAGTTCGGCAAGCCGATCGCCGACTTCCAGGGCATCCAGTTCATGCTCGCCGACATGGCCATGAAGATCTCGGCCGCCCGCGCCCTGACCTACCAGGCCGCCGCGGCCTCCGAGCGGGGCGACGCCGACCTCACCTACCAGGGCGCCGCCGCCAAGTGCTTCGCCTCGGACGTGGCGATGGAGGTCACCACGGACGCCGTCCAGCTCCTCGGCGGCTACGGCTACACGCGCGACTACCCGGTGGAGCGCATGATGCGCGATGCGAAGATCACGCAGATCTACGAGGGAACGAACCAGGTCCAGCGCATCGTCATCGCCCGCAACCTGCCATAAGGCCATAAGGCCATAAGGCCCTGAAGGCGCCGCCGCTTCCCTTCACCGGTCGCCCTCCGCCCGTTCCGCCGGGCCGGAGGGCGACCGTCGTTCCGGGAGGTTCCGGCGCACGCATGGCGGATTCCTTCCTTCCGCCCCATGGCGGGCAGCGTCGCGCAGGCGTAGGACGGAAGGCACGGGGGCCGCCCCCGGCCCTCACCGTCCCCCGGGAGGAAGTCATGACCCAGCAGCCCGCCACCGCGACCCCGCTGAGCAAGGAGATGCAGGACTGTGTCCAGGCGTGCATGGCCTGCCACAGTGTGTGCGAGGAGACCATGAGCTCCTGCCTGCAGATGGGCGGCCCGGCCCAGATGCAGATCATGCGTGCCGTCATGGACTGCGCCGAGATGACGCGCATGTGCGCCGACATGATGATGCGCCGCTCGCCGCTGTCGGCCGAGATGTGCGCGATGTGCGCCAGGGCCTGTGACATGTGCGCCGAGGCGTGTATGTCCATGCCGGACGACGACCAGATGATGCGCTGTGCCGAGGCGTGTCGCCGCTGCGCCGAGATGTGCCGCTCGATGTCGGCCGCCGCGATGTGAGAACCGCCTCACAGGAAAGAAGGGGGCACCCGCCCGGGTGCCCCCTTCTTCCTGTCTTTCCTGCTGCGCGTGCTCAGTTGCTGGAGACGGTGACCTTCTCGTCGTTCTTCAGCTGGTCCACCAGTGTCTTCAGCTTGGCGGTGTCCCACTGGAGGTTGCCGTTGGCGGAGTTGCCCGAGATCGGCATGTTCATCGACTTGCCCTCGCCGCCGCTGACGCCCTTCATCGCCCAGAACATGGACGCCAGGTCGAACAGGCCCATGTCCTTGTCGACCACGAGGGAGTCCAGGCCCGCGCCCATGGTCGGGTACAGCTTGAACGGGTTGAGGATCGTGCTCGGCGTGGCGACCTGGTTGGCCAGGGCCGACAGGAACTTCTGCTGGTTCTTCGTACGGTCCAGGTCCGAGCCCTTGAGGGCGTAACGGGTGCGGACGAAGGCGAGCGCCTGCTCACCGCTCAGCGTCTGCTTGCCCTTCTTGAAGTTCGCGCCGGACTTGGTGTCCTTGATGTCCTGCGGGATGTCCATCTCGACACCGCCGACCGCGTCCACGATGCTCGCGAAGCCGCCGAAGCCGATCTCCACGTAATGGTCGATGTGCAGGTTCGTGTTGGCCTCGACGGTACGGACCAGCAGCTCCGGGCCGTCCTCCGCGTACGCGGCGTTCAGCTTCGTCTGGCGGCCCGTGCCCGGGTAGGACTTGCCGGAATCGGAGCCCACGAACGACGGGATCGTGACGTTCGAGTCACGGGGCAGGGAGATCAGCGTCGGGCCGTTGCTGCCGGTGTGCAGGATCATCATCGAGTCCGTGCGCTTGCCTTCGGCGGAACCGGTGCGGAGTCTCTTCTTCTCCTCGGCCGACATGCCCTCGCGGCTGTCGGAGCCGACGATCAGGTAGTTCGTGCCCTCTCCCGCCTCCGGCCGGTCGATGACCTTCGACAGGTCGACATCGCGGTTGAGCTTGGAGTCGGCCCAGAAGTACGTGGCGACGCTGGTCACCACCAGCACCGTCACCAGCGTGATGGTCGTCACCTTGATACGGCGGCGCCAGTTCGGCGCGGGCCGCGGCTCGTACCTGCCGTCGCCCGGGCCACCGGGACCCCTGCCCCCGGGGGAGCCGTAGACCTGGCCGGTGTTGTAGCCGCTGTCGTAGCCGTCGCCGGAGCCGCCGTAGCCGCCGTCGACGTACGACGGCTGCTGCGGGACTCCGCCGCCGTACGGCGGCGCACCGCCGTACCCGGCCTGCCCGGGCGACGGCGCCGGGCCACGGCGGACCTGCCGCATGACGCGGGCGCTCTCGGGCTGTGCGCTCGAGCTCCCGCGTCCGTAGCGGTTGCCGCGGTTGTCGTCGGACCGCCCCTCGGGCCAAGTGTTCATGCGGACCAGTGTGCAGGTCCCCGTAGTGCGCCATACAAGAGTCGTCGGAAAATCAGAGCACGGCTGTGGCGAAGCTGACACAAAACCCCCTCATGCCGCCTCGGCATAAGGTGGGGGCCATG
This sequence comes from Streptomyces sp. NPDC044719, assembly GCF_056433405.1. Classification (NCBI taxonomy): domain Bacteria; kingdom Bacillati; phylum Actinomycetota; class Actinomycetes; order Kitasatosporales; family Streptomycetaceae; genus Streptomyces; species Streptomyces sp. NPDC044719. The sequence continues at coordinate 594,424 of NZ_JBWKHE010000007.1, forward strand.
ACAGACCAGGGCCCAGCTGCGGATTCCGGCACTACGGATATCCCGGGCAAGCCGACTTCGGCGTCCCGCACCACCCTCAGCCACATCATGACCCACAACGACACGAACCTGCTGGGGACGGTGCACGGCGGGGTGATCATGAAGCTGGTCGACGACGCGGCGGGGGCCGTGGCCGGGCGGCACTCCGGCGGGCCGGCCGTCACCGCGTCCATGGACGAGATGGCGTTCCTCGAACCGGTCCGCGTCGGCGACCTGGTCCACGTCAAGGCGCAGGTCAACTGGACCGGCCGGACGTCCATGGAGGTCGGCGTCCGGGTCCTGGCCGAACGCTGGAACGAGTCGGCCCCGCCCACCCAGGTCGGCTCCGCCTACCTCGTGTTCGCCGGGGTCGACGCGGACGGCAAGCCCCGCCGGGTCCCTCCGGTCCTCCCGGAGACCGAACGTGACAAACGCCGCTACCAGGAGGCCCAGATCCGCCGCACCCACCGCCTGGCCCGCCGCCGAGCGATCATGGAGCTGCGGGAGAAGCGGGCGGCGGAGGGGTTCGAGGACTGACCGACGGGGGGCACCGCTCCTGCTCCTACGAGCACGCCACCTCGTCCCCCCGCACCACCACGCCGGACTCGCCTTCCCCGGTGTCCTCCGCCCGCACCTTGCGTACGCGTTCGAAGTCCGTGCCCGCGATGACCTTCAGGGTCGCGCCCAGACCCGGGGCCGCGCGCAGCTCGCTGCCCGGCAGGGCTGCCGCGAGGGACTTGGCCGAGCGGTCCCAGCCGGGGTCGTAGACGATGACCGTGCGTTTCACATCGGTGGTGGCGGCGTTGGCCGGGATGCCGGTCGTACGGAAGCCCGTCGAGGCCAGTGCCGCGTCGACCCGGCGGCCGAGGCCGGGCGTGGGGGTGCCGTTCTCCACCTGGACGCTGATCTGCTGCGGGGCGACCGGGACGACCCGGGCCTCGTCGCGCTGCCGCCGCACGGACAGGGGCTGGTCCGCGCGCAGGGCGTGGAAGAGCCGCTCCGCCTTCACGGGGTCCCACTTCAGCGTGGAGCCGACGCCTTCCACGGGGTATCCGAGCTGCCCGATCGGGACGGTCGTGAACTCGGAGGAGGAGGGGGAGAAGTTCCGCATGGCCCGGCCCAGGGCCAGCATCTCGTCCGTGCCGAAGCCCTTGTCGGCCCGCACCGAGCCGAGCACCGCCCGTGTCACGTCCCGGAACTTCATCGGGTTCAGCAGGATCCCGGAGGACATGACCCGCTCCACGAGCGCGGCCATGAACCGCTGCTGCCGCTTCATACGGCCCAGATCCGACGCCCCGTCGACATGGCGGGCGCGCACATACTGAAGCGCCTGCCCGCCCTCGAGGGTGTGGCGCCCGGCCGGCAGGTTCAGTCCCGTGTACCTGTCGCTCAGGGGGGCGGCCGTGCAGATCTGCACGCCCCCGACCACGTCCACCGTCTTCATGAAGCTCGTGAAGTCGACCTCCAGATAGTGGTCGATCTTCACCTTGGTCATGTTCTCGACCGTCCGCACGGTCAGCGGCGCCCCGCCCTCGGCGTACGCCGCGTTCAGCTTGATCGGGTGGCCCTCGTGCCGTCGCCCCGTCGTACGGTCCACATGCGTCGGCGTCTCGGCGTACGAGTCACGCGGCAGGCTCACCACACTCGCCCGCTCCCGGTCCTCCGAGATGTGCACGATCATCATCGTGTCGGTGCAGTGGCAGGGCGCACCGCCGAGCCGGTACTTCTGCCGCTCGTCCTGGCTGATCTTCTCGCGGCCGTCCGTGCCGACCAGAAGGACGTTCATGCCGTGGCCCGCCTCGGGCCGGTTCTTCATGTCCTTGAAGGCGTCGACCCGGGCGATGTCCGCGTCCAGGCTCGTGACCACCGCGTGCCCGATACCGGCGGACGCGAGGACCACCACGGACAGCGTGGTGAGCGCCCGCATGCCCCAGCGCGGCTTCCGGCGCCGCGCCGGCGGCGCCGGCCTGCGCGGGTGCCGGCGGGAGGAGGGCGGCTGCGGGCGGCGCTGCGGGGCGGCGGTGGTCCGGGAGGACCGCGGCGGCGTGGGCAAGAGGACACCTCCGGACGACGGCCGTACGTGGGATCCGTGACACCGTAGGCCGATACGATCTGCAGCCTGCGGTACCGCCCCGGCGGCGCGCACCGGTGTCGCCCGTTCGCGGTAACGTGAGGCCCCTATGAACGCCAATCCCGACGTGCGCCCCCCGGCCGTTTCCGTGATCATGCCCGTCCTCGACGAGGAGCGGCATCTGCGGGGAGCGGTCCAAGCGATCCTCGCGCAGGATTACGCCGGCGAGATGGAGGTCGTGATCGCCCTCGGTCCGTCCACGGACCGCACGGACGAGATCGCGGCTGAGCTCGTCGCGGAAGACGCGCGTGTCCACACCGTCCCGAATCCGACCGGCCGTACGCCCGCCGCGCTCAACGCCGCGATCAACGCCTCCCGCCACCCGATCGTCGTCCGCGTCGACGGGCACGGCATGCTCTCGCCCAACTACATCGCCACCGCCGTACGGCTCCTGGAGGAGACCGGCGCGCAGAACGTCGGCGGCATCATGCACGCCGAGGGCGAGAACGACTGGGAGCACGCGGTCGCGGCCGCGATGACCTCGAAGATAGGGGTCGGCAACGCCGCCTTCCACACGGGCGGCAAGGCCCAGCAGGCCGAGACCGTCTACCTCGGTGTCTTCCGGCGCGAGGCGCTGGAGCAGCAGGGCGGCTACAACGTGGAGTTCATCCGCGCCCAGGACTGGGAGCTGAACTTCCGCATCCGTGAGGCCGGCGGGCTGATCTGGTTCTCGCCCGAGCTGCGGGTGTCGTACCGGCCGCGGCCGAGCGTGAAGGCCCTCGCCAAGCAGTACAAGGACTACGGCCGCTGGCGGCATGTCGTCGCCCGCTACCACGAGGGCTCCATCAACCTGCGCTACCTCGCCCCGCCGACCGCCGTGTGCGCGATCGCGGCCGGGATCGTGGTGGGCGCGCTGCTGACCCCGTGGGGCTTCGTGGTGCCCGGCGGCTATCTCGCGGCGATCCTCGCCGGCTCGGTCCCGGCGGGCAAGGGGCTGCCGCTGAAGGCGCGGCTCCAGATCCCCGTGGCGCTGGCCACCATGCACATGTCGTGGGGCTGGGGCTTTCTGACCAGCCCGCGGGCGCTGGCCCGCAAGGTGATCGCGAGCCGGCGTCCGGCGGTCCGCGCGGACGCCCCGGCGAACTGATCGGCAGCGGATTCACGGGCCCCCTCCCGGCCGGGAGGGGGCCCGTCGCCGTTCAGTCCCAGGTGAACGCCGGGTTCACATGCATACAAGCCTTGTCGTCGGCGCCGTTGAGCGCCTCGGCCGACTTCGGGGTCTTGTCGTTCTCCTCGGGCGCCTTGTAGGCCGTGCCCTCGCGCCAGTCGGCGCCCACGACGAGGGTGATGCCGGAAACGTCGGTGGACCGTTTCACCGAACTCGCCGGGATGCCCAGGGCTTTGGCGAGGCGCCGGGCGTCGCCCTCCAGGTCGGTGCTCGGGTAGCGGACGACGGTCCGGTCCTCGCGCCACGATCCGGTGGTGTCGGCGACGGCCTGGGCGAAGCCCTCGTCCTTCAGGAGGCCGGCCACCGTGCCGGCGCGTCCGCGGGCCGCGGCCAGGGTGTCGGTGCGGGTGCCGTTGCGGACCTGGACCGGGATCTCGTCGTCGGGCGCGGCCGGGTCGGCGGAGGCCTTCTCCGCGGCCGGCTTCTTCGCCTTGTCCTTGCCGTCCAGCGCGATGTCCTCCCGCACCAGCCGGAACAGCTGCTCGGCGTCCTCCGTGGGCTCGACGCGGGCGCCCACGTAGCGGTTGGGCATCGTCGTCATGGTGATGCGCTCCGGCTCCACCTTGCGCAGCTCGTCGCTGAGGTCGTAGAGCTTCTTGACGGTGTCGAGGCCCGGGTCGACCGTCATGGCCCGGGTGGCCTCCTCGGCCAGTCTGCGGAGCTTGTTCGGGCTGCTCAGGGTCATGTTGTCGCGGAGCTGGCGGACCATCGCGTTCATGTACATGTGCTGGGCCTTGGCGCGGGCGAGGTCGCTGCCGTCCTCGAAGCCGTAGCGGGTGCGCAGCCACTGCAGGGCCTGCTCGCCCTGGATGTACGAAGTGCCCTTCTCCAGCTTCAGGCCCGAGCCTTTGCCGTCGGAGGTGCGGGAGTGGATGTTGGCGTCGACGCACACGGGGACGCCTCCGACGGCGTCGGCCATCGACACCACGCCCGCGAAGTCGACCATGATGAAGTGGTCGATGTGGATGCCGGTGAGCTCCTGCCAGGTGGCCACGGCGCAGCCCGGACCGCCGTGTCCGAGGCTCTGGTTGGTCATCGTCCGCCCCTGGGTCGCCCGGTAGACCTTCCCGTCGTCCGGGTCGGTGCACTTCGGGATCTTCACCAGGGTGTCGCGGGGCATGCTGATGACCGACATGTTGGTGCGGTCGGCGGACAGGTGCAGCAGCATCTGGACGTCCGCGAGGGGCGTGGCGCCGAACGTCTCGCGGGCGCCGCCGAGTTTCTGGTTCTCCTTGCTGTCCCGCGCGTCGGAGCCGATGAGCAGGATGTTCAGCGGGGTCTGCCCGGCGGCGTTGGGCGTCGGAGCGGCGACCTTGCTGTCGCCGAGGTTCAGGGCGTCCTTCTTGATGTTGCCGTTCAGGTGCCGGTAGTAGAGGTAGCCGGCCCCGGCCGTCCCGAGTATCAGCACGGCCAGCACGGCAGCGGACCACTTCAGCACCCGCCGCTTGCGCGGCGCCCGGCCTCCCCGCGGCCGGCCGCTTCCCCCACCGTCGCCTCCGGCCGCGCCGTCGCGGTCGGGTGAGTCCGGGGGTGTCGCCGCTGTGCTGTCGCGGGCGGGTGAGTCCGCGGCTGTCGTCGACGTGCTGTCGCGGTCGGGTGAGTCCGCGGCTGTCGTCGACGTGCTGTCGCGGTCGGGTGAGTCCGGGTCCGTCGTCGGTGCGCCGTCGTGGCCGGGCGGGTTCGCGCTGCCCGTCGGCAGGGTCTCGGCGCCGGGCGTTCGCGCGCCTTGTGCCGACGTGCCGTCGCCGCCGGGCGACCGGCTGCCCGGCGTCGGCTCCTCCTCGCCCGGGTCCGGTTCGTGGCGGACGCTCTGCCGCTTACCGTCCTCCCGCACACCGCTCTGCGTCACTTCCCCGGTCCTCTCCGCCCCCCGGCGCATGCAGCAGGCCCGCCCTGCCTCCTGTTAGACGCACGACGGGCCTGTCAGTTGCCCTCAACGGGTCAACTCGCGCACTTCACCTTGTCCGCGGTGGACTTCTCCACGTCCGCCGCCTCGACCGGGGCGTTGAGCTTCACGCCGGCACCCTTGAAGTCCTTGCCGAGGGTCAGGGTCATCGCGGGCAGGCCCTGGGAGTTGTTCACGCTCTCGCCGGGCTTCAGCGCGGACCCGGACAGCCCCATGATGTCGGCGAGGCGGCGGGCCTGGTCGGCCTGGTCGGGGGCGTACTCGAGGGTCGTCTTCGCCAGCTCGGCGGGCGCGTTGCCGGCGTTGTCCGACTTGGTCACGCCCTCCTCGACCTGGAGGTACTGGAGGGTCTTCTGCGCGCTGCCGGCGACGGCACCGCCGTTCATGATCCGCACCCGCACCTCGGAGGCCGCGGACTTGGGGCCCTTCAACCGGGCGGCCTGGGCGTCCTTCTCCTTCTTCTCCTGCTGCTTGACCTCGGTGAACGACACGTCGTTCTCGATCATGTCGAACACCTGCGGGGCCTTGGAGTCGTCGAGGACGACCGTCGCCTTCACCGTCTCCGCCGGGTTGTCCACCACCGGCACCGTCGTGAAGCTGATGTTCTTCGTCGGCACCTTCTTCAGCTCGAGGGCGACGTCCTTGAGCGTGCTGACCTTGCCGAGCGCCTGGTCCACGGTGAGCGCCTTCGTCGCGGCCTCGGCCAGGTTCAGCAGCTTCGAGGGACTCGTGAGGGTGTCGCTGGAGGCCATCTTGCGCATCAGCGAGCCCAGGAACTGCTGCTGCACCTTGATCCGGTCCAGGTCGCCGCTGTTGCCGAAGCTCTTGCGCGTACGGACGAACGCGAGGGCCTGCTCGCCCTCGACCGTGGACTCGCCTGCGGGCAGGACGAGTTTGGACTGCTTGTCGTTGACCGGCTTCTCCACACACACGTCGACCCCGTCCACCGCCGTGGTCAGCGTCTTCACCGCGTTGAAGTCGGCCATCATGAAGTGGTCGACGGTGATGCCGGTGTTCTCCTTCACCGTGCGCATCGTGCAGCCGGGGTCCCGGCCGCCCTCTCCGAGGCTCCGGTTGAAGCGGGCGCCCTGGATCCCCGGTACGACCTTCTCCGAGCCGTCCTCCAGTTTCGTCGGGCAGTCGGGGATGTTCACGATCAGGTCGCGCGGGATGCTGAGCGCGGTCGCGTTGGAGCGGTCCTTCGCGACATGCAGCAGGATCGTGGTGTCGGCGTGCCCGGAGCTGCCCTTGTCGCCGTAGCCCCCGTTGCCCTCGCCGGTGCGCTTGTCCGTACCGATGATGAGGACGCTGAAGGCCTCGTCCTTGCTGAAGTTGCTGGCACCCGCGCTGCCGACGTCGGTCGTCGAGACATTGCCCTCCAGGTGCTGGAGGTAGAAGTAGCCGGCCGCACTGACGCCGACCAGCACGAACGCCATCGTGCCGCCGGTCCACAGCAGCACCTTCTTCGCCTTGCCCGGCTTCTGCTGCACCGGCCGGCGGCCGCCGCGGCGCCCCGGCGGCGGCTCCTCGGGAGCACCGCGCCGCCTGCGCTGCGGCGGAACGTCGGTGCGAGTCGCGCCGCCGCGGGGAGAGGCCCCACGGGAAACGCCCTCACGGGGAGCGGCCGCACGTGCGGAACCCGAACGTGCGGAGGCCGAACGTGCCGAAGCCGAACGTGCGGTGGCTGTACGGGGAGCCGCCCCCGATTGCGCTGCGGATGGATTCAGTCGCAGTTCGTATTCGCCGGTGTTCGGATTGAGTACCCACTGGTCTGCGGGGTCCATCTGTTCCCCCCGCCCACGGCGTTGCGCGTCCACGGTTGTCCGATTCCTCCGTCGGGGCACGCGGCGCCTTCTCCCCCCGGAAGGCGCGCGGGTACTTGGTCATCACAGAAGCACTGGATCGCTCACACTATCCGCCCAGTTGAACGCCGATGTGCGCTGAATGACAAATTCAACGTCCCTACATTTGGGCAATCCGGCGCAATTCCTTGCCAGGAATCTCTACCAGCGGTAGGGCGCGTACACATCCATGCACTTACCGGAGTCCGAACCGTTGAGCGCGTCCGCGTCACCGGGCAGGTCTCCGGCCTTCGGCGCCGGCTGCTTCGGATACGCCGTCCCCGTACGCCAGTCGGCACCCACGACGACCGTGACACCGGACACCTCGGTGGACCGCCGCACCGAAGTCAGCGGAATGCCCAGCGACTTGGCGACGCGCTGGGCATCTCCCGCCAACTCGGCGCTCGGATAGCGCACGACGGTCCGCTCCTCGGCCAGCGCACCCGAGGTGTCCGCGGCGGCCTTCGTGAAGCCCTTGTCCACGAGCGACCGGGTGACGGCGCCCGCGCGTCCGGTCACCGGACCGAGGGTGCCGGCGCGCGTGGCGTTCTGCACCAGGACGCCGATCTCGCCGTCCGCCGCGGCCGGATCCCGGGACGCCTTCTCCCCGGGCTGCTTGGAACCGGCCTTCTTCGAGCCGGACTTCCCGCCCTTGCCGTCGAAGGGCACGTCGTCGCGGATCATCTCCCACACCCGGTCGGCGTCGGCACCGGCCGGGATCAGGTGGTTGGCGTCCTCCGGGTCCGCTGCCGTGGGCAGCGTCGTCATGGTGATGCGGTCCGTCGGCACCGTCTTCAGCTGCGCCCCCAGGTCGTACAGCTTCTTCACCGTGCCGATCTCCTCGGACACGTGCAGCGACTTCGTCGCCGCCTCGGCCAGGTCCGTCAGCCGGCCGGTGTCGGTGAAGACGTTCTGCGACTTGAGCGTGCGGATCATCGAGTTCATGTACATGTGCTGCGCCCTGGCCCGCAGCGGGTCGCTGCCCCAGGCGTGGCGGGTGCGCAGCCACTGCAGGGCCTGCTCTCCCTGTACCTTCGTCCGGCCGGCCTTCAGCTTCAGGCCGGAGCCGCCGGGCACGCGGGGCAGCGGGCGGTCCCACACGTTCTGCTCCACGCACACCTCGACCCCGCCGATGGCGTCCGCCATCTTCACCACGCCCGCGAAGTCGATCGTCATCCAGTGGTCGATGTAGACCCCGGTGAGGTTCTCCCAGGTCGCCAGCGTGCAGCCCGCTCCGCCCCGGGCCAGCGAGGCGTTGATGATCGTGTTGACCGGCGGATACGCCCGACCGGACTCCGGGTCGGTGCACTTGGGTATGTCGACCCGGGTGTCGCGCGGAATGCTCACCACGGCGGCGCTCTCGCGGTCCGCGGCCAGATGGATCAGCATCTGCACATCGCCTCGCGGCGGAGTGCCGCGGTCCTTCCTGGCGCCGCCCAGCTTCACGTTCTCGTCGGAGTTACGGCTGTCGGAGCCGATCAGCAGGATGTTCAGGGGCGTCTGCCCGGCCGCGTTCGGAGCGGCCCGCCTCGCCTTGGAGTCGCCGCTGCTGCGCTGGCCCTTCTCGATGTTGCCGTTCAGGTGCTCGTAGTAGAGGTAACCGGCGCCGGCGGTCCCGAGGACCAGCAGGGAGAGGGTCGTAGCCGACCAGCGCAGGACGCGGCGTCCGCGGCGGGCCCGGCGGCCTCTGCGGCCGTCCCCGCCGACCGGCCCGGAGGATCTGCCCGGGGCCGGCTCCCGCGGGACGGCACCCGGCTTCGTCCCCTCCCCATACACGCCGCTGCTCCGCGCCATCTGTCTTCCCCACCCCCGTGTCACCGGACAAGGCCTGCCGTACGCCCTGTGAGACGTACGTCAGGCCCCTCAGGTCACTCGGCGCACTCCACCTTGTCCGCCGTGGACTTGTCCACGTCCGCCGGCGCCTTGGTCGGAGTGGTCTGGGAAGCGCCCGCGCCCTTGAAGTCCTTGCCGAGGGTCAGGGTCATCGCGGGTACGCCCTGGGCGTTCTCCACGCTCTCGCCCGGCTTCAGCGCGGACCCGGGCAGGCCCATGATGTCGGCGAGGCGCCGGGCCTGGTCGGCCTGGTCGGGGGCGTACTCCAGGGTCGTCTTCGCCAGCTCGGCGGGCGCGTTGCCGGCGTTCTCCGACTTGGTCACGCCCTCCTCGTTCTGCAGCCAGCTCAGCGTCTCCTGGGCGCTGCCCGCGACGGCACCGCCGTTCATGATCCGCACCCGCACCTCGGAGGCCGCGGACTTGGTGCCCTTCAGCCTGGCGGCCACCGCGGCGGCTTCCTTCTTCTTCTTTTCCTTGACCGCGGTGAAGGAGACGTCGTTCTTGATCATGTCGAAGACCTGCGGTGCCGACGACTCGTTGAGGACGACCGTGGTCGGGACCTTCTCCGCCGGGTTGTCGATCACCGGGGTCGTGGCGAAGGTGAGGTTCTTGGTGTTGAGCTTGCCCAGCTCCAGACCGAGGTCCTTCAGCTTGCCGATGCTGGACAGCTGCGAGTCGACGGTCAGCGCCTTCGTGCCCGCCTCGGCCAGATCGAGCATCTTCGACGGGCTGGTGAGCGTGTCGTTGGACTTCAGCTTGCGCATCAGCGCGCTCAGGAACTGCTGCTGGAGCCCGATCCGGCTCAGGTCGCCGCCGAAGCCGACCGAGTGCCGGGTGCGCACGAAGGCCAGCGCCTGCTCGCCCTCGATGGTGTGGTTGCCCTTCGACAGCTTCAGGTGCGAGTCCGGGTCGTCGATGTCCTTGCCCAGACAGACCTCGACCCCGCCGACCGCGCTGGTCAGCGTCTTGACCGCGTTGAAGTCGGCGACCATGAAGTTGTCCGGCTTGACCCCGGTCAGCTCCGTCACGGTCCGCATGGTGCAGCTCGGGGTTCGTTCGTCCTGGCCGAGGCTGGTGTTGAAGCGGGTCTTCGGCGTGCCCGGGATGACCTTCTGGGACCCGTCCTCCTGCGTGGTCGGGCAGTCCGGGATGTCGACGATCAGGTCACGCGGGATGCTCAGGGCGGTCGCGTTGGAACGGTCCTTGGAGACATGCAGCAGGATCGTGGTGTCGGCGTGCCCGACACTGCCCGCGTCGCCGTACTTCTCGTTGCCCGCGCCGGTGCGCTTGTCGGTGCCGATCAGCAGGATGTTGATGGCCTTGTCCTTCTGGAAGCCACCGGTGCTCGCGCCGTCGTCGGAGACGGACGCGATGTTGCTGTTCAGGTGCTCGATGTAGAAGTAGGCGGCGCCCGCCCCGGCGACCAGCACGAACGCCATCACGCCGCCGGTCCACAGCAGGACCTTCTTGCCCTTCGCGGCCTTCTTGGCGGGCCGGCGGCCACGCCGCCCCGGCAGCGGTTCCTCCGGCGCCGGAGCCCCCCGGCGCCTGCGCGACGGCACCGCACGGCCGGGCGTCTCGGGCCGCGGGCGTCCGGGCGCCTCGGTGCGGCCGAGCGGCTGCGTGGTGCCCAGCGCCGACAGGTCTCCGTCGGAGGGCGGTGGCTTGCGGGGTGAGGGGACACCCGACCGCGGTGCGGAAGCGGGCAGTCGCATTTCGTATTCGCCGGTGTTCGGATTGAGCACCCACTGGTCTGCGGGATCGATGTCGTCCGCCCGCCCACGGCCTTGCGCGTCCACGGTTGTCTGATTCCTCCGTCGGGGCACGCGGCGCCTACCCCTCCAAGGCGCTCGGTCTCGGTCACACAGTGCGCGCTCTCAGGAACATCCTCAGAGCCGGGCGCACCGGGATCGCTCACACTAACCGCCCAGTTCAGCGTCGAGGGACGACGGTGACGAAGTCCACGTCCCTACACCTGGGCAATTCGCCCATTTTCCGGGTGAAGAGCGCGTTACCTTGAGGCGGCCTTGGTGTCCGCTTTACTCGCAGGTGTCCTCGGCTGCCGTGTTTCCACGGAACGTGGGTGGAGGAGAAACGGTGACGGCGGATTTCGTGAACGGGCCCGGATACGGATCCCCGTGCGACCGTTCACGCGAATCGGCAGGCCTCGGCGGGGCGGAACTTCCCGGTGCGTCCCCCGCGACCACCACCGGAGTGTCCGTCCGCAGCCGCTCGAACAGCCTGTCCGACTCGGGCTCCACGAGTTGGTCGCGATTGGCGTCGTATGCGTACGACTCCCGGGGGACGGTCAGGAATTGCACTTGTTCCATGGGGATGTCGCGCAGACCGCGCACGAGTTCGTACAAACCGCGGAGGCTGGCCAGATCCGGGTCCGTTGTGAGAGAGGACGTGGCGGCGTCCAGGACGGGATACAGCTTCACCGGATTCAGCAGGACGTCATTGCTGCGCACTTTGTTGACGAGTGCGCCGAGGAATCGTTGCTGCCGTTCCATCCGCTCCGTGTCGCTGCCGTCGCCGAGGGACTTGCGGGCGCGGACGTAGCCGAGGGCCTGCTCGCCGTTGAGCGTCACGCGTCCCGCGGGCAGCCTCAGCTTGGCGGCCCGGTCGTCGACCGGCTGCCGCAGGCACACCTCGACACCGTCGACCGCGTCGACCATCTCCTTGAAGCCGTGGAAGTCGACGACGACGTGGTGATCGACGCGGACATCGGTGAGCTTCTCCACGGTCCGGATCGTGCAGGCCGAACCGCCCAGCTGGAAGGCCTGATTGAACATCGCGAACCGCGGAGCGCTGCGGGACCCGTCCGGGCGCCGGCAGCCCGGCAGCTCCACCATCAGGTCCCGGGGCAGGGAGACGGCGGTGGCGCTGCGCCGTCCCGCGGACAGGTGCAGCAGGATCGTGGTGTCCGACCGCTCGGTCCCGGAGTCCCGGCCGTAACGGGCGTTGTCGTTCCCTTCGCGCGAGTCCGAGCCGATCAGCAGGATGTTCCGCGCGTCCTTGACCAGCGAGGTGGGCCGCTCCTTCTCGTACCGCGCGAGCTCGGCGGCGGCGGCCTCGTCGGGCGTGATGTTCCCGCTGAGCTTGGCGTACACGGCCCATCCGGCCCCGGCGGCCGCCACGACGAGGCCGGTGATCCCGAACGCCGTGTACCGCACCCACCGCCGCCGGCGCCGCCGCGCCAGCCCCCGCCCACCGGCCGAGGCCCCCGCACCCGGCCCAAGCCTCCGCAAGGACCCACCACCGGTGTCGGCCACGACAGGGACCACCCCTCACGTCGTACGAACGTGCCGCGCGCACTGTTCTTACGACTGTGGCGTGGATGGGGGGTGGGGGAGAGGTCGGGATGGGCCGAATGGGGGGGCACTCAGCCGCTCAGCCGCTGAACTGCGGGCAATCGTGCCGCTAAGGGCGGCACGGGTGGGCGCAGCGGCACCCCGCTACGCCGGGCTGCGCCACGCCCCGCCCTCAGCGCCGACGCAGAGCACCTGCGAACGACCTACCGGGCAAGCGCCGTAACCCGCTCACTCTCCACCCGCTTGTCCAGCACCTCGCCCCCCGCCAACTCCAGATTCCGGCACAGCACCACGGACCCTCCCGTGGCCAACGGCCCGTACAACCCCGCGTTCAGCCCTTCCCACGTGTCGTACGGCAACCCCGACAGGATCCGCGACCCGGGCCCGGTCAGCCCCAGCCCCGTCGCTTCCGCCCGGGCCCGCTCGACCACCTCGGCCCCGCTGAACTCCCGCCCCGCCACGATCAGCGCGGGCTCCTCCGGATCCACGGGCGCGTACGGCACGAACCGGTCCCCCTGCCCCGGCACCTCCACCGCGTAGTCGACGAACCCCTCGGGCGGCTGCGGAAACCGCCCCCCGAGCGGCCGCAGCGCCATCGCGATCCGCGCCCCGGAACACGCCCGTGCCGCTTCCAGCCCGTCCGGCCCGCTCACCACGACATCGGCGGCCCGAGCGTCCCCGGACACGTCCGCGACCACACCGACCGACGCACACGCGAGCAACCACACCGCCGTCTGCCAGTGCGCGGGCAGCAAAAGCGCGACCCGGTCCCCGGGCTCGACGGACAGCTCGTCCTGGAGCAGGTTCGCGGTCTTGGCCACCCAATTGGCGAAGGTGGCCACGGACAGTTCGACGCGTTCGCCCGTGGCGTCGTCGTAGAAGGTCACCAGGGGGCGTCCCGGATCCGCGGCGAGCGCGGAACCCAGCAGGTCGGCGGGGGTGCGATCGGTGGCGTTCACCCGCGCAAGCGTACGCGGCACGCCGGACTCCGCCCAACGGCCCGGCCACCGCCCACCGTGCGTTCACCACCGGTTCGGGCGAATTCAGGCCGACAGTCCGTCAAATCCCAAATGGACAGACTTATAGGACTATGTCAAAGATCAGGGGCATGCGTGGATTCCTTGCTTCCTCGATCGGTGTCACCTGTGCGGCCGCTCTGGCCCTTCCCCTCACCCCGCCCGCCCTCGCGGCGACGGCGAGACCGGTGTCGACCACCGAGGCCGCCACGGCCGCGAGACCCGCGCCCCACGCGGGGACGCCGGACACGACCATGACCGCCCGGCGCGGGGCCGAACCGAACGCCTCCGGCAGCACCCAGTCCCTCCCCCTCGAACCCCTCACCCGTAACCGCGCCACCCCCTCCGCGTCCGCCTCCGCCTACGCCGAACAGGGCCTGTCCCGCCGTGCCGTACGCCGCTTCTCCCTCGTCGGCGTCATCTGGGACGACCCCCGAGCCGAACTGCACGGCCGCGTCCACGTCCGCACCCGCGCCGCAGGCACCGGCACCTGGTCGGGCTGGCAGGACGTGGAGACGCACAACGCCGACCACGCGGCCGACCTGGACACCCCCGAGAGCACCTCGGGCCGCGTGCGCGGCGCCACGGCACCACTGTGGGTGGGCGCCTCCGACGGCGTGGAACTCCGGGTCCGTTCGGAACTCCAGGGCACGGGCGGCCGCAGCATCGCGGTCGCGGCGCCCTCGCTCCCCTCCGGCCTCCGTCTCGAACTCGTCGACCCCGGCGAGGGCGACGAGGCACTGCCCGGCGGCCCCGTGGACGGCCCCCGCACCGGCGGCCTGAACACCGAGGCCTCCGCCGCCACCGACGCCTCCGCCGCCAACGCGGACCTCGCCCCCCTCGGCGCCACCGAGATCACGGCACTGAGCCGGGCGGCGACCGAGCGCGAGTTCTACGCCCTCCGCGCCGGCCAGCCGGTGGAGCGGAAGCGGGCGAAACCGTACGTCGGCCCGCGCCCGCGTATCGTCACGCGTCGCGGCTGGGGCGCGAACGAGGGGCTGCGGGAGCGGAAGTTCGTCTACACGAAGAAGGTCAAGGCGGCCTTCGTGCACCACACCGCCAGCGGCAACAAGTACAGCTGCTCGCAGTCCCCGTCACTCATCCGCAGTATCTACCGCTACCACGTCAAGAGCATGGGCTGGCGGGACGTCGGCTACAACTTCCTCATCGACAAGTGCGGAAAGATCTACGAGGGCCGCGCCGGGGGCGTGGCGAGGCCGGTGCTCGGCGCTCACACCCTTGGTTTCAACAGCAACAGCATGGGCATCGCCGTCATCGGATCGTACGGAGCCAAGAAACCGTCGTCCGCAGCCGTCAAGGCCATCGCCCGGGTCACGGCGTGGAAGCTGGGCCTGTACCGGATGAATCCGCGGGGGAAGACCTATCTGAAGTCGGCCGGCAGCAACCTCTACCGCAAAGGCAAGAAGGTACGACTGAACGTGATCTCCGGTCACCGGGACGGCTTCAAGACCGCCTGCCCGGGACGGAAGCTCTACGGCAAGCTCGGCTCGGCCCGCTCCAAGGCGGCCCGCTACCAGGGACGCTGAGAACACGTTCACCGCCGTCGGGGGACAGGAGGGCGGAATGCCGCACGGCCAGCGAAGGCGCCACGGAACGGTCTGCATACACTGACCGGCCGAAAGACAGTTCGGCCGGTCCCGGCAGGAAGCAGAGACGACACGTGACTGAAGCGATCCTCCTGGTCGGTGGCAAGGGCACCCGGCTGCGCCCGCTCACGGTGCACACGCCCAAGCCCATGGTCCCGGCGGCTGGGGTGCCCTTCCTCACGCACCAGCTCGCGAGAGCGAGAGCGGCGGGCGTCGAGCACATCGTCCTGGCCACGTCCTATCTGGCCGAGGTCTTCGAGCCGTACTTCGGCGACGGGTCCGCGCTGGGCCTGCACCTGGAGTACGTGACGGAGGAGGAGCCCCTCGGCACGGGCGGCGCCATCCGCAACGTCGCCTCCCGGCTGCGCTCCGGCCCCGACGACCCGGTGCTGATCTTCAACGGCGACATCCTGACCGGCCTGGACATCCGGGCCCTGGTGGACACCCACGAGACGACGGGCGCGGACGTCTCCCTGCACCTCACGAAGGTCACCGACCCGCGTGCCTACGGTCTGGTCCCC
This sequence comes from Streptomyces sp. NPDC044719, assembly GCF_056433405.1. Classification (NCBI taxonomy): domain Bacteria; kingdom Bacillati; phylum Actinomycetota; class Actinomycetes; order Kitasatosporales; family Streptomycetaceae; genus Streptomyces; species Streptomyces sp. NPDC044719. The sequence goes on from NZ_JBWKHE010000007.1 coordinate 609,779, forward strand.
ACGGACGGCACGGGCAGGGTCCTGGCCTTCCTGGAGAAGCCGCAGACCCCCGAGGAGATCGTCACCGACCAGATCAACGCGGGGGCGTACGTCTTCCGCCGCTCGGTCATCGACACGATCCCGCCGGGCCGGCCGGTGTCGGTGGAACGGGAGACCTTCCCCGACCTGCTCTCCGCCGGAGCCCACCTCCAGGGCATGGTCGACTCCACGTACTGGCTGGACCTCGGCACACCGGCGGCGTTCGTCCGGGGCTCGGCGGACCTGGTCCTCGGCCGGGCACCGTCGCCCGCCGTCCCCGGCCGCTGCGGCGACCGCCTGGTACTGCCGACGGCGACGGTCGCGGCCGACGCCAAGCTGTCGGGCGGCACGGTGGTGGGGGAGGGCGCCTTCGTCGCCGAGGGTGCGCGGATCTTCGGCAGCACGATCATGCCGGGCGCCGTGATCGAACCCGGCGCGGTCATCACCGACTCCCTCATAGGAGCCCGGGCCCGAGTAGGCGAACGCACCGTCCTCACCGGCACGGTCATAGGCGACGGCGCGACCATCGGCCCCGACAACGAACTCCTGGAAGGCACCCGCATCTGGTGCGACACCCAGATCCCAGCGGGAGCGGTCCGCTTCTCCTCGGACCAGTAGGCACCAGCCCCACGCCGCCCCACTGCGGGCCCCCGTGCCTCCTAGCTGCGGGCATGCGTGCCGCTAGGGGCGGCACGGGTGGGCGGTGGGGGTCCCCCCCCGCTCGAGCGAAGCCGAGAGTGGGGGAGGCACCCCGCTCCGCCGGGTTGCGGACCCACCCGCCCCCCGGCACCAACGCAGGGCACCCGAAAACGGCAGCCCCTCACAACCCCCCGATATCCCACCGAGGCATCTTCGGCGCCCGCCGCCCCGGCACCCGCCCACTCAACAGCACCAACCGAGCCGCCCGATGCCGCTGCCCCGCATACGGCTCCAGCAACTCCAGCATCACGGAATCATCCGCATCCCGATCCCCGCCCAACGCCCACCCCACGATCCGCGGCAGATGCAGATCCCCCGTCGTCACCTCATCCGCCGCCCCATGACTCCGCTGCACCGTCTCCGCCGACGTCCACGGCCCCACCCCCGGCACAACCTCCAACCGCGCCCGAGCCGCCCCCGGCTCCATCCCGGCCGCCTCCTCCAACCGCCCGGCCACCCGGACCGCACGCAGAATCGTCGCCGCCCGCTTGTTGTCGACCCCGGCCCGATGCCACTCCCACGACGGAATCAACGCCCACGTCCGAGGCCCCGGCATCACATGCATCGGCACGGGCACGGGCCCCGGCGCCGGCTCCCCGAACTTCCGCACCAGCAACCGCCACGCCCGATACGCCTCATCGGTCGTGACCTTCTGCTCGAGAATCGACGGGATCAGCGACTCCAGCACCAGCCCGCTCCGCGTCAGCCTGAGCCCCGGCCGCCGATGCCGGGTCAGCGCCACCAGCCGGTGCCGCGGTACGAACACGGACGGATCATCGGCGGCCCCGAGCAGCTCGGGCAACCCCTCCAGCAGCCACTCGGCCCCGGGCCCCCACGCCTCCCCGCGCACCCCACCGCCGGACGCGCGCACCCGTAGCGTCCCGGGCCCGGCAGGAGTGAGCGCGGTCCGCCACACCGACCCGTCCGGCGTCGTCCGGAACGTCGGATCACCCGGCCCGCGCCGCAGCGGCCCGAGCACAAGACCGAGATCCAGCGGCCCGTCCGGCACCCAGTCGCGCACCCGGCCCGGCCCCGCCGCCTGCCGGGGCACACCCCCGCCCACGGCGACCTGCCCGCCGCGCACAGATGTCCGCGTGGGCCGGGGAGTGAACCGTCCTGCCATGAACAAGGCCCCTGAGAAAAGTCGCCGGGATGACCGACCGGGATGGATGAGAGAAGCAGCCCTACGAGCGTAGACGCCACCCCACCCCGGTCACCGCACCTCGATGAACGCCCCCGCGTCCCGCTCCGGCCGCGGTCGCGGTTCCTCCGCCGGATGCCCTACCGCCACCGCGCCCATCGGATCCCAGTCCGCGGGCAGCCCCAGCACCTCGCGCACCACGTCCCGGCAGAACATCGTCGACGACACCCACGCCGACCCCAGCCGCTCCCCGGCCAGCGCGACCAGGAGGTTCTGCACGCCGGCGCCCGTGGCGACCACGAACATCTCCCGTTCGGCGCCGTCCCGCCGCGGATCGCCGTAGACGTGCGAGCCGTCCATGACCAGGCAGGGGACGACGAGGTACGGCGCGTTCCGCAGGACGTCCCCGCGGCGCACCCGTTTGGCGATGGACTCCTCCGTCTTGCCGTCCCGCCGCAGATCGGCGATCCAGGCGTCACGCATGGCGTCGAGCAGCCGCGTCCGCGACTCCTCGGACTCCAGCAGCACGAACCGCCACGGTGTGGTGTGGTGCGGCGCGGGCGCCGTCACGGCGGCGGCCACCGCCCGCCGTACGGCACCGGGGTCGACGGGCTCGTCCGTGAAGGCCCGGACCGTACGCCGCTGGGTCACCGCCAGCCGTACCGCCTCCGACGTGCCGAGCCGGAACATGTCGTCCCGCGCGCCGCGCACCATGGCCCGGGCGCCTTCCTCGTCGCCGTCCCCGGCGACCAGGTCCGGGAGTCCGCGTACGACGGCTACGGGCAGCCCGGCGGCCTTGCCCTTGACCAGGTCGCCCGCGGAGGCGAGTTCGTCTGCCGTGGCGACCACGGTGGCGCTCAGCGGATTGCCGTACGCGTCCGTGCCCCCGCGCAGATCGTCGAGGACGCGCACCCCGGCGGCGCCGATCGCGACATCCGTGAGCCCCGCGCGCCAGGGCCGCCCGAAGGTGTCGGTGACGACGACACCGACCTCGACGCCGAGGATGTCCCGCAGCCCGTCACGGATCGCGCGGGCGGACGCGTCCGGGTCCTCGGGCAGCAACAGAACGGTCCCGGAGGGGGTGTTGGACGCGTCGACCCCGGCCGCGGCCATGACCAGGCCCTGCCGGTTCTCGACGATCCGGAGGGCGCCGCGCCGGGCCACCACCCGTACCGTCTCCGCGTCGATGGCCGCCTCGCGGTCCGCCGCCTGGACGATGCGGCCCTCCGCCTTGGACACGATCTTCGACGTGACGAGCAGCACGTCCCCGTCGGCCAGACCGGGCTCGGCGGCCGCGATCAGCTTGGCCAGATCGTCCCCGGCCGCGACCTCGGGCAGACCGCCCACGGCCCACACCCGGTACCCGTCGGCATCCCGCTGCCGGACGGAGATCTCTCCGCTCAAGCCCCCCGCACCTCCTCCGCCAGCGCCAGGGCCTCGCGGGCCATCCGCGCGGTCGCGTCGGTGTCGGTCATCATCAGCGGCACGGCCCGGCAGCGCACCCCGGCCGCCTCGACCTGCTCCACCACGCCCGCGTCCACCGTGTCCACGAGCCAGCCGTCCAGCAGTCCCGAGCCGTAGTGCTCGGCCACCGCCGCCGCGGTCGACTCGACGCCCACGGCGGCCAGCACCTTGTCGGCCATGCCTCGCACGGGCGCGTCGCCGACGATGGGGGACAGGCCGATCACCGGCACCCCGGCGTCGGCGATCGCCTCCCGGACGCCGGGCACGGCGAGGATTGTGCCGATCGACACGACCGGATTGGACGGCGGGAAGAGGATCACGTCCGCCTCGGCGATGGCCTCCAGGACCCCCGGCGCGGGCTTCGCCTGGTCGGCACCCACCGGCACGATCGCCTCGGCGGGCACCGAGGCGCGCAGCCGCACCCAGTACTCCTGGAAGTGGATCGCCTTGCGCTCACCGTCGATCTCGACCGCCACATGGGTCTCGACGCGGTCGTCGGACATCGGGATCAGCCGCACGCCCGGCTTCCAGCGCTCGCACAGCGCCTGAGTCACCGCGCTCAGCGGGTAACCGGCGCCGATCATCTGCGTCCGCACGATGTGCGTCGCGAAGTCCCGGTCGCCCAGGCCGAACCACTCGGGCCCGACGCCGTACGCCGCGAGCTCCTCCTTGAGGTGGAAGGTCTCGTCGGCACGGCCCCAGCCCTGCTCCTCGTTGATGCCGCCGCCGAGCGTGTACATCACCGTGTCGAGGTCCGGGCAGACCTTCAGCCCGAAGAGGTGGATGTCGTCTCCGGTGTTGCCGATGACCGTGATGTCCGCGTCCGGCACGGCCCGCTTCAGACCACGCAGGAACCGGGCACCACCGATGCCGCCTGCCAGAACCACAATGCGCATGGGAGCAGTCTTGCAGGCGGGTACGACAGCGGGTCAGGTAGTCAGGGCTTCCGGCACGCTCCGGGCCTCGCAGTGCGGGGCAGTGTGCATCGGCATCGCCGTCAGCCCCGGGTAATAGACGTGAAGACTCACCGCCGACTCGAGTGCGTCATTCACGACCTCGTGTACATACCCCGGCGCGAACACGCGCTGCGCGCCCGCCCGCAACGCGCGCGTGCCCCGCTCCGTGCGCTCCGTCAGCGTGCCGTCCAGCACGGTCAGCACACCGGAGGAGCGGCCGTGGTCGTGCAGCCCACTGCCCTGCCCGGGCACCCAGGACAGCAGCCACACCTCGTAGCCCGGTCCGGTGCGCAACCGGTGGTACCAGCGGCTGGCCGCGTCGTAGCGGACGAGGTGCTCCCACTGGGAGCGGTCGGCGGCGATGGAGCGGGCCAGGCCGACGAACTCGGCGACGGTGGCCGGGTGCTCGCGCTCCACCTGGAGCAGGTGCGGTACTTCGAGGATGTCGCCGGCGATCTGGAGGTCGCTGTCGCTGTTCATGGGGTGCGTGGTTCCTCAGTGAAAGTGGGTCAGAGGGAACGAGAGCCGAGGGACTGGTGGCCCGGCCTTCAGCTGGAGCGGGTGTGGCTCAACAGCTGGAACAGCGACAGCTACAGCGAGCGCGGGCAGCACCGTGGGACCCGGCGGTGCGGGTCGAGGTGAGTGCCAAGTTCGCGAGCATGCCCACTAGGACACCGGGTCACACCTCCGGTGTCAACTCGGCACCCGGTATGTGGGACGAGGTTCACCTCATCCGGTCGTTCACTCAGATGAAAGGTTTGTTCAGGGCCAGGCCGGGACACTTGGCGTTCACCGGGCGCACAAACCTCGTTGCGTACTCGTGATCAGACTGTGATCAGATTCGCTTCGGCGTGTGCGTCGGAACGAGATCGAACTCCTGGGCGTCCTCCCCCGTACAGGTCTGTACGGGGCCTGGGTGACGGTGGGGCTCCTCGCGGGCTCCGTCTGCGTGTCAAGGTTTATGCCGATTTGAACACTTTCCGCACGGCCTTGGTTCCGCAGAGTGAATAAGGGGCTCAATAGCAGATCTCGGCTTGACTCGCCCGGAGCAGCACACTTGTAATTTCACTCGTGTCGTTCAGCCGCAATCGGTAACGGCTACATCACGGGGACGCGGAAAAGAACAGACGAGGGGCGCACATGACCGAGCTGGTGCAGCAACTGCTGGTCGACGACGCGGACGAGGAACTCGGCTGGCAGGAGCGCGCGCTGTGCGCCCAGACCGACCCCGAGTCCTTCTTCCCCGAGAAGGGCGGCTCGACCCGGGAGGCCAAGAAGGTCTGTCTCTCCTGCGAGGTCCGCTCCGAGTGCCTCGAGTACGCCCTCGCCAACGACGAGCGCTTCGGTATCTGGGGCGGCCTGTCCGAGCGGGAACGCCGCCGGCTGAAGAAGGCCGCGGTCTGACCGGACCCATGGATGCGTGAACGGCCCGTCGCGGGTGGGTTATCCACAGGCGGCGGGCCGTCGCGCTGCCAGCCGATAGTGTGGGCGCTCGTCCGAGACGCCCCGCGGCCCCCGCCGGTCGCAGGCGTCCACCGCAGTCCACCGAACCGGGGCCCGTACCTCGATGTCCGTGCACAGCCACCCGGCAGCTCATCACGACACCGCTGCCACCGCCGTGTTTGACCCGGCCCACCCACCCGAGTTCCCGCGTCATGTGGTGACCGCGGTCCTCGTCTCCCACGACGGCGCCCGCTGGCTGCCCGACGCACTCGCCGGGCTGCTCGGCCAGGAGCGCCCCGTCCAGTACGCGATGGGGGCCGACACCGGCAGCGCGGACACCTCCGCCCAGCTGGTCACCGACGCGCTCGGCGCCGACCGGGTGCTGCACCTCGCCCGCCGTACCGGCTTCGGCCAGGCCGTCGAGGAGTGCGACCGCAGTGCCCCGGTCCTCACCCCGGACGAACTGCCGTACCTGAAGCGCCCCAGCGGCTGGGACCCCGTCACGCGCTCCTGGCGGGACGACGCCTACGACATGCCCGAGCTCCCGCACGGTGAGCCGGTGCAATGGCTGTGGCTGCTGCACGACGACTGCGCCCCGGAACCCGACGCCCTGGCCCAGCTGCTGCGCGTCGTGGACAACGAGTACGAGCTGGGCCGCGAGGACGTCGCCGTCGTGGGCCCCAAGCTCCGCGGCTGGTACGACCGGCGGCAGCTGCTGGAGGTCGGTGTCTCCATCGCCAACTCCGGCCGTCGCTGGACCGGCCTGGACCGCCGGGAGCAGGACCAGGGCCAGCACGACCACGTCCGGACCGTGCTGTCCGTGTCCACCGCCGGCATGCTCGTCCGCCGCGACATCTTCGAACAGCTCGGCGGCTTCGACCGGCACCTGCCCCTCATGCGCGACGACCTCGACCTGTGCTGGCGCGCGCACGCCGCGGGCCACCGCGTGCTCATCGCCCCGGAAGCCGTCGTCCGGCACGCCGAGGCGGCCTCCCGGGAGCGCCGCACCGTCGACTGCGTGGGCCGCACCTCCGCCTCCCCGCACAAGGTCGACAAGGCCGGCGCCGTCTACAGCCTGCTCGTCAACACCCGCACGGCCGTGCTCCCCTGGGTGCTGCTGCGCGTCGTGCTCGGCACCCTGCTGCGCACCGTCGCCTACCTCGTCGGCAAGGTCCCCGGACAGGCCGTCGACGAGATCCGCGGCCTCATGGGCACCCTGCTGCGGCCCGAGCGGATCCTCGCCGGGCGGCGCGCCAGAGGCACCCCCCGGATCGACAAGGGCGAACTGCGGCCGCTGTTCCCGCCGCCCGGCGCGACCGTCCGCATGACCGTCGAGCAGGTCGCGGGCAACCTCGTCGGCAGCTCCGACCCCGAGGTCGCCTCCGGCGCCGGACGGCACGGCGGAGCCGTGGAGTCGGGCCCCGGCGGCGACGACGCGGACTTCCTGCAGATCGAGCAGTTCGCCCGGCTCAAGCGCATCGCCCGCAAGCCCGGCCCGGTGCTCTTCCTCGTCCTGCTGCTCGTCTCCCTGCTCGCCTGCCGTGAACTCCTCGGTGGCGGCGCGCTCGCGGGCGGTGCCCTGCTGCCCGCCCCGGCCGACTCCGCCGCCCTGTGGGCGCGCTACCTGGACGCCTGGCACCCGGTCGGCGCCGGCGGCACCTCCTCCGCGCCCCCCTACATCGCCCTCGTGGCGATGCTGGCGTCCCTGCTGTTCGGCTCCACCGGCCTCGCCGTCACCGTCCTGCTCGTCTGCTCGGTGCCGCTGGCCGGTGTCGCCGCCTACTTCGTCTCCCGCCCGCTGGTCCAGTCGCGGCTGCTGCGCGCGTGGGCGGCCGTCGTCTACGCCTTCCTGCCCGCCGCCACCGGCGCCCTCGCCGGCGGCCGCATCGGCACGGCCGTCCTGGCCGTGCTGCTGCCGCTCATCGCGCGCGCGGGCATCGCCGCCAGCGGCCTGGCGAACCCGTCGGGCGCGCGGGGCAGTTGGCGCGCCACCTGGGCGTACGCACTGCTGCTGACCATCGCCACCGCGTTCACCCCGATCGTGTGGCCCGTCGCGCTGATCCTCGGGGCGGGGCTGCTGGCCGTGCGCCGCACGGACATCACGGCGTACGGGACGCGTTTCCTCGCCCAGCTCGGCACGCCCCTGCTGGTCCTCGCGCCCTGGTCGCTGTCGCTGCTCCCGTTCGGCTTCTTCCACCAGGCCGGCCTGGAGTACGGAGCCGCCTCCGCCTCCGCCCTCGACCTGCTCGGCGCCAGCCCGGGCGGCCCCGGCACCGTCAGCGGCCTGATGCTCATCGGCATCGTGCTGGCCGCGCTCGCCGCCCTGCTGCGCTCGGAACGCCAGCGGGGCATCCGCACGGCCTGGGCGGTCGCCCTGGTGGGCTTCGTCTTCGCGGCCCTGTCCAACAGCTCCACCTGGGCAGGACCCGCGACCCTCGTCTACGGCATCGCCCTCCTGGCGGCCGCCGTGCTCGGCGCCGACGGGGCACGCGCGCGCGTGGCCGAGCAGAGCTTCGGCTGGCGCCAGCCGGTCGCCGTGCTCATCGCCTTCGCCTCGGCCGCGGGCCCGCTGCTCGTCGCCGCCGGCTGGATGATCCGCGGCGCCGACGGGCCCCTGGAGCGGCGCGACCCGACCCAGGTCCCCGCGTTCGTCGCCGAGGAGAGCGGCACCCGCGACCAGGCCCGCACCCTCGTCCTCGACAGCGACTCCGGGGCCCACGTCGGCTACATGCTGGTGCGCGGCTCAGGCGCCCGCCTCGGCGACGGCGAGGTCGCCGCGGCCGACGGCGAGAACAGCAGTCTCGACAAGGTCGTCGCCAACCTCGTCGCCGGCTCCGGTGCCGACCAGGCCGACCAGCTCGGCGGCTTCGCCGTGCGCTACGTCCTCGTCCACCAGGGCGCGCCCCGCGAGGTCACCCGCGTCCTGGACGCCACGCCCGGCCTGACCCGGCTCAGCCAGCAGAGCGGCGGAGCGCTGTGGCGCATCGACCGGCAGGTCGCGCGCGCCGCCATCGTCCCCGCCTCCGGATCCGGCACCCCGCAGCCCGTCGCCGCCGGGCCCGTCGACATCCACACCACGATCCCGTCCGGAGCCGACGGGCGCGTGCTGCGCCTCGCCGACACCGCCGCCGACGGCTGGACCGCCACGCTGGACGGCAAGCCGCTGACCCGCACCACGGTCGACGGCTGGGCCCAGGGCTTCGAACTCCCCGCCACCGGCGGCACGCTGGACGTCACCTACGACGACCCCATCGGCCACACCGTGTGGCTGTGGACGCAGGGCCTGCTCGCCGTCGTCCTCGTGGTGCTCGCCCTGCCCGGCCGGCGCCGCGACGTCGACGACGACATGCCCGAGGAGCCGGTCGTCCCGGCCCAGGCGGTCGCCGGCGAGGGCCGCCGCGCCCGCCGCCTGCGCGCCCAGGCCGAGGCCGAGACCGAGGCGGAAGGAGCGGCCGGCCCCGGGGAGTTCCCGCCCCCGCAGCCCGAGCAGCCCCCGGCTGCCGTGCCGCAGCAGCAGAACCACGGTCAGTGGGACGCCGCGGGCTACCCGGGCGGCGAGTACGCGGGCTACGGCGACCAGTACCAGGCCGCCCCGTACCCGGCGGACGCGTACGGCGGGCAGTACCAGGCGGATCCGTACCAGGGCGGCCAGTACGACCCGTACGCGTACGGCGGCTCGCCCCAGGCACCGTCGTACGACCAGGCGGGCTACGACCAGGCCTACACGCAGGGCTACGGCACGCCGTACGACCCGGCGCAGGAGCAGCACCACCCCCACGGCACGGGCAGTGAGCGTCCCGACGGGAGCCAGCAGTGAACCGCACCACCCTGTCCCTGATCGCCGGTGTGACCGCGCTCGCCGCCGTCACCGGCTTCGCCGCGCTGTCCGCCCCGGACGACCCGGGCGCGGACGCCACCGCCAAGGCGGCCGCCCAACTGCCCGTGGAGCGCACGAGCCTGCTGTGCCCGGCGCCCAGCACCTCCGACCTCGCCGAGACGTCCTACACGTCCTTCACACCCGTCACGAAGGGCACGGAGAGCGGCGGCAAGGCCGAACTCCAGGCGGCGGCCGAGGCATCGGCGGACGGCTCGGACCCGGGCGGCGACAAGGGCGAGGACGACAAAAAGGCCGACAACAAGGCCGAGAACAAGGCCGAGAACAAGGCCGAGAAGCCCGTGCTGACTCCCAAGGAGCCCGGCAAGCCGGTCACCGGCGACAGCTCGGGTTCCGACGCGCCCGCGCTCGTCGGGACCGCCGACGGCAGGTTCGCGCCCGGCTGGACCGTCCAGGAGACCACGGAGGTCGCCGCCGGGACCGGGCGCGGCCTTCAGGGCGTCAACTGCGCGGCACCGGACACGAGTTTCTGGTTCCCGGGCGCCAGCACCGCGGCCGACCGCACCGACTACGTCCACCTGACGAACCCCGACGACTCGGCCGCCGTGGTCGACATCGAGCTCTACGGCAAGGACGGCTCCCTTCAGTCCCCGGTGGGGGAGGGCATCACCGTCCAGCCGCACTCCAGCGAGCCGGTCCTGCTGTCCACGCTCACGGACGAGGACCAGACCAACCTCACCGTGCACGTCAACGTCCGCAGCGGACGCGTCGGCGCTTCGGTGCAGGCCCTGGACGACAAGCTCGGCGGCGACTGGCTGGCCGCGTCCACGGACCCGTCGGGCAGCCTGGTCCTGCCCGGCATCCCCGAGGACGCCACCTCCGTGCGCCTGGTCGCCTTCACCCCGGGCGACGCCGACGCGGACCTGAAGGTGCGCCTCGCCTCCCCCTCGGGGCTGATCACCCCGGCCGGGCACGAGACGGTGCACGTCAAGGGCGGCATGACGACCGCCGTCGACCTCGGCGACGTCACACGCGGCGAGGCGGGCTCCCTGGTACTGACGCCGACGGACCAGTCCGTGCCGGTCGTGGCGGCCCTGCGGGTCGTACGGGGCAAGGGCGACAAGCAGGAGACGGCGTTCATCCCGGCCACCCGCCCCGTCGGCACGCGCGCGACGTCCGCCGACAACAGCGCCAAGGGCAGCACCCTGTCCCTGACCGCCCCCGGCCGTGCCGCCACGGTCAAGGTCACCGCCTCGGCGGGCAGCGAGGGCGGCACCCCGGTGTCGAAGACGTACACGATCAAGGCCGGCACGACCCAGGACATCGAGCCCCCGGCCCCCGGCGGCCTCAAGGGCACCTACGCGCTCACGGTCGAGCCGGTCTCCGGCGGCCCGGTCTACGGCGCCCGCACCCTGGCGGCGGACGAGAGCGGCGTCCCCGCCTTCACCGTGCAGACACTCCCCGACGACCGGGGCACGGTGGCGGTACCGGAGGCGGACGAGGACCTGTCAGTGCTGCAGAAGTAACCGGCGCGACTTCTCAGCCCTGGTCCTCGCCGTACCGCGGATCCACCGTCTCCGGCGTCAGCCCCAGCAGCTCGGCGACCTGCTCCACGACGACCTCGTGCACCAGCGCCGCCCGCTCGTCGCGCCCCTTGGTACGGATCTCGACCGGCCGCCGGTAGACCACCACGCGCGCGGGGCGCCCCTCGCGCGCGCTGATCGTGCCGCCGAGCGGAACCGCCTCCTCGTGCCAGGCGTCGCCGGGCCCGTCGAGCCGCGGCACCTCCAGGACCAGGAAATCGATGTCGGCGAGCTGCGGCCACCGCCGCTCCAGGCGCTCCACGGAGTCCTGCACCAGATCCGCGAACGCCTCCGCGCGGCTCGCGGCGAGCGGCACCTGCGGGGGTGCGATCGGGCCGCGCATGCCCCGGCCGTGGCGATCACGACGGCGGGGCCCGGGGGCGGCGGCACGGGGCGTTACGGGCTTGTCCATCACCGCTGAAGGGTAGTCCCCGCCACGCGCGTGTGCCCGGCACCGCGCGGCGCCACGCACGGCTTCCGGCCGACCCGCACGGCATGTCGTTACATGACCATTCAAGCCAAGGTTGGGCTTGATTCCGTATCTCGCCGAGACCGTCGACGTCACGGCAATTGAGGGTTTTGTGACGACTCTTGACCGGTTGCGGGCTCGTCCGACACCCCGGACGACGGCGTCCGGGCAGGTCAGCCGGGTGGGCCGACAGGGGCGTGTGGGGCGTTTCACAACGCGACACGGTGGAGTGACCTGGTGGAGAGTCGTCGCGGCCCGCTCAAGAGTGCGGTACCGTCCAACATCGTGAGCCCTGTACGTCGCTGTTCGCGCACCGCCTGCGGCCGTCCCGCCGTCGCGACGCTGACGTACGTCTACGCCGACTCGACCGCGGTCCTCGGCCCGCTCGCCACCTACGCCGAACCCCACTGCTACGACCTGTGCGCCGAGCACTCCGAGCGCCTCACCGCCCCGCGCGGCTGGGAGGTCGTCCGGCTCCTCGACGGTTCCGCCCCGGCCCGCCCCAGCGGTGACGACCTGGAAGCCCTTGCGAACGCCGTGCGAGAGGCGGCTCGCCCCCAGGAGCGGGCGGCCGGGGCCGGTGGCGGCGGTCGTGCGGCCGACCCGATGGAGGTCGCGCGGCGCGGTCATCTGCGGGTCCTGCGGTCCCCCGACAACTGAGCGCCCCGTCCAGCTGCTGTCTCGCGCACACCCATTGACGCGAGCTTGGCGCGGACATGACCATTCCGTTTGAGGATGCGAGAAATCGCTTTCACATGACGGAAACCGGGGAGGCGCCCGTTGTACGTCCAGAAACTGGAACCCGTCGCCGGCTCATTAGGCGTGTCCGCCCTCGTGGCCGCCCTGCCCCTCGTGATCGTCCTGGTCCTGCTCGGCGGCGTCCGCCTGAAGGCGCACCTGGCAGGGCTGACCGGCCTCCTCGCCGCCGTGCTCGTCGCCTGGCTCGCCTACGGCATGCCCCTGGGCCAGACCCTCTCCAGCGCCGCCCAGGGCGCCGTCTTCGGCCTCTTCCCCATCCTGTGGATCGTCGTCAACGCCCTGTGGGTCTACCGGATGACCGTCCGCACCCGTCACTTCGACATCCTGCGCCGGTCCTTCGGGCGGCTCTCCGACGACCCGCGCATCCAGGCACTCGTCATCGCCTTCTGCTTCGGAGCGCTGCTCGAGGCACTCGCCGGCTTCGGGGCGCCGGTCGCGATCAGCGCGGTCATGCTGGTCGCCCTCGGCTTCGAACCGGTGCGCGCCGCCGTCGTCGCCCTGGTCGCCAACACCGCCCCCGTGGCCTTCGGCGCGATGGGCACACCCGTCGTCACCCTCGCCCAGGTCACCGGACTGCCGCTGGACTCCGTGGCGTCCGTGGTGGGCCGTCAGACGCCGCTGCTGGCCCTCGTGGTGCCCCTGGTGCTGGTCTGGCTCGTGGACGGCCGGCGCGGGCTGCGCGAGACCTGGGTGCCCGCCCTGGCGTGCGGAGTCGCCTTCGCCGTGGCCCAGTTCGCCGCCTCCAACTACGTCTCCGCCCAACTCGCCGACATCGGCGCCGCCCTCGCCGGCGCGGGCGCCCTGGTCGCCGTACCGCACGCGCGCGTGCCCGCCGCCGAGGCCGTACGCGCATCCGTCCTGACCGGCGCCCGCAGCGAGGAACTCGACCAGGGTGACCCGCCCCGCGAGATCCTGCGCGCCTACGCCCCCTACGCGCTGATCGTCGTGATCTTCTCCGTCGCGCAGATACCGGCCCTCAAGGACTGGCTCGCCAAGACCACCCAGACCTACGACTGGCCCTTCCTGAACGTGGCGGGGCCGGACGGCGACCCGGTCAGCGGCAACGTCTTCACCTGGCCGATCGTCTCGACCGGCGGCACGCTGGTACTCCTCGCCGGTATCTGCACGGCCGCGGTCATCGGGGTGCACACGCGCGTGGCGGTCAAGGAGTGGCTCGCGACCGTCCACGAGCTGCGCTTCGCGATCCTGACCGTGACCTCCGTGCTGGCGCTCGCCTACGTCATGAACGTCTCCGGCCAGGCGGCGACGATCGGCCACTTCGTCGCGGCGGCCGGAGCCGGACTGGCGTTCCTCTCGCCCGTCCTCGGCTGGTTCGGAGTCGCCGTGACCGGATCCGACACCTCGGCCAACGCCCTCTTCGGCGCCCTCCAGGTGACCGCCGCCCGCGAGTCCGGACTCTCCCCCGACCTGCTGGCCGCCGCCAACAGCTCCGGCGGTGTCCTCGGCAAGATGATCTCCCCGCAGAACCTCACCATCGCCTGCGCGGCCGTCGGACTCGCGGGCCGGGAGGGCGACTTGCTGCGCAAGGTACTGCCGTGGAGCCTGGGCCTGCTGCTGGTCATGTGCCTGATCGTGGTCGGCCAGAGCACGCAGGTCCTGGGCTGGATGCTGCCCTGACCTGAGATGACGCCCGGCCGTCCTCCGGCGTCCGCCCGGCGCGCTGTCAGCGGGCGGGGGTAGTTTGGGCCGACCGACAGTACTTTTTCAGGAAGGTTGGCCGTGGCTGCTGATCTGTCGCAGGTCGTGAAGGCGTACGACGTACGCGGGGTCGTCCCGGACCAGTGGGACGAGTCCCTGGCGGAGCTCTTCGGGGCGGCCTTCGTCCGGGTCACCGGCGCGAGTGCCATCGCGACCGGGCACGACATGCGGCCCTCCTCGCCGGGCCTGTCGCGTGCCTTCGCGCGCGGGGCCGCCGCGCAGGGCGCCGACGTGACGGAGATCGGCCTGTGCTCCACGGACCAGCTGTACTACGCCTCGGGTGCGCTGGACCTCCCGGGCGCCATGTTCACCGCCTCCCACAACCCGGCGCGGTACAACGGCATCAAGATGTGCCGCGCGGGCGCCGCCCCGGTCGGCCAGGACACCGGCCTCGCGGAGATCCGCGAACTCGTCGAGCGCTGGAGCGAGTCGGGCGCCCCGGAGCCGGCCGCGAAGACGGGAACGATCACCGGCCGCGACACGTTGTCGGACTACGCGGCGCACCTGCTCTCGCTGGTCGACCTGGCTTCCCTCCGCCCCCTGAAAGTCGTCGTCGACGCGGGCAACGGCATGGGCGGCCACACGGTCCCGGAGGTCTTCGCCGGCCTGCCGGTGACCCTGGTCCCGATGTACTTCGAGCTCGACGGCACCTTCCCCAACCACGAGGCCAACCCCCTCGACCCGGCCAACCTCGTCGACCTGCAGAAGCGGGTCCGTGAGGAGGGCGCCGACCTGGGCCTCGCCTTCGACGGCGACGCGGACCGCTGCTTCGTCGTCGACGAGCGCGGCGAGCCGGTCTCCCCGTCCGCGATCACCGCACTGGTCGCCTCCCGCGAGCTGGCCAGGCACGGCGGCAAGGGCGTGATCATCCACAACCTGATCACGTCCTGGTCGGTCCCCGAGGTCGTCGAGGAGAACGGCGGCACCCCGGTCCGCACCCGCGTGGGCCACTCCTTCATCAAGGCGGAGATGGCCCGGTCGGGCGCGATCTTCGGCGGTGAGCACTCCGCGCACTACTACTTCCGCGACTTCTGGAACGCCGACACGGGCATGCTGGCCGCCCTCCACGTCCTGGCGGCCCTCGGCGGCCAGGCAGGCCCCCTCTCCGCGCTCGTCGCCCAGTACGACCGCTACGCGGGCTCCGGCGAGATCAACTCCACGGTCACCGACCAGGCGGCCCGCCTCGCCGCGATCCGCTCCGCCTACGAGACACGCGAGGGCGTCGAACTGGACGACCTCGACGGCCTCACGGTCTCCGCCGCCGACTGGTGGTTCAACGTCCGCCCCTCCAACACGGAGCCGCTGCTGCGCCTGAACGCGGAGGCGAGGGACCCGGAGACGATGGCCCGGGTGAGGGACGAGGTACTGGGGATCATCAGGGGCTGAGGCCCCGCCCCCACCGGCGGTAATCTGACCAGGCACAACCCCAAGCGCCCGCACCCCGAAGGAAACCCCATGCCTCTGGAATCCGGCCTCCTGGACATCCTCGCCTGCCCGGCCTGCCACGCCCCGCTCGAGGAGCAGGACACCGAACTGATCTGCACCGACCAGAGCTGCGCCCTGGCCTACCCCGTCCGCGACGGCATCCCCGTCCTCCTGGTCGACGAGGCCCGCCGCCCCGCCTAGGACACACACGCGGACACACCCGCGTGAGCCCGCGGTGCGCATGACCCCCGGCACAACGGGCACCGAGGCAGGACGACACCCCCATAACGGACCCCGGCGATCGGAGGCTGCCGCCCCATGCTCGACGAATCGCTGCTCGACTCCCCAGAGGGCCTCGCGGAGGCCGACCACCGAGGCCTGCTCCGCGGCGCCGCGGAAGCCGGCGCGCGCGTCCGCACCGCCGCCCGCCACGCCTCCGAGGCGGGCATCAACGACCTCAAGCCCGACGGCCGCCCCCGCGGCGTCCTCATCGCCGGCCCTGGCGCCGCCGCCACCCACGCCGCCGACCTCCTCGGCACGCTCGCCGGCGCCGGCAGCCCGGTCACCCGCCTGGCCCCCACCGGCGTGGCCCCCGCCGCGGGCGCCCTGCGCTGGGAACTGCCCGGCTGGGTCGGCTCCGTGGACCTCCTCCTGATCACCACCCCGGACGGCACCGAACCGGGCCTGTCCCTCCTCGCCGAGCAGGCCTACCGCCGCGGCTGCACCGTCGTCGCCGTAGCCCCCAGCAGGTCCCCGCTCGCCGACGCCGTACACGGCTCGCACGGCCTGTTCGTCCCCATGGCGACCGCCCCGTACGACCAGGAAGAGCCCTTCGCCGCGTCCGCCCCCGGCGTCCTGTGGGCCCTGCTCACCCCGCTCCTCGCGCTCCTGGACCGCGCGGGAGTGCTCACCGCCCCGCCGGACGCACTCGGCAAGGTCGCCGACCGCCTCGACCGCATCGCCGAGCGCTGCGGCCCCGCCATCGCGACCTACAGCAACGCCGCCAAGACCCTGGCCGCCGAACTCGCCGACGCGCTGCCCATCGTCTGGACCGAGGGCGTCTCGGCCGGACCGGCGGGCCGTCGTTTCGCCGCCGCCCTCGCCGAACTGTCCGGCACCCCCGCAGTCGTCGCCGAACTGCCCGAGGCCCTCGCCGCACACAGCGCCCTGCTCGCGGGCCCGCTGGCCGCCAGCGCCGACCCCGACGACTTCTTCCGCGACCGCGTCGAGGAGGCACCCGCCCTCCACGCGCGCGTGGTGCTGCTCCGCGACCGCCCCATCGGCGGCCTCACCGCCGCCCCCGGCGCCCGCGACCTGGCCCTCAGCCACGACACCCCGATCAGCGAACTGGAACCGGAGGCGGGCGACGAGCTGGAGACCCTCGCCGAACTGATCGCCATCACGGATTTCGCCGCCGTTTACCTCGCGCTCGCTTCGAGGGCCTGATCATGCCCGGGACACCCTGACGCCCACGCGGCAGCCGCCCGGGAGCAGCAGGCGTACGTACGCACTCACAGGACCAGAGAGATCCCCATGGACCGCCTCGACAACACCATCCGCCCCTACGCCTGGGGTTCCCCGACCGCCATCCCGAACCTGCTCGGCGTCGAACCGACCGGCGAGCCGCAGGCGGAGATGTGGATGGGCGCCCACCCGGGCGCACCCTCGCGCACCGGCCGGGGCACGCTCGTCGAGGTCGTCGACGCCGACCCCGAGAAGGAACTCGGACCGGCCGCCGTCGCCAAGTTCGGCCCCCGCCTGCCCTTCCTGCTCAAGATCCTCGCCGCCGGAGCCCCGCTCTCCCTCCAGGTCCACCCCGACCTGGCGCAGGCGAAGGAGGGCTACGCGGACGAGGAGCGCCGCTCCATCCCCGTGGACGCCCCGCACCGCAACTACAAGGACGCCAACCACAAGCCCGAACTGATCTGCGCGCTCACCGAGTTCGACGGCCTGTGCGGCTTCCGCGCCCCGCTCGAGGCCGCCGGCCTGCTCGACGACCTCGGCGTCGACTCCCTCAAGCCGTACGTCGACCTGCTGCACGCCCACCCCGAGGACGCGGCCCTGCGCGAGGTCCTCACGGCGATCCTCACCGCCGACCCCGACGAGATGTCCCGGACGGTCACGGAAGCGGCCGCCGCCTGCGACCGCCTCGGCGGCGCCTACGCCCCCTACGCCGACATCGCCCACCACTACCCGGGCGACCCCGGCGTCATCGCCGCGATGCTGCTCAACCACGTCCGGCTCCAGCCCGGCGAGGCCCTCTACCTCGGCGCCGGCGTCCCGCACGCCTACCTGAACGGACTTGGCGTCGAGATCATGGCCAACTCCGACAACGTCCTGCGCTGCGGCCTCACCCCCAAGCACGTCGACGTCCCCGAACTCCTGCGCATCGTCCACTTCCGCGCCGGCGACCCCGGCGTCCTGCGCCCCGAGGCCTCCCCGGACGGCGAGGAGGTCTACGAGACCCCGATCGACGAGTTCCGCCTCTCCCGCTACGTCCTGCCCGAGGCCGGCGCCACCCACGACCTCACCCGCCCGACCCCGCAGATCCTGCTCTGCACGGCCGGCTCCGTCCGGGCGGGAGAGCACGACCTCACCCCCGGCCGGTCCGTCTTCGTCCCGGCCGGGGGTGAGGCCGAAGTGTCCGGAACCGGCACGCTCTTCCGGGCCACGGTCATCGCCTGACCTCCCAGGACGGTGACCTGGCGCGCTCCCGCCGGAGCGGGCTGCAACAATGGCCCACCGTCAAGCACGGGCAAAGCCACGGGCAGCGCACCAAGGCGAGCGCCCGGGCCCTGAAACGGCGTACGAAGGGACAACGCGAACATATGAGCGCGTCAGGCGGAACCAAGGCGATCGTGGCGGCACTGGCCGCCAACCTCGCGATCGCGGTAGCGAAGTTCGTGGCGTTCCTCTTCAGCGGCTCGTCCTCGATGCTCGCCGAGTCCGTGCACTCGCTCGCCGACTCCGGCAACCAGGCACTCCTCCTCCTCGGCGGCAAGCGGGCGAAGCGCGAGGCCACCCCGCAACACCCCTTCGGCTACGGCCGCGAGCGCTACGTCTACGCCTTCCTCGTCTCCATCGTCCTCTTCTCGGTCGGCGGCATGTTCGCCCTCTACGAGGGCTACGAGAAGATCAAGCACCCGCACGAGCTGACCCACTGGTACTGGCCGGTCGGCGTTCTGGTCTTCGCGATCATCGCCGAGACCTTCTCCTTCCGCACCGCCATCAAGGAGTCCAACGTCCTGCGCGGGCGCCGCTCCTGGACGGAGTTCGTCCGCCACGCCAAGGCGCCCGAGCTCCCGGTCGTCCTCCTGGAGGACCTCGGCGCCCTCGTCGGCCTGATCCTCGCCCTCGGCGGCGTCGGCCTCGCCCTGCTCACCGGCGACAGCGTCTGGGACGGCGTCGGCACCCTCTGCATCGGCATCCTGCTCATCCTGATCGCCCTGGTCCTCGCCGCCGAGACCAAGTCCCTGCTGCTCGGCGAGTCCGCCGGTGTCGAGGAGACACAGAAGATCGAGACCGCCCTCGTCGACGGCGACACCGTCACCCGCATCATCCACATGCGCACGCTCCACCTCGGCCCCGAGGAACTCCTCGTCGCCGCCAAGATCGCCGTCCGCCACGAGGAGACGGCCACCGAGATCGCCGCCGCGATCAACGCCGCCGAGTCCCGCATCCGCGAGGCCGTCCCGATCGCCCGCGTGATCTACCTCGAGCCGGACATCTACAGCGAGACCGAAGCCGCCAAGGGCCCCGACCCCGAGGCGACGCCCGGCGGACCGACGCCGAGCGACGCCGGGCACTGACGTCCCGCAGGAGCACCGCCCGAACACACATGGGGCCCGCCGAACCGATCGGCGGGCCCCACGCGTTTCTTCCTGCCCGGCTACTCGACCTCGCCCAGCACCCCGAGGAGCGCCGCTTCGTCAGACGCCGCCAGCAGCCGCTCCCGGAACCCGGCGTCCATCAACTTCCGCGACAACAGCGCCAGAATCCGCAGATGCTCGTCACCCGCCGCCGCCTCCGGTACGGCGATCATGAACACCAACCTCGCCTTGGTACCGTCCAGCGAGCCCCACTCGACGCCCTGCGCGGACCGGGCGAAACCGACGACCGGCTCCGTCACCGCATCCGTCTTGGCGTGCGGAATCGCGATCTCCTCACCGAGCCCGGTCGTGCCCTGAGCCTCCCGCCGCAGCGCGGTCGCCACCAGTTCGTCCAAGTCCGCGACCTTGCCGGTCCGAGCCAGCAGCTCCGCCATTTCCCGGATGGCGGCCTCCTTGTCATCCGCTTCGAGGCCGACCTTGACGGTCCGGTCGGTGAGGTGACCGGAGAGCACCTCGGTGGAGGCGCCACCGGGACCGGACGGCTCGGGCTCTGCCGCTTCGTCCGCCACGGCCGTGGCACTGCTCGCGGCAGCCGCCGGCGCACGCACGGCCGCCCGCGCTACGACCGCACCGCCACCGCCGCCACCATCGGGCACTCCGGCCGGTGCGGGCTGGAGTCCGGCGGCACCCGCACCGAAGCCCGCCTCCCCGCGCCGCTTGCGCTCAGCCAGGTCGACGAGGGCCACCGTCGTCAGCGCGGTGACGACCGAGCCGATCACCACGGCCACGAAGAACATCGGCACGCCGCTCACCGCACCCAGCACGGCCACGATCGGCCCACCGTGCGGCACCGCGTCCTCGACCCCGGCGACCCCGGCGATCGCACCGGCGACCGCGCCACCCAGCATGTTGGCGGGGATGACCTGCGCGGGCCGCGCGGCCGCGAACGGGATCGCACCCTCCGAGATGCCGAAGCAGCCCATGAACAGCGAGGCGAGCCCCGTCTCCCGCTCCTGCTCGGTGTACAGACGCTTCCGTATCAGCGTGGCCAGGCCCTGCCCCAGCGGCATGACCGGGATCGCGGCCGCGCACATGCCCATGACCGTCTGGTTGCCGGTCGCGATCAGGCCCGTCCCGAACAGGAACGCCGTCTTGTTGACCGGCCCGCCCATGTCGAACGCGATCATGAGCCCCAGAATCGCGCCGAGCAGGATCGCGCTCGTGCCGGTCATCCCGCTGAGCCAGCTGGTCAGATGCTCGAACACCCACGAGATCGGCTTCCCGATGACGTAGATGAAGAACAGCCCGAGCGCCGTCGTCGCCACGATCGGGATCACGATGATCGGCATGATCGGCTGCGCGAACTTCGGAACCTTGACCTTCTTGATCCACAACACCAGATACCCGGCGAGGAACCCGGTCACGATCGCCCCGATGAACCCGGCGCCCGCCTTGGAGTCGTACAACTCACCGGTGTTGGCGATCCAGCCACCGATCATGCCGGGCACGAGCGCGGGCCGGTCCCCGATGGCATACGCGGTGTAGCCGGACAGGATCGGCACCATCAGCGTGAAGCCGATGACGCCGATGTTGTTCACGTCCATCCAGAAGGAGTCCTTCGGGATGACCAGACCGCCCGACGGATCGGTGTGCCCGCCGAGCGAGAGCGAGATCGCGATCAGCAGCCCACCGACCACGACGAACGGGATCATGTAACTGACCCCGTTCATCAGCGCCTTGTACCCGACGCTCCGCTCCTTGCCGCCACGGGTCGCGGGGGCCGTGGGGGCGCCCCCTTCCGCGTGCACGGGCGCCGACAGCACTCGGTCGATCAGCTGCTCCGGGTGACGGATGCCCTCCGCCACCCCGACGGTCAGGACCCGCTTCCCCGCGAAACGGCTCAGGTCCACGTCCTTGTCCGCGGCGATGATGATGCCGTCGGCGTGTTTGACATCGTTGTCATCTAGGACGTTTTCAGCCCCGATGGATCCCTGCGTCTCCACCTTCATCTCGATGCCGCGACTCTCGGCGGCCTGCGCGAGCTTTTCAGCCGCCATGTACGTGTGGGCGATGCCGGTCGGGCACGCGGTTACCGCGAGCAGCTTCAACCGCTGCCGCTCACCACCGCCGCTGCCCATGGGGGGAGGGCCGGCCGGACTGGTCACGTCGATCTCCTAACGCCTTTGTCACGCGGAGTCGCCGTCCCGGACGCCCCGCAAGATCGATCAGTTGTTCAGATCTCCCGGGCATCCTGCACCACGCCGCCGCAGACTCAAAGGCCAGAAGATCCCTGATAGTTCCGCTTTGTCGCCTCCTGTCGCCCGTTCGTTGGTGTCCTGTTATCGCGCCCACCCGTCGCCCACACCCCCACCGTCCCCGTGACCTGCCTCCACCGCCCGAAGAACCCACGCCCTCCTGACCGTCTCTCTTACTCGTCCCCCTCGATGGCGCGATCTGTTCGGATGCGGACTGGGGACGGCCCGGCCTCCCGGTGTAGCTTGGGACGGAGCCAGACGTCGCTGCTGATGGCGGTCGGGCGGTCCCACCGCGGACCGGCCGAGGGAGAGAGGGCCTCCGACGGACTGCGCTGCGTGTACGCGGGCATGCCAGTGTCCTCCTTCGGGCACCCCTGTGTCCGCCGCCGCGCAGACCAGCCGTATACACCTCGACCCAACCCCGAGGAGCAGCTCGCAATGACGACTGTCGACAACCGACAGGACTTCAAGGTCGCCGACCTCTCCCTGGCCGACTTCGGCCGCAAGGAGATCACCCTCGCCGAGCACGAGATGCCGGGCCTGATGGCGATCCGCAAGGAATACGCCGAGGCCCAGCCCCTCGCCGGCGCCCGCGTCACCGGCTCCCTGCACATGACCGTGCAGACCGCCGTGCTCATCGAGACCCTGGTCGCCCTGGGCGCGCAGGTCCGCTGGGCCTCCTGCAACATCTTCTCCACCCAGGACCACGCCGCCGCCGCCATCGCCGTCGGCCCGAACGGCACGCCCGACAACCCGCAGGGCGTCCCGGTCTTCGCCTGGAAGGGCGAGACCCTGGAGGAGTACTGGTGGTGCACGGAGCAGGCGCTGACCTGGCCGGACACCCCCACCGGCGGCCCGAACATGATCCTGGACGACGGCGGTGACGCCACCCTCCTCGTCCACAAGGGCGTCGAGTACGAGAAGGACGGCAAGGTCCCCTCGGTCGACACCGCCGAGAACGACGAGCACCGCGTCATCCTCGAACTCCTGAACCGCACCATCACCGACGGCTCCCAGAAGTGGACCCAGCTCGCCTCGGAGATCCGCGGTGTCACCGAGGAGACCACGACCGGCGTCCACCGCCTGTACGAGATGCAGCGCGACGGCGTCCTGCTGTTCCCGGCGATCAACGTCAACGACGCCGTCACGAAGTCGAAGTTCGACAACAAGTACGGCTGCCGCCACTCGCTCGTCGACGGCATCAACCGCGCCACGGACGTCCTCATCGGCGGCAAGACCGCGGTCGTCTTCGGCTATGGCGACGTGGGCAAGGGCTGCGCGGAGTCTCTGCGTGGCCAGGGCGCCCGCGTGATCATCACGGAGATCGACCCGATCTGCGCGCTGCAGGCGGCGATGGACGGCTACCAGGTCACGACCCTGGACGAGGTCGTCGACAAGGCCGACATCTTCATCACCACGACCGGCAACAAGGACATCAT
>NZ_JBWKHE010000008.1:0-106190 GCF_056433405.1 Streptomyces sp. NPDC044719
CGGCGTCTGGTGCGTGCGATCGCAAGGCGCCGGAGCGTCCTCGTGGCGGAGCCACGTGGGCGGTTCGGCAACGCGGCGAGCGTGCGTGCCAGACGTCGCGGAGCAGGCGTGGATTTGTCAGACAGGCCCTAGCGGGGCGGGGGCAGGGCCACCTCGTCGTACGACGGCGTCATGCCCTTCGGTGGCCGTCCCGCCCGGATGTCCGCCGCCGCCTCCAGCGCCGCGCCCAGCGCCCTCCGGTACAGCAGCGAGCCGAGGCTGATCCGGCGGACGCCGACGTCGGCGAGGTGCGGGACGGTCGGACCGCCGGGCGCGTAGAGGACGTTGAGGGGGATGTCCACGTGGCGCACCAGGGCGGCGATCCGCCGTAGGTCGGTGAGGCCGGGGACGAACACGCCGTCCGCGCCCGCCTGCCGGTAGGCGTCGAGGCGGGTGAGCGTGTCCGTGGTGTCGCCGTCGCCGAGCCAGTGGGTGTCCGTGCGGGCGTTGACGAAGAGGGCGGGTGCAGCCTTTTTGACCGCGGCGATCTTCGCCGCGTGCCGGGCGACGGGCCCGAGGCCGTCCTCCAGGTTGATGCCGGCCGCTCCCACGGCGTGCAGCTCGCGCGCGAACTCCGCCACCTCGTCCGGGTCGTCACTGAAGCCGCCCTCCGCGTCGACCGACAGCTGGAACGGTTCGGATCCCAGGGCGAGGGCCAGCCGGAGCGTCTCCTCACGGGTCGCCGCCACACCGTCGGGCAGTCCGGCGACCGCGGCGACGCCCAGGCTCGTCGTCGCGATCGCCCGGAACCCCTGCCCGGCGAGGGCCCGGGCCGAGGCGTGGTCCCAGGCGTTGGGCAGCAGGAGGGGCTCGTCCTCGTGGTGCAGGCCGGCGAAGTCAGACATGGCGCCACGCTAGGCGCGGATCGCTTCGGCGCGGACCGAACCATGGCCTCCGAGTGCCGTGGCAACCTCCCCCGCCGCCGCGATCCTGAGGATCGCCGGTCTCAAGCCGTGACGTCCACGCCCGACTCCGTCAGCAGGACCCGTGTCACGCCGCCGTCGCTCCAGCGGACCTCCAGTGCTCCGGCATCGTCCGCGCGTACGGAGACCGACTCCTCCAGCGGGGCCGGATCGGGCTCGGCCGTCAGCCGGGCCAGGGCGACGAACAGGGTGGCGTTCTCGCCCACGACGCCCGTCAGGGAGTCCGTGAGTCCGATCGCGGGTACGAGTTCGGCCCGCAGGCCCTCCCCGGCCGGCCAGCCGGTCACCCGGACCGGCGTGCCGGGATCCGCGCCCGTCACCAGATGTGCCCGGACCTCCGCGGCCCCGCGCGCCAGCACGGCGCTCGTCACCCGCGCCCCTCCGCCCGCCGTGTGCCGGGAGGCCACCCAGCCCTCGCCCGCACCGAGGGGTTCGATGCCGGTGCGGCTCGGGTCGCCACCGACGATCACGCTGTTGTCGGGCGGGGCGGACGACGAGGGCGACGCGACCGGGGCCGTCACCGTCGAGTACGCCAGACGCGTGTAGTACGGGTCGTAGCGGACGTCCTCGCTGCCGTGGTTGTGGAGGCGGACGACGCCGTCGGAAGAGGTGGACTGGAGCAGCCAGTTGGGCGGGCCGACGGGAATGACGGCGTCCGCGCGCTCGGCCGGGCCGGGTTCCTCCGCCGCCGTCCACACCTCGTGGTCCGCCGGGAGCAGCAGACCGATGAAGCCCTTGCTCGCCCAGTACGGGGAGGCCGGGCCCGAGTAGCCCTGGAGGACGGAGGCGTCGGGGCCGTGCCAGCCCAGGGACAGCAGGCCCTTGTCGTCCACCGCGCCCCGGTCGAGGAAGTACCGCAGCGCTCCCGAGGCCAGGCGCCGGGTCTCCCCCGGCGACAGCGGCGTGCGGCCGGTCAGCGCGCCCAGCCACAGGGGGGCCGTCGTCGCGAAGCGGTACGTCAGGGAACGCCCCTGTCGCATCGGGGCGCCGTCGCCGCCGAACAGCCGGGCATAGTCGCAGAGGTGACGCGACAGCCGGTCCCCGTACAGGTCCAGCAGGCGCTCGTCGCCCTCCAGCCAGGCGTGCAGCACCGGGTAGAGGTGCATCGCCCAGCCGTTGTAGTAGTCGAACTTGCGGCCGTCGCCGTCGCTGTACCAGCCGTCGCCCACGTACCACTGCTCGATGCGTTCCAGGCCGCGGTCGATCGCCGCGCGGGACGCCTCCGGCTCGTGGCCGACCTCGGCCAGGAAGCCGCCCACCGTGACCGGGAACAGCTCCCAGTTGCAGGGCCACGCCTCGGCGGTGAGCGCGTCGCCGAGCCAGGCGGCCGCCCGCTGCCGTACGCCGTCGTCCAGCCGGTCCCACAGCAGCTCCCGCGTCAGGCGCAGGGCGAGCGCGATCGACGCCGCCTCCACCAGGGGCTGGCCGCGGTCCTCGATGCGGGGCCAGACCCCCGAGACACCGGCGGTGAGGCCGGTGGCGTAGCGCTCGAGAGCCTTCTCGTCGCGGCGGAAGGCGGCCAGCAGCAGGGTGCGGGCGTAGCCCTCCAGGCCGTCGGAGAGCCGCCCCGACCAGCTGGTCCGGTCGCCGGGCAGGTGGTAGAGCGCCCGGTCCTCGGTGGCGTAGGGCTCGACGGCGGTGAGCAGGGCGTCGGCCGCCGCCTCCCAGTGGGCGCGGGTGTAGCCGGTGAACGCAGACGTCGTGCCGTCGGCCGGAGGCAGGTGCATCGGTTCTCTTTCGTACGCGAGGTCGTGCTCAGACGCTTGGATCGGCCGGAACGGGTCGGACCTGGAGCGCCCCGGTTCCGGTCGGGGCGCCCCAGGGGCTCTATCCCACCCGCACCTTGCCCTTCGGCACCAGACGCTGGGTGACGAGTTCGTCGCGGACCAGGCCCGCGTAGGCCGTGGCACCGCTCACGGAGGTGTGCGTGTTGTCCCGCGCCTCGTTGTAGAGGTACAGCGCCTTCGAACCCTCCACGCCGAGGGACTCCACGAGCGCCTTCGTCTTCGCGGTGAGGTCGATCAGCGGGACGTTCCGCGCGGCGGCGACGGAGCGGGTGACCGCGGGGTGGTCGACACCCAGGCCGTTGACCAGGAGCGCGGTTCCGTTGTTCAGCGTGCCGTCCGGGTTGAACCAGCGTCGCACGACGGGAGTGACAAGGACCGGCTGTCCGCCCCGCGCCCGGACGCCATCCACCAGGGTCTCCAGGTTGGCCCGATAGGTGGCCTCGTCCGTGGTCTTGTCGTTGTGGGCGAGCTGGACCAGGACCAGATCGCCGGGGCGGATCAGGGGCCGTACGGTGGCCCACAGTCGTGGGTTCCCCAGATACGAGACCGTACTCTCGCCGGAATCGGCGTAGTTGGCGACGGACACGCCCTCGCGCAGGAACCGGGGCAGCTGCTGGCCCCAGCCGGAGTACGGGTCGCCGGGCTGGTCGCAGACGGTGGAGTCGCCGACGAGGAAGATCTGGCGGGCGTGCCGGGCCGGGGTGACCCTGATGTCGGCGAGGGCGGGTGCGGAGCCGCCGATCCGCAGGTCGAGGCCGGGGGTGCCCTCGGGGCCGGTGGGCTCGCCCTCAGGGGTGCGGACGTTCACGGTGAAGCCGCGGGTGACGCGCTGGCCCGCCGGGACGGCCGTCTCGGGGAGCAGGGCACGGCGGGTCTCGCCGCTGACGCTGGTGGCGGACGCGGATTCCCCCCCGAGCACGACCCGCACGTCGTACGTGCCCGGGGGGACGTCGAAGTGGCAGGTGTCCGCGGCGCACTGTGCGAGGCCGGTGTGGGCCTGAGCCGGTACGGACGGCAACGCGCTCCCGAGGGCCACCGCCGCCACGACGGCGATGCTGAAACGTCTCACTCGGTGCTCCTCCCAGCGGACGACAAGACCTGGAGGTGGACCGTACCGCTCCGGACAAGCGCTTTCTAGACCTCGAGCAGCATTCACGAGATGGACAACTTCACATGACCGAAAGCCCTTTCGCGAAATCGATTCAACTGTCACCCTCACTCCCACCCGAACTCCCCCCACCTCCCGAGGAGGCCCCCCATGTCCGGATCCGCGAACAGACCGGTCGGCCGCCGCGCCTTCGTCCTCGCCGCCGGCGCCGCCGCGGGCACGGCCCTCACCGGCACGGCACACGCCGCCGCCTTCGGCTACAGCGACGACGGCTCGAACTACGTCGTCGACACCGGCGCCCAGCTGGTCTTCAAGGTCAGCAAGTCGACCGGCGACCTGACCTCGCTGGTCTACCGGGGCACGGAGTACCAGGGCTACGGCGGCATGAACTCGCACATCGAGTCCGGGCTCGGCGCCTCCACCGTCGGCATCAGGCAGTCCGGTTCGACGATCCTGGTCTCCGTCACGCACGGCACGCTGAAGCACTACTACGCGGCCCGCAGCGGCGAGAACAACGTCTACCTGTGGACCCACAAGGCCGACACGTCCGTGTCCGCGACCCGGTACATCGTGCGCGTGAAGAAGGGCGCGTTCCTCAACGACGAGCCCGACTCGTACACCTACGCGCCGACCACCATCGAGGCCTCGGACGTCTTCAGGAAGTCCGACGGCCAGACCCGCTCGAAGCACTACTCCAAGCGGCGTGTCATGGACTACGACTACGTCGGCTGGTCCGCCGGCGGCGTCGGACTCTGGGTCGTGCGCAGCAACCACGAGAAGGCCTCGGGCGGCCCCTTCTACCGCTCCCTGCTGCGCCACCAGAGCGCGGACGGCGGCGGCCTGTACGAGATCCTCTACTACGGGCAGAACCAGACCGAGGCCCAGCGCTTTGGCCTCCAAGGCCCGTACGTCATCGCCTTCACGGACGGCGGGGCGCCCTCCTCGGCACTGTTCCCGGGGACGCTGACCACCCCGTGGGCCGACGCGCTCGGCATCTCCGGGTACGTGCCGGCGAGCGGCCGGGGCAAGGTGGCGGGTGTCGGGATCTCCGGCCGGAACACGGCCTACCCGTACACCGTCGGGCTGGCCAACGGGGCGGCACAGTACTGGGGTCCGGCGCGTTCCTCCGACGGCTGGTTCTCGATCGCGGGCGTGCTGCCGGGGACGTACACACTGACCGTCTTCAAGGGCGAGCTGGCGGTGTACACGACGTCGGTGAGCGTGTCGGCGGGCGGGACGACCACCCTGAACACGATCGCCCTGCCGTCCTCCAACGACCCCGCGGGCGCGAGCGCGATCTGGCGGATCGGCGATTGGAACGGCACGCCGGGCGGGTTCAAGAACGCGGACCTGATGACGTACGCGCATCCGTCGGACGTCAGGGCCGCGTCCTGGACCGGGAACGTGGTGATCGGCAGCGGCGGGGAGACGGCGGCCTTCCCCTGCTACCTCTGGAAGGACGTCAACAGCGGCATCCTCGTGTACTTCAAGCTGACCGCCGCGCAGGCCGCCGCCGCGCACACCCTGCGCATCGGCGTGACGACGGCGTACGCGAACGGCCGCCCCCAGGTCACCGTCAACGACAGCTGGACCTCGGCCGTCCCCTCGCCGCCCACCCAGCCGAACACCCGGTCGCTGACCAACGGTTCGTACCGCGGCAACAACCACACGTTCACGTACAGCGTCCCGGCGTCCGCCTGGAAGACGGACCCGAGTCAGTACAACGTGCTCAGGCTCGACGTGGTGAGCGGGTCGGGGGCGGCCGGTTTCCTCAGCGCGGGGACGGCGATCGACGCGATCGACCTGCTGGCCTAGAACCTCTGCGGCTTGTCATGTCCCGCGCGTCCACTGCTGGTTGGTTCCGCCGTTGCACGTGTAGGTGATGAGGGCGGCGGAGCCGGCGGTGGACGCGCCGTTCACGTCCAGGCACTCGCCGGTGGCACGCGACTTGACGTTCACGTACGAGCCGGTGGTGGTCAGCGACCACTGCTGGCTCGTCGTGGAGGAGCAGTTCTCCTGCGTGACCGTGCTCGCGTTCTCCCGCACGCACAGGGAGCTGTTGCGGACCACCAGTTGGTAGTAGCCGCCGCCGACGGACTTGAACCAGTACTTCTGGTTGGCGCCGCCGTTGCAGTCGTACTGCTTGAGCTGGGCACCGGCCCAGAGCGACTGACTCGTCACGTCCGCGCACTTGGAGGAGTGGCGGGCGATGAGGGTGTTGTACGTGGCGCTGGTGCCGGAGACGGTCCCGGCGGCGGTGTCGATGGTGACCTCCGGCGACCAGGACATGGACATCGTGGTCGCGTTGGAGAAGGTCAGGGGCAGCCACACGTACCGCGAGTCGTTGACGGTCCCGCCGAAGGAGTTGCCCCAGCGGTCGCCCAGGTAGAGGTACGAGGTGCCCGAGGTGCCCTGCACGGGCAGGACGAACGCGGTCTGCGAGCCGTAGGTCGTCGAGTCGCCGATGTTCTTCATGGCCGACCAGGGTCCGGCGAGGTTCGTGGCGGTGGCGTACTGCTGCTGGTTGGGGTTCCAGCCCGTGGCGCCCGAGGTCAGCATGAAGTACACGCCGTTCCGCTTGAACAGGGCCGGGGCCTCGCGGTGGCCGCCGGGCCAGGGGTTGGCGACCAGGCTCGCGATGCCGGTGTAGTCGGCGGTGAGGCGGTAGATCTGGAGGTCGTAGTTCTCGCGGGCGGCGGAGATCATGTAGCCGGCGCCGTCGGTGTCGACGAAGACCGTGATGTCCCGGGACATGTGCTGGCCGAGCGGCCGGAAGCTGCCCTTCCAGGTGTAGTCGCCGTCGACCGTGTCGGAGACGGCGACGGCGGCGCGGGCCTCGCTGTAGTCGGTGCCGTTCTCCTTGTGCATCCACATCACGAACTTGCCGGTGGACGCGTTGTACATGACCTTGGGCCGCTCGATGTTGGCGGTCGCCAGCTCCGGGTCACTGGCCTCGGTCAGGACGTGGTTGCGGAACTCCCAGTTCTTCAGGTCGGTCGAGCGGTAGGCGTCGACGTACCGGAAGGTGTTGTCGGCGTTGCGGTGCTCGCCGAACCAGTAGTAGTAGGAACCGACCTTGAGGACTCCGCCGCCGTGCGCGTGGACGGGGTTGCCCGAGGTGTCCGTGAACTGGGTGCCGTTGGCGATGTTCTGGGGCGCGGCCTGGGCGGGGCCGGCGGTGGCGAGGGCGCCGAACAGCCCGAGGCACAGGGCGAGGAGGGCGGTGTAGGCACGTCTCATCTCAGTCACCCGCCGTGGCCGTGTCGGCGACCGGGATGCCGAAGTCCGGGGTGCCGTCCGCCTTCCAGCCGAGCTTCTGGACGCGGGTGTGGCGGTTGGGGTCGTTCAGCGGGTCGCCGTTGATCTCCTTGTACTGGCGGGCGTGGTAGACGAGGACGTCGGTGCGGCCGTCCTCGGCGACCGTGAAGCAGTTGTGGCCGGGGCCGTACTGCTTGGTGGTGTCGTTGCTGGTGAAGACCGGGGTCGGCGACTTGGACCAGCTGATCGGGTCCAGGAGGTGGCTGTCGGCGTCGGCCGTCAGCAGGCCCATGCAGTAGTTGAAGTCGGTGGCGCTGGCCGAGTACGTCATGAAGAGGCGGCCGTTGCGCTTCAGCACGTAGGGGCCCTCGTTGACCTTGAAGCCGATGCGCTCCCAGTCGTACTCCGGGGTGGAGAGCCGCACCTGCGGGCCCTTCAGGGTCCAGGGGTTCGCCATCTCGGAGAGGAAGATGCCGGTGTTGTTGTCCATGCCGGGCTCGTGCTGCGCCCAGGCGAGGTAGCGCTTGCCCCGGTGCGTGAAGGTGGTGGCGTCCAGGGAGAAGGTCTCCCAGGCCGTCTTGACCTGGCCCTTCTCCACCCAGGTGCCCTTGAAGGGGTTGGGGTGGGCGTTCTCCAGCACCCAGATGCGGATGGCCCAGACGTCCTCGGCGGGCGCGGAGGCGAAGTAGATGTACCACTTGCCGCCGATGCGGTGCAGTTCGGGCGCCCAGATGTGCGCGCCCATGTTGCCGGTCGGGTGGGCGCGCCAGATGACGGACTCGGCGGCCGTGCCGAGGCCGTTGAGGGTGCGGGAGCGGCGCAGGATGATGCGGTCGTACTCGGGGGCCGTGGCGGTGAAGTAGTAGAAGCCGTCCTTGTGCCGGTGGATGTGCGGATCGGCCCGGTTGCGGACGAGCGGGTTCACGAAGGGGGCCGGCTTGGGGTGCCCGGCCGGGGTGGCGGCCTGTGCCACGCCGGGGAGGGCGGGGACGGCGGCCAGGGCGCCGGCGGCTGCGGCACCCTTCAGCAGCAGTCTGCGGCTGGGGGATTCGGGCAGAGCGTGGTCGCGGTCGCGGCTCATGCGGGGGGCTGCCTCTCACTGGGGGACACACGGCGTTGCTGGTGCCTGATGCTGCGGCGTCTGATATTTCGAACACCATCTGTCATTACGAACGCCGAAAAGGTAAGGGGGTGACACGTGGAGGTCAACGGGTCTGACGGGACGAAGGCGGCCGGGCCTCAGAAGGGGCGGCTGTAGGGGTACTTGTCCACACGGTCGTGGATCGCGCGCAGCCATGGCTCACGGACGGCGGGCAACCGGGCCAGGGTGTGGAGGAGGATGCCCGGGTCGGGCCGGAACAGCGTCCGCGGGCGCAGTGGGAGGGGATCGTCGCGCTCGACTCCGTCGGGCAGGCCACCGGTGCTGGGCGCGGGCAACCGGTCGGGCCCAAGCGCCAGGTGGAGCCATACGCCGGCGGGCACCGGCACGGTGGGCGCGCTGCCCGACGGCGCCCGCCACACCTCGCCGGTCCGCGGGTGCCGGGGGACGAGGAGGATGTCGGGGGCGGGGCCGGGGACGGGCAGGCCCGGCCCGGCGAGCGCCGCCGCCTTCCTCGGTGCACGCCCCGGCGGGAGCAGCAGGTCCAGCGCACTGCCCAGCGTCTCGGCGAGGAGGCCGTCGGGAACGCTCACCCACCTGCCGGCCGAGGCGGCCAGCAGGTGGGCGAGGGCCGACCCGAGGGCCGCCTCCCACCGGGGTTCCCACCACCCGCCCTGCTGGACGGGTGGGACGGCCTCGCACTCCCGGCCCATAGCCTCCCAGTCCGCGGGGAGTGCGGGTGCGTCGGCGGTGAGAGGGCGCACCGCGTCCGGGGCGAGCCACACCGCCTGCCAGAGCGTGCAGTCGTCGATGCGTGTGGCCACGGCCTGTCCGCACCGGGCGCAGGCCAGATTGGGGCCGCTGCTCCCGTCCAGCCCCAGGCAGTAGCCCTCGCATCGCTCAGGGATGAGAACGGTGCCGCGCACATCGCCGGGCGCGACGACGACCGCGCCGGGCAACCCGAAGGACAGGGCGGGCAAGGGCGCGAACACGCCCCGGGCCACGGCCTCCTCCGCCCCGACCTCGCTCCACCGGCGCCAGGGCGGTCCGGAGGCTTCGGGGTCGACGGCGAAGGTGCCCGGTTCCATCAGGGCGGGGAGCAGTTCATGGCCGAAGCGCTGGCGGGCGTGGCCGGGAAGCGCTACCCGCGACACGGGCACGGTCAGCTCGGCGCCGCACCGCGCGCACCCGAACACGGCCACGCGGCATCCCCCTTGTTCTCCCCTGGTCAGGGGAGTGTCCCGCGCGGCGACAGGCCACCAACCCATTTTCTGTTATCGGCGCCCGCCACTCCCGTCTCCGGTGATGTGCGCAGCCTCACCACCCACACCACAGCAGCGGCCCTGGGCGTCCTCGCGGCGGTCGCGTCGCTCGTCATCGCTCCCCCGGCGACGGCCGCCGGTCCCCGGGACGTCACGGGCGCCGTGCTCACCGGCCGGGACGTGACGCTCACCGGCGACACGACGGTCACCGTGCCGCCCGGGACGACGCGGTACGACGGCGTGTTCCGGGGTGAGGGCACGCTCACCGTGCGCGGCAGCGGGACGCTGATCCTCACCAGGGACAGCGACTTCGCACTGCCCCGCTCCCGGCAGCGGCAGACCGTGCGGACGCTCGGCGGCAACCACCCGTATGTGACCGTGACCCGCCCCGACCCGCCCGCGATCACCGTCCAGCGCGGGGCGACCCTCCAGTACGGCGACGGCGGCACGACCGGGCTCATCGGCCATTTCCCGTACGGCACCCCGGCGTTCCGCCTCAACCAGGACAACATCCGGGTCGACGGCACCCTGCGGCTCGCCCTGATGAGCGCCTACAACCTGGGCACCATCAGCGGCTCCGGGCTGATCACCCAGCCGCGTTTCCTCTGGGGCACCTGGGACCTGCCAGGGACCCACTCCTTCTCCGGAGTGATCGACAACGGCACACAGGCGAACGCCGGCCGGCCGGAGTACGCGACCTCGCTGCCGCGCGTGCGCAAGATCCTCAACCAGGGCACCTGGACGGTCGACACCCCGCTGGGGCGGACCGTCACCATGGGCATGGACTTCTACCAGCGCGAGTACGGCAGCGACATCAACGTCCAGTCGCGGCCGGGCGGCAAGGTCGTCCTGGCCGGGCAGTACAGCTGGTCGGACCAGGGCGGCGACACCGACCCCTCGCTCAGCGACCCGGCCCTGAACTGGACGCCCGCCCGCAAGAACGTCAACAAGCGCGGCACCAACATCAAGGGCGCGAACGTCCGGTGGGGCGACGGCACCACGAACAGGATCTTCATGCCGGGCACCGCGGAGACCGTGTACGTCAACCTCCTCGCGGCCCGGGAGCGTTCGAAGCTCACCTTCGACTACAACGGCCCCGTGACGCTCGGCGCCCCGATCGGCGGCGGCCGGTTCCACGACACGCTCTCCGCCCCCGGCGCCGGCGACATCGTCATCGCGGGCACCTCCGGCAACGACGTCACCTTCGCGGCCGTCCAGTACTACGACGGCTCCACGACGGTCGAGAAGGGCGCGGTCCTGCGCCTGGGCAGCGGCAAACGGGGCGGCGACGGCGGCCTGTACACGCGAGGCGCCCGCTGCGAGGTCGTCAACGACGGCTCGCTCGTCCTGCGCAACACGGACAAGCCCCTCACCCTGTCCCGCGTCGGCGGCAGCGGCTCGCTCACGCAGTCGGGCACGGCCACGACGACACTGACGGGCGGCGCGGTGACGTACACCGGGACGACCACGGTCTCCAGGGGCACACTGGCCCTGCGCGACGGAGCCACGCTCGCCCGCAGCAAGGCGATCCGGCTGACCTCGGCCGGTGCCCGGCTGGACGCGGGCCGGGCGGGCCTGCACGTGGCGACCGCCCTCAGCGGCAAGGGCACGGTCACAGGGGCGGTCACCGGCGAAGGCACCGTCACCACCGGCCTCACGGTCGACGGCCCCTACACGCAGAGCGCGAAAGGCTCCCTGCTCCTGCGGGACGAGCCGCTGACGGTGACGGGCGCGGTACGGCTGTCCGGAGACCTCGACGTGTCCGCCGCCGGGAGCAGGCCCGCCCGTGTGATCCCCGTGCTCGACAACCGGGGCCGCTCCCGGCCCTCGGGGACCTTCACCGGCCTGAAGGAGGGCGCTCGCGTGAAACTGGCGGGCACCGCCTACCGCATCAGCTACCGCGCCGGTGACGGCAACGACGTCGCCCTGACGGCGGTCGGCGCGGCCCCGAGCCCGTCCCCCACCGCGTCCGGCCCGGCCGCGTCCGACGCGGTGACGCCGCGCAGCGCCGGAGCGTCCGGGGATGTCGGTTTCGGGTGGTGGCCCTACGCGCTCGGCCTGGCGCTCGTCGTCAGCCTCGCCGTACCGATGGCCACGCGACGCGGGCGCGGCCGCCGGCGCGGCGGCCGGCACACGGGCCGTGCCCGGCAGTGAGGTTCACACCTCGGACTCGCCCCACAGCGTGACGGCCGCCTCGTCGCCGACCGACACCTTGCCGGGACGGAGTACCGCGTACTTCGTGCCGAAGGCGATGCCGCCCTGGGACGCGCGCCGGTAGGCGGCGAGGGTGCGCAGGGGCTCCGGGCCCGCCCTGGTTCCGGAGCGCTGGTCGACCAGGGTGACCGCGCAGCGGATGGCGAGCTTGGCGTAGCCCAGTTCGGTGTCGCCGATGCGGATGTGGTGGGCGCGGTCCTCGGTGTGGGGGTCGCCCCAGCCGTCGAGCACGAGGTTGGGGCGGAAGCGGTCCATGGGCAGCGGGCGTGCACCGCGCTCGGTCAGTTTCCGGTTGAGCAGGTCGAGGGTGGAGCGGGAGACGACGTGCAGGGCGCAACTGTCGGCGTATCCCGAGGTGCCCGGTGTCATGCCGTCCGTCACCCGGTCGTGCTCCGGCGGTACGCGTACCAGGCGGCTGGGGGCGCCGAGCACGTGCGAGAGCCAGCCGGCTGCCGAGTCGCCCTGGTCGATGCCCTGGTAAGCGGTTCCGAACAGGTCGATCTTCTGCCGGGCGCCGGAGGTGTCCACCCGGAGGTGGAGGTCCTCGGCGTCCGGTGCGCGCAGCGTGAGGTGTTCGCCGTCGGCGGTGACGGTGGGGCGGATGAGCGCCAGCCGGGGGTCCCGGCGCTGGGTCCGGTACACGCCCTCCTCGCTGACGACCATGAAGCAGCGGTCGTACGCCAGTCCGGCGGGTGTCAGCAGCGCCTCCCGTACGGATGTCCCGGCGCATCCCTTGAGCGGGTAGTACGTCAACTCGGCCACGCGGGCCATGGGCTTCCGTCCCTTCTGCGGTTCAGCGGCCGCTCGGCGCCTCCGGAAAGCCGAGTTGTGGCGCCAGCAGCCGCGCCTCCGCGGCCCACTCGGCGAGGAAGGCCAGGGCCGAGCCGCGTTCGCGGTAACGGAGTTCGGCGGGGACCGTGCCCCGGCCACCGTAGGCCACCGGCGACTCGCCCGCCCGGGCGAGCATCAGTGCCGTGAGCCAGTCGTACTTCACGGCCGAGGCGCACACGCCGAGCCGTACGAGTCGTTCGTCGACGGGCCGGCCGCTCTCGCGCAGGCCGTGCACATAGGCGTCGTAGGCCTCCTTGGCCAGGCCGGGGAGGTCGGCGGCGGGGACGAACAGGTCGAAGACGGAGTCGGGGAGGTAGTTGCCGAGGTCCTCGCCGAGCGCGCCGTCACCGGCGAACGCCCAGTCGAAAAGGACGCTGTCACGGCCGTCGGAGCGGACGTTGGCCGGCCACTGGTCGAGGTGGGAGAAGGCACGGGGCAGGGACTCCATGACCGTGAGGAACCACTCGCGGTCGTGGTGGAGGCGGACCATGTCGGCGCGCAGGCCCGCCGGGAAGTACTCCCGGACCAGGGGGTGCCGCCAGGCCTCGTCGTCGTCGAGCAGATCCTGGCCCGTCGTCTTGCCGGCCGTGTAGTCGCGGAGGAAGTGCCGCGACAGCCAGGGGCTGTCCTCCCCCGCTCCCGTCGCGCCCTGCGCGGCACCCAGCCGGTGGGCGTGCTCGACGTGGCGGGCGAGGGGCCAGGCCGTCGCCGGTTCGCCCGGCACGTCCTCCAGCCACAACGCCACATCGCCGTCGGGGCGTTCGGCGCACTCCAGCAGCCTCGGCGCGCGGATGCCGTGCCGCCGCCAGACCTGGGCGAACCCGGACCCGTAGACGTAGGCCTCGCGGCGCCAGAAGTTCCAGTCGCGGGGGTCGTTGGAGGCCGCCCACGAGGCGGTGGTCTCCTTCGTCCGCGTGAGCACCTTCAGCACGGCCGAGCGGTGGCCGCCGGTGACCCGCCACACCCCCGCGGTGACGCCGTTCAGGGGATTGTGCGTGAGCGGTTCGAACACCGCCTGGTCCACGGGGACTCCCAGGACCTCACGTACTTCGGCATCAGCGACAGCGACCTCGGGCATCCCCCGATGCTATGCCGAGGCCTGCGCCGCAGGGGTGTCCTTGCGTCCGCGCAGCCACACGTACACCGGAATCCCGGCGAACAGGAACAGCACGCCCTGGTAGACGGCCGCGTATCCGGCCCCGGCGATCAGCCAGAAGGAGAAGCCGAAGGAGAGGGCGGCGACGACCAGATCGCGGGCGAGTCCTGCCGGGCGGACGCGGTCGCGGGTGCCGCGGGCCAGCCAGTACAGCTGGGCCGCCGCCGACAGCAGATACGGCACGCAGCCGGTGAACGTGGTGATCAGGACGAGGACGCGGAAGGTGGTGTCCGGGCCTGCCGTGTAGTTCAGGGCGATGAGGAGCGAGCCGAGGACCGCGCAGGCCCACACGCCGAAGCCGGGGACGCCGCCCTTGCCCAGCCGCGCGAACGGCGCCGGGAAGAGACCGTCGCGGGCGGCGGCGTAGGGCATCTGCGCGGCCATGAGGATCCAGCCGTTGAGGCAGCCGGTGATCGAGGCGACGGCGACCAGGGCGATGGCGGTGCCGCCCCAGGAGCTGCCGGTGATGGCGTTGACGGCGTCGGCGAACGGGGCGCCGGAGTCGACGAGCCGGTCGTGCGGGACCAGTCCGAAGACGGCGACCGTGCCGAGGATGTAGACCAGGGCCGAGGCCAGTGTGCCGAGGACGCTGGCCCGGCCGACCGTGCGCTCCGGGTCGCGGACCTCGCCCGCGCTGACGGCGGCCGACTCGACCCCGAGGAAGCTGTACAGCAGCAGCGCGGCGGAGGCGGCCAGCGCACCCGAGACGCTCTGGCCGGAGGCGTTGAACGGGCCGAAGTTGTCCGCGTCGACGAAGAACAGGCCGATCGTGGCGAGCAGGAGCAGCGGTACGAACTTCAGGATCGTCGAGACGACCTGCACCGTGCCGACCCACCGGGTACCCGCGAAGTTCGCCGCGGCGGGCAGCCACAGGGCGGCCAGGGCGACGGCGGCCTCCAGGGCGTGGTTGCCCTGCAGGGGTATCAGGACGTCGACGTAGCCGACGACCGCGACGGCCAGGGCGGCGATGCTGACCCAGCACATCGTCCAGTACGACCAGGCCGACAGGAACCCGGCGAACTCGCCGAACGCGTCACGCGGGTAGACGTAGAGACCGCCGGTGACCGGGCTGCGCCGGGCCAGCTTGCCGAAGAGCAGCGCGAGCGCCACGGCTCCCACCGAGAGCACGACGAACGCGAGCAGGCTGACCGTGCCGTAGGGGGCGACGGTGGCGGGCAGGGCGAAGATGCCGCCGCCGATGATGTTGCCCATGACGAGGGCCGTG
Organism: Streptomyces sp. NPDC044719; assembly: GCF_056433405.1. NCBI lineage: Bacteria > Bacillati > Actinomycetota > Actinomycetes > Kitasatosporales > Streptomycetaceae > Streptomyces > Streptomyces sp. NPDC044719. The sequence continues at coordinate 14,903 of NZ_JBWKHE010000008.1, forward strand.
GCGGCGGCGAGGCCGAAGGTGCGGCGGGGAGCGGGTGCCGCCGCGGTGGCCGGTTCGGCCGGCTCGGCGGGTTCGGCGGCTTCGGTGGGGCTGGGGACGGTCATGAGCGATCCTGTACAAGCGGAGGGGGAGGGTCCTGATCGTAACCGCCATCCCACATGGTGGTCGATCTGTTCATGTACTGGACACAATCGGCTGGGGTCCTCGGCCCGATCTCGATTACCGTCGTCGTATGACGAGCACCATCACCCTCGCCGAAGCCCTCGCCGCCGGAACGGTCGTCCTCGACGGCGGCATGTCCAACCAGCTCGAATCGGCCGGGCACGACCTGAGCGACGAGCTGTGGTCGGCGCGGCTGCTCGCCGAGCAGCCGGAGGCGATCACCGAAGCGCACCTTGCCTACTTCCGGGCGGGCGCGGACGTGGCGATCACCTCCAGCTACCAGGCCACGTTCGAGGGCTTCGAGAAGCGCGGGATCGGCCACGACCGGGCGGCCGAACTCATGGCGCTCAGCGTGGAGTCGGCACGGGAGGCGGCCCGCCGGGCGCGTGTCTCCCGGCCCCTGTGGGTGGCGGCCTCGGCGGGGCCCTACGGTGCGATGCTCGCGGACGGCTCGGAGTACCGGGGCCGCTACGGGCTCACGGTCGACGAACTGGAGCGTTTCCACCGCCCGCGGCTTGAGGTGCTGGCGGCGGCACGCCCCGACGTCCTCGCCCTGGAGACGGTCCCCGACGCCGACGAGGCCGCGGCGCTGCTGCGGGCGGTGCGCGGGCTCGGGGTGCCGGCCTGGCTGACGTACTCCGTCGCCGGCGGCCGTACGCGTGCCGGGCAGCCGCTGGAGGAGGCCTTCGCCCTGGCCGCCGACGCCGACGAGGTCATCGCGGTCGGCGTGAACTGCTGCGCCCCCGAGGACGTGGACGCCGCCGCTTCGACCGCGGCCCGGGTCACCGGCAAGCCGGTGGTCGTCTACCCCAACAGCGGCGAGACCTGGGACGCCGAGGCCCGCGCCTGGACCGGACGCTCGAGGTTCACGGCCGGTCAGGTGACGGGCTGGCAGCAGGCCGGGGCCCGGCTGATCGGCGGCTGCTGCCGGGTGGGTCCGGAGGCGATCTCGGGGATCGCGGGGACGCTCGGGGCGGCGTAGTCCGGCAGCAGGCGCTCTCCTCTCCCTCCGCATTGCTCTCCTCTCCCTCCCCCTCCGCTGCTAGCCTCCGTCCATGGGAACCGGTTGCCATGGCGTTGCCGCAGCTCCCGAGGGGGGCGGGTGCGGACCGGGGCCCGGGAGAGACGAGGCAGGCATGACGAGGAAGAGCGGGGACGCGAGCCGCAGCACCATCCGGGACGTGGCGCTGCGCGCGGGCGTCTCGGCGTCGACGGTGTCCCGGGTGCTGGGCGGCGTGTATCCGGTGAGCGCGGCGACGCGCGGGAGCGTGATGCGGGCGGTCCGTGAGCTGGACTATGTGGCCGACGCGAGGGCGAAGGCGATCGCGGGTGTCGGCACGCCCACCCTCGCCTTCGTACTGGAGGACATCACCGGCCCGTCGTTCGCGCACATGGCCCACGGCGTGGAGCGCGAGGCGACCCGGCTCGGCCATCTCTGCCTGGTGTGCAGCACGGAGGGCGATGTCCGCCACGAGCTGGAGTTCGTCGAGATGATGCGCGCCCAGCGGGCCGCCGCGGTGATCCTGGTCGGCGGCAGCGCCGACACATCCGAGTACCGCGAACGCACTCATCGCATGGCGGACTCCCTCGCCTCGGCCGGTTCGCGCCTGGTCCTGTGCGGCCGGCCACCGCTGGACCCCGGCGCCCCGGTGACGGTCATCGAGTACGACAACGAGGGCGGCGCCTACACCCTGGTCGCCCATGTGCTCGCCCAGGGGCACCGCCGGGTGCTGTTCCTCGGCGGCCGGGCGGACCACACCACGGCCCTGGGCCGCGAACGCGGCTACCTCGCCGCCCACCGTGCCCGCGGCCTCACCCCCGACGAGTCCCTCGTCCTGCACGGCGACTTCACCCGCGACGCGGGCCACCGCCTGATGCGGCAGGCGCTCGAGGACGACCTCGGCTTCACGGCCGTCGTGGCCGCCACCGACATGGTCGCGGCGGGCGCCCTCACCGCCCTGCACGAGGCGGGCCTGTCCGTCCCGGGCGATGTCTCCCTCGCCGGTTACGACGACATCCCCTTCGCCCGCGATCTGCACCCCGCCCTGACGACGGTCCACGTCCCCTACGAGGAACTGGGCCGTCTCGCGGTCCGCACGGCCCTCGAACACGCCCCGGGCGCCGCGGACGAGCATCTGCTGCTGGGCACGCACGTGGTCGTGCGGGACTCGGTGGGCCCGCCCCCGGCCCGGTGACTCGCCTACGCCTGCGACGTCGGTGCGAGTGAGGCGGCGGGAGCCTGCGACGCCGGGACGCCGCGTCCGTGCTGGGAGTACGACAGGACGCCCGTGAGGACGATCCTGAGGACCTCGCGCAGTTCGATGTGGAGGGGCACGCGCCTGCCCGGGTCCTGTGACCAGCGGTAGAGCAGGCCCAGGTAGGAATCACGGAGGATGTTGCCGACCCGCATCGGGTCGATGTCGAAGCTGACCTCCCCGCGCTGGCGGCCGGCTTCGATGATGTTGGCGAAGACCTGGCCCGCGTAGGGCTCCTCCAGGAGGGGCTGTCCGGCCTTCACCCAGGCCTGGAGCATGGCGGCGGTGATCTCGCGCTCGGATTCGTTGAACTCCGCCAGTGCCGCCATGCACCGCTCCAGATGCACCGTCACATCGTCGTTGCGGGACTTCATCGACTCTTCCATGGCCAGCTCCAGGCGCCGCTTCCGGGCCTCGGCCCAGGCGGTGACCAGGTCTTCCTTGCGCTGGAAGTAGTTGAAGAAGGTGCCCCGGGCCACGTCGGCGTGCTCGGCGATCTGGTCGATCGTGGTGCCGTCGTAGCCCTGCTCCGCGAAGAGGGTCAGGGCGGATGTGTAGATGCGGTCCCGCACCCGCTGCTTGCTGCGCTCTCTGCGCCCGAGGGGGCGGGCAGGTTCAGAGGCCATGTGCTTCCTCGCCTTCTCACGTCGTTGTGCGGGCTCCCCCTGGCCCCCAAAAATTATACCACGGTACATCTATGAGTCATGGTCTTCGTTTGCCCATGACGTCAGGGCCCGGATGCCACGGAAGCGGCGATCACACCGATGGGTTCGCGGCCCAGCAGCCGGGTGGCGGGTATGTCGACACCCGCCGTGCGGTGCAGTCGCACTCTGAGTTCGGTCGCCAGCAGTGAGTCCAGCCCCAGGGTCCGCAGCGGCCTGCGGGGATCGAGCCGGGTCGCCGAGAGGCCGAGCACGGTGGCGGCCTGCTTCAGGACGTCGTCGGCGGCGAGGCCGGGCCCGGGGGCGGCGATCGTGGGAGGGGCGGTGGTGGCCGCGGGAGGGGGCACCGGGTCTTCCGCCGCCCGGGCCGCGTCGGGCGCCTCGTGGGGCGAGCCGACCGCCCGCTCGTGCAGGCGTATGTCACGGAACTCCGCGATCAGACGGCCGTCCTCGGCCGTCAGCCACACATCGCAGCGCGCGTCGTCCGTGCCGTCGCTGGGCGTGAAGCGGGCCACGCACCAGTGGTCCCGGCCGACCGCCTCCTCGTCCCGGACCAGGACACGGCCGAAGGACATCGGGACGTAGCCGTCCGGCCTTTCCCCCGCACCCGTGGGGTGCGGCCACGTGGCGAGCATCGTCAGAAGCCCGGCCTCGAGTCCGGTCGCCCCCGCCCCGGCGCGGCGCATGCGAGCCACCGATTCGCCGTCGGAGCACCACAGTTGGGCCACGGTGCGCAGCGAGGCGTCGATGGTGTAGCCGCGGCCCTGGGCACGGCGGTAGAACTCCCCCGCCGGCACGTACGAGGTGCACCGGGTCAGGCCGGCGTCCAGCAGCTCCCCGCCCTGTCGCTCCGCCGCCACGCTCCCGCCGGCCGCGCGGAACCTGCCCGTCATGCACAGCTCGCCGTCCCGGGCGCCGTCCGGGGTGCGCACCGCGGTGACGGTGAACACGAAAGTCCCCTCCTGCGCGGCGGGCGCCAGACACACGCGCACCGCGGCATCGCGCGCCCGCTGCAGTTCCAGGGGCCGGCTTCCGAACTCGACGTCCTCCAGCACGCCTTCACCGCAGGGCGCGATGGCGCCCGCCGCCCGCAGGACGGCCTTGAAGTAGAGCACCGGCGGTACGACGGCAGCGCCGCCTCGCGTGCGGACGCTCGCACCGAGGTCGTCCAGGCCCAGCTCGCGCAGCTCGATCTCGCGTACGTGCTCGGCCGGCTGGGCGGACGCCGTCGCGGGAGCAGGGTCCTTCCTGAAGTGTTCCTGGTCCCAGGCGTACGTCGGCAGCGGGACGTGGGGCGCGGTCCCCTGGAAGAAGCGGCCGAAGTCGACGCGTCCGCCGTGGGAGAAGAGCTGCCCGAGCGCCCGGGTGATGTTCTCGCCGTCGTCCTGGTGGCGCTTGAGGGTGGCCACGGCGGCCGGTGCGGCGCCCTGCTCCGCGAGGACCGCCGCGACGGACTGGACGAGGATCGGGTGCGGGCCGACCTCCAGGAACACCGTCTCCTCCTTGGCGGCCGCCCGCACGGCCTCGACGAAGCGCACCCGCTCGCGCAGGTTGTCCACCCAGTAGGCGGCGCCCAGTTCGGGTCCGTCGACCGGCTCGCAGCGAGTGGTGGAGAACATCGCGGTGCGGGCGGGCAGCGGGGTGAGGTGGGCGAGGGCGTCGGCCAAATCGTCCCGCAGTTCCGCCATGTACGGCGAGTGGGAGGCCACGTTGACCTTGACGTGCCGGCTCTGCACCCCTTGTGCCTCGAGGCGTTCGTGGATGCGCCGCAGAGCGCGGGCGTCCCCGGCGAGGACCGTGCTCCCCGGGGCGTTCTCCGCCGCGACGCACACCGCGTCGCCGTAGGGGGCCACGACGTCCGCCGCGGTCAGCGCGTCGAGTTCGACGGCGAGCATGGCCCCGCGCCCCGCCAGCCGCTGCATCAGGGAGCTGCGCCGGCAGATGACCGAGGCGGCGTCCCTGAGCGACAGCGCACCGCAGACCTGGGCGGTGGCGACCTCACCCATGCTGTGCCCGATGGCGAGGCCGGGGTCGACCCCCTTGGCGCGCAGGAGCGCGGCCAGCGACACCTGCATGGCCCACAGCAGGGGCTGCACCACCGCGACGTCGTCGGGGAGTTCGCTCGGCGTCGAGTCCTCGTCCTCGCCGGTCAGCAGGCCGATGACCGACCAGCCCAGCTCCTCCCGGACGGCGGCGTCGCAGGCGGTCAGGGTGTGCCGGAACACCGCTTCGGAGGCGAGCAGGTGGCGCCCCATCCCGAGCCATTGCGAGCCCTGCCCGGGAAAGACGAAGGCGATCCGGCGGTCGCCGGTGAAGCCGGCGTCGGCCGTCCCTCCGTCCGGGGTCTCCTCGCCCGCGGCCAGGGCGCGCAGAGCGGCGGCGAGTTCGTCGTGGGTACGGCCGACGGCCCACAGGCGGTGGGGGTGGGCGTCACGGCGCGTGGCGGCGGCGTGGCAGATGTCCCGCAGCGCGAAGGCACGCCCCTCGGCACCCTCCAGGAAGGCGGCGTGCCGCGCGGCGAGTCGGCTGAGGGCCGCCGGAGTGCGGGCACTGAGCAGCAGCAACCGCGGTTCCTCGCCGGCCGGGGCGGCCGGCTGCGGTATCGGCTCGTGGGCCGGTTCGGGTACGTACTCGCCGACGATCACATGGGCGTTGGTGCCGGAGAGGCCGAAGGAACTGACGCCCATGAGCGCGGCCCGGCCGCCGGGCACGAGCGGGGTGTTGCGCGAGACGAGTTCGAGGGGGGCGGTGCCCCCGGCCAGGACGGGGTGCGGTGTGCGCAGGTGCAGTGACGCGGGGACGGTGCGGTGCCGGGCGATGAGCACGGTCTTGATCAGGCCCGCGATCCCGGCGGCTGCTTCGGCGTGCCCGATGTTGGTCTTGACGGAACCGATGAGCAGCGGGCGGGACCGGGAGCGGCCCTCGTCGCCGTCCTCGCCCAATACCTGTGCCAGGGCGCGCAGTTCGACGTCGTCTCCGACCGGGGTGCCGGTGCCGTGCGCTTCCACGTAGTCGAGTTGGTCCGGGGTGATGCCGGCGCTGCGGCAGGCGGAGCGGATCATCTCGGTCTGTCCGGAGACGGCGGGCTGGAGCAGCATGCCGCTGCCCTGGCCGTCGTTGGTGACGGCGCTTCCCCGCAGTACGGCGAGGATCCGGTCGCCGTCGCGCAGCGCGTCGGGCAGGCGCTTGAGCAGGACCGCCCCCACGCCTTCGCTGCGTACGAAGCCGTCACCGGAGGCGTCGGCGAACTTGCAGCGCCCGTCGGGTGCGAGCATGCCGCCCTGGGAGTAGGTGACGGCGTCGGACGGTGAGAGCACGGCGTTGACGCCCGCGGCGACGGCCATGTCGCTCTCTCCGGTCAGCAGGCTCTGCCGGGCGAGATGCACGGCCACCAGGGACGAGGAGCACGCGGTGTCGACCACCAGGCTGGGGCCCCGCAGATCGAGGGCGAAGGAGACACGCCCCGCGGTCATCGTCCGCAGCCGGCTGCCCGCCATGCCGTGCACGTCCTGGAACCCTTCGGACTCCGCCAGGTCTCCGTACTCGGCGGTCGCCTGTCCCACGAACACGCCGGTGCGGCTGCCGGCCAGCGAGGACGGGAGGATGTGCGCGTCCTCCAGGGCTTCCCAGACGACCTGGAGGAGGACCCGCTGCTGAGGGTCCATGGCCAGCGCCTCGCGCGGGGCGATGCCGAAGAAGGCGGCGTCGAAGCCGTACAGATCGTCGATGAACCCGCCGTGCCGCGAGACGGTCGTGCCCGGTCGACCGGGCTGCGCCGAGTGGTACCGCCGTACGTCGAACCGGTCCTGAGGTACGGGAGTGACGGCGTCGGTGTTGGCTTCGAGCAGGTGCCGGAACTCACGCACCCCACGTGCTCCGGGAAATCTGCATCCCATCCCGACGATCGCGATCTCAGGCATGCCGCCTTGCTGCACCAGGTCCCCCCTAAGTGATGTGGCGTCAGGATCCAAAAGTACACCAGAGACCAAGTTTGACTTCCAGTCGACTCAGTGAACACCAGGAGACCATCGCGCTACGGACGACTTTTGGCCTGCTTCGCAAGGTTGGTGACCAGTCATTACCTTCAGTATGGCGCAACAGCGGAGAACCGCACGAGTAAAAATATGAGCTACAGTCCATTGATAGACGGCTACACAGCATCCCTGGAGGAGGAGGACGGATGATCGCCAGAGTGCTGGGTCCCCTGCGCGTGACCATGAACGGCGTGTCGGTGGTCCCCACGGCGCTGAAGGCCAGGAAGCTCCTCGCCGTGCTCATCCTGAACCGGGGCCGCGTGGTGCAGCGGGCCGCCATCGAGCGCGAACTGTGGGGCCTCGACGTGCCCATGAGCGCCTCGACGGGCATCCAGAACTGCGTCATGCAGATCCGCAAGAGCATCGGCCGCGCCGTCGACGGCGGACCCTCGGACCGTCTGCCCAAGCAGACGCTGATCACCGAGGCCACCGGTTACCGGCTCGAGGTCCCCGGCGAACATTTCGACATCGTCGGCTACCACCGGCTCGTCTCGGCGGCGGGTGAGGCGGAGGCCAGGGGTGACCTGTCACAGGCGTCGGCCCAGCTGAACAACGCGCTGAAGCTGTGGCGGGACGCACCCCTGGCCGATGTGCCGGCCGGGCCGGTGCTGCATCCGCACGTGCTACGGCTGGAGGAGGACCGCAAGGCCGTACTGAGCCAGCGCGTCGGCCTGGACCTGCGGTTGCGCCGCTACGCCGAGGTCATCGGCGAACTGCACGCCCTCGTGGCCCTCAATCCCTACGACGAGGTGCTGCACGAGTACCTGATGCTGGCGCTGTACCTCTCCGGGCGCCGCAACGACGCGCTGGCGGCCTATCAGAGCCTGCGCGCCGCGCTGACCGACGGGATCGGCCTGGAGCCCTCGCACCGGCTGCGCCGCCTCCAGCAGCAGATCCTGAACTGCGACGACGCACTGGAGCACACCTTCCTGGACGACCGCTCACCCCACCTTGTGGGGGCGTAGCGCTCCCGCTCGGTGAGCGGCCGTCAGGGTCGCGACGAGCTCTTCGAGCAGGACACCCTGACCGTACGGGGTGAAGGGAAAGAAGTGCCCGCCCTCGGCGAGCCGGGCACGGAACGGGCCCGATGTGAAGCGGGCCCACAGCGGCAGCACGCCCGGCGGGACGAGCGGGTCGTCCGTGCCGGCCAGCGCGGTCACCGGCACGGTGAGCCGGAGGGGGTCCACGGCGCGCAGCGCGTCCCGCGCGAGTGCGAGGTCATGGGCCAGGACCTGCCGCGCGGGGCTGAGCGACGCGTCGCTCAGGGCGTCGGCGGGCAGCCGGTGGCTCGCGAGGATCTCCGCCAACTCGGCGGCGGAGCCCGGCTGTTCCGGGCGCGGCCGGCTTCGGGCGCCCGGTTGGGAACAGCTCACGACCAGGCCGTCGCAGCCCCCGCCGCCCGCGTGGGCGACGGCGAGCGCCAGCAGCCCGCCCAGACTGTGCCCGTAGAAGACGGTGGGGGCGGGGGCGAGGTCGCGCAGTTCGCGGCTGATGCCCGGCACGGCGGCGGTCACGGTCGTACGGGGTGCGAGGCCCGCGCGCCGCTCCCGCCCGGGCAGCGTGACGCCCACCACCTCCACCGTGTCCGGCAGTCCGGCCAGGACGCTCCAGTAGCGCTGCGGGCCCGCGCCGGCGTGCGGGAAGACGACGACGCGGCTGTCGCGCCGTTGCGCGGGGCGCAGCACGTGCGTCCAGTCGTCGGAGTGGGGAAGCATGCTCATTCCTTGGCGGGTCGGCGCGGTGGTCACGCGGAACGCGGGCTCTCCGGGCCGGGAGCGTGTGCCCGGCCCGGGGAGCCCGGCCTGCCGTGGGACTCAGGCCGCTGTGATGACGAGCGCGGCGTTGTGGCCGCCGAAGCCCAGCGAGGTGCTGACGGCGACGTCCATCGGGGTGGTGCGGGGTTCGCCGCTGACCACGTCCAGCTCGATGGCGGGGTCCGGGTTCTTCAGGTTCGCCGTCGGCGGCACCGCCCCGTGCTGCACGGCCAGCACCGTGTACGCCGCCTCGATGGCGCCCGCGGCCGCCAGCGCGTGGCCGGTGACCCCCTTGGTCGACGTGACCAGGGGCGTGTCGCCCAGGACACGGCGCAGCATCCGGCCCTCGACGAGGTCGTTCATCGCGGTGGCGGTGCCGTGCGCGTTGACGTGGCGGACGTCCGAGGGGGCGACTGCGGCGTCCGCCAGGGCGGCGCGCAGGGCGCGCTCGATGCCCTCCCCTTCGGGGTGCGGGGCGGTGGCGTGGTGGGCGTCGGAGGAGGATCCGTAACCGCTGACGAGGGCGCGGACCTTCGCGCCCCGGGTTCGGGCGTCCGCCTCCCGTTCCAGGACGAGCACGCCGGCCGCCTCGGCGGCCACAAAGCCGTCCCGTTCCGCGTCGAACGGCTTGCCCGCGTGCTCGGGCGCGGCCCCCGACTTGGAAAGGGCGCCCATCTTGCACAGCCCGGCCATCACCGTGGGGGTCAGCGCGGACTCGCTGGCGCCGGCGAGCACGATGTCGCAGGCGCCGGAGCGCAGCAGGTCGCGTGCGGTGCCGATGGCGGTCGCGCCGGACGCGCACGCGGTGGCGGTGACCAGACTCGGCCCCCGGGCGCCGCAGTCGATCGCCACATATCCGGCGACCATGTTCGGCATGTACTTCGTCACCAGGAGGGGCGAGACCTTGTCGGGCCCGCGCTCGCGCAGTGTTTCGTGCTGCTCCGCGAAGGTGGCCGGGCCGCCGAGCGAGTTGCCGAGCACGACCCCGACTCGGGCGCCGTCCCAGGTCGTGGAGTCCCATCCGGCGTCGGCGACGGCCATTCGTGAGGCCACGAGGGCGAGTTGGACGAAGCGCTCCAGCTGCCAGCCGGCGAAGCCGCCCAGCAGTTCACCGGCGTCGAAGCCCGGTACCCGGCAGGAGAAGTCCACCGACAGCTCGCCGAGTGCGGGGTCGCGGGTGGCGCAGGAGCGTCCTGACAGCAGCCGCTCCCAGTTCTCGGCCACGCCGATTCCGGCCGGGGTCACCAGGCCCAGACCGGTGACGGCGATGGCGTTCGTACGACCGTCCGCCATCAGACCGCCGCTCCCTTGGCCGACAGGAGCTGGACGAGGTCGTCCAGGGTGTGCTCCTCGGTGAGTTCACCGTCCGCTATCTCCACGCCGAACTCCTTGTCCAGGACGAGGCCGAGCTCGATCAGGACCAGGGAGTCGAAGGACAGCTTGCCGAGGGTCACCTCGGACGCGATGATCTCGGGCTTGACCTTGAACTGGTCGGAGAGAAGGACCGAGACCCGCTCCGCGATCGCCTGCATGGTTTTCTCCTTGTGATGCGATGAGTTGAGGAAGGGTGAGAGGTGGCAGTGGCTGTGATGCCGGGAGGGTTCGGGGTCAGGCCGCGGTGATGTCGGGCCAGACGAGGGCCACCGACCCCCAGGTGAGTCCCCCGCCGAATCCGCCGAGCACAACGCGCCGGCCGGGACGCAGTTCGCCGTCGGCCGACGCGTCGGCGAGGACGAGCGGGATCGAGGCGGCGACGGTGTTGCCGACCCGATCGATGTTGGCGGGGAACCGTTCGAGCGGCAGGCCGACGCGTTCGGCGACCGCCGCCAGGATGCGCGCGTTGGCCTGGTGGAGGACGACCTTGTCGATGTCCTCGACGGCCCAGCCCGTGGCCTCGGCCGTCGTGGTCACGGAGGCCGCCATGCGGCGCACGGCCTCCCCGAAGACCGGGCGGCCCTCCATGGTGAAGTAGGCGGCCTCCGCCGGGGCCGGCAGGCCGGTGGACCGCTGCCGTGAGCCGCCGGCCGCGACCTGGATGAGGTCGCTCTGGCCGCCGTCGCTGCCGAGATGGAGCCCCTTCAGGGCACCCGGCTCGTCCGCCTCGCCTGCGCGCAGGTACACCGCTCCGGCGCCGTCCCCGAAGATGGCCCGGGTCGTACGGTCGGCCGGGTTGAGGATGGTGGAGAAGGTGTCCGCTCCGATGACCAGGACGGAGTGCGCGAAGCCCGCCTGGATGAAACCGGCCGCCGTTCCCAGGGCGTAGACGAAGCCCGTGCACACGGCGGCGATGTCGAACGCGCCGGCACCGCCCAGCCCCAAGCGGTCGGCGACCTCGGGCGCGGTGGCCGGGCAGGGGCGGTCCGGAGTGCTGGTGGCGACCACGACGATGTCGGCCCGCTCCTCGCCCGCGGACTTCAGGGCCCTGCGGCCGGCCTCGACGGCGAGGTCCCCGGTCGATCCGCCCGGTTCGATGACATGGCGCCGGCGGATCCCGGTCCGGCTGCTGATCCACTCGTCCGAGGTGTCCAGCTGCCGGGCGAGGTCGTCGTTGGTGACCACGGTGGGCGGGACCCAGCTTCCCAGGCCGGCGACGACCGCCGCCCGGGCCGGGCCGGTCATCCGGCGTCCCCGGCATGGCGGGACGTCCTCGAGGTGCTGCTGTCAGCCACAGCCGTTGTCGCTGTCGTAGCCGTCACTGCGTTGTTCCTCCTGGCTGGTGTCGTGGGGCACCGATGCGCTCCGGCGCTTCTCGGAGGTCTCACTGTGGCAACGCGTCCTCCGCTTTCCCTCACCACCGGCCCACGCAGGGCACATGTGCCGCTCACGTCGGCCGTGAGCGGCACATGAGTGGTGCGTAAGTACGCGTTGCCAGCATGGAACGCGTCCGGCGGCGGCCTGTCCCGCGGTGCAGGCGGATCGCGCTCGGACACCCCTTCACACGACCCGGCTCACGACCGCGCACGAGGAGAACTGAGTGCAGCAACGCAGGATAGGAACCGACGGTCCGGTGGTCTCCGCGATCGGTCTCGGCTGCATGGGGATGTCGGAGTTCTACGGCCCGACCGACGAGGCCGAGTCCCTGGCGACCCTTCAGGCGGCCCTGGACAGCGGGGTCACGCTGCTCGACACCGCCGACATGTACGGCAAGGGCCACAACGAGCGCCTGGTGGGCCGGGCCGTCGAGGGCCGCCGCGACCAGGTGGTCCTCGCGACCAAGTTCGGCATCCGGCGCGACGACAGTGACCCTCGGCAGGGCCGGAACATCGACTCCAGTCCGGAGCACTGCCGGCAGGCCGTCGACGCCTCGCTGCGGCGCCTGGGCGTCGACCACATCGACCTCTACTACCTTCACCGCAAGAGCCCCGACATCCCCATCGAGGAGACCGTCGGAGCCATGGCGGAGCTGGTGCGGGCCGGCAAGGTCGGGCACCTGGGGCTGTCCGAGGTGACCGCGCAGACCCTGCGCCGGGCGCATGCCGTCCACCCCATCGCGGCTCTGCAGACCGAGTACTCGCTGTGGACCCGCGAGGTGGAGCAGGAGGTCCTGCCGGTGGCCCGGGAGCTGGGCACCTCTCTGGTGGCGTACTCGCCGATCGGCCGGGGTTTCCTGACCGGTGCGATCAGCCGGCCCGAGGACCTCGACCCCACGGACTTCCGGCACTCGCACCCCCGTTTCCAGCAGGAGCACCTGGCGCGCAACATCCGGATGGTCGAGCGGCTCCGCGCACTCGCCGCGGACTACGGCTGCAGCCCCGTCCAGTTGGCGCTGGCCTGGCTGCTGGCCCAGGGCGACGACATCGTCCCCATTCCCGGCACGCGGCGGACCGGCTATCTGCGCGAGAACGTCGGCGCCGCCGAACTGCGGCTCACCGACGAACAGCTGACCGCCGTGTCGGCCGCGGTGCCCCACGACGTCGTCTCCGGCGAGCGCTACGACCCCGCGGGCATGGCGACCGTCGGCCACTGACCGGCCCGCCCCCCTGTCACCCCTTCACCGCCAACCCCCGATGTAACGAGGAATCCCATGGCAGACAAGCTCAAGCAGCTCAAGCTGGCCGCCGTCAACATCGACGGCGTCCTGCTGAACGACACGTTCAGCCCCGTCATCCACAACTTCATCGTCAGCCGTGGCGGGGAGTACACCGCCGACGTCGAGCGCAGCATCTTCTCCCAGCCGCAGCTCGTGGGCGGCCAGGGCATGGCGAACGCGGCGCGCGTCCCGTGGACCGCGCAGGAGGCCATCGACGTCTACTTCAAGGAGCGGGAGGAGTACACCCGCGAGCACCCGGTCGAGCTGCTCGACGGCGCGATCGACCTGCTGCGCCGGCTGCGCGGGCTGGGGCTGAAGACGGTCAGCTACGGCGGCCTCGCCAAGTCGCACTTCGACCACTTCCTGGGCGAGCACGCCGACCTCTTCGACGAGCCGGGCTACGTCTGCACCAACGACTTCCGCCCCGGCCTGCGCGAGATCACCACCGAGGTCTTCGGCCTGAAGTACGACGAGGTGCTGTTCATCGACGACGTGGCCCGGGTGGCGGAGGTCGCCAAGGCCCTCGACATTCCCTTCATCGGCCACCCCAGCTCCTTCGAGCACAGCTTCCAGCCGCAGCTGATGCGCGAGACGGGTGCCCGGCACATCGTCGACTCGCTGCACTCCATCGACGAGGAGCTGCTGCGCACCCTCGACGCCGAGGCCGCCGCGCACTCCGTCTGGCGCGACTGAGCCGACGCGCCGCCCGCCTGCCGGACCGGCCGCCCCACCCCGGCCCGTCCGGCCCCGCCGGCGCCCCCTCCCCCGCCCCGCGCGGTCCCGGCCCCTCCGGCCGCGCCTCCCTTCACCCACCCAGGAGTTACGCCATGGACCGCGCCGCTTCACCCCAGACCGTGCTGCTGGACTTCGACGGAGTGCTGAGCCTGAACGCGTCGAGCCTGCTGCTGCTCGCCCTGCACGAGGGCATCAACCGCCACACCGAGTTGCCGATCGAGGCGACGGTCACGCAGTTCAAGGCCATCAGCACCTTCCCCCAACGGGAGAGCCTGCGCGTGCTCTTCGCGGGCCTCGGTATCGAGCAGCACCTGAACGCCGAGATCGACGCGCTCAGGTCGCTGACCTCCGTCCAGGGCACGCCGCTGGCCCTCGGCGAGGGCGTGGAGGTGTTCTGCGCGCAGCAGCGGGCGCGGGGCGTGCGGCTGCGGGTGTTCTCCACGATGGACCGCGCCACCGCGCGTCGCTCCCTGCTCGACGGGCTGTTCGGGCCCGAGGACTACGTGGCGCTCGACCACGCCTCCAAGGCCGATCCCGACACCTACGCGGCGCTGCTCGCGACCGAGGGCGAGGTGGATCCGGGGCAGTGGCTGCTGGTGGACGACTCCCCGCTCGCCCTGCGCGCGGCCAAGATCGCGGGGCTGCGCACGGTGCTGATGCGCGGCGCGGTCTTCTCGGACGACGACGTGTCGGCGTTCGGGTCCTTCATCGACGCGCGGGTGAGCACGTTCGCGGAACTCGGCGCTCTGCTCACCGCCCAGGACGCCTCGCCGGCCTCCCGCCTCTGACAAACTCCACCTCCCCCGATTGGTTCCGATGTCCCAGTCACCTGTTGATTCCGAGCTGTCACCCCCCAGGACCGTCCCCGCGGAACCCGCCCCCGCGGCGGAGCGCGCCGTCGGCCCCACGCGGGTGCTGGTGGCCATCGCCCTGGCCGCCGTGATGCTGCCCATCTCCGTCACAGGGCCGGGCGTCGCCCTCGCCGACATGTCCGGCGCGCTGCACGCCTCGGCCGCCTCCACCCAATGGGTCCTGAACGCCTACAACGTGGCGTTCACGGCCTTCATGCTCGCGGCCGGTTCAGCGGCCGACCTCTTCGGGCGCCGCCGCCTGTTCCTCAGCGGCACGACCGTCTTCGCGCTGGCCTCGCTCGTCGCGGGCACCGCCCCCACCATCCTGCTCGTGGACCTGGCGCGCTTCGTTCAGGGCATGGGCGCGGCAGCGGTGCTGACCAGCGGTTCCGCGCTGCTCGCCCACACGTTCAGCGGGGCCGCCCGGGCCAGGGCCTTCGGCATCTTCGGCGCGTCGATCGGCTTCGGCCTGGCGATGGGGCCGTTCGTGTCCGGCCTGCTCGTGGGCGTGGCGTCCTGGCACGCCGTGTTCCTGGTCAACGTCCTGCTCGGCGCGATCGTGCTCGTCCTGGCCCGGCCGCTGCCCGAGTCGAAGAACCCGGGTGCGCGGCGTATCGACCTGCCCGGCGTGCTGACCTTCACCCTGGCCCTCATGCTGCTCGCCCTCGGCTTCGTCGAGGGGCCCTCGCAGGGGTGGGGCGGTGCCGTCACCCTCGGCTCCTTCGCCGGTGCGGCGCTGTTCCTGGCCCTGTTCGTCGTGGTCGAACTGCGCGTCGCCGAGCCGATGTTCGACCTGAGCCTGCTGCGGCGCCCCACATTCGTCGCGATCATCTGGCAGCCGGTCAGCATCGTCTTCGCGTTCGCGGCCCTGCTGGTCTACCTGCCGCCCTACTTCCAGGGTGCGGGCGGCGCGGGGTCGACGATGTCCGGTGCGATGCTGCTGCCGCTGACGCTGCCGGTCTTCATCCTGCCGCTGTTCACCGGCACGCTGGTGCGGATGCTGTCGGTGCGGATGCTGCTCGCCGTCGGTCCGGCGGTGCTGGCCGTCGCGCTGCTGCTGATGACGTTCACCGACCCGGTGTCGTCGCGTACCGGGCTGTACGCGGCGCTGCTGCTGGCGGGTATCGGCATCGGTCTGGCCTTCGGCGTGATGGACAACGCGGCGGTCAGCGTGGTGCCGGCCGAGCGCAGCGGTATGGCGTCGGGCATGTTCAACACCCTCCGGGTCGCCGGCGAGACGATCGGCGTCGCGTGTGTGGGTGGGCTGCTGCTCACCTCGACCCGTCAGCAGTTGTCGGGCAGCGGGGACAACGCCGGTGGTGCGATGGCCGACGACGTGGTCCAGGGCCGTCTGGGTTCTGTGCGCGAGAGCGGCGGACAGGACCTGGTGGACCGGGCGGTCCAGGGGCTCCAGCACGGGTGGAGCGTCGTCTACGTGGTGCTGGCCTGCGTTGCCCTCGCCGGTGCGGTCGCCATCTTCACCATGGTCCGCGACCGTGACCTGGACCAGTCCTCCCCCGCCCAGGACGGGTGATTCCTTCCGAAAAAGGCGGTCCGGACCCCGTGGGGTCCGGACCGCCTTTTTCGCGGTTACCGCCGGGCGCCGCCGCTTTCCAGCGTGAAGGCCGCCCGGGCGACGGCGCGTCCGCCCTGCTCGAACGTCACGGGGATCGAGGCGGCCCCGGCAGCGGCGTCCGGTTCATGGCCGTCGGCGACGACCGTGAGGGGCTCGTCGAGTTCCGCGTAGGCGTCGAAGGCGGCGTCGAGGCCGGTGACCGCCCACGACGCCGCCGGGGCCCCGTAGAGCTCCTCGGCGGTCAGCAGGGCCGTCTGCCGTCCCGCCTCCATCAGCACCATGCCCGGCACATGGTCCTGGGCGTGGTCGAACAGGCTGGGGTGCCCGCCGGCCACCAGCAGCCGTGCCCGCACCTGCCGGCCGTCGGTGACCGGATCGAGCAGCACCACGTTCTCCGGCCGCGCCCGGCCCACGCGCCCGGGCTCCACGAGGCCTTCCGTGGCCGGCCGGCGGTAGGACTCGGACGTCGGGGTGGCGCCGCCGTCCCGGCGGCCGCGGAGCATCCCGTAGACGCTGTCGGCGACGTACTTCACCCGCATGGTCACCTCGCCGACGGGCTGCCCGGAGACGGTGATCGCCATGCGGTACCGCAGTCCGCGCAGCGAGCCCCCGACCCACTGCGCGTCGTGCGTCGTGGCCGCGATCGTCACCTCGGCCGGCCCATGGGCCGGCTCGAGCGCGGCCAGGCCCGGCAGTTCCATCGACCACTGCTGGAGAACGAACTTGGTGCCGACCGGCGCCCCGAAGTGCGCGTGCACCGCGTGCGTCTCGGCCTGGCGGCAGCACTCCAGCAGAAACAGCGGATCGACCGCGGACCAGGTCGTGTGGTCGGTGTAGTAGGCGTGGGACGGCGGCAGTTGCGCCCCGGCCACGAAATGACTGTCGTCGACCGCCGTGCTGTCGGTCAGGAACACCTCCGACAGCGCCCGGCGGTGTACGAGCGCCTTCGTCACGGTGTGCTCGAACGTGAGCGCACGCAGCGCGGCCCCGACACTGTCCGTCTCGGCCATCACGGTCACGCGAATCCCCTTTTCCCAGACTGTCCTTGACGACGGCCCACGCTCCCAGCGACGGCTCACGCCCACCTCACGCACTCGTCATGCCGCGCGGAACACCGGCCCGGAGGTGTGCGCCTCGGCTGGGGCCAGGAGCTGTATTGCGCGGGGAATCTGATCCAGGCAGCCGTCACCCACCACCGGGCGACCGGGCGACCGGGAGACCCGAGAGGTCGTGCTCTCGCCGCGTGCGGGGAGCCGTGATGGTCACGCGGCCTCGCCCTTCAGGGAGTTCACCGAGGTCGGCGGACGCGTCCAGGTTGGTGATCTCCTGGTAGGTGACGGTCTGTCCAGCGCGGCCGCTCCCTGCTCCTCACCGCCGCCGGTGAGCAGCTGCTACCCCATGCCGAGCAGGCCGTCGCCTCGGCCCGCCTCGGCGCCCAGGCCGTGCGCTCCCAGCTCGACCTCGCCGGGGGCACGGCCACGTTCGGGCTCCTGCGCAACGCGGACTTCTACCTGCGCACCAACCTCGCCCAGCGTTTCCGCACCCGCTACCCGGACGTCCGTATCCGCCTGGTCTGGCAGAACAGCGCCGAGACCGCCCAGGCCGTCGCCTCCGGCACCCTCGAAGCCGGTCTCGTCACCCTCCCCGTCCCCGACGAGGACCTGGACATCGTGCCGCTGGCCCGCGACGAACTCCTCTACGTCACCGCCGACGCCGCCCGCGCGCACACCCCGCCCACCATCGACGACTTCTGCGGCGTGCCGCTGGTCCTGTACGACGCCCACCACGCCACCACCGATCCGGCCCGACGCCGGCTCGACGAGCGGGCCCAGCTCGCGGGCCGGCGCATCGAGCCGGTCATCGAGGTCGAATACCTCAGCAGCGCGCTCGCCCTGGTCAGCGAGGGCTTCGGCGACTCCGTGATGTGCCGGGCCGCCACCCTCTCCGACACCATGCCCGCGAACCTCCGCACCGCCCCGTTCGCCGAGCCCTCTACGACACCCTTGCCCTGGTCCGGCGGCGCGGTCAGATCCTGTCCCCCGCGACCCGGGAAATGGCCCGCATGGCCTGGGACCCGCTCATCGAGCACCAGGCCGGTCCGCACGGCACAGCCGAGATCACCGCCTCCACCGGACAGTTGCGCCGCTTCTTCGCTGGATGAGCCGCAAACCGGCACTCCAGCGGCAGCCAGGAGTGCCGCCCGACGGGGGCACGCGGTGTGACGCTCCTCAGTGCCGGCGGAGTGCGCCGGAGCGACGGAGCCGCCGAACGGCTGACCGCAGTTCCGTACCGCGTGTGGGCGAACCGTCGGCAGGGACCGATGCGAGTGTGGATTCCTCGGGAGTGACGGCGTCGCTCGCCCAGAGGGCGAGTTCACGGTCCCGGGGGCCGTACGCCGTATAGGCCACGCCGTCCTCGGCATCCGGTGCGCGGTCTCCGAAGACGCGCACCGGATGGGCCGCGTCCCAGCGCTCCCAGCCCGGGTCACCGTCCGTGACGAAGCGCACCCACGCGGCGTGCATCGCGTCGGCCAGGTCCTGCGGGGCACCCTCGCCGGCCAGTTTCCGGGACTCGGGGGCCTCCCCGGTGTCGAAGACGAAGCCGAGCTCCAGCGCGTGGCAGGCACCGAGGTCGGGGAGGTTCGAGGGCCAGGCGAACTCGTAGACGTACGAGGGTTCCGTCCGGGCGTCGGCCAGGTGGTGCAGGGGGATGCGCAGGAGGTGGTCGGTGACCAGCTGGCCGACGGTCTCCGCCGTGTTCGCCTCGGGGTGCAGGGCCCGGTAGCCGCGCGGGACCTCGCTGCCGCAGTGGCAGCGGGCCATGGCACCGGCCAGGGCGACGGCTCCGAGGCGGTCGACACGTTCCAGGAGGCCGCCCGGGACCAGCCACAGCCGGTATTCGTCCCGGGTCCAGCCCATCAGCAGCTCGACCCCGGGGGCCGCGCCGCCGTCGGTGAGGGCCTCCAGGGGGTCGCGCGGGACGGTGTCGCCGTCGACGACGATGCCGAAGGCGGGGCCGCCGACCACCGGGCTGCTCAGCTTGCCCGCCTCGGCCTGGGTGCTCAGCAGCAGGTCGCGGTCGACGGCGGCGAAGGCCTCGGCGGTGGCGGGGATCTTCAGCCGGGTGGCCATACGGCGCACCATCCGCCGTACCTTGGCCCGCTCGGACGCCTCGGGCGGCCCGCTCTGCAGGACCGCCCGCCGGACCAGCCCCTGTGTCTGCGGGGCGGCGACGAGGGCGCCGACGCTGATCGCCCCGGCGGACTGGCCGGCGAGGGTGATGCGGTGGGGGTCGCCACCGAAGGCCTCGATGGCCTCGTACACCCAGGTCAGTGCGGCTATCTGGTCACGCAGGCCGGGATTCGGGGGCGTGTCGGGGAACAGTCCGTAGCCCTCGACGCCCAGCCGGTAGTTGACCGAGACACAGACGACGCCGTCACGGGCGAAGGCATGGCCGCCGTAGACGGGTACGGCGGAGGATCCCCTGGTCAGGGCACCGCCGTGCAGCCAGACGACTACCGGGAGGCGGGCTCCGGGGGCCGGCTCAGGGGTCCAGACGTTGAGGTTGAGGCAGTCGTCGCCGGGCACGTCCGGGTCGGACAGATAGTGGGCGAAGGCGCTGGAGTACGGGGGCTTCGGCGGGGTGGGGCCGAAGGCGCCGGCGTCCCGGACGCCGTCCCAGGGCGGAAGGGGGACGGGCGGGCGGAAGCGGCGGGGGCCGAAGGGCGGCGCCGCGTAGGGGATGCCGCGGAAGACCGCCACTCCGTGCTCGTACGTGCCGCGTACGGCACCGTACGGGCTCCTGACCACGGGATCCGTCTGGCCTGCCGTCATGCGCCCACCAGCCCTTCGAGCTCGTGCACCGGTATCACCAGAGCACCACATCGCTCACGGGTATTCCGGTGCACGAGCCGGTTCGACGGCTATTTGGCGTACATCAGGGTGCCGAACCCGAGCTGGTCGTAGCCGCCGCTGTCGCTGCCGTAGTCACCCCCTCCGCCCTCGGGGGCGACGGAGAAGCACATCTGGGAGATGTACTTGTCGTCGAGGAGCAGGCGCCTGCCGTAGTGGTAGTGGAGCATCGCCCATACGGGGCGGACCTGGCCGCGTGACCCGGCGCCGGGCACGGTCTGTGACTGGGGGGAGCAGTTCTGGCCGCTGCCCCAGTTGTAGGTGGTGAAGGGCACGTCCATGTTCAGGTTGTACTTGGCGACGTACTGGGCGGCCTTCATGAAGCGGCGGCCGTCGTACGAGTAGAGGTCCTCGCCCTGGTTCCAGGCCATTTCGCAGATCGCGCCCATCTGGCCCATGCCCATGACGGTGTGGCCCTGGTCGCGGCCGGACTCCTGCCACTGGCCGAGGTCGTAGCCCTCGACATTGCTGTAGAGGAACGGGACGGCGTTCTTGATGGAACCGTTTCCGGCGCCGTTCTTGAAGTAGTTGACGGCCTGGTCGTACTTGGCGCCGTCGTTGTTGAGGATGCCGATGGCCAGGACGGAGGCCATGTTGCACAGGTCCCAGTTGGCCCAGTAGTTGGTGATGCAGGCGTCGTTGTGGCCGGTCAGGAACTGGTTGTTGAGCGGGTAGAAGACCTTGACCATCATCTCCTGGAAGGCGGCGAGGTCGAAGGCGCCGTAGTCCCGCATGAGTTCGGCCGCGTTGGCGAACTGCCAGCCGTAGAGGCCGGCGGCGAGGAACCGGTCGGCGTTTCCGGTGACGGTCGTCAGGGTCGTCGCCCAGGCGTTGAGGATCCGGGCGGCGCACTGGGCGTTGGCCTCGGTGCCGCCGACCTTCCAGCGCAGCGCGTTCTGGTAGGCGGCAGCGATGTCGTTGTAGAGGAGTCCGTAGTTCTGTCCGGTGCCGCCGCGGATGATCGTGGCGGTGGCCCGGGGGCTCCAGGTGGACTGGGAGTGGGAGTTGGCGGTCAGCCTGTTCCAGCCGGACAGCCAGGGTTCGGCGCCCGCGGCGACCCTGACCTTGGCGCGGTTGATGTCGCCGGCGTTGTGGAGCATGCCTGGGTGGGTGAAAGTGCCGGGGGCGGCGTCCGCCGTGGTGGCGGTGGCGCCGGCGCCGAGGGCGAGGGCCGCGGTGAGGCCGCCGGCGGTCTTGAGCAGATCGCGGCGGCTCACCTGGCCGCCCTCGTGGTGCGTGTGGGGGGAAGTGCGGCTCATATGGGGGTTTCTCCCATCGGTGGAGTGCTACCTGGGGGTGATGCTCACCTCGTCGAACTCCGTGGTGCTGCGGGCCAGGGGGTCGCGGGAGCAGACCACGAGGCCCACGTAGTAGGGGGCGTCACCGAAGCCGGGGAGGTCTCCTTCGGCGAGGGGGGTGAAGGTGGCGCCGTCGTCGGTCGAGGCGGATGCGGTGAAGTGCGTCCCGGTGCGCTTCAGCCGCAGCAGGCAGGGGGCGGTGACCGCCGCGTTGCCCGTGAAGGTGGACTTTCCCGCGACGGTCGGGCGCAGCATCAGCTGGGCGCTCGTGCCGCCGGTGACGATCGCCCCGGCCGCCTGGTCGAACGGCGACAGGGACTTGGCCATCAGGAGGCCGACCCGGTCGCCGCCGGCTCCGGCGCGGGAGACCAGGCGGCCGGTGACCTCACAGTCACCGCTGACGGGCCGTCGTACGAACTGGCCCGTCATGCCCTGGTTGTTGACGGTGAGGTCGGTCCCGGCGCCCCGCACCACGAAGGTCCCGTCCTCGTGGGCGGTGGAGCCGGGGGTCCGGACGGCGACCACGCCGAGGGTGCCGTAGGCGCGGTCGTCGAGGATGACATCACCCAGGTCGCCGTAGCTCCAGGGCGCGGGCGGCGGGGTGCCGACCGTGAGGGTGAGGGTGCCGGCGGCGTCCCCGGCGGCGTTCCCCGCGCCGGTGGTGACGGTGAACTCGCCGGTCCGGGTGGGGGTTCCTGAGATCAGGCCGGTGCGCGTGTCGATCCGCAGGCCGTCGGGCAGTCCCTGTGCGGTGAAGCGGACGGGCTCGTGCGTGGCGCGCAGGAGGTGCTGGAAGGGAATGCCTTTGTTCGCGAACGCGACTGCGGATGAGGCGAGTTGAGGAGCCGACGGCTTCGGCATCGTGGCCGTCGCCGGGTCCGAGAGGGGTCCGCGCCCGGAGCTGTTGGTCTTCGCGACGGCGTAGTGGTACGTCGTGCCGGGCTTGCCCGTGGCGTCGGCGTACCGGACGCGGGTGCCGAAGCCGACGGGGCCGACGCCGGTGGCGATCGTCTCGAACGGCCCCTTGGCGGAGGTGGAGCGCAGCACCTTGTAGCGGGCGGAGAGGTCCGGGTCGGTCCAGGCCAGCTCGACCGCGTCGGCGCCCGCGGCGGCCCGTAGGTCCCCGGCGGCCCGGGCCGGGCGCGGCACGGACCAGATGTCACCCTCCGTACGGGAGGAGATGCTGACGTTGTCGAAGGCACCCGTGCCGGTCTCGGCGTAGTCCGCGTCGACGCCGAGACAGGAGGTGAGGGTCAGACCGATGTGCACGGTCTTCTCCAACTCGACGTCACTGCTGCCGACTTCGGTCCAGTGGACGCCGTCCGGGGAGATGGCGCCGGTGCAGCGGTCGCCCCGGCGGGTCACCCGGACCCAGTAGGGCATGCGCAGCCGGTAGCCGTCGCCCGCGCCCTCGACGTACGGGGCCGCGAGCGGGGTCGCCGACTCGGGGAGGTCGCCGAGGGAGGAGATGGGGAAGGCGGCGGCGGTCGTGATCGTCTGCTGCTGCGAGGGCGGCACGGGTGTGCTGCCGGTGCCTCTGACCGCTCCCCCGGCTTTGGTCCGTACGCTCCACACACCGCTCCAGGTGTGCAGGGGCAGGCCCTGGATGAGCATGGCCGCGTGGGCGGCGTCCGCGTCCAGGGCGGCCCGCACGGTGACGCCGATCTTGGAGTACTGCGAGCTGAGCGGCCACACGATCCGGGCGGTGACCGTGCCGTCGCCGCGCAGTGGCAGGCAGGCCAGGCGGTGGGTGTCCGCGGTCCCGGACGCCTCCATCACGAACCGCTCGCCGTCGAAGTGCGCCGAGCCGGGGATCTCGACGTCCCCGACGTCTCGCGTCTGCCAGGGGTCGGGCAGCCCGGGGACCGCCGCCGCCCAGGCGGAACGGACGCTGGTGCCCCGCGAGTTGGTGGCCGTGATCGTGTAGTAGGAGGGCCTGCCGGCGCGGGCGTCACGGTCGGTGAACGCGGGCTTGCCGAGGTCGGCCGCGATCTTCTCGTACGGTCCGCCGGGGCTGGTCGCCCGCAGGACCGTGTACGACTCGGCCCACGCCGACGGCAGCCAGGCGACGGTGACGGACCGGTCGCCGCCGACCGCTGTGACACCGGCCGGAGCCGTGGGCACGGCCGGTGACGGGGCCTTGGTGCCGGCGAAGGTGAGGGTGCCCCAGCTGGGCAGGTCGTCGTTGCTGCCCTCGATGACACGGGCCCCGCCCGCGCCCCGGAAGACGGCCGCTTTGGTGTACGGGGTGTCGAGGCCGCGGACGCCGGCGTAGTGCGCGTAGGCCATCTCGTAGATCGGCGGCATGGTGCCGCGTCCGACGGCCGAGACGGCCTTCTTGACGTACTTGCCCGTGCGGTCGAGGTCGGGGACGAAGGGCACGTCGCCGCCCAGGTTGTAGCGGGCGGCGTACTCGGTGTTCTTCAGCAGCCGGTTGCCGTCGAAGGCGTACAGGTCGACGCCCTGGTTCCAGGCGACCTGCGCGGCGTCCGCGAGCAGGCCGACGGCGAGTTGCTCGTGGCCCTGGTCGCGGCCGGACTCCTGGCCCTGGCCGGCGTCGGTGACGATGCGGTGCCGGACACTGCCGTTGCCGGCTCCGGCGGCGGCGAAGCGCAGGGCGTCCTCGAAGAGGGTGGGTTCCTCGCAGAACACGCCGATGGCCAGGATCGACTGGACGGACGTCAGGTCCCAGTTGCCGTTGGCGTAGAGCATGTAGCCGGAGATCGCGGGATACCAGACGTGCAGGAAGGACTCCTTGCAGCGGGCGATGTCCTCCTCGGTCCAGCCGTCGTAACCGGTGTACCGGAGCAACTCGGCGGCGTTGACGAACTTGAAGACCTGGAGTCCTGCGCCGAGTGGTCCGTCCGCTCCGGTGATGGCGGTGAGGGAAGCCGACCAGGCGTTGAGGATGTCGCGGGACTTGTCCGCGTAGGCCCGCTCTCCGGTGATGCACCACATCAGCGCGGTCTGGTAGGCGGCGGCCGAGTCGGCGACGGCCTGGCTCTGGAAGTTCGTGGGGCCGCGGCCCCAGGTGGTGATCTGGCCGGTGTTCTGGACGGCGTAGGTCGCCTTGGAGCGCGGGTGGGCGGCGAAGGCGAGGAAGCCGTCGTGGATCGGGGATTGCTTGGCGGCGACGGCGGCCTTCATCCGGGCCAGGTCGTCGGCGCTGTGCAGCAGTCCGGGGTGGGTGAAGGCCCGGGTGCCGGTCGTGGCGGCCCGGGCGGTGCCGGGGGCGAGCAGTCCGCTCGCGCCCGAGGCCAGCAGCAGGGCGGCCGCACCGCCGAGGAAGCCCCGGCGGCTCGGTGCGGGGTAGGTCATGGCGCTGTTTCTCACGGGGTCGGTGCTCATGACGCGGCGGCCGCCTCGGCCTCGGCGGTGGTGAGGAACCTGAGGTTCGTCACGTGCTCGTTGACGAACATGGGCACGCCGTCCGAGGCCAGATACCACTTCGGCTTGCCCGTGCTGTCGGCGATCACCCTGCCGTTGACGCGGAGGTTCTCGAAGGTGACGTCCTTGATCGCGTGCTCCGCGTCGAGGCCGGCGATGATCGAGAGGTCGGCGTTCTTGCCGTTGTAGCTGAGGTCCTTGATGTAGACGGACTCGATGCCGCGGCCTGCCGACGTGTTGTACTTCGGGTTGTACTCGACCCGCATGTGGATGAGCTGGCCCCAGCGGAAGTCCTCCACGCGGATGTTGTCGAACCTGACGTCCCGGACGAGGTTGCTGTCGCCGACCATGAAGGCGATGGCGCCCTGGTAGGTCACCTGCGGCTCGCGGTGGTCGAGGATGTCGATGTTCTCGTAGCGCAGGTTCTCCAGCATCTCGGGGGTGTCGGAATTGCCGTGCACGCCGATGTTGATCGGGTGGGCGACGTCGGCCCAGAGGGAGCAGTTCTTGACGGTGATGTTGCGGGTGTCGCCGTAGAAGTCCCAGCGGTGGGTGTAGAGAGCGACGCAGTCGTCGGACGTGCGCAGGAAGCAGCCGTCGATCGTGACGTTCTCGGAGCAGTAGAGCTGGATGCCGTCACCCCATCCCTGGTGACTGAAGGCACGCAGGTTCTTGATGGTGAGGTTCTCGGACTCGGCGACCCTGATGTTCTCGTACCGGGGGTTGAGGATCGTGACGCCGTCGATCGTGATGTTCTCGCACTTGCGGACGAAGACCGCGCCGCCGGTCGTGTCGTAGACCACGCCGCGGCCGATCAGCCGGCAGTTCTCCACTCCCTCGAAGATCACGCTGGAGGTGAGGACGGCGCCCGGGGCCAGGTAGACGGTGGTGCCGGTGGGTACCTTCAGGGTTCGGTCGGGGTGGGTGTGCAGACCGGGCCCGAAGTACATGACCTTCTTGTCGCCCTCGGTGGGCACGTCCTGCTCGATCGGGTTCGCGAACAGGTGCAGACAGTCGAAGATCTTGTCGTCGATCTGGACGACGAGGTTGCGGGGCCGGTCCAGGGTGAAGCGCGCGGTGCTGCCGAGCACCTCGGGCTTGATGCCGTACGAATCCGGGCGGACGCGGACCTTCTCACCGCCGCCCGGGTTGTACGTGACCTCGACCTCGACCGTGCCGGAGAAGTCGAAGGCGGCCCAGGAGGAGCTCTGGGCTCTGTTGCTGCCGGTGTTCGCGTCGATCAGTGCGAGCTTGGCGAGGTAGACGCCGAGCTTCTGCCAGGTGCCGCCGAGCGGCCGGACCTTGACGGTGAAGGAGTTGTTGACAGGCACCTTCGGAAGCGTGGGGTGGATGACCACGCTGTCGCCGGTGGTGCCGTTCTCCGCCGCCGCGGCCTGCGCGGTGCCGGCGATGCTGCCGGCCAGGCCGGCGGCAGCGATGACACCGGCGGCCTGGAGGGTGGACCGGCGTGACAGGGGCGTGTTCATGCGCAACTCCTTGCGAAAGGTTCGGTAAGAGGGGTTACTTCAGGCCGGTCGTGGACATCCCGGCGACGAACCCGCGCTGGGCGATGAGGAAGATCAGCAGGATCGGCACGACGTACATCACGGAGGCCGCGGCCTGGAGGTTGGCGACGGGCGTTCCGGCCGAGGTGACGTAGGTGGACATCACGGCGACGGCCAGCGTGGACCTGTCGGTGGAGAGCAGCAGCTGCGGGGCGATGTAGTCGCCCCAGGACCAGGTGAAGGCGATCACGAAGCTCGCGGACAGCACCGGCCAGGACTGCGGCAGGAAGATCCGCCAGAAGATGGTGCCGTAACCGCAGCCGTCGACGATCGCGGCCTCCTCCAGCTCGCGGGGCAGCCCGGCGAAGAACTGCCGGAAGAGGAAGACCAGATAGGGGGCGGCGGCCAGTCCCCAGAACACCCACGGCCAGTACGTGTCGACCATGCCGAGCTTGGCGAAGATCAGGTACGTCGGCAGCAGGGTGATCATCTGGGGCAGCATCATCGAGCCGATGAGGATGCCGAACAGCGTCTTCTTGCCGGGGGCGTCCAGGCGGGCGAAGCCGAAGCCGACCCAGGCCGAGCTGAGGGTGACGAGCGTGGCGTAGATCAGGGCGATGACCAGGGAGTTGCGGGCGTAGCCGAGGAAGTCGATGAGGTTGAAGGCGTCCGCGAAGTTGTGCCACTGGACCTGGGCGGGCAGCCAGTGCACGGGCGAGGCGGCCAGCTCCGCCGGCGTCTTCAGGCCGGACAGGATCAACCAGCCGAAGGGGCCGATGAACAGCCCGGTGAGGGCGACGAGGACCGTGTAGAGGACCAGGCGGTTGACGCGGACCCGCACCCGGGGGGCGGAGTTCGGGGGCAGGCTGGTGGCGGTCACTTCTTCGCCTCCGGGTCGACGTTGTAGAACACCACGCCGGACGTGAACCTGAAGATGAGTCCGGTCACGATGAGGATCAGGACGAAGAGCACCCACAGCAGTGCGGAGGCGTAGCCGTAGCGGCCGAGCGCGAAGTACTGCGAGAACACATGCATCATGTAGAGGTAGTTGGACTGCGGCAGCGCGGTGACGCCGGCGGTCGTGCCGTCCGGGGACAGCAGCAGCGGCATGATGGTCTGCACCGAGGCGATCACTCCGGTCACCGTCTGGAAGAGCAGCACCGGCGACAGCAGCGGCACGGTGATGCTGCGGAAGGTCCGCCAGGCGCTCGCCCCGTCGATGCGGGCGGCCTCGTGCAGTTCGCGGGGCACGTCCTGGAGCCCCGCCAGCGAGATGATCATGACGTTTCCGGCGGCCCACAGCACGCTCATCAGCAGCACGTAGCGGGCGTAGGGGTCGGCCAGCCAGCCGAGCGCGTCGAAGCCGAAGAGGGTGATGACACCGTTGGCGGCACCGGAGTTCTGGTCGAAGAGCGCCTTGAAGGTGAGACCCACGCCGACCGGGGGCACCACGGCCGGCAGATAGAGCAGGGTGCGGAACAGTCCGCGTGCCTTGATCGGCCGGTTGACCAGGACCGCGAGCCCCAGCCCGGCGATGATCGACAGCGGTACCGAGGTGAGGGCGAACAGACCCGTGCGGCCGAGGGAGTTCCAGGTCTGCGGGTCGGAGAACAGCTCGGTGTAGTTGCCGAGGCCGACATAGCTCCAGTGCGGCGAGATGCCGTCGTAGGTGGTGAAGCTCAGCCACAGCGCGTACGCCATCGGCACGATCGTCAGCAGCAGGAAACCGATGATCCACGGCGAGGTGAACAGGTAGAAGGCGCGATGCCTGCGGGCGGTCATGGAGATCCGGGGCCGCTGGGCCGGTGCCGTGCGGTCGGCGCGCGCGGCCGGGCCGGTCCGCCCCTTGACGGGTATCTGGTCGACCGTCATCCCACCTGCTCCTTACCGCGCTTCAGCTGCTCGTTCATGACCGAGTTCAGGCGGCCGGCCAGGGCGTCGACGGACATGTGGCCGTTCATCGCGGCCGGGGCCTCCTGGTTGAACAGGGCGTAGAGGGAGTCCGCCGTGGCGTAGGGGGTGTAGGCGATCACCGAGAAGTGCTCCAGCTCGGCGTTCTGCACCTTGAGCACCCGCTTCTGGTAGTCCTCCTGGGCCGGCATCAGCGGGCGCAGGGACTTCAGGGTGGGGATGCCCCAGCCGCCGGCGGCGCGGGCCTTGGCCGGTCCCTCGCCGAAGAACCACTCGAAGACCCGCCAGGCGGCGTCCTTGTTCTTCGCCTTCTTCGGCATCCACAGGCCGGTGCCCGCCTGGCAGGGGCTGACCCGCCGGCCGCCCTCGAACACCGGGGCCGGTGCGAGGCGGGCGTGCGGCGCCAGCTTCTTGTCGGAGTTGATCAGGCCGCCGAGCCAGTAGCCGGAGTTCGACATGGCCATGCGGTTCGCCTGGAAGGTGGGCCCGTCCCAGGCGTTGGGGTCGGGCTGGACGATGCTGGGGCCGACCCTGGCCCTGCCGTACTCGATGTACCAGTTCAGCGCCTTGCGGGCCTCGGGGGTGGTGAAGTCGACGCGGGAGAAGTCGTCGGTGAAGAGGCTGCCCCCGGCCGCCACCGTGAGGCTCGCCAGCAGGTTGGGCGTGAGCACTCCGTTGTAGCTGCCGCCGAAGACGGTCGTCTGGCCGCTCTTGCGCCGTGTCAGCCGCTCGGCGTTCTCCAGCCACTCCTCGAAGGTGACCGGCTCGGTCTCCGGCGGGTAATCGACGCCCGCCCGGTCGAAGAGCGTGGTGTTGTACCAGAACATCGAGTCCTGGGAGAAGTCCTTCGCCATGCCGTAGCGGGGGCCCTTGCCCTGGGTGCGGCCGTCGTAGCGCCACAGGTCGTTGACCGGGTCCAGGTCGTCGGCCTCGAGGACGCCGCTCCGGGCGAAGTAGGGGTCCAGGTCCTCCATGACGTCACGCGCCGCGAAGTAGGGCGCGTCCGTGGCGCCGACACCGCGCACCAGGTCGGGCGGGGCGCCGTTGGTCATCATGCCGATGAGCTTGGTGATGTCGTAGCGCACCGTGACGATCTTGACGCCGATGTCCTTCTGGGCCTGCTTGACCAGCTCCGGGGAGAGGTCGTCGGGCTTGGCCATCAGCGTGACGGTCTCGCCGCCGCCGCTGACGCCGCTGGAGACCTGCATCGCGCAGCCGCTCAGGCTGGCCGCGCCGGTCGCGGCGCCCGCTGCCGAGAGGGCGAGGAATCGGCGGCGGCTCAGGGAAGCACCAGCACGTGGGTGCATGAACGCACCACCTCCTTGCGGTTCCGGTGCCTTAGCAACCGGTTGTTGTGCGTGGGGCAGAGCTTCTTCCGGTCAGCATGGCGCGTCAAGAGCCTTGACGAATTTTCGAAAAGACTGTGTAACCTCGGCGTCATCAGCTTGAGGGCGGGTCAGGCCTGTTTTCGGTCGGCGTGATCAGGCCATCGAAGAGTGTTCCGACCGGCATGACCAGGGACGTCTCCGCGGTCGACTTCGGCAACAAATTGGGAACCGGTTGCCGAACGGATCGCCCGGACACCGAGCTCCCGACAGCGGCCACGCAGGCTCCGCCCTCCCCCACCGAAACCGCAGTAATCGATTTCCACGTCCGGGTCTCCTGCCGAGCCACCCCGAAGGGATCCTCTGGGCCCGATCCGCCCGGCCACATCCGGCCCCACTCCCCCCACCCACCGACCTCGCCTCCTCCCGTCGCGTCACGGCCTGCGCTCATCACGGGCGTTGCGCCGAACCGGCACCTCCCGCCGCCATCCGCGCCCAGCCGATTGACCGGTGCTTCCCGGCGGATCTACGGTAGAAGGCGCTTTCTGAAACTGTTTCTGTTCTCCGCCCTCTGCTCCAGGAGAGTCATGCCCAGCCCTCAGCTGCCGCGGACCGTGTTCGCGATGGACCCGGTGCACCTCCCGCTGCTCTTCCCTCCGCCGCTGATGGAGCGACTGAGGCGCACGGCCGACATCGACCCCGGGTTGGTGGTGCGGGACTTCACCGATCCGGCCGCGGCCGGCGCCCTGGCCGCCGCCGAGGTGCTGATCACCGGCTGGGGCTGCCCGCACCTGGACGCCGGTGTCCTCGCGGCGGCCCCGAAGCTCGACGCCGTGCTGCACGCGGCCGGCTCCGTCCGCTCCCTGGTCGGCGAGGCCCTGTGGGAACGCGGGGTCACCGTCTCCAGCGCGGTGACGGGCAACGCCCTGCCCGTCGCGGAGTACACGCTCGCGATGATTTTGCTGGTGGGCAAGGACGCCTTCGACCACCGCGAGCACTTCCGCAGCACCCATGCCTACCCGGGCCCCGCCGAGACCGCCGCGACCGGCAACCTCGGCCGCCGCGTCGGGGTCATCGGCGCGTCCCGTGTGGGCCGCCGGCTGCTGGAGCTGCTGCGGCCGTTCGACCTCACCGTCCTGCTGCACGACCCGTATGTGAGCCCGGCCGAGGCCGCCGCGCTCGGTGCCGAGTCGCTGTCGCTGGAGGACCTGCTCAGACGCAGCGACATCGTGAGCCTGCACGCCCCCGACATCCCCGAGACCCACCACATGCTCGACCGCGACCGGCTCGCCCTGGTGCGAGACGGGGGCGTGCTCATCAACACCGCCCGCGGTGCGCTGGTCGACCACGAGGCACTCACCGGCGAGCTGCTCTCGGGCCGGCTCAGCGCGGTCCTCGACGTCACCGACCCGGAGCCACTGCCCGCCGGCTCGCCGCTGTACCACCTGCCCAACGTGTTTCTCACCCCGCACATCGCGGGCTCCCTGGGCAACGAACTGGAGCGGCTCGGCCGGATCGTGGTGGAGGAACTGGAACGCCTGGCGGCGGGCGCGCGGCCGGTCCACGAGGTCCGGCACGCGGATCTGGCGCGGGTGGCGTGACGCCGCCCGGGCGATTTCGCGCGAGGGGTGTCACCCCGGCAACGGGCGATCTCGCGCCGGTGGCGTGACGCCCGGGCCGGCAGTCGGTTCGGCCTGACGTCGAGGCGGGCAGGTGGTTCGGCCCGACGTCAATGCGGGCACGCCCGTCCCGCACCACGCCCGGCAGGCCCTTTCGGTCCGCCGTCCACAGGCCCTCCAGCCTGGAGTAACGATGGGATACGGTTTCCGCACCGGCGCGGGGCGGGTGCCCGGACGGCGGGTGCGTCGGGGGCGCTGCGAACCGGGTCGCGACAGATCAGAGCGCACGGCATCGGGCCACTACGTGAAGGAGCCGCAAGGGTGAGTCAGCGCAAGGCGACGAGTGACGCCGGCCGGGCGACCATCCGCGATGTCGCGGAGCGCGCGGGCGTCTCCGTGGCCAGCGTCTCGCGGGTGCTGTCCGGTAACTACCCGGTGTCGGAGGAGCTGCGCCGCCGGGTGATGAAGGTGGTCCGGGACCTGGACTACGTCACCAACGCCCACGCCCGCTCCCTCGCCGGCGGCGGCACACCGACGGTGGCGATCCTCATCAACAACATCACCGGCGCCGCGTTCGCGCACGTCGCGAAGGGTGTCGAGGGCGCCGCCACGCTGCGCGGCTGGCTCTCCCTGGTCGGCACGACCGGCGACGACCCGGAGCGCGAGCTGGCCCTGGTGAACCTCATGCGGCAGCAGGGCGTGGCCGCCGTGATCCTGCTCGGCGGCGCCTACGACTACGACGAGTACCAGCTGCGCATGGCCCGCTTCGCCCGTTCCCTGGACGCGGCCGGCTCGCACCTGGTCCTGGTGGGCAGGCCCCCGCTGGAGGGCGACGTCCCGGCGACGACCGTCGACTACGACAACGAGGGCGGCGCCTACGCGATGGCCAGCCATCTGCTGTCGGCCGGTCACCGACGCGTCCTCGTCCTGCCGGGCCACGCCGAACTGACTACCGCCCAGGGCCGGTTGAAGGGCGCACAGCGGGCCTTCGAGGCGTACGGCGTGCCCTTCGACCCGGGCATGGTCCGGCACGGCCCGTACGACTACGAGCACGGCTACGAGGCGGTGGAGGCGGCCCTGCGCGACACACCGGACTTCACCGCGGTGCTCGCCGGCACGGACGTGGTCGCCGCGGGCGCCGCGCAGGCCCTGCGCGCGGCGGGCCTGCGGGTACCCGAGGACGTCTCGATCGTCGGCTACGACGACATCCCGCTCGCCTCCCAGCTCACGCCCCAACTGACCACCGTGCACGTGCCGTACGAGGAGATGGGCCGGGTCGCGCTGCGCGCGGTGGCCGACCGGCGCGAGGGCGGCGCGGGCCGCCGCAAGAGCGCCGACGGCGACCATCTGGTGCTGGGCACCCATGTCGTGGTCCGCAACTCGGTGCGGCCGCCGGCGACACGCGTCTGACACTGAGCCTTCGTTACGTAACCGTTTTCCAGAGACTTTACGGCCTCTCGCGGGGAGCGACGGCGTGCCCGCCGCATTGCGGACCGGCGCCGCTGCCAGCGCTTTGACCTGTACCTAACCGAGTCTGACGCGGGGGCGCGCCGTACGCACCGCGGTAACCCGCCGGCCGATCCGCCGTAACAAATTGACGCGCACCTCTTGCTCTGAGCGGATCCGTCCGCCTACCGTCCCAGCAACCGCTTACTACAGCTTCTGCTTGGCCGACCCCCCGCAACCGCGAGCCGACGGTTTCCGGCCGCCGTTCCCGGCCGGCACCACCGAGCCGCCGCCGTCCTCTCGTTCTGAGAACGTCCTATTCCGAAGGATCACGGTCAGATGAACTTCACCAGCCCCCGGAGAAGGTTCGCCTCCGCCGCTGTCGCGGGTATCGCGCTGACAGGTCTGCTCTCCGCCTGCGGCGGATCCGGCTCGGGCGACGACGCCGCCTCGAAGTCCGGTCCGGTCACCCTCCCCTTCTGGGGCTGGGCCAACGGCCAGGAGGCGGTCGTCAAGGCGTTCAACGCCTCGCACAAGGACATCCAGCTGAAGTACACGAAGGTCACCGACCAGCTGACCATGCAGAAGCAGCTGACCAACGCGGTGAAGGCCGGCAACGCACCCTGCCTGGTGCAGAACACCGCCGAGTACGTGACCAGCTGGGTGTCGCAGGACGCGCTCGCCGACATCACGCGGTACGTCGAGGGGGAGAAGGACAAGTTCAACACCGGCGCCTGGGCGAGTGCGCAGGTGCAGGGCAAGCTCTACGGCGTACCCACCAGTTCGGCGCCCCAGTTCACGATCTACCGCACCGACATCTTCGAGAAGTACGGCCTTAAGCCCCCGGCCACCTGGGACGACTTCATCGCCGCGGGCAAGGTGCTGAAGAAGCACGGCATCGAGATCACCAACTACGCCGGTGAGGACCCGAGCACCCTGGAGGTGCTCGCGATGCAGGCCGGGGCGCACTGGTACGCGATCGACGGCAACGCCTGGAAGGTGAACTTCCAGGACGAGGGCACCCTCAAGGCCGCGAAGGTGATCCAGGAGATCATCGACAACGACCTGAACGCCAAGCTGTCCTTCGCCGACTACGCGGCCGTGCAGCGCAGTTACGACACCGGCGCCACCGCGACCCGGCAGATCTCCACCTGGCAGATGGCCGGCATGGTGCAGAACTTCACCAAGTCCTTCGGCGACTGGGCGCTGGCGCCCTGGCCCACGTACAAGGGCGAGGCGGCCAAGACGCCGGCCGGCACGAATCTGACCGGCAGCGTGACCCTGGTGACCAAGCAGTGCGAGAACCAGGAGCAGGCGGCGAAGGCGGCGCTGTGGATGTCCACGAACCAGGGCGCGGTCAAGACGATGGCGAGCCCGGAGACCGGCAACGGCGTGATGCCGGCGCTCGAGGACAGCGGTTCCTACGTCGGTGAGTCGATCTCGCAGAAGCTGCTCGGCAAGAACTACGAGCCGGCGCAGAAGGTCGTCACGGACAGCCTGGGCACGGTCACCACCGACTGGACCTACGGCCCGAACTGGACCGCGATGTTCACCGAGCTCCAGGCGGGCTGGGCCAAGGTCGTCAACAAGCAGGAGAAGGTCACCGACCTGCTCGCGCACATGCAGGAGTGGACGGTCAAGGACCTGCAGTCCCGCGGTATCAGCGTCAAGGGCTGAGGCATTCGATGATTCGCTCCCTGCGCTGGAAGGGTGCCGCGTTCACGGTGCCCTTCCAGCTCGGCTTCGTCTTTCTGTATCTGCTCCCGATCGGCTACGCCGTCCACGAGTCGCTGTTCACGGAGAAGCAGTCCGGGCTCGGTCTCGGCGGTGCGACGACGGAGTTCGCCGGGCTCGACAACTACACCCAGGGGCTGACGGACTCGGCGTTCATGAACTCCATCCTGCGGGTGGTGCTCTTCGCCTGTGTCCAGATCCCGATGATGCTGCTGATCAGCCTGTTGCTGGCACTGTTCCTGGACGCGCTCACGTCCAGGGTGGCGAGCAGGTTCCGGATCGTGCTGCTGGTGCCGTACATGATCCCCGGCGTGGTCGCGGCGATCGTGTGGGTCAATCTCTACAGCCCGGACGTCGGCCCGCTCACCCCCATCGGCGAGGCCCTCGGTCTCGACTGGAACTTCTTCGCGCCGTCGATGGTGTGGCCGGCCATCGGCAACCTGCTGACCTGGCACGGCATCGGCTACAACATGGTGATCATCTACTCGGCGCTCCAGGGCGTGCCGCGCGAGTTGTTCGAGGCGGCCCGGCTGGACGGTGCCTCCGAGCTGCGGATCGCGCGCAGCATCAAGATCCCGTTCGTGCGCGGGGCGCTGGTCCTGACAGGGCTGCTGTCGATCATCCAGATGCTGCAGATCTTCAACGAGCCGGCGCTGTTCCGGAACATCACGCCGCAGACGGTCAGTGACAGCTTCACCCCGATCATGATCATCTACAACCAGGCGTTCAACGCGGGCGACTACCACTACGCGGCCGCCCTGTCCGTGCTGCTCGCCCTGATCCTGGGCGTCGCCTCCTTCCTCTTCTACCGGCTCACCTCGAAGGAGGCCGACTGATGGTGCTGACCGAGCAGACCGCCACCGAGCGGCCCGAAGTGCGCGGCGTCCGGCGGCTGTCCCGTCCGGATCCGGCCTCGCGCGGGAGGGGCGGTCAGCGCTTCCTCCTCGTCGGGCTGGCCCTGGCGAGCGTGTACAGCCTGTTCCCCGTGTGGTGGCTGATCGTCGCCGCGACCAAGGACCGCACGGCGCTGTACCAGAGCAACGGCCTGTGGTTCTCGGGCTGGCATCTGTGGGACAACCTGCACCAGGTGTTCACGTACCAGGACGGCATCTTCCTGCGGTGGACGGCCAACTCGTTGCTCTACGCCGGGGCCGGTTCGCTCGGCGGCACGCTGATCGCCCTCGCAACCGGTTACGGACTGGCCCGCTTCGACTTCCCGGGCCGTAACGCGATCTTCGCGTGTGTCGTGGGCTCGTTCCTGATCCCGATCGCGCTGCTCACGCTCCCGCTGTATCTGCTGTTCTCGGCGATCGGCATGGTGGACACCCCGTGGGCGATGCTGATCCCCTGCCTCATCAACCCGTTCAGCGTCTATCTGGCCAAGGTGTACACCGAGGCCACGATCCCCTACGAGTTGCTGGAGGCGGCCCGGATCGACGGCGCCGGCGAGTTGCGGATCTTCTTCAGCATCGTGCTGCGGATGATGACGACGGGCGGCGCGACGGTGTTCCTGCTGGCCTTCGTGAACACCTGGAACGCCTTCTTCCTGCCCCTGACCGTGCTGCGCGGCAAGGAGAACTGGACGCTCAACCTCGGCCTCTACAACTGGACCGGCACGCGTCTTGAGTCCGGCATCGACCTGACCGGCCTTGTGCTGACCGGCGCGCTGCTGTCCATCGTGCCGATGGCGATCATGATGGTCGCGATGCGCCGCTACTGGCGGACGGGCGTGACGCTGGGCGCCCTCAAGTAACCCTTTTCCCCCGACTCCCGGGGGCCGTGGGTGACCCTGACTCCCCGCGGTCCCCGGGTGCCCACCCCGACCCGGAGCCCTTCCGTGACCGTCCTGCACAACCCCGTCCTCCGCGGCTTCGCGCCCGACCCCTCCCTGGTCCGGGTCGGCGACTGGTACTACGTGGCGACCAGTTCCTTCGAGTGGTTCCCGACCATCCCGGTGCACCGCTCCCGGGACCTGGCCCACTGGGAGTACGCGGGGCACGTCGAGGGCGCGGCGCCCGGGAGTTCGCTGGCCGGCGTGCCCGACTCGGGCGGCATCTGGGCTCCGTCGCTGAGCTGGGACGGGGAGCGGTTCTGGGTGACGTACACCGTCGTGCGGTCGGTCGGCACGCCGTACTTCGATCTCGACACCTACGTCTCGACGGCGACCGAGGTGGGCGGCGGGTGGAGCGCACCGCGCCGGGTCCCGAGCCATGGGTTCGATCCGGCCCTCTTCCACGAGGACGGCCGGCTGTGGCTGCTGAACCTGCAGAACGACCACCGGCCGGGAGGGCGGCGCTTCGCGGGGATCGTCGTCACGGAGCTGGACCGGGACACACTGACACCCGTCGGGCAGACGCGTCTGCTGCTCCAGCACGACCGGCTGATCGAGGGGCCGAAGCTGCTGCGGCGCGACGGCTGGTACTACCTGGTGCTCGCGGAGGGCGGCACGGGGTGGGAGCACGGGGTGCGGGTGGCCCGCAGCCGGGAGCTGACCGGGCCGTACGCACTCGACGACCGGCCGCTGCTGACGACGCGGGACGACGAGAGCGTGCCGTTGCAGAAGGCCGGGCACGGCGAGCTGGTCGAGACGCCGGACGGGCAGTGGCTGCTCAGTCATCTGACGGCCCGTCCGCTGCACACCGCGCAGGGGCGTCGCTGCACGCTCGGCCGGGAGACCGCGATCCAGGCGGTGACCTGGGACGCCGACGGCTGGCCGCGACTGCGGCAGGGCGGTTGGCACCCGGCGGTGGACGTCGACGTGCCGACCCGGCCGCAACCACTCTCCGCCCGGCCGCACCCGCTGCCGGCCCATCCGGTGCCCGTGCCTCCCGCCGCCCCGCCCGAGGGCTTGTCCTGGCCGTGGAGCACCCTGCGCGAGGCGCCGGACCCGTCCTGGGCCGACACGACGGCGCGCCCGGGCTGGATCCGGCTGCGCGGCCGGCACGGGCCCGAGTCCCGCTGGGCGACCAGCCTGCTGGCCCAGCGTGTCACCGAGCACCGCGCGGAGGCCGAAGTCACCGTCGAGGCACGGCCGGTGACCTTCACCCAGGCCGCGGGGCTGGTGCTCTGGTACGACGCCGAGGCGTATCTCAGCCTGGATCTGACCTGGTCGGAGCCGGAGGGGGAACCGCAGCGCGGACAGCAGTGGAGCGGGGACGGTCGTACGGTGCTCAGTCTTGTGGAGCGCGACGAGGACGGGGTGCGGCAGGTCGCCCTCGTGGACGTGCCGGACGACGGGCCCGTGACGCTGGGGGTGACGGTCGAGGGTGCCGACGCCCGTTTCTGGTTCGTACGGGACGGAGTGCGCACGGCGATCGGACCGGCCCTGGACTTCAGCCAGCTGTCCGACGACCACGGCTCTCGTCTGCGCTTCACCGGTGCGATGGCGGGCATCCACGCCCGGGACCTCATCGACGCGGCGTTCACGGCGGACTTCACGGGGTTCCGGCTGACCTGCGTATCCGGCTGAGGGTGTCGGCGCGTTCGGGGTTTCGAAAGTCGATGCTCGATCCTGCTCGGAACTGCTTCCTAACGAGCACGTATTGACATGTAACCGTCGAAGCCCGCAGAGTCATGCCCCGAAAGTCCCGACAGTGCCCCGGCAGTGATGCAAGCGACCCCCTCGAGGAGTGTTGCCGTCATGTCCAAAACACCCGCTGTCTCACGCCGACTGCTCCTGGGCGGAGCCGTCGCCACCGGTGCGCTCGCGGCCGGGGCGACCGCCTCGGCCCCGGCCGCGGCCGCCGCGACCGGGCAGGCGCCCCGCCGCCGTCCCGGGCAGAAGTCGATGATCGGCGTGCCGTTCGAGGCCCACAGAACCGTCCGCGTCGGGGTCATCGGACTCGGCAACCGAGGCGGCGGCATGGTCGAGGGCTGGGCTGCCGTGCCCGGCTGCACCGTGACCGCCGTCTGCGACATCCGGGCCGACCGGGCGCGCCGCGCCGCCGACCGGCTGGTGAGCAAGGGCGAGCCCCGCCCCGCCGAGTACGGCGGATCGGCCGACGCCTACGCCCGGATGCTCCGGCGCGACGACATCGACCTGGTGTACGTCGCCACGCCCTGGGAGTTCCACTACGAGCACGGCAGAGCCGCGCTGCTGAGCGGCAGACACGCCGTGGTGGAACTCCCCGTCGCGACCGAACTGCGCCAGCTGTGGGACCTGGTCGACACCTCCGAGCGCACCCGCAGGCACCTGCTCCTCGCCGAGAACTGCTCCTACGGCCGCAACGAACTGGCCATGCTGAGGATGGCGCACGCCGGCCTGTTCGGAGACATCACCAACGGTCATGGCGGCTACCTCCACGACCTGCGTGAACTCCTCTTCTCCGACACGTACTACACCGACTCCTGGCGAAGGCTGTGGCACACCCGCAGCACCGCGTCGCTCTACCCCATGCACGGGCTGGCCCCGATCGCGGCGGCCATGGACATCAACCGCGGCGACCGGATGGCCACCCTCACCGCCACCGCGACCGCCCCG
Source organism: Streptomyces sp. NPDC044719 (assembly GCF_056433405.1). Taxonomy (NCBI): domain Bacteria; kingdom Bacillati; phylum Actinomycetota; class Actinomycetes; order Kitasatosporales; family Streptomycetaceae; genus Streptomyces; species Streptomyces sp. NPDC044719. The sequence continues at coordinate 53,578 of NZ_JBWKHE010000008.1, forward strand.
AAGGGGCTCGCCGACTACCGCGAGCGCTTCGTCCCCCGGGACCACCCGTCCTGGAAGGAGACGTACATCAACGGCGACCTGGTCACCTGCGTCGTCGAGACCGAGAAAGGCCGGATCATCCGGGCCGAGCACGACGTGAGTTCACCCCGGCCGTACAGCAGGATCAACAGCCTCGCCGGCAGCCGCGGGATCGTCGAGGACTACGCCGGGCCCTCCCCGACCGGCGCGCGCGTCTATCTGGAACCGGACCACGGCGGCCACACCTGGCGCGACTTCGCCGACTACCGCAAGGAGTACGACCACTGGCTGTGGCGCAAGGTCGGTGACGACGCCGCGAACAACGGCGGTCACGGCGGTATGGACTACGTCCTGCAGTGGCGCACGGTCCAGCTGATGCGCGCGGGGCTGGTGCCCGACATCGACGTGTACGACTCGGCCGCCTGGTGCGCGGCGGTTCCGCTGAGCGCCGCGTCCCTGGCGAGGAACGGCCGCCCGGTCGGGATCCCGGACTTCACCCGCGGCGCATGGGCCGGCAAGAGGCCCGGACTCGACTCCAGCCCCTCGGAGATGCCGCCCGCCCGCTGACGCGAGAGCGGCCGCTCAGCCCGCCCCGCCGTCGAGGAGCCAGTGGTAGCGCAGCCGCAGCGCCCGCTCGGTGCTGGCCGTCACGGTGACGAGCCCGACCACGGCGTTAACCCATGCCGGCAGATCAATGGGCGAGGTGAAGGTGCCGACGTACTGGGCGAGGCCCTGCGGATCCTGGGTGATCTGTTCGGCGAGCTGAAGGATCAGGAGAGCCAGGCCGATGACGAGCACGGTCACCGAGAGGAAACCGATCCAGCGGCTCAGGGCGGGGTGCGATCGGTCGAGGCGTGCGCGGCGCCCTTCGGCGGAGGCGGGGTCGGGGACCAGCGGGAACTCGGCCCCCTCGGCGGTGACGTAGTGGCAGCGCTTGAGCCCGAAGCTGCTCGCCCTCACTTCGACCATGCCGCCCCTCACGGGGAAGACGGCGGGGACTCTGGACTCGGCGTGATGCCTGCCGTCGAGGTACAGGTGGGCCTTGACGTAGCCGTCCGACTGGTTCTGATGCCTGACGTCGACGGCGTAGTCCGTCCGCCGGCCGTCGTCGCTCATCAGCCGAAGATGGAACAGTGCGCGGGTGAGCATCTGCCACCAGCGGAAACGCTTCAACGGTCGTCCGTCCCCGGGCTTGACCCGCTGCACGGCCCGGCGATGCCGCCACTCCTTGAACATGGCTCCACTTCCGTTACTTGCCCGGCTCCGCCGCGCAGGCGAGGTCCCGCGACGGGCGCTGCCCGGTGGTCAGGAACGCCGTCGCCGCGTCCTTCACGCAGGTGTTGGCGCCGAACGGATAGACACCGTGCCCGCCCTGGTCGGCCGTCACCATCGTGGCCCGCTTCCCGAACGCCCGCCGCAGCTCCTGGGCGCCGACCAGCGGTGTCGCCGGGTCGCGCTCGTTCTGCACCATGAGCACGTTCGACGGGCCCCGGTCACCGATGTGCACCGGCGGTTCGACCCGCTTGTCCGGCCAGAACGCGCAGGGGCCGATGCCGGCCGTGGACGCGCCCAGCATGGGGTACTTGATCCGGTCGACCGCGACGTTCCGCTGGTACTCCCGGACCGTCTCCGGCCAGCGCGAATCGCCGCATATCACGTAGAAGCGAGCGGCCAGGAGGTTCTCCGTGACCTCCGGCGGGTCGGACGGCAGTGGTTTGCCCTGGTCGAGCGCCTGCCAGTTCTCGGCCAGCAAGGGCATGGCCGCGTCCTTGTAGAGGAGTGCGAACGTCATCCCGCGCAACCCCGTCCCGTCGACGCCGTGGACCGGTTTCGCGTCCAGCCGCTCGGCGAGGTCGAAGTACTTCGCGGTCACCTGCCGCGGTGTCGCGCCCAGACCGTACTCGGGGCGCGCGGCCGCGAACGCGGCGAAGTCCGGGAACCGGTCCTCCAGGCCACGGGCGAGCAACCGCATGGCCCTGGCGTCGTAGCCGCCACGGCCCAGGCTGCTGTCGAGGACGATCCGGTCGCCGCGCTTCGGGAACATCGTCGCGTACACCGCGCCGAGGGAGGTGCCGTAGGAGGCGCCGAGGTACGAGAGTTTCGGCTCGCCCAGCGCCGCCCGGATCCGGTCCATGTCGCGCGCGGTGTTCGCGGTGGTGGTGTGCGGCAGCATCCACGCCGTTCGCGAGGTGGCGCACTGCGCGGCGACGGTCCGCGCGTGCTTCGCCTCCCGCGCGACATCGGCCGCGGTGTACGCGTACGGCGCGAAGTTGCCGCGTGCCTGCTGTTCCGGCGTCAGATCGCAGGTCACCGGCGCACTGCGGCCGACCCCACGCGGGTCGAAGCCGATCACGTCGTAGGAGTCCAGCACCTTCTGCGGCAGCCCCCGGCCGGCCAGTACGGCCGGGTAGGTGAGCCCCGTGCCGCCGGGGCCGCCCGGGTTGGTGAACAGCACACCGCGGCGCTGCGAGGGGTCCTTGCTCGCCAGCCGGGAGATCGCGATCTCGATCTGCCGGCCGTCGGGATTCCGGTAGTCCAGCGGGACTTCGAGCGTCGAGCACTCGAGACGGGGCGCGGCGACGCCTTCCGGGCACGGCCCCCACCGCACGGTGTCCGGCATCGCTGCCACCGACACTCCCGGAAAGGCGGTCGCCGCCACCACGCCTGCGGCGAGGGCGAGGGATAAGGCTCGGTGCATGTGAAGTCCTCCTGAGCAGCAGTGCGGGGCGCACGCCTGGACGGCGAGATCCAGTGTTCGTCCCGTGCGGCCCCGTCGGCAGTGAGAGTTGTCATCACTGAAAGTGACAGACGTCATCGCCGCGCCCCCGATGGGATTCCGGCGATACGGCCTGCCTCGACCGGCGCCCGATCGGCCGGCATTCAGTCAGCCGTCTACCCGCCGTCCTGCGCCGCACCTAAAGTAGGAAGCGCTTTCTGCCGGTCGAGAGGTGGGTTCCCGATGGTCCGTACGGCGAGTGCGAGCGTGGCGGCAGGTCCGACGCTGGCGGTCGTGGCCCGTGAGGCGGGGGTGTCGGTGCCGACCGCGTCCAAGGTGGTCAACGGCCGGGAGGACGTGGCGCCCGAGACCCGCCGCCGGGTCACCGAGGCGCTCGACCGGCTCGGCTATGTACGCAGACCCCGCTTCGACGCGGCGAAGGCGCCCCGGCTGGTCGACCTGGTCGTGCACTCGCTGGAGAGCTCCTGGTCGGGCGCGGTGCTGCACGGGGCGGAGGAGGCGGCGCACGACGCGGGCCTGGAGGTCGTGGTGTCGGCCGCCCTGACCCGCTCCCGGGTCGGCCGCCCGGAGCGCGGCTGGCTGGACAAGCTGGTCGCCCGGGGCTCCTCCGGGGTCCTGTTCAACCTGGCCGAGCTGAGCGACTCGCAGTACGCCTGGCTGGAGCAGCACCGCATCCCCTTCGTGATGATCGACCCGGTCCAGGAGCCGCCGGAGGGCGTGGTCTCGGTGGGGGCGGCGAACTGGCAGGGCGGTCTGACGGCCACCGAGCATCTGCTGTCCCTCGGTCATGAGCGCGTCGCCGTCGTCGCCGGCGACCGGCGCACGATGTGCAGCAGTGCCCGGGTCGCCGGTTACCGCTCGGCGCTCGCGTCGGCCGGGGTCCGGCACCGCGCCGAGTACGTACGGCACGCCGGTTTCGACGAGGGCCAGGCCCGCCGCCGCATGCTGGAACTGCTCGACCTGCCCGAGCCGCCGACGGCCGTCTTCGTCTGCTCGGACCGGATGGCGCTCGGGGTGTACCAGGCCTTGGCCGAGCGGGGGTTGAAGGTCCCGCACGACGTCAGCGTGGTGGGCTTCGACGACCTGCCCGAGGCCCGCTGGGCCTCCCCGGCCCTGACCACGGTCCGCCAGCCGCTGTCGGAGATGGCCGCGACGGCCCTGCGCTCACTGCTGCGCGTGATGGACGGGCACCGCCCGGAGAGCACGCGGACGGAGTTGTCGACACGGCTGGTGGAACGGGCGAGTACGGCGGCACCGCGAGCATAGGGCGTACGTCACGCGCGTGCGCCGGCGGGCCCCTGTCCGGAACACGCCTGCGCACATGGCGAGTTGACGAGAGTGGTCAGGCCTCCGCCGGTTCGGCGGCGGCCGTACTCCCGGAAAGGACCGGCTCGTCATGACGCGCGACGCACGCACGATCACCAACCCGGCCGCTCTCCACGACCCCACACCGTTCGGCTACGGCCACGCCGTCTCGGCTCCCGGTGAAACCGTCTTCGTCAGCGGCCAGTACGCCTCCGACGCGACCGGCACCCCGGTGCCCGGGGACTTCGCCGCGCAGGTGGAGCTCGCCTTCGACCGGCTGAGGTCGGCGCTGGAAGGGGTCGGGCTCGGCTACGAACACGTCGTACGGCTCGGCACGTTCATCGTGGACCACGACCTCGACAAACTGGCGATCCTGGGCAAGGCGCTGCAGGCCCGCTTCGGGGAGCGGCTGCCGGCGCAGACGCTGAGCGGCGTCGCCTCGCTGGCGTTGCCGGGCATGCTGTTCGAGGTCGACGCGGTGGCCGTACGCCCTGGTGAGGCGGGCAGCGGCTGACGCCAGCCGCGATCGCGGCACCCCGGCGCACCGTCGCCGACCGAAGGTCGCTCGGCCGGCCGTCTCACACCCCCCGTACGCGCCGCGCGCCCGTCGCCGCGGGGAACTGGCCCGCACGGGCCGGCGTCGAACGATGCGGTGGGGAGGGGCCGGTGCCCGGGGGCGGGGTGGCGGCGGGCAGTTGGGGGACGACCATGACACGCTGGCAGCCGCTTCCGGACGCACTGCCGAGGGAGGCACGGCATCTGGTCGAGCAACTGCGGGCCCTGAAGGACCGCACGGGTCTGAGTCTGGCCGAGCTGGCGCGGCGGACGGCGTACAGCAAGTCGTCGTGGCAGCGGTATCTCAGCGGGGCCAAGCAGCCGCCGAGGGGCGCGGTGCAGGCGCTGTGCCGGGTGGCCGGGGCGGACCAGGCGCGGCTGCTGGCGGTGTGGGATCTGGCCGATCCGACATGGCCGCGCGGTGCGACGGGGCCGGCCGGGCAGGCGGTGGACGTCGCGGCACCGCCGACCGCTGCCGAGTACCGGCGGTGGCGGGCGGCGGCGCTGGTCTCCTTCGCGGTCATCGTCGTACTGCTGGCGGGGCTGCTGTGGGCGCTGCCCCCGTGGAGCGGGTGACCCGGAGGTCACCCGCTCGTCCGGGCACTCAGCCGACGATGCGGTAGTGCGCGTTCTTCCAGGGCCCGACGTTCTTGAGCTTCACCTGGTACTTGCCGCCCACGCGCTTGAAGTTGACGTTCCGCGCGTCACCCTTGTACTGGACGATGTTGCCCGGGAGGCTCTGCAGCCGGGTCTGGGCGAAGTCCCAGCTCTCGCTGACGACGGTGCCGTCGGTCTCGGGGAGGTTGTGCCGGCTCTGCCACCACTGCGTGGCCGACTCGGTCTCCGGCCCGAACGAGCCGTCGATCTGGCTCTTCCTGAAGGGCCGCCACTCACCCTCGTCGTCCTCCCACAGGGCGCCGTCCGCCCACAGGACGGTCTCCCACAGGGCGATGGCGTTGCCCTTGGCGTAGGCCTCGACGCCGAGGTTCTCCTCGTCCTCCCAGTCGTTGGTGACGGCTCCGCCGCCGTCGATGCCGAAGTAGGGAGCGGCGTTCGCGGCCGGTGCCAGGGCGATCCCGGTGGCCCCGCCCCCCAGCAGCACGGCCGTCACCATCGCCATGGCCCGATTGCGCATCCTCATGCGGTGTTCCTTTCCGAACCGCCGTCCCCCGGCGGGTCACCCCTGGGGCGGCTCGTCTCGTTTGGCAGGGCACAGCGTCACGTCCGGCCCCCGGGCAGGGCGAGCCTTCCCGGCGTTCACGGACCGCCCAGGGACGGCTCAGGCGCGGGGCGGCGGCGTCCCGGCGGAGCGTGGGACGCTCGGGGTCTTTCTGGGACGGGCTGGGCCGGACGGCGGTGCCCGGCGTCCGCGGCCGGATCCCAACAACAGCCTTTGTTGCATCGCCCGGCCTCCCGCGCCCTCCGCACGGCCAGGACAATGCGTGCATGGATGATGACTGGCAGCAACAGATCGACGCTCTCCAGGAGGAGTTGGTCCGCCGCGACGACCCCGCCGCCTGGGTGCGGGAGGCCGACGCGATGGACGCCTCGCGGCGCTATCCCGCTCTGTCGCTGCGCGGGCCGGTCTTCGGAGTCGCCGCGCAGGATCCCGCCGTGGGGCCGGAGTGGCGGCTGTTGAAGCCGGTGACGGACGGTATGCCGCAGGTGGCCCGGGACGGGCTGCACTCGCACCTGTGGTTCACGGCCAAGGACGACACCGACGATCCGGCCGTCCGGCGCGAACTGCTGGCCGCCGTGGCGGTGATGGAGCGCGAGCCGGTGAACGAGGTGGAGGTGTGCGGGGTGCGCTACCGGGTCGTACGCGGCGACGAGTTCGCGCGCTGCGACGACGACGGTCTCGAGCCGCCGCGCCCCACCGACCTGGAGCCGGTGCGGCGGTCGTGGGACAAGCGGGCGAAGGACACCGCGTCCCCGGACGTCGGCTTCGTCCTCGACCCGGCCCGCCCGGACGGCCTGGCGGCGGGCGCGCTGCGGCTGGGCCTGAGCGACTTCGCGTACACGGGCGCCCGTATTCCCTCCGACGTCCGCGAGGACTCCGAGCGTGCGGTGGCCACCCACCCGGACCCCGTGCTGCTGCCCACCGGATTCGGCGTGGTCGAGCGCGGCCGCCACGGCTGGCAGCCCTGCGGCACGCTCATGGCCACGCCCCACGACGCCCGGCGTCTGCTCTACAACGGCATGTCCGAGATCTGGGCCATGCTGTACCGGTACGACGAGGCCAGGAAGGCGAAGTACGCGCGCGCCGCCGAGGAGTACAAGGCACTCGACCGCGCCGACGAGTTCCGCGTCGACGGCCGTCTCTTCCGGATCTGCCGCGTGGAACGCTTTCTGCGCATGGGGCCCGACGGACCGGAAGGCCCGCGGCCGTCGGACGTCGACGAGTACGGCCCCATGAAGATGCACCCGACGATGGACGAGGACGGCACCATCCACTACGAGTCGGAGACGGCGGACTAGGAAGGACTAGGAGCCTTCCATCAGCCGCTTCAGGCCGGTGAGGTCGGCGGACACCGCCTCCGCGTCGCGGCGGAACTCCTCGTCGCTCATCCCGGGCCGCCGGCGCAGTGTGAACACCACCTCGCAGCCGGGGCCGTCGGCGATCACCCGCATCGGATTGTGCACGGTCTGCCCCGAGGGCAGGGTGACGTCGTGGTCGAGCACGCCGAACTCGTTCCTGGGCGTGAACACGACCTCAACCCTTCCCATGGGCGACTCCCCCACCCACCGGCCGTCCACCCGCTCGATGGAGCGCGCCAGTCCGGGGGCCCAGCCGGGGACGTTGAGGGGGTCGGAGACGTAGTCGTAGACCTCCTGGGCGGGGCGGTCGATCGGGATGCCGAGGTGCTGGGATCTGTGTGTCGTGGTCGTCATGGCGGCGACGTTACGGGGTCGGCCGGGGGATGCTCTTGAACGGATCGGACACGGGCGCAGGTGGGGATGTCCGGTGTCCGTTTCCTTCAAGACCGGCCGCCCTTGGCCTGCCTACGGTGGCGCCATGACCGCACGATTCGATGCCATCGGCCTGGTCGTCTCCGACATGGCCGCCTCCGTCACCTTCTACCGCCGGCTCGGGTTCGCCTTCCCGGAGGGCGCCGAGAGCCTGCCGCACGCCGAGGCCGGACTGCCCGGCGGGCTGCGGCTGCTGTTCGACACCGAGGAGACGGTCCGCTCCTTCCTCCCCGAGTGGGAGCCGCCCGCCGGCGGGGGCCGGGCCTCGCTGGCCCTGCGGTGCGACGGGCCGGCGGAAGTGGACGCGCTGTACGAGGAGCTGGTGGGCTCCGGGTACCACGGCGAGCTCAAGCCCTGGGACGCCTTCTGGGGGCAGCGGTACGCCGTCGTGCTCGACCCGGACGGCAACGGAGTGGACCTGTTCGCCCCGCTAGCCCCGGCCGGCGAGTAGCTCGCCCAGCGGCAGGCCCGCCAACTCCCTGACATCGCGGGCCAGATGGGCCTGGTCGGCGTACCCGGCCCGGGCGGCCGTGTCCGCGAAGGGCACCCCGTCCCGGGCCAGTGCGAGGGCGCGGCGCAGCCGCAGGATACGGGCCAGGGTTTTGGGGCCGTAGCCGAACGCGGCCAGGGAACGGCGGTGCAACTGGCGGGCGCCCAGGCCGAGTTCGTCGGCGGTCACGGCGACCGGGCGGCCGCTGCCGAGCGCTGCGACGACCTGCCGCAGCACCGGGTCCGGGGGTTCGGCACCGGCCGCCTGCCGCAGCGCCACCTCCTCCAGGCCGCTCGCCGGGTCGGGAGCCGCGTTCACACGGTCGGCCAGGCGGCGTACCTCCGAGGCCGGCCACAGGTCCGCCAACTCGACCCGGCGGTCACGCAGCTCGTGCGCCGGTACGCCCAGGAGCGCGGGAGCCGTGCCCGGGTAGAAGCGGACCCCGGCCCAGGCACCCGTCGCGCCGCCCATGAGGTACGCATGGGTGTCGGGCCCGGCGACCAGCAGCCGCCCTTCGTGCCACAGCAGATCCATGCACCCGTCGGGCAGCACCCGGCCCACCCCGTCCCGGCCCGGGGTGTTGGTCCACACGACCGCTCCCGTTAGCCGCGACGCCCACTCCACGTACACAGGTGCCAGGCTACGCCGCCCGTGTCCGCTCACGCCGCCCGCGCCCGGTACTCCACCGGGCTGACGCCGTACACCCGCTTGAACGCCGTCGACAGGGCGAAGGCGCTGCCGTAGCCGACACGGCGGGCCACCGCGTCGAGCGTGTCGTCGGAGTCGCGCAGTCGGTCGGCGGCGAGAGCGAGGCGCCAGCCGGTGAGGTAGGTCATCGGGGGTTCCCCGACCAGGCCGGTGAAGCGGCGGGCCAGCGCGGCGCGGGACACTCCCGCCTTGGCGGCGAGGGAGGCGACGGTCCACGGGTGGGCCGGATCGTCCTGGAGCAGGCGCAGGACACCGCCGACGACGGGGTCGGCGAGCGCCCGGTACCAGGCGGGGGCCTCCGCCTCCGGGCGGGCGAACCAGGCCCGCAGCGCGGCGATGACCAGCAGGTCGAGCAGCCGGTCCAGGACGACCTCCTGGCCCGGCTCGTCCCGGACGATCTCCTCGGCGACGTACGGCGTGAGCGGGCAGGCCCACACGTCGGACGGGAGGGTGAGCAGCGGCGGCAGGGCGTCCAGCAGCCGTCCACTGACCTCGCCCTTCATCGGGTACGTGCCGATCAGCATCACGGTGGCCCCGTCCAGCCGGTCGCCCCAGGTGCGCACGCCCAGGTCCATGGAGCCGTTGAGGGGCAGCCCGTCGGGGTAGCGGCACTCCTGGTCCGGCAGGATCAGCGCCTGCGGGGCCGTACCGGGGTCGTCGGCGCAGGTGTACGGGTCCGGGCCGCGGGCGATGGCGAGGTCCCCGGCCCGCAGCAGGGCCCGCTCGCCCCGGTCGGGCACGACCCAGGCCTCGCCGCGCACGACGAGCATCACGGTGAGCGGGGCCCGGTCCTCCACGCGGACCGCCCACGGAGGGTCGAAACACGCCCTGATCATGAACGCGCCCCGGGCGCGGGGGCCGTCCAGTAGCCCTGCGACTGCGTCCATGGGGCCAGCTTAGGGGGCTTCTGATGGATCTCCGCGGAAGAAGGAGCGGCGTCCGGTGCGGCGAGAGTGCGTGCCGGGCGTCGCGACGCCGCGGAGATCCATCAGAAGCCCCCTAAGACGCGGGCGTATGGGAATGAGCCGTTCAGCGATGGTTCCGTGCCGCGCACGGCAGTTGACTCGACGGCATGACGAACACGACACGGAACACGCGGAGCATGACAGTGGTGGTGACGGGCGCCTCGGGCCGTACGGGGAGCCGGGTGGCACGGGCCGCGGAGGCCGCGGGGCTCACGGTACGGGCCGCGTCCCGGGCGACCGGCTTCGACTGGTGGGACCGCTCGACCTGGGCGGCGGCCCTGCGCGGCGCCGACGCGGCCTATCTCGCGCACCCCACGGACGTCGGCGCCCCGGGAGCCGCCGAGGCGGTCGGGGCGCTGGCGCGCGAGGCGGTCGGGCTCGGGGTGCGGCGGCTGGTGCTGCTGTCCGCGCGCGGCGAGGACCAGGCCCTGCCGACCGAGGAGGCGCTGCACGCCTCGGGCGCGGAGTGGACGGTCGTACGGGCCGCGTGGTTCGCGCAGAACTTCAGCGAGGGCCCGCTGGTGGCGGAGCTGCGAGAACGCGGTGAGCTGGTGTTCCCGGCCGACGAGGTGCGGGAGCCGTTCCTCGACGTGCGGGACATCGCGGACGTGGTGGTGGCCGCGCTGACGGGCGGCGAGCGGTACGTGGGCCGGACGCTCACCCTGTCCGGGGCGCGGCTGCTGACCTTCGGGGAGGCGGTCGCGGAGATCGCCGGGGCGACGGGGCGGCCGCTGACGTACCGGGCCGTCTCCACCCGGGACTACGGCGAGGCCATGGTCGGCTTCGGACTGCCACCGGAGGAGGTCGCGGCGATGACCGGCATCTTCGACACCCTCCTCGACGGCCGCAACGCACACCTCGAGGACGGTGTGCGCGAGGTCCTGGGCCGCGCGCCCAGGGACTTCGCCGAGTTCGTCCGGGAGGAGGCGGCGGCCGGGACCTGGAAGGCCTGAGGCCGCCGCCCGTCACTTCTCCTCGGGCGGTTGCCTCTCCCCGTTGGCGTGCGTGCTCTTCACATGCGTGCTCCTCACATGCGTCCGCAGGCGGGCCGAGACGTCCTCCGGGGGGAGGAAGCGGGACCAGCGTTCCGGGAACTCGGACGGCATGTCGGGGTCGGCCTCCCCCGCGGCGGCGGCGCGGGCCACGTACTCGGCGACCTGCGCCTGCCGCAGCCGCTCGTTGGCCTCGCGGGCCGCGGCCGTGGCGGCGGCCGGCCAGACCCGGTCGATGGCGGCGTTGACCGCGGCCCCGACCAGCACGGCGAACGCGGACACACCGATCCACAGCAGCACGGCGACGGGCGCGGCCAGGGAGCCGTAGATCGTGGGGCCCTCGACCGTGCTGGTCAGGTAGATCCGCAGCAGGAAGCTGCCGAGCACCCACATGCCGAGGGCGACGAGCGCGCCGGGCACGTCCTCGATCCACGGGGAGCGGACGGGCACGGACACGTGGTAGAGCGTCGTGAGGAAGGCGATCGACAGCAGGATCACCACGGGCCAGTACAGGACCTGCACGACCGTCGTCGACCACGGCACGATCCGCACCACCGCGTCCGGCCCGGCCACCATCAGCGGCAGCGCGATCGAGCCGATCAGCAGGGCCACGATGAACAGCGCGAACGCCAGCAGCCGGGTCTTGACGATGCCCCGGACGCCGTCGAGGCCGTACATGACCGTGATGGTGTCGATGAAGACGTTCACCGCGCGGGAGCCGGACCACAGGGCGAACAGGAAGCCGATGGAGATGACGTCGGGCCGGCCGCCCTTCATCACGTCGTGCAGGATCGGCTCGGCGATCTCCCTGACGCCCCGGTCGGAGAGCACCGTGCGCGCGGCCTCCAGGATGTTGGCCTGGAGGCTCTCGATGGTGTCGGCGCCGGTCCAGGCGTCGACGTAGCCGAGCAGGCCGATCATGCTGAGCAGCAGCGGCGGCACCGACAGCAGCGTGAAGAACGCGGCCTCGGCGGCCAGGCCCAGGATGCGGTACTCGATGCAGGAGTTGACGGTGTCCTTGAGCAGCAGCCAGGCGGTCCGGCGCTTGGATACGTTCCGGTAGAGAGCTCGCGCCCGGTGGAGGCGCCCGGAGGGTGTGTCGGGGGTTTCACTTGCTGGCTGCACCCCCTAACGGTATCCGTCGCGCCCGACCGCACTCACCCGGTAGGTTCGCAGCATGGCTGGCAGCACCCACACCGTGAGCAACCAGGTCCCGCCGCTGGTCGGGTACGACGTCTTCACGGCCGACCGGGCCCTCACGGCCGCGGTCGAACGGCATCTGGATCCGGAGCTGCTCGACGAGGTGCTCGGCGAGCTGTCGGCGCTCGGACGGGCCTCCGGCTCGGCCCAGGTGCAGGAGTGGGGGACGCACGCCAACGAGAATCCGCCGCGGCTGCGCACGCACGACCGGTACGGCGAGCGGATCGACGAGGTCGAGTTCCATCCGTCCTGGCACCGGCTCCTCGGCAAGGCCGTCTCGGCCGGTCTGACGGCGGCCTGGGGGCGGCCGGGCGGGCATGTCCGGCGGGCCGCCGCCTTCCTCGTGTGGACGCAGGTCGAGGCCGGCAACGGCTGCCCCCTGTCGATGACGCACGCGGCGGTGCCCGCCCTGCGCACGGATCCGGAACTGGCCGCCGAGTGGGAGCCGCGGCTGACGTCCATGGTCTACGACCGTGAGCTGCGGCCCGCCCGACTGAAGGCCGGCGCGCTGTTCGGGATGGGCATGACGGAGAAGCAGGGCGGCAGCGACGTCCGGGCGAACACGACCTCCGCGCGGCCGCTCGCCGAGGACGGGACGTACGAACTGACCGGGCACAAGTGGTTCTGCTCGGCGCCGATGTCCGACGGCTTCCTGGTGCTGGCGCAGGCTCCGGGCGGGCTGACCTGCTTCCTGGTTCCGCGTGTGCTGGAGGACGGGACGCGCAACGTGTTCCTGATTCAGCGGCTGAAGGACAAGCTCGGCAACCGGTCGAACGCCTCCGCCGAGGTCGAGTTCGACGGGACCTGGGCCCGCCGGGTCGGCGAGGAGGGGCGCGGGGTGCGCACCATCATCGAGATGGTCGCCGCGACCCGGCTCGACTGTGTGCTGGGCTCGGCCGGGCTGATGCGGCAGGCCGTGGCGCAGGCGGTGCACCACTGCACCCACCGCGGGGCGTTCGGCGGGAAGCTCGTCGACAAGCCGCTGATGCGCAACGTCCTCGCCGATCTCGCCCTGGAGTCGGAGGCGGCGACGACCCTGGCGCTGCGGCTCGCCGCCGCCTACGACGACGGCGGCGAGCAGGAGCGGGCGCTGCTGCGGATCGCGGTGCCGGCCGCCAAGTACTGGGTGACCAAGCGGTGCCCGCCGGTGGCGGTGGAGGCGGCGGAGTGCCTGGGCGGCAACGGCTACGTCGAGGAGTCCGGAATGCCCCGGCTGGTGCGGGAGTCGCCGCTCAATTCGGTTTGGGAGGGCGCGGGCAATGTCCAGGCCCTCGATGTGCTGCGGGCGTTGCAGCGGGAGCCGGGCGCGCTGGACGCGTATCTGCGGGAGGTCGGGCAGGCGCGCGGCGCCGATCACCGTCTCGACGGGGCCATCAAGAACCTGCTGACCGAACTGGCCGATCTGGAGGGCGTGGAGGGGCGGGCGCGACGGCTGGCGGAGCGGCTCGCGCTGGTGCTCCAGGGGTCGCTGCTCGTCCGGTTCGCGCCGCCGCAGGTGGCCGACGCGTTTTGCGCCGCCCGGCTGGGCGGCGACGGGGGCGCGGCCTTCGGGACGCTGCCGCACACGCTGGACCTGGCGGCGGTCGTGGAGCGGGCGCGTCCGGTCTCCTGACCTGGTGTTCTCATCCGCTTGCGGGAGCGGGGGTGGTGCTGCGCCGACACGGCACCACCCCCGCAGCACTGGCCCGTTCGAGCCATCGAACGCCGCTCGGGACGGCGCTGCTCAATTTTCAGCCACGGCCGGGCCGTCCACCAGGGTTGCGAGGGGTTGCAACTTGATGCCGACTGAGTGCGGACTGCGCGCGTCCGTCAGAGGCAGACGGCACTATGAGACGGACAGTCAGAAACGGCTCCGGGGGGACACGCCGATGGACGTCACGCAGCTCGCCGCCGTGAACGCCACGCGGGCGGCCCGGGTACTCGACGAGGTCCGCTCCGCCCGGCTCTCCGGGCAGCCCGCCCCGGTGGCGCCGCGGCCGGTGATCGAGCAGTCCTGGGAGCGGATGCTGCGCGGCGGCGTCGACCCGGACCACGACTTCCGGGCGGGGCTGCTGCCCCCCGAGGAGGTGCGGCGGCGGCGCGAGACCTCGGCGCTGCGCCATGTGCTGCCGGTGCTGCGGGAGGGGCTGCTGACGGTCGCCGACATCGCCCACCACATCATGGTGGTCGCCGACGAGGACGGCCGGGTGCTGTGGCGCGAGGGCAGCGCGCCGGTGCTGCGCAAGGCCGACGGGCTCGGGTTCGAACTCGGCGCGGACTGGCGCGAGGACGTCGTCGGCACGAACGGTCTGGGCACTCCGGCGGTGGTGCGCCGGCCCGTCCAGGTCTTCGCCTCCGAGCACTTCGTGCGCTCCCAGGCCGGCTGGACCTGTGCCGGCGCTCCCCTGACCGATCCGCGCGATGGCCGGCTGCTGGGCGTGGTGGACGTGAGCGGGCCGCTGGAGACGATGCATCCGGCCACGCTCGCCTGGGTCGACTCGGTGGCCAAGCTCGCCGAGGCCCGGCTGCGGGAGATGCACGTGGAGTCGCTGGAGGGGCTGCGCGCGGTGGCGGCGCCGGTGCTGGCCCGGCTCGGCGGGCGTGCCCTGGTGGTGGACGCGGACGGCTGGACCGCCGCGGTGAGCGGGATGCCGTACACGCGGCGGGTCGCCCTGCCGAAGTCGCTGTCGGCGGGTTCGCGGTGGCTGCCGGCGCTCGGGCTGTGCTCGGTGGAGCCGCTGGCCGGGGGCTGGCTGGTGCGGGCGGCGGCCGACGAGCCGGTGGCGCGCGGGGCGACCAGGATCGTGCTGGACCTCAGACAGGCGCGCAGATGGTCGGTGGAGGTCTCCGGGGGCGCCGGGTCCTGGGCCCGCGAACTGAGTCCCCGGCATGCCGAGTTGCTGTACCTCCTCGCCGTCCACCGCACCGGCCGCAGCGCCTCGGGCCTGGCCGGGGACGTGTTCGGCGACCCGGCCCGCACGGTGACGGTGCGCGCCGAGATGTCCCGGGTACGGCGGTATCTGGGGGCGTTACTGGAGCACCGGCCGTACCGGTTCGCCGAGGACGCCGAGGTGGAGATGCTGCTCCCGGACGACCCGCGCGATCTGCTGCCGTACTCGACGGCCCCGGCGGTGTGCGGGCTCCGTACGTCCGCACCGGCCCCCTGAGCGTCACCGGACGTGCCGACCGGGCCACACGACCCTCCTGTGGAGGTACATCTTTCGCATATTTGCGGGGTCTTCGTCCGCCACCCCGCTCACCTGCCGTAGCATCCCTCTACGGGCCACCCACCTGCTCCTCCGTCAACGTATGGATCATCAGGCGCAGTTGACCCGCCTCGGGAGGACGGTATGAAGCATCGCGGCAGACACCGGCGGCGCAGACGGGGCAGGGCGGTACGGGCGACGCTGGCCGGGACGGCCCTGGCGCTCACCGCCGCCGCCACCCTGATCAGCGCTTCGCAGGCCGAGGTCACCGACGCCCCGGGGACACTGAAGCCGCTCAGCGCTTCGGCCGAGGCCGGGCGGCTGCCGCTGGCCGAGCACCGGGTGCCGGGGCAGTGGCTCGACCGGCTCTCCTCACAGATGGGCCGCCCCGTCGGTGTCGGCACCGTGCTGGAGAGCGCCGACCGACCGCTGCGGGACGCGGCCGGCTGTGCGACCGCCGAGAAGCACGACCTGCCCGTCGAACCGGCGGCCACGCGCGCGTACTGTTTCGGCGCCGCCGACACCCGGGGCTGGCGGCCGGGCGCGGTCACCACCTCGGGGGACGCGGACGACGACGGCCGCTGGGGCCGGAACCGTGTGATCCTCTCCGGCTGGACCAACGGCGCCGAGGGCGGCTCCATGGACGGCCCGGCACCCGGGCAGGGACTGGCCAAGGTCGCCTTCGTCGACGCGAACGACCCGGACCGGCTCCGCTACACCTGGGCCCTGCTGGCCGTCCCGGTGGACGGCGGGCACGACTACCGGGGGCTGGTCTCACCGCTGTCCGGCATGGTCTGGTACCAGGACAAGCTGCTGGTGACCACCCGCGAGGGCGACCGGGACGCGCTGTACGTGTACGACATGGACCGCATCCAGCGCGCCACCGTCGACTCCGAGGCGGTCGGCCGGGTGCGCGGCGGCTGGGCGGCGCACGGCTACCGGTACGTGCTGCCCGCCGTCGGCTCGTACACCCTGCCCGGCGGCGACGAGCCGCGCCCGGCCACGGTCTCCCTGGACCGCAGCACCTCTCCCGACAGTCTGGTCGCGAGCGAGTGGGTGCCCGCCGGCGGCGACCGGCGCACCCGGCTGTGGCGCTACCCGCTGAGCCGGGACCCGGCCCGGGCCGGCCTGCTCAGCACCGACTCCGCAGGACACGCGGACCCGGTCGAGGCGTACGAGACGAAGACGACCGACGTGCGGGGCGTGCTGGCGTACCGCTCGGGCTGGTACCTCGACCGTGCGGCGGGCTCGCCGGGCGGGCACGGGACCTTGTGGCGCCAGGACACGGACAGCGCCCGGGCGACGGAGTGCGGGACGGACGAGACCCGCCACTGCTGGAGCGGCCGGTCGGGCTCCCTGTCCTACTGGGAGGAGACCGGCGAGGTCTGGTCCCAGTCCGGCCGGATGCTGTTCGCGCTGCCCCTGTCCTCGGTCGACCGGGCCTTCGACTAGGGCGCGTCCGGCGGCGTGAAGACCCTGGCCACGGCACCCGGCGTTCGACAGGCCGTCACACCTGATGGTTTCCTGACCCTCATGCCGACCATCGCCGTGACCACCTGGTCCCTGGAGCAGACCGCCCCGACCGACCTGCTTCCGGCCGTCGCGCCGGAGGGGGACGTCCGGGTCGTCCGTTCCGAAGTGCCCTCGCCCGAGTTCAGCCGGTTCCTGTACGCGTCGGTGGGCGGCGACATCCGCTGGACCGACCGGCTGAGCTGGTCGTACGCCCGCTGGCGGGAGCACCTGGAGCGGCCCGGTGTGGAGACGTGGGTGGCCTACGACCGGGGCACGCCCGCCGGTTACGTGGAGCTCGAGGCGCAGGACGACGCGGTCGTGGAGATCGTCTACTTCGGACTGCTGCCCGGCTTCCGGGGCCGGCGCATCGGCGGCCACCTGCTGTCGTACGGCACGGCCCGGGCCTGGGACCTCGCGGACCGCTGGGCTGGACTGACGCCGACGAAGCGGGTCTGGCTGCACACGTGCAGCAAGGACGGCGAGCACGCGATGGACAACTACCGGCGCCGTGGGTTCCAGCTGTTCGACACCAAGGTCGAGGAGGAGGCGGACGTCGCCGCTCCGGGACCGTGGCCTGGGGCGTTCCCCGTCTGACCTGGTCGGACACCCCGGGACGACCCAATGTGACCAAGGACACGCGCGTCTTGGATTTCGAGACACGAGTGTCCGAATCTTGGACGAAGCTGGACTGTGTCCAGATCGCCGTGACACGCTTCCGTCATGTCTGGAACTGGAATTGCCTTGGTGAGTCGGCGGCACGTCGACCTCGGCCGCATGTCCAGCGCCATCTGTCCGGCGCGCTGAGAGCGTCTGAGAGCACTCACGCAGCGCCCGACCTCCCCCTTTCTTGTCTCCATCCTGCGCAATGACGCGCCCTATGCCCATGCGCCCGCGCGCGCAGGTCAGAGCCGCTTTCCCGCCTGTCCCGAAGGACGTATCAACCATGGCCGCCACCCCGCAGAAGCCTGCCGCCGCGACTCCCCGCCGCAAGGTGAGCCGTCACCGCGGTGAGGGTCAGTGGGCCGTGGGACACCACACCCCGCTCAACGGCAACGAGCAGTTCAAGAAGGACGACGACGGTCTCAATGTGCGGACACGCATTGAGACGATCTACTCCAAGCGGGGCTTCGACTCGATCGACCCGAACGACCTGCGCGGCCGGATGCGCTGGTGGGGTCTGTACACCCAGCGCCGTCCCGGGATCGACGGCGGCAAGACCGCGATCCTGGAGCCGGAGGAGCTGGACGACGAGTACTTCATGCTGCGCGTCCGCATCGACGGCGGGGCGCTGACGACTCAGCAGCTGCGGGTCATCGGTGAGATCTCGCAGGAGTTCGCGCGCGGCACCGCCGACATCACGGACCGGCAGAACGTCCAGTACCACTGGATCCGGATCGAGGACGTGCCCGAGATCTGGAACCGGCTGGAGGGCGTGGGACTGTCCACCGTCACCGCCTGCGGTGACACCCCGCGTGTGATGATCGGCTCGCCCGTCGCGGGTATCGCCGAGGACGAGATCATCGACGCCACCCCGGCCCTGGAGGAGATGAAGCGCCGCGTCCTGAACAACCCGGCGTACTCGAACCTCCCCCGGAAGTTCAAGACGGCCATCTCGGGCTCGCCGGTGCTGGACGTGGTGCACGAGATCAACGACGTCGCCTTCGTCGGCGTCGTGCACCCCGAGCACGGCCCGGGCTTCGACGTGTGGGTCGGCGGCGGCCTGTCCACCAACCCCAAGCTGGGCGTGCGGCTGGGCGCCTGGGTGTCGATCGACGACGTCCCGGACGTCTACGAGGGCGTCATCTCGATCTTCCGTGACTACGGATACCGCCGGCTGCGCAACCGCGCCCGGCTGAAGTTCCTCGTCGCCGACTGGGGCCCGGAGAAGTTCCGCCAGGTCCTGGAGGACGAGTACCTCGAGCGCAAGCTGACCGACGGCCCGGCTCCCGAGCAGCCGTCCCAGCTGTGGCGCGACCACATCGGTGTGCACCGGCAGAAGGACGGCCGGTTCTACGTCGGCTTCGCCCCGCGCGTGGGACGCGTCGACGGTGCGACCATCACCAAGATCGCCGACCTCGCCGAGGCCCACGGCTCGGGCCGGGTGCGCACCACCGTCGAGCAGAAGATGATCGTCCTCGATGTCGAGGAGGACAAGGTCGAGTCGCTGGTCGAGGGCCTGGAGGCGCTCGATCTGACCGCCCGTCCGTCCACGTTCCGGCGCGGCACCATGGCCTGCACCGGTATCGAGTTCTGCAAGCTCGCCATCGTCGAGACCAAGCAGCGCGGCTCGCAGCTCATCGACGAACTGGAGCGCCGTCTGCCGGACTTCGACGAGCCGCTCACCATCAACCTCAACGGCTGCCCGAACGCCTGCGCCCGTATCCAGGTCGCGGACATCGGTCTCAAGGGCCAGCTGGTCGTCAACAGCGAGGGCGAGCAGGTCGAGGGCTACCAGGTGCACCTCGGCGGCGCGCTGGGCCTGGAGGCCGGCTTCGGCCGCAAGGTGCGCGGCCTCAAGGTCACCTCCGACGAGCTGCCCGACTACATCGAGCGGGTCCTGAAGCGGTTCGAGGCGGAGCGCGAGAAGGGCGAGCGGTTCGCCGCCTGGGCGGCCCGGGCCGGCGAGGAGGCCCTGTCGTGAGCGAGCGCGCGGCACCGTTCTACTGCCCGTACTGCGGTGACGAGGACCTGCGTCCGAACGAGGAGGGGCACGGCGCGTGGGAATGCGCGGCGTGCAGTCGAGCCTTTCAGCTGAAGTTCCTCGGGCTGCTGGCCCAGGGACTGAAGCGATCCGACTCCGGAGGGGCAGAGATATGACGACCACTCAGGAAGAGCGCAGCACCGAGGACCTGAAGGCGCTCGCCGAGCAGGCGGGCCGCGACCTGGAGGACGCCTCCGCGCTGGAGATCCTCCAGTGGGCGGCCGAGACGTTCGGCAAGCGCTTCTGCGTGACCTCCTCGATGGAGGACGCGGTGGTCGCCCACCTCGCCTCCCGCGCGATGCCCGGCGTCGACGTCGTCTTCCTCGACACCGGCTACCACTTCGAGGAGACCATCGGCACCCGCGACGCGGTGGACGCCGTGATGGACGTCAACGTCATCACGCTCACGCCGCGCCTGACGGTCGCCGAGCAGGACGCGGAGTACGGCCCGAAGCTGCACGACCGCAACCCCGACCTGTGCTGCGCGATGCGCAAGGTGCAGCCGCTGGAGGAAGGGCTGAAGGACTACCGGGCCTGGGCGACCGGTCTGCGCCGCGACGAGTCCCCGACCCGGGCGAACACCCCGGTGGTCGGCTGGGACGAGAAGCGGCAGAAGGTGAAGATCTCCCCGATCGCCCGCTGGACCCAGGACGACGTGGACGCCTACGTCACCGAGCACGGCGTCCTGACGAACCCGCTGCTGATGGACGGCTACCCCTCCGTCGGCTGCGCCCCCTGCACCCGCCGGGTGCTGGAGGGCGAGGACGCGCGCGCCGGCCGCTGGGCGGGCCGCAGCAAGACCGAGTGCGGGCTGCACGGATGACGACGACGATTCAGGAGACCGACGTGACGACCGGAGCCACCGTCTGGCTCACGGGTCTGCCGAGTGCCGGCAAGACCACCATCGCCCACGAGCTGGCCGGCCGGCTGCGCGCCGAGGGCCACCGCGTCGAGGTGCTCGACGGCGACGAGATCCGCGAGTTCCTCTCGGCGGGCCTCGGCTTCAGCCGCGAGGACCGGCACACCAACGTGCAGCGGATCGGTTTCGTCGCCGAACTGCTCGCCCGCAACGGCGTGCTCGCCCTCGTCCCGGTCATCGCGCCCTACCAGGACAGCCGCGAGGCGGTGCGCAAGCGTCACCAGGCGAACGGGACGGCGTACGTCGAGGTGCATGTCGCCACGCCGGTCGAGGTGTGCAGCGAGCGGGACGTGAAGGGCCTGTACGCCAAGCAGGCGGCGGGCGAGCTCACGGGACTCACCGGGGTCGACGACCCGTACGAGGCACCCGAGTCGCCGGATCTGCGCATCGAGTCGCAGAACCAGACCGTGCAGGAGTCCGCGGCGTCGGTGTACGCCCTGCTCAGCGAAAGGGGACTGGCATGACGACCGCCGCCACCGTTTCCGAGGAGACCGACAGCCCCTACGCGCTGTCGCACCTCGACGCCCTCGAGTCCGAGGCGGTGCACATCTTCCGCGAGGTGGCGGGCGAGTTCGAGCGGCCGGTGATCCTCTTCTCCGGCGGCAAGGACTCCATCGTCATGCTGCACCTGGCGCTGAAGGCCTTCCGGCCGGCGGCGGTGCCGTTCTCGCTGCTGCACGTGGACACCGGGCACAACTTCCCCGAGGTCCTCGACTACCGGGACCGGACGGTCGAGCGGCACGGGCTGCGGCTGCACGTCGCCTCCGTGCAGGACTACATCGACCGGGGTGTGCTCAAGGAGCGCCCGGACGGCACCCGCAACCCGCTGCAGACGCTGCCGCTGACGGAGAAGATCCAGGCGGAGAAGTTCGACGCCGTCTTCGGCGGCGGACGGCGCGACGAGGAGAAGGCCCGCGCCAAGGAGCGGGTGTTCTCCCTGCGGGACGAGTTCTCCCAGTGGGACCCGCGCCGGCAGCGCCCGGAGCTGTGGAACCTGTACAACGGCCGGCACGCCCCCGGCGAGCACGTCCGCGTGTTCCCGCTGTCCAACTGGACCGAGCTGGACGTGTGGCAGTACATCGCCCGCGAGGGCATCGAGCTGCCGCAGATCTACTACGCCCACGAGCGCGAGGTGTTCCAGCGCAGCGGCATGTGGCTGACCGCCGGTGAGTGGGGCGGGCCGAAGGACGGCGAGTCCGTGGAGAAGCGCCTGGTGCGCTACCGCACGGTCGGTGACATGTCCTGCACCGGAGCCGTCGACTCCGAGGCCGACACCATCGAGAAGGTGATCGTCGAGATCGCCGCCTCCCGGCTCACCGAGCGCGGCGCCACCCGCGCCGACGACAAGATGTCCGAAGCCGCGATGGAAGACCGCAAGCGCGAGGGGTACTTCTAGAGATGAGCACCATCACCACCGAGGAACTCTCGGAGACCACCCTGCTGCGGTTCGCCACCGCCGGCTCGGTCGACGACGGCAAGTCCACCCTGGTGGGGCGGCTGCTGCACGACTCCAAGTCGGTCCTCACCGACCAGCTGGAGGCCGTGGAGCGCGCCTCGGCGAGCCGGGGCCAGGAGGCACCGGACCTCGCGCTGCTGACGGACGGTCTGCGGGCCGAGCGGGAGCAGGGCATCACCATCGACGTGGCCTACCGCTACTTCGCCACGCCCCTGCGGCGGTTCATCCTCGCCGACACCCCCGGCCATGTGCAGTACACGCGGAACATGGTCACCGGCGCCTCCACGGCCGAGCTGACGGTCATCCTGGTCGACGCGCGCAACGGCGTCGTCGAGCAGACCCGGCGGCACGCCGCCCTCGCCGCCCTGCTGCGCGTCCCGCACGTGGTCCTCGCGGTCAACAAGATGGACCTCGTCGCGTACGAGGAGAAGGTGTTCGCCGCCATCGCCGAGGAGTTCACGGCGTACGCGACCGAGCTGGGCGTCCCCGAGGTCACGGCGATCCCGATCTCGGCGCTCGTCGGCGACAACGTGGTGGAGCCTTCCGCCAACATGGACTGGTACGGCGGCCCGACGGTGCTGGAGCACCTGGAGACGGTGCCGGTCAGCCACGACCTGAGCCACTGCCACGCCCGGCTGCCCGTGCAGTACGTGATCCGGCCGCAGAACTCCGACCACCCGGACTACCGGGGGTACGCGGGCCAGATCGCGGCCGGTTCCTTCCACGTCGGCGAGCAGGTCACGGTGCTGCCCTCGGGCCGTACCTCGAAGGTCGCCGGCATCGACCTGCTGGGCGAGCCGGTCGACGTCGCGTGGACCACGCAGTCGGTGACCCTCCTGCTGGAGGACGACATCGACATCTCGCGCGGCGACCTGATCGTGCCGACCAAGGACGCGCCCGCGACCACGCAGGACATCGAGGCGACCGTCTGCCATGTCGCGGACGCCGCGCTGACCGTCGGCCACCGGGTGCTGCTCAAGCACGGCACCCGCACGGTCAAGGCGATCGTCAAGGACATCCCGTCCCGTCTCACGCTCGACGACCTGTCCCTGCACCCGCACCCGGGACAGCTCGTCGCCAACGACATCGGCCGGGTGAAGATCCGTACCGCCGAGCCGCTGCCGGTCGACTCCTACTCCGACTCGCGCCGCACCGGCTCGTTCATCCTGATCGACCCGAACGACGGACAGACCCTCACCGCCGGCATGGTCGGCGAGTCCTTCGCCTCCCCGGAGCCCGTCAAGGACGAGGCCGACGACGACGGGTGGGACTTCTGACATGAACTCCCCCGACTTCTACTCCACGTTCGCGAAGGAGGGCGGCCGCGTCGGCAGCGGTGCTCTGGGCAGCGGGCAGGGCGGAGTGGCGCGATGTGTGCGCTGACGTACGCGCACCGCCTGCGCGCCCTCACCCCCCACCGCCGTAGAAGAAACCTGCCGACCTCCCGGCCACGACCTGAGAGACCGTGACCGCCGGGCCTCCGAGAGGAACACCTCCCGTGCCTGCATCATCCGCTCTGCGCCGATCCCTCGCGGTCATAGCCGCGCTTCCCCTGCTCACTCTGGCCGCCTGCGGCTACGGCTCCAAGGCCGAGGACGACGGGGGCACCAAGGTCGCCGCCGGAGCGAAGAAGATCGACGGTCTCGACAGCGTCAAGATCGGCTACTTCGGCAACCTCACCCATGGAACCGCGCTGGTGGGCGTGCAGAAGGGCATCTTCCAGAAGGCCCTCGGTGCCACCAAGGTCGACACCGCGATCTTCAACGCCGGTCCGTCCGAGATCGAGGCGCTGAACTCCAAGTCCATCGACATCGGCTGGATCGGCCCCTCCCCGGCGATCAACGGCTACACCAAGTCCGCCGGCAAGAACCTGCGCATCATCGGCGGTTCGGCGTCCGGCGGCGTGAAGCTCGTGGTCAACCCGGACAAGATCAAGTCCCTGAAGGACGTCAAGGGCAAGAAGATCGCCACCCCGCAGCTCGGCAACACCCAGGACGTGGCGTTCCTCAACTGGGCCGCCGAACAGGGCTGGAAGGTCGACCCGCAGAGCGGCAAGGGTGACGTCACGGTCGTCCGCAGCGACAACAAGGTCACCCCGGACGCCTACAAGTCCGGGTCGATCGACGGTGCCTGGGTGCCGGAGCCGACCGCGTCGAAGCTGGTCGCCGAGGGCGGCAAGGTGCTGCTCGACGAGGCGTCGCTGTGGCCCGACAAGAAGTTCGTGATCACGAACATCATCGTGCGGCAGGAGTTCCTCAAGGAGCACCCGAAGGTCGTCGAGGCCTTGCTCAAGGGCTCGGTCGAGACCAACAAGTGGATCAACGCCAACCCGGACGCGGCGAAGGCGGCGGCGAACAAGCAGCTGGAGGCCGACTCCGGCAAGGCGCTGCCGGCCGAGGTGCTGGACCCGGCGTGGAAGTCCATCCAGTTCACCGACGACCCGCTGGCCTCCACCCTCAACACCGAGGCCCAGCACGCCGTGAAGGCGGGGCTGCTGGAAAAGCCGGACCTGAACGGCATCTACGACCTCGCTCCGCTGAACAAGGTCCTCAAGGCCGAGGGCGCGCCCACGGTCGACGACGCCGGTCTCGGCGCCAAGTAGCCCGCATCCCGAAGAGTTCCCAGGAGGTGACGACCATGGCAACCACCCTCGCCAAGGCCGCCGACGGCACTGAGTCGGCCACGCACGCCGCCCGGATCGAACACGTTTCGAAGTCGTTCGCGGGCCCCGCCGGGCAGCAGCTCGTCCTGGACGACATCACCCTCGATGTCGCGCCCGGCGAGTTCGTCACCCTCCTGGGGGCCTCGGGCTGCGGCAAGTCCACACTGCTCAACCTGGTGGCGGGCCTGGACCGGCCCACCGTCGGCGAGATCACCACGGACGGCCGCCCGGCGCTGATGTTCCAGGAGCACGCGCTGTTCCCGTGGCTGACCGCGGGCAAGAACATCGAACTCGCCCTGAAGCTGCGGGGCATCGCGAAGGCCGAGCGTCGCGAGCGGGCCGAGGAGTTGCTCGAGCTCGTCCGGCTGAAGGGCGCGTACGGCAAGCGGGTGCACGAGCTGTCGGGCGGTATGCGCCAGCGTGTCGCGCTGGCGCGCGCGCTCGCCCAGGAGAGCAAGCTGCTGCTGATGGACGAGCCGTTCGCGGCGCTGGACGCGATCACGCGCGACGTGCTGCACGACGAGCTGACCCGCATCTGGCGCGAGACGCAGCTGTCCGTCCTGTTCGTCACGCACAACGTGCGCGAGGCGGTCCGGCTCGCGCAGCGCGTGGTGCTGCTGTCCTCCCGTCCGGGCAAGATCGCCCGTGAGTGGACGGTGGACATCCCGCACCCGCGCCGCATCGAGGACACCCAGGTGGCGGAGCTGTCCGTCGAGATCACCGAAGAACTGCGTGGGGAGATCCGCCGTCATGGCCAGCACTGATTCGACGACCGTCGCCAAGGACGGCAGCGATCTCGCCGGTCTGGAGGCGGGCCTCGACGCGCTGGAGTCGAGGCAGACGCACCGCACACCGTTCCGGCAGACCTTCACCGAGAAGATCCTGCCGCCCGTCATCGCCGTCGCCCTGGTGCTCGCGGTCTGGCAGGCCCTCGTCTCGTTCAAGGTCGTCACCGACCCGACCAAGCTGCCCGCGCCGTCCGCCGTCTGGGACGTCGTCCACACGGCGTGGCTCGAGGGCGAGCTGCTCGGCTACATCTGGACCAGCGTCTCCCGCGGTCTGCTCGGCTTCTGCTTCGCCCTGCTGATCGGCACGCCGCTGGGCCTGCTGGTGGCCCGGGTGAAGTTCGTCCGCGCGGCCCTCGGCCCGATCCTGTCGGGCCTGCAGTCCCTGCCGTCGGTCGCCTGGGTTCCGCCCGCGGTGATCTGGCTGGGCCTGAACAACTCGATGATGTACGCGGTGATCCTGCTCGGCGCGGTCCCGTCGATCGCCAACGGCCTCGTCTCCGGTGTCGACCAGGTGCCCCCGTTGTTCCTGCGCGCGGGCCGCACGCTCGGCGCGACCGGACTGCAGGGCATCCGGCACATCGTGCTGCCGGCCGCCCTGCCCGGCTATGTGGCCGGTCTGAAGCAGGGCTGGGCGTTCTCCTGGCGTTCCCTGATGGCCGCGGAGATCATCGCGTCCTTCCCCGACCTCGGGGTGGGCCTCGGACAGCTGCTGGAGGACGGCCGCAACGCGAGCGACATGGCCATGGTGTTCGAGGCCATCCTGCTCATCCTGATCGTCGGTATCGCCATCGACCTGCTCATCTTCAGCCCGCTGGAGCGGTGGGTGCTGCGCAACCGCGGCCTGCTGGTGAAGAGCTGAAGTCCCATGATCAACAAGCCTGTTCTCCTCGTCATCGCCCACGGCAGCCGCGACCCGCGGCACGCCGCGACCGTGCACGCCCTGGTACGGCGGGTCCGCACCCTGCGACCCGACCTGCGTGTCGAGACAGGCTTCCTGGACTTCAACCTGCCCTCGGTGCAGGGGGTACTGGAGTCCCTGGCGGTCCAGGGCGTCCGTGACGTCGTGGCCCTCCCTCTCCTCCTGACCCGGGCGTTCCACGCCAAGGCGGACATCCCGGCGGTTCTCGCGGACGCACCCCCGCAGCTCCGCATCCACCAGGCCGAAGTCCTGGGCCCCTCGCCCCTGCTGCTGGCGGCCCTGGAACGGCGACTGTACGAGGCGGGCCTGTCCCCCGCCGACAAATCCTCGACCGGGGTCGTCCTGGCCTCGGCGGGGTCCACCGACCCGGAGGCGATCGCAGTGATCGCAGAAATCGCGCGGGAGTGGCGGCACACCGGCTGGTGCGCCGTGCGACCTGCGTTCGCCTCCGCATCTCTCCCCCGTACGGAGGACGCCGTGCGCGAACTCCGTGCCCTGGGCTGCTCCCGGGTGGCCGTCGCCCCCTACGTCCTCGCCCCCGGCTTCCTCCCGGACCGCATCGCACGCGGCGCGGCAGCGGCGGACGTCCTGGCCGATGTGCTGGGCCCGGCGCCGGAGGTGGCGCGGGTGGTGCTGGAGCGGTACGAGGCGGCACGGGTGCCGATGCTGCGGGCCGTGAGCGCCTGACGTCAGCCGGTCCGGGGCAGCAGCGTCCCGAGCGGGCCCAGGTCCAGGTTGAGGTCCTCCGGGCGCAGGTCGTAGCGCGCGCAGAGTTCCCGCATGCGGTCGTCGAGGAGCATCAGGGTCAGGCCGACGCGTTCCTCCTGTTCCTCTGTCAGGTCGCCGATGTCGACGCGGTGGAGGGCCTGGCGTTCCATGAGCTGGCGGAGGAGTTCGACGACGGTCAGGACGAGTTTGACCAGGTCGCGTTCGACCGTGTCGGGGTCGGTGGTCAGACGGTGGGCCGGGGGCATGGAGCCTCACTGATCTGGGAGAGTGCCGACGCGGCCACGGGGGCGATGACCGCGCGCAGATCGATGCGGACCAGGTCGACGTCCGCGATGGACAGGACGAGGTCGCCGGTGACGACGACGCCGCCCTGGAGCAGCCGGTCGAGGAGATCGATGAGGGCGACCGGCCGGTCGGCGTAGGGGGCGACGGTCACGCGGCGGGCTCCGGCTCCGGCTGGAGGGCGAAGGAGTAGGGGGCCCAGGGGCCGGTGACCTCGACGCGGAGGCCGGGAACACCCTCGGCGGCGGCGAGGACGCCGGCACGGAAGGCGTCGACGCGGGCGGCGGGGACGAGGTAGGCGTCGTTGCCCACGTTGGTGCCGGGGCCGGGGCCCGCGAGGCTGCCGCGCTGCGGGCTGTGTGCCACGCGGTCCACGGCGAGGGCGGCGGCCGTCTCGGTGAGGTGTGCGGCGGCCTCGGCGACCGTGCGCCAGGCCTCCTCGTTCCTGCGTTGTCTGCGTCGGCGGATCGACAGATAGGTGCGGCCGGCACCGAGGCCGGTGGGCTGTTCCTGTCCGGCGCCGTTGTCCGCTTCGGGCGGGGTGATGTCGGGCGCGGCGTAGATCTTGACGCCGAGTTCCACATGGCCCGTGAGGCGGTCCAGCAGGGACAGGAAGTAGTCGCGGCGGGTGTCGAGGGCCTGCCGTGCGCTGTCCTCGTCGTGGTAGACGGTGGCCAGGCGCAGCGGCAGTACGGCGGCGCCGCAGCCGACCAGTGCGGCCACGACGGCGTGGTGGGAGCGGACCGTGGACTCCAGCCAGTCCAGGTCGTGGAGATGGGCCTCGAGGGG
This sequence comes from Streptomyces sp. NPDC044719, assembly GCF_056433405.1. Lineage (NCBI taxonomy): Bacteria > Bacillati > Actinomycetota > Actinomycetes > Kitasatosporales > Streptomycetaceae > Streptomyces > Streptomyces sp. NPDC044719. The sequence goes on from NZ_JBWKHE010000008.1 coordinate 81,460, forward strand.
CGTCTCGTCGTAGTCGGCGGCCGGGACGTGGCCGACGGCGAAGGCGAGCCGGGGTGTGCCGGCCGCCGGGTCGACCAGGTGGACCGGTTCTCCGGCGACTCCGCGCAGGTGCGTCACCGCCTCGGTGGCCTCGGGGGTGCGGCGCAGGACGGCGTAGGTGTACACGAGGTCGGGTTCGGTCATGGCTCCGGGCTCCTCTCGGCCGCTTTGAGTGCGGCGATCTCGGCACGCAGTCGTTCGTTCTCGTCGGCCAGGGACCGCTCGGGGCGGGCGGCCCGGGAGGAGAGGGAGGGGTCGTGTTCCCACCAGTCGATGCCCATCTCCTTCGCCTTGTCGACGGAGGCGACGAGCAGGCGCAGCTTGATGGTGAGCAGTTCGATGTCGAGCAGGTTGATCCGGATGTCGCCGGCGATGACCACGCCCTTGTCGAGGACCCGTTCGAGGATGTCGGCGAGGTTGGCGGTCTGGCCGCCGGGCCCCTGGTCGTAGGGGGAGGGAAAGCGGGGCGGTCCGGCGAGTCCGCCTGCTGCCGGGTGGGTCATGGTCGGGGGCCTCGTCTCCGGGCGTTGATCTCGTCGAGCCGGTCCAGCAGTTCGTCCTCGCGGCGGTCGTACTCGGCCTCGTCGATCCGTCCTTCCAGCAGTGCGCGTTCCAGGTCGACGAGGGCCTGCCGGACGGGGGCCGGGTCGTAGTACTGCGTCTCGGCGGCGGCCTGCAGCTGCTCGGCGGCCCAGAGGGTGGTGCGCAGGGGCGCGAGCGGGAGGGTGAGGATGCCGGTGAGCAGGCCCATGGATGCTCCCGTCAGGCGGCGAAGCTGTAGGGGGGCAGGGGGCCGCGCAGCCGGAAGTCGTAGGCGTCGCCGTAGTCGTGGGCCAGGCCCCGGCCCGCCGCGGTGAACTCGTCGGCGCGGGCGCGTTCGACGAGGAAGGAGACGTTGAGGAAGTCGTCCTTGGACGGGTCGGCCACGACGCTGGCCCGGGCCAGCCCCGACAGCCGTCCGACGATCTCGTCGGCCTGCCGCCGCTGCCGGGCCTCGACCTGCCGGGCCACCAATTCGCCGAGGGCGAGGCGGTCCTCGTAGGCGCCGCTGCCGTCGCGGGTGTGCCGGTTGAGCCGGCGGGCCTCCTCGGACTCGTCGAGCACCTCGCGCAGCAGGTCGTCCTGGGAACGGGCGGCCTTGAGGTTGAACTCGGCGGTGCCGTGCAGTTCGCCGAGCCTGCGGGTGTACTCCTCGCCCTTGTGCTCCAGGGCGGTCCGGACGGCGGTGTCGTCGGGGGCGAGCAGGCCGAACCGCATGGGGAGGACCGATCCGTCGGCCATCAGGCGTTCCTGGAGTTCCTGGTGGGCGGCGAGATCGCGGCGCTTGGGCCGCAGGCCCGGGGGCGCGGCACTGACCACGGCGGCGAGCGGGCCGTGGACGAGTACGCGCGGCGGGTCGTCGGTCCCGCCGACGGTACGCAGGCCGTCGAGCCGCAGGGGGTGGTCGGAGCGGGTGACGGCGTAGACGTAGACGCCGCTCACCGCTCCTCCTCGCGGTCCTTGTCGTCGCGGTCGAAGATGTCCCCGATCGCGTCGATGGCCCCGCCGATCGCGCCACCGGTCTTGCCCCGGGCGCCGCTCTCGACGAGGTTGCCGACGATGTCGGTGAGTTTGTCGGGGGCCTTGCGGCCGGCCTCCAGGTCGAGGCGGTTGCAGGCCTCGGCGAAGCGGAGGTAGGTGTCGACGCTGGCGATGACGATCCGTATGTCGATCTTCAGGATCTCGATGCCGACCAGCGAGACACGGACGAACACGTCGATGACGAGCCCGCGGTCCAGGATCAGTTCGAGGATGTCGAAGAGGCCGGCGGAACCCGAACCGCTGGAGGTGGCGGCGGGTTGCATCCCGCCGGACTGCGTCATGACGGTCACGTGGGCGATTCCTCTCGCGAGACTCGTTCTCGTGCCGCCCGTAGGTACGGGGGTGGCGGCGGGCGTGTTCACGTGAACACGAAAAGAGTTGCCGCGAGAGGGAGTTGAGAGGCGGAAGGCCGGTGCTAGCGCTGTCGGTCGAGCTGACCGCGGGCGTAGCGGCGCACTCGCTCGTAGCCGAGCAGCCGGCCCTGCGGATCGAGGGTGACCCGGTAGGTCGCCATGATGGTCATGGTGTCGGGGACCCTCTCCAGCTCCACGACCTCCACGTCGGCCGTCCAGCCGTCCGGGGTCGGGCGGACGGCGGAGACGGAGTCGGGCGTCGTGCCGAGCAGTTCGGCGAGCTGGGCCGCCGCCCCGCGCATGGCCTGGACGGCCGTCGTACGACCGGATGGAGTCGTCTCGTGATCGGTGCTCGTCATGGCCCTACCGTGCCAAGGCCCCGGGCCGCGTGGGGGCGATTCGGCCAAACGTCCGGTGTCACCTTGCCTGTTCGCTGAACGGCGTCGCCTGGTGGAAGTAGAGCAGCCACCCGTTCTCCGTACGCCGCCACAGTGAGCTGCGGTGCGCGCGCCTGCCGTCGTACTCCGTGTCGAAGGTGAGGTGCACCAGGTCGGGGGCCAGCTGTACGCCCCGGAATGCGGAGGTGACCACGGGCCCGGGCCCGGAGTCGGTGGTCGCGGCGAGGGAGGCGATGATCGCGGCCCGGTCCCAGTGCCGTCCGGAGGCACCGAACTCGTGGAAGTCGGGGTGCAGCAGCGCCCCGGCCCGTTCGGGCGAGCGGCGGACCTCCGGGGTGAGCAGCGCCATTTCGCGGTCGATGACGGACTCGACGGCGGAGTCGTGCTCAGGCACGGGTCATCTCCACCAGCTTCACGACGGTGTTCCAGTTGCGGCTCGTGGCGATCACGCCCTTGTTGATCCGCGGCTTCGACAGGTGTTCGGCCAGCTTGGAGCGGCCGAGGCCGTTCGGGGCGTACAGGTACAGCGCGCGGTCGCCCAGGCGGAACTCCTCGGGGAGGTAGGCGGCCTGGTCGATCTCCGCGAAGCGGCCGGGGTCCACGGGCTCGGAGAAGTAGGTGACGTGGAGCTGCTTGGCCTCCAGCTCGGCGGCCGGGAAGGGGCAGGCGTCGGCGATCGCCTTCAGATAGGCGTGGTCACGCACGATCACGTCGACGCCGAAGCCGAAGTGCCGCTCGATGGCGTGCGTGATCTCGGCCGCGTGCGACCGCTCGTCACCGTGGCCGGAAGTGAACACCGCCTGGCCGCTCTGCAGATACGTGCGCACGCCCTCGTGGCCGAGGTTCTCCAGGAGGGTGCGCAGGTCCGCCATCGGGACCTTCCTGCTGCCGCCCACGTTGATGCCGCGCAGCAGGGCCGCGTACGTCGTCGTCATCCGCACACCTTAGGACGGCCTTCGTGCCCCGTGGGGGTGGGCACGACGGCCGTCGGCGGGCGGCTGCCCGGCCCCGTAAATTACTCATCGGTCACCGAGGGGCACAACCATCTGCTCAGGATCCACACAGTATGTGTAAGGGGCCACGGTCCCTCGCGGTCCTCCCCAGTGGGGAGAGGCCGAGGTCCATGGGGATGAGTTCCGGCCCCGCCACTTCACCGGGCAGCACGAGGAGATGGTTTTATCCGGCCCATACCTTCGAAACGAAAGGGGGCGGCAGGGGGCCGCCACCGCTGCACGAGGGGGCGAGCCCGTCATGGGGAACGCAGAAGCGCGGGTGCGGGGCCTGGCCGCCCGGGCCGGCGGCTGGAGCGCCCGGCACCGATGGGCCGCCGTCGGCATCTGGGTGCTGTTCGTCGTCCTGGCGATGGGGCTCGGTTCGGCGGCGGGCCGGGTCGACGTCAAGGACAGCGACCAGCTCAAAGGGGAGACGCACACCGCCGCGCGGATCATCGAGGACGCCGGGATCGACGAGCCGGCCGGTGAGACGGTCCTGATCCAGGCCAAGGGCGGTGAACTCAAGGCCACGGACGCCGAGTTCAGGGACGCCGTCACCGCCGTGGTCCGGGCCGTCGAGGGGACCGGCCGGGTCACCGACGTGACCTCGCCGTACGACACGAAGACGATCTCGAAGGACGGGCGCAGCGCGCTCGTGCAGTTCGACATGCGGGGCGAGGCGGACACCGCCGGTGAGCGGGTCGAGCCGGTACTGAAAGCCGTCGAGGACGTCCAGAAGGACCACGCGTCGCTGCGGATCGAGGAGATCGGCGGCGCCAGCATGATGAAGACGTTCGACGACGCGTTCGGGGACGACTTCAAGAAGGCCGAGTACTCGGCGGTGCCGGTGGCCCTCGGCATTCTGCTCATCGCCTTCGGGGCGCTGGTGGCGGCGCTGCTGCCGGTGGCATTGGCGGTCACCGCGATCATGGCGACGATGGGCCTGATGGGCCTCGTCAGCCACCTCCAGCCGATGAGCGACACCGCCAACTCCGTGATGCTGCTGGTCGGCATGGCGGTCGGCGTCGACTACTGCCTGTTCTATCTGCGCCGGGAGCGTGAGGAGCGCGAGGCCGGCCATGACGCGCGGACGGCCCTCAGGATCGCCGCCGCGACCAGTGGCCGCGCGATCGTCGTCTCCGGTGTCACGGTCTGTGTGGCCATGGCGGGCATGCTGTTCACCGGGCTCGCCGAGTTCGAGGCGATGGGCCTGGCCTCGCTGATGGTGGTGGCCGTGGCCATGGTGGGGTCCGTGACGGTGCTGCCCGCGCTGCTGTCGCTGCTGGGCGAGCGCGTGGAGAAGGGCCGCATTCCGTTCCTGCGCCGGCGCAGGACGGGCGGCAGCCAGGACAGCCGGTTCTGGACGGCCGTACTGCGCCGCGTGCTCGCCCGGCCCGTGGTCTCCGTGACGGTGGCGGCGGGTGCGCTGCTGGCCATCACGGCTCCCGCGCTCGGCATGAAGACACAGCAGTTCACGCTGGACCAGGAGTTCGGCGACTCGCTGCCGATCGTGCAGACGTACAACCGGCTCAACGACGCCTTCCCGGGCGGCTCGGAGCCGGCCGAGGTGGTCGTCAAGGCGGACGACATCAACGCACCGGAAGTGAAGTCCGCGCTCGCCGACTTCCGCGACCGGGCGATCAGTTCGGGCGCCTCGCGCGGCCCGGTGGAGATCAAGCTGCACGACGCGCAGAACGTCGCGTTCGTCTACGTCCCGCTGGTCGGCGGCTCCGACCAGGACAAGGCGGGCGAGAGCCTGGACAAGCTGCGTGACGAGGTGCGCCCGGCCACGCTCGGCAGGGTCGACGGGCTCGAGGCGCCGATCACCGGGCAGATCGCGGGGTCGAAGGACTTCAACGACCAGCTGGCCGGAGCCGTGGTCCCGGTCTTCGCTTTCGTCGTGGTCTTCGCCTTCGCGCTGATGCTGCTGTCGTTCCGCTCGCTGACGATCGCGCTCACCTCGATCGTGCTGAACCTGCTGTCGGTGGGCGCCGCCTACGGCATCCTCGTCGCGGTGTTCCAGCACGGCTGGGGCGCGTCCCTGGTGGGCGCGGAGGGCGTCGGCGCGATCATCACCTGGCTGCCGCTGTTCCTGTTCGTGATCCTGTTCGGCCTGTCGATGGACTACCACGTGTTCGTGGTCTCGCGGATACGGGAGGCGCGGCTGCGGGGTCTGGCGACGAAGGACGCGATCCGGCACGGCGTGGTCACCACGGCCGGGGTCGTCACCAGCGCCGCGGTCATCATGGTCGCCGTGTTCGCGATCTTCGGGACGCTGTCCATGCAGTCCATGAAGCAGATGGGCGTGGGGCTCGCGGCCGCGGTGCTCATCGACGCGACGATCATCCGGGGCGTGCTGCTGCCGGCGGTCATGGCGCTGCTCGGGGAGCGCAACTGGTATCTGCCGAAGTGGCTGCACCGGCTCCCGGACCTCACCCACGACGAGGCGCCGCAGGCGGTCGTCGCGGGATCGGCGGCACGGGACGACGAGGGAAAGCCCGTCAGGGTCTGATCCTCGCCGCTGGGGCTGATCCCCCCCGCTGTAGGAAGGGCCCGTTGGTTGCCGGTGCGGCCAACGGGTCCTTTCAGTGGCGCAAGGGGCACCATTCGGTGACGCAAGGGGCAGGAGAGCGCCCCGACTAGCCCTGGCGAACGGGCAGTTCCGCCTCGATGAGATCGGCCGCGCGGTGCGTGCCGCCCTCCTTGAGCAGCTCCGCCTGGATCTTCAGGCGACGGGCGACCTCGGGGTCGTCGACGAGGGCGAGGGCGGCCTCGCGCAGGGCCTCGCCGGTCGCCTCCTCCGTGGCGAGGCACCGGGCGACGCCGAGGTCCCGGAGCATCTCCGCGTTGCCGAACTGGTCCACGGCCTGCGGTACGGCGATCATCGGCGTGGCGGTGGCCAGGCCCTCCTGGCTGCCGCCCGCGCCGGCGTGCGTCACGAACAGGTCGGCCTGCCTCAGGATCGCCAGCTGCGGCACCCAGGAGCGCACCTCGACGTTCGCGGGAACGTCCCCGAGGTCGGCCGGGTCGACGTGCTTGCCGATCGACAGCACCAGATGCCAGCCGGGCAGGTCGCCGAACGCCTTGACGCACTCCCGGTAGAAGCCGGGCTGCTTGGTGAAGGCGGACCCGAGGGAGACGAGCGCGACCTTCTCGGCACCGGCGGGCCGCTGCCAGCCGCCCTCGGCGGCGCGCTCTCCCTGGCAGGCTCCGACGAAGGAGTGCACGCTCTCGTCGACGCGGTCCGCGTTCGGCTGGAGCGCCCTGGGGATCAGGACGATCGAGCGGTCCGGGCGGCCCACGAACGGGTCGGGGTGCCGGGTGATTCCGTTCTCCTCCAGCCAGGCGTGGAAGCGGGCGTAGTAGGCGCGGCCCCGCTCGGTCTTCTTCGGCTCCTCCCACATGGGCTCGGCGACCTCCTCCTCGTATCCCTCCCAGGCGACCAGGTTCGGCGACAGGGAGATCGCGGGGACGCCCCAGCGGTGGGCGAGGACGCGGGCCGGGTAGGAGGTGATGTCGTGCAGCACGAGGTCCGGCTCGTCGCCCTCGTAGGCCTCGATCAGCTGCGGGAGGGCCTGGATCGCGTCGTCGAGGAACGGCTCCACGTTGTCCAGCAGCGTGCTCCCCCACGCCTCGGGGTCGTCGTCGGGCGAGGGCAGCGTGGAGTTCCAGGGCTTCACCTCGGCTCCGGTGTCCGCGGCCTTCTCCGCGAAGACCGGCGGGATCGCGTAGGTCACGCGGTGGCCGCGCGCCACGAGCTCGCGGATCACCTCGATGCTCGGGTTCACGTGGCCGTGGGCGGCGATGGAGAACATGGCGATGTGCGCGCGACTGGTCATGCGCAGACCTTAAACGAGACGATACGTCTCGTGCAACCTGATGGCGGGGCGGACTCAGGCCTGACGCGCCCGTCACCCGGCGGCGCAGCGAGCCGCAGTGCCCTCGATACGGCGGCCGTCCTCTCCGGCGACCGCGGCCGTCACCTCCTCCTCCCCGGCGGCGACGCGGTGGGCCTCGACGGCGGTGCAGATCAGCTGGGTCACCCCGAGTGGGGGCATGTAGTGGGCGGAGGACAGGGACAGTTCGATGGACACCCGGTTGTCCCGCGTCGTGACCTTCGCGACGTCCGCGGCCGCGGCCGCCCGCGGGACCTCCGTGGCCCACGCCCGCGAAGCCTCCGTGGCCGACGGCCGGCCGGGATCGGCCGGTACGGCCGACGGCAGGTCCGCCCCCGTCTGCGGCAGCAACGACTCCAGCCCGGCGGCCCGTTCCTCCGCCGTGGGCCCTTGCAGCAGCACCTCCACGGCCGAAGCGGCGCTGATCGGGGCGACGACCCTGCGCAAGACGGGCGCGGGCCTGCCGTCCGCCACGAAGTAGACCCGTAGCGTCGGCACGACCCCGCCGGCGGGACCGCCCGCCTCCACCACGCCCGTGGGCGGTATGCCGCAGGAGGTGAGCCCGCACAGCGCCGGGACGACCAGCAGCGCGACTCGGAGCCGGGCCGTCACAGGTCCTCCCCGCGGGCCGGTTCGTCCCGCCGCAGCGGGAGTTCGACGGTGAACACCGCCCCGCCCTCGAGCCGGTTGCCCGCCCGGACGCTGCCGCCGTGCACCCGGACGTTCTCCGCGGTGATGGCGAGACCCAGGCCACTGCCCTCGGTCCGGGTGCGGGCGGTGTCCGACTTGTAGAAGCGCTCGAAGACGTGCGGCAGCACGTCCTCGGGGATGCCGGGACCGCTGTCCAGCACCTCGATGACCGCCGACCGCTCCGCGCGCAGGCGCAGCCGGACCGGCCGGGCTCCGTGCCGGAGCGCGTTGCCGACCAGGTTCGCCACCACGACGTCGAGCCGGCGCGGATCGACACGTCCCCGTACGGCGTCCGGCGGTGGCAGGTCGGTGTCCACCAGGTCCGCCCAGGCACGGTCGGCGAGGGTGCGGCGCAGCGACTCGGCGAGGTCGATCTCGTCCAGGTGCAGCACCGCGGCGCCCGCGTCGAAGCGGGAGATCTCCATCAGGTCGTCCACGAGACGGGCCAGTTTCACGGTCTCCTCGCTGATCAGCCGGACCGCGGTGGCGGTATCCGGGTCGAGACGGGCGGCGTCCTCGTCGAGGACGTCGGTGACCGCCGCCATCGCGGCCAGCGGGGTGCGCAGTTCGTGCGAGACGTCCGCGGCGAACCGGCGGGCCCGGGCCTCCATGCCGCGCAGTTCGGCCACCGACTCCTCCAGGGCTGCGGCCGTCTCGTTGAACGTGTGGGACAGATCGGCGAGTTCGTCGGAGCCGTCGACCGCGAGCCGGGTGTCCAGCCGTCCTTCGGCGATGCTGCGGGTGGCGTGCCGCAGGGCGCGCACCGGCCGCAGCACCCCGCGCGCGGCGAGCAGCGCGAGCAGCACGGCCACGCCCAGCGCGGGCACGGTGGCCCGCTCCACGGCGGTGACCAGAGCGTCCACGTACCGCTGTTCGGTGGCCTGCGGCACCGTGAGGAAGACCTGGACCCCCGAGGCGATCCCGCGGTTCTCGTCACCGGCGAAGGTGACCGACATGCCGACGACGAGTGAGGTGTGATCACCGGTGTTCACCCGCTGGAAGACGGTGGCCGGGCTGGAGTCCACAGCCTCGCGCAGATCGGGCGTCAGCTCGGGGAACGAGTCGTCGGTCAGGGACGTGGCGCTCAGATCCTCGTAACGGACCAGCACCCGCCAGCTTCCCGACGGCTCGGCGCGGGCCACATCCGCGGCGAAGCGCCGCAGTTCGGCCTCGGCCGGAGGGAAGGCGAGCTGCGGGGCGAGCCGGTCGACCTGGGTGCGCAGCAGCTTGATCACGGTGTCCTGGCTCTGCTGGAGCACACCCGTGCGCGCCTCCCGGAAGCTCAGGGCGCCGGTGGTCGCCGCGGTGAGCGCGGCGACGAGCGCGAACGCCACCACCAGGCGCGTGCGCAGGCCGCGCAGGCGTGGGAAGAGTCCGCGCAGACGTGGCAGCCGAGGATTCCTCACGGAGGCGCTTCTCACGGGGACACGAACCGGTAGCCGAAGCCGCGTACGGTCTGGATGTAGCGCGGGTCGCGCGAGGGCTCGCCCATCTTGGCGCGCAGCCGTCTGACGCAGGCGTCCACCAGGCGCGCGTCGCCGTGGTAGCTGTGTTCCCAGACCGCTTCCAGGAGTTGCTGGCGGCTGAACACCTGGCCGGGCGCGGCGGACAGCGTCAGCAGCAGCCGCAGTTCGGACGGGGCGAGCGGGACCGGGGCGCCCTGCCAGGTGACCGAGTGGCCGGCGCGGTCGATGGCCAGCTCTCCGTAGGTGTCGATCTTCGGTATGCCACCGTCGGCCGCCGCCACGGCCGTCGCCCGGCGCAGGACGGCCCGGATGCGCGCCTCGAGGACCCGGGCCTGCACGGGCTTGACGACGTAGTCGTCGGCCCCGGCCTCCAGGCCTACGACGATGTCCACGTCGTCACCGCGTGCGGTCGCCATGAGGATCGGCAGCGTCTGGTCCAGGGCGCGCATGGCGCGGCACACGTCCAGGCCCGGCATACCGGGCAGCATCAGGTCGAGCACCACGACGTCCGGCCGGAACGACCGCAGCCGCTCCAGCCCCTCCTCCCCCGTCTCGGCGGCGGCGACGTCGTGTCCCTGGCGGCGCAGGGCGAGGGCGACTCCTTCACGGACGGCGCGGTCGTCTTCGATCAGCAGAACTCGTGGCATGCGCTCAGTATCCGCAGGCCCACGCGCGGACGGGCTCCTGTTACCGGATGATCACACAGACCCCTCGGCAGATGTTCGTTACCTTTCTGTTACCCTTCGCGCCATGTTCGATCACATGACCATCGCAATCTGAACGACCATGACCGCGCACTCCACACCTCCGTCCCGCAGCCGCCGCAGGAACGGCCGACCTTCGCACTCCGCCGGGCGGCGCGGGCGGAAGGGCCCGCTGTTAGCGGGCCTGTCCGCGCTGGCTCTGCTCGGCGCCGCCGGAATCGGGGCGGCGGAATGGACGTCGGTGAAGCCCGGGGGAACGGCGGCCGAGGCCGGCTCGGGCCCCGCGACCGAGCCCGCGCCGGACTTACCGGTCACCACCACCCCGGCCAGGCCCCTCACACCCTCGGAGCCCTCCTCCCCGACCGCCTCGCCCTCCCCCTCGCGCTCCCCCTCCCCCTCCCGCTCCCCCTCTCCTTCCCCCTCCGCACGGCCGGAGATCCCGGCCACGGGCCCCGGCACCTTCACCGTCGCCCCCGGCTCGGGCACCGGGGCGGGGCGGGGCACGTCCCTGCGCTACCGGGTCGAGGTCGAGGACGGCATCGACCTTTCCGCCCCGGACGTCGCCGAGCAGGTGGAGAAGGTCCTGGCCGACCGGCGCGGCTGGACGGCGGACGGCCGTTCGGCGTTCCGGCGGGTGTCGAGCGGGCCCACCGACTTCGTCGTGAAGGTCGCCACCGCCGGGACCGTGGACAAGATCTGCGGACAGTACGGCCTGAACACCGGCGGCGAGGTCAACTGCAACGTCGCCAAGAACGTCATGGTCAACCTCAAGCGCTGGCTCCTGGCAACTCCCGTCTACGCCAGGGACGTCAAGGCCTACCGGGCCCTCATCATCAACCACGAGGTCGGCCACTTCCTCGGCCACGGCCACGTCGGCTGCCCCGGCCCCGGCAAGCCGGCCCCCGCGATGATGCAGCAGATCAAGGGCATGCGCGGCTGCGCGCCCAATGTCTGGCCCTACGACGAGCAGGGCCGGTACCTCACGGGCCCCGCCGTGCCTTGAACGGAGCCGGACCGGCGACGCCGTCAGCGCTGATAGCGCGCCAGCACGAGGTTGCCGTCCTCCTCCAGCCGTTCGCGCAGTGCGCCCAGTCCGATGGCTCCGCTGTAGTACTCCTGCAGGGCCGGGGTCGCCACCTTGTCCTTCCACTCGGGGTAGCCCCGCACCGTCTGCGCGGGCGCCGGGCGCAGGTACTCGGCGAGGGCGGTGCCGGTGGCCCAGCCGTGCTCGGACGTACGCAGGGCCGGGTCGCCCAGCGCCCGGGTGCCCGTGGGGAGCATCCAGTCGCCGAGGGCGAGGCGGACCATGTTGGGCGGTCTGAGGAGGAAGTCGATGAAGGCGGCGGCCTCCTTTTTGTGCGGGCAGTCCTCGGCGACGGAAAGGGTCTGCGGGCTGACGCCCTGGGTGAGCCCTCCGGCGCCGGCCGGGGCGGGCAGCACCTGCCATTCGAAGCCCTTCGGCGCCTGCTGCACGATCTGCTGACGGTAGGAGAAACCGAGCGGGACCATCGCGTATCTCCCGCCGAAGAAGCCGGGCAGGGTGTCGCCGCCGCCGCTGCCCAGGGTCGTGGGCGAGGCGCTGCGGTCGGTGCCGACCTGCTCCTGGATGGTGCGCGGCACCACCTGGTCGGCCGCCTGGAACCGGACCGTCACCTTGCCGTCCGCCCCACGGTGGAAGAGCTGTCCGCCCGCCGACAGGGAGAGGTTGAGGGTGGCGGAGACGGGCTCCTTCAGCGGCCAGGCGATGCCGTACTTCCCCTGACCGCTGAGCCGTTCGGTGATGCGGCGGAACTCGGCCCAGCTCCACGGCTTCTCCGGGGTCGGGATCCGCGCCCCGGACTGCCGGAGCCACTTCGCGTTGGCGATCAGCACCCGTGGCTCCTGGAGGAACGGTACGCCGTAGATGCCGTCCCCGAAGCTGGTGGTCTCCCAACTGCGGAGCGGAATGTCCGATTTCAGCCGTGCGGGCAGCAGGTCGGTGAGATCGGCCAGGTAGCCGCCGTAGGCGAAGTCCGCCAGGTCGTCGGAGGCGTCGTGGATGATGTCGGGTGCCTCGCCGCCCTCGAAGGCGGTGAGGAGCTGGTCGTGGACGCTGTCCCAGGAGCCCTGTACGTACTCGACCCGGACGTCCGGGTGGCCGGCGTTCCACTCCTTCACCAGCGCTTTGTTGGCCTCGACGGACTCCTCCTGCCAGGCCAGGGACTGGAAGCGCAGGGTGATCCGGCCGTCGTCGCGAGTGCCGCCGGAGGAGCAGCCGGCGAGGAGCAGCAGAAGAGACAGGGCCAGGGCCGGCAGACGGGCGCGCATCAGCTCTTCACCGCCCCGGTGAGCATCCCGCCCGTGATCCGCCGCTGGATGAGGGCGAAGACGACCAGCGAGGGCAGCGTCGCGAGGAACGCGGCGGCCGCGAGCGGGCCGAGGTCGGCGGCGCCCTCGGCCCCGATGAAGTGGGTGAGCACCACCGGCAGGGTCTGCTTCTCCGGGGTCTTGAGCAGCACCAGGGCGAAGAAGAACTCGTTCCACGCGGTGATGAACGCGAACAGGCCCGTCGCCACGATGCCCGGCGCGAGCAGCGGCGCCGTCACCGACACCAGCGTCCGCACCCGGCCCGCCCCGTCGACCGCGGCGGCCTCCTCCAACTCGGGCGGGACGGCCCGCACATACCCGGCGAGCATCCACAGCGCGAAGGGCAGCGCCCACACCACGTACACCAGCACGAGACCCGGCACGGAGTTGATCATTCGGAGGTTCTTCAGCACGAGGAACAGCGGGATGATCAGCAGCACGAACGGGAACGCCTGGCTGACGACCACCCAGCCCGTCACCGCCTTCGCCAGCCGGGTGCGCCGCCGGGCGATGACATAGGCCATCGGCGTCGCGATCAGCACGGCGATGGCCGCCGCTCCGAGCGCGGCGAGCAGGGAGTTGAGGGCCGCGTGCAGCAGGGGCTGTTCCTCGAAGGCCTGCCGGAAGTTGGCGAGGGTGGGATCCTCCGGGATCCACGTCGGATGCAGACTGCCCAGCTCACGCGGCGGTTTGAACGCCGTCGAGACCAGCCAGAGGAACGGGAAGGCGAGGAAGACCAGGTACGCGAGCAGCGCGGTGTACTGGCCGACATGGGCCGGAGCGGAGGTCCTCACGCGTCGTCACCTCCCCTGAGACGGCCGGCGAGGAACACGGCCAGGGCGATCGAGATCACGGCCACCATCACACAGCCCATCGCCGCCGCGTAGCCGAACTGCCCGTAGCGGAAGGCCTCTTCGTAGGCGAAGAGCATGGGCAGCCGGGTCCGGCCGCCGGGGCCGCCGTTGGTGAGCACGTAGACCAGGGCGAAGGAGTTGAAGTTCCAGATCAGGTTGAGCGCGGTGATGGCGAGGGCGATGGGTCTGAGGGCGGGCCAGGTGACCGTCCGGAAGCGGCGCCAGGCACCCGCCCCGTCGACCGCCGCCGCCTCGTGCAGTTCGCGCGGGGTGTTCTGCAGCCCGGCGAGCAGCGCCACCGTCGTCTGGGGCATGCCCGCCCAGACGCCGACGAGGATCACGGCGGGCAGCGCGGTCGCCAGCCCGCTGAGCCAGTCGCGGCCGCCGCCCAGGCCGATATCGCGCAGGGTCTCGTTGAGGATGCCCGCGTCCGGGTTGTAGACGAGCCGCCACATGATGCCGACGACGACCTCGGGCATGGCCCACGGAATGATCGCCAGCGCACGGGCCAGCCAGCGCAGCCGCAGCTCCTGGTTGAGCAGCAGGGCGAGGCCCAGCGCGAGCAGGAACTGCGGCACGGTCACCCCGACCGCCCACACCAGCCCGATCCGGAACGACTCCCAGAACAGTGTGTCGTGCAGCAGGTCCCGGAAGTTGAGGCCGCCGATCCACTGCGTGGGCTCGGTGCGGCCCGACTGGGCGTCGGTGAAGGCCAGCAGGATCCCGTACAGCAGCGGGCCGACACTGAGGACCAGGATGGGGATCAGGGCGGGCAGCACCAGGAACCAGGCGCCGCGGTCCACGGCCCGGCGGGGCCTGACCCGGCCCGGTGCCGGATCGGCCGGCTTCCTCACCTCGGTCACCGACGTCACGGCATCAGCCCCTTCGCACAGCTCGGACGGGCCACGTCATGGTCGTGAAGGCGGCCTGCCTCGTCAAGGCACCGCGCACACGGTCCCACCTGTACGAATGGGAGACTGGCGGACGGATGGCCGGAACCCGACGGCGACGCACAAGGACCTGGACCACGGAGGCGGACGATGGACGAGGCACGGGCGCGGGACGTACTGGCCGCGGCGGGCGTGCCGGGCGGCGCGGCCCGTGAGGCGCGGCTGCTGGCGCTGGGCGAGAACGCGGTGTTCGCCGCCGGTGACCTGGTCGTCAAGGTCGGCCGTGACGCCGAGCTCCTGGAGCGGGCGCGCCGCGAGCTGGACGTCGCGGTGTGGCTCGCGGAGGCGGGTGTGCCGGCGGTCCGGGCGGCCGAGCCGAAGGCGCTGCTGGTCGAGGGGCACCCGGTGACGGTGTGGCACCGGCTGCCCGATGCCGTACGGCCCGCCGAGCCGAGGGATCTGGCCGAACTGCTACGGGTCGTGCATGTCACGCCTCTTCCTCCTTTCGAACTGCCGGCCCGCGATCTGCTGGGCGGTGTGGAACGCTGGCTGCGGCTCGCGGGCGAGGCGATCGACCCCGCGGACGCGACGTATCTGCGCGAGCGGCGGGACGGCTTCGCCGCGGAGGCCGCCGCGCTGACGCCCCGGCTGCCGCCCGGGCCGATCCACGGCGACGCGCTGCCCCGCAATGTGCATGTCGGCCCGGACGGGCCGGTTCTGGTCGACCTGGAGACGGTCTCTTCCGACCTGCGCGAGCACGATCTGGTGGTGATGGCGCTGTCCCATGACCGGTACGGGCTCGCGGACGAGGCGTACGGCTCCTTCACCGAGACGTACGGGTGGGATGTCCGGGAGTGGGACGGGTGCTCGGTGCTGCGCGGCGCCCGGGAGACGGCCAGTTGTGCGTGGGTGGCCCAGCACGCGCCGAGCAACCCGAAGGCGCTGGCCGAGTTCGAGCGGCGGGTGGCGTCGTTGCGGGAGGGCGACGAGACCGTGCGGTGGTATCCCTTCTGAGGACCTGGGGCCCCGCCGGGTCAGACCGGCTCGTCCGCCAACTCCCGCAGGGGCCATGCCCCGTCCACCACAGCGGTCGCGTCACCCTTGCCGCGCAGGAAGCTCTGGAAGTCCGCCGCCCATTGCGCGTACCACTCGATCTGGCGGTGGTGCAGGTCGGCCGGGCCCAGGCTCGCGATCTTGGGGTGGCGGTCGGCTATCGCACAGGCCAGCCGGGCCGCCGCCAGGGCGTCGGCCGTGGCGTCGTGCGCGGAGTCGAGGACCACGCCGTACTCCGAGCAGACCGCTTGGAGGTTGCGCTTGCCGCGGCGGTAGCGGTCGGCCCAGCGGTCGATGGTGTACGGGTCGATGACCGGGGCGGGGTCCACGCCGCCCAGGCGGTCGCGCAGGGACGGCAGTCCGTACCGCCGCAATTCGGCGGAGAGCAGGGTCAGGTCGAAGGCCGCGTTGTAGGCGACGACCGGCACGCCCGACTTCCAGTAGGAGGTGAGGACGTCGGCGAGGGCGTCAGCCACCTGGTCGGCCGGTCTGCCCTCGGCCGCCGCGCGTTCATTGCTGATGCCGTGCACCGCCACCGCGTCCTCGGGGATCGGCACGCCCGGGTCGGCCAGCCACTCGCGGCGCCCCATCGGCTCCCCGTCCCTGACCTCGATCACGGCCCCCGTGACGATGCGCGCCTCGCGCGGATCGGTGCCCGTCGTCTCCAGGTCGAAGCCGATCAGCAGCTCCCGGTGCCAGCCCATGGGCGGTCCCCCTTCTTGTGGTGCGTCCCCCGGTGGTGTCCCCCAGTGGTCACCACCTTCGCATGCACCACTGACAATCCGAGGAGCGCGTTCCGCTTACGCCCGGCGGCGGCCGGGTGGACCGGCACAACCGCCCCACAGCGGAGCGCCGTTCACGACACCGGCCGCGAATCCGCCCACATCACCTCGAACTCCTCGCGATAGGTGGGGAAGAGGCCGCTTTCGTCGATCTCGCCTGACTTGACCGTCTTGCTGCCGTTGCGCAGCACGAACACCGGCGCCTCCATGCCGCGTGTCCGGCGCAGATAGTTCTGCACGACCGCGATGCCGTCCGCCCCGTCGCCGTCGACCAGATACGCCGTGAAGCGGGGCGTCTCGTCGAAGACCTGGATCTCGAAGGCCCCCGGGTCGCGCAGCCGGGCGCGCACCCGGCGCATGTGCAGGATGTTCATCTCGACGGCCCGGCTGAGCTCGCCGCGCTTGATGCCCAGTTCGCGCTCGCGCCGCTTGACCGCGCTGGAGGCCGGGTTGAGGAACAGCAGCCGCACCCGGCAGCCCGACTCGGCCAGCCGCACCAGCCGGCGGCCGGAGAAGTTCTGCACGAGCAGGTTGAGGCCTATGCCGATGGCGTCGAGGCGGCGGGCGCCGCCGAAGATGTCCTCGGCCGGGAACTGGCGCATCAGCCGCACCCGGTCCGAGTGGACGGCGACCAGGTCGGCGTACCGGTCGCCGACCAGGTCCTCGACGGCGTCGACGGGCAGCCGGCGTGCCGACGGCACGTCACCGTCGGCGCCGAGCATCTCCAGCAGCCGGGCCGAGGCGCGCTCGGCCTGGTTCAGGACGGCCTCGGACAGGGCCCGGTTGCGGGAGACGACGTTCCGGGTGACCTCCAGCTCGTCCAGGGCGAGCTCGACGTCCCGGCGGTCGTCGAAGTAGGGCTCGAAGCAGGGCCAGTGCTGCACCATCAGCTCGCGCAGCTGCGGCAGGGTGAGAAAGGACAGGACGTTGTCGTCGGCCGGGTCGAGCAGATAGCCCTTGCGGCGGCTGACCTCGCGTACGGCGACGGCGCGCTGCACCCATTCCTGCCCGGCGGGCCCGGCGGCGGCCACCACCCAGTCGTCGCCGTGGACGGGTTCGTAGACGGGCCGCAGTACGGCGGCGACGACCGCGCGCAGCCGCTGTTCGACGAGGTTCAGCCAGATGTAGGCGCGGCCGGCCCGCTGGGCGCGGGTGCGCACCTCGCGCCAGGCGTCGGCGTCCCAGTCCAGTTCCGGGCCGATCGAGCCCGTCGCGTCCATCGGCCGCGCCAGGGACACGGCACCGGTCGGGACGTCTGCGGAGTTCCCCTCGTGACCCTCGTCACCAGGGGGCAGCTCCAGCCCTCCCGAGCCCACCCGCGCACCGCCTTCCGCTCCCCCGAGCCTCCCGAGGGGCCTGGCCCCACCCAACGATCAAGGAAGGGTACTCCGGGAGCGGTCGGCGGTGCAGCCGGATGGGCCGGGTAGTTCTCAACGACGCGGCTGCCAGTGCCCGTTCTGCCAGCCGAGCTCGGCCGGAGTGAGCGGATTCATAGCCGTGACGTCGCGCGGGGCGATGGAGAATCCCTGCCAGTGGACGGGCATGGGCTGCTGGTCCTCGTCCCGGGCTATGTGGTGGAAGCCGATGTTCGTCCAGACCACCGGGTGCTTGAGGGCCTGCCCGTTCACCCACTTGTCGACGGAGTCGCCGGCTCCGGCACCGCAGTCGCCGGGGTTGTGGCTGGCGAACAGCTCGCACTTGTTGTACTGGGTGAAGTACACGTCGTGCTTGGTGTAGCCGCGGCCGGGGTACTTGGTCGTCGGGCCGGGGACGATCTCGTAGGAGCGCGGGTGCCCGTCCTTGTTCTTGCCGGCCGTGCTGACCACACGCCACCAGCGGTAGTTCTTGCTGTCCCCGGCGAGTTCCTTGGTGACCTTGGTGCGGGTCGTCTTGGTGCTCGGGGCGCGCTGGCCCCTGGCCGGGGCGGTGACGGTCGAGTCGTACTGCTCGATCTTGTTGGCGGTGGAGCCGTCGAGTGCGAAGTCGAGCCGCCAGAAGGCGTTGTGGCTGTGGCTGGTGGCCTTGGCGGCGGCCCCCTTGCCGATGGGCCAGCCGCGGCCGTCCCCGGCGTCGTAGTCGTCCCACGACAGGCTGCCGGTGGCGCCGACGTTCATGGTGATCGTGCCGTCGTCCTGGAAGCGCCACTCGGTCATGTACTCGTACCAGCCGACCTGGTTCACGGTGTAGACGAGCAGGTCCTTGCCCTGGGCCTGGTAGACCTTGTTCGCGGTGTCGCCCTGCATGCGGTAGGCGTGGCCGCGGGAGCGGGTGGTGGTGCACAGGCCCTTGACGTTCGGGTCCTCGTTCCAGGAGTCCGGGACCTTGACCGTCTTGATGGTGCCGCCGGGGCACTCCCCTGGGGCCAGGTTCATCAGGCCCTGGGCGAAGTCGAACCCGGTCAGGTCGTCGTACTCGACCTTGCCGTCGTCGTAGGGGACGTGGATCTGGCCGAGCCTGGCGCTGTTGAGGACCTTGATCGGCTTGGGTTCGCCCTTGGGCTGGTACGAGATGTTCTCCAGGACGAGGCCGGCCTTGCCGTCGTAGCGCCAGCACATCCGCCAGGTCGTGCCGGTGGAGAGCTTCTGCTCGATGCGGTGGGCGGCCCCGCAGTAGGGCGCCGCCGGCGCCGCGGAGGCGGCCTTCGGCTGGGCGGTGGCGGGTCCCGCACCGGCCGCGACGCCGGCGGCGAGCGTGGCCACGGTCAGGCCCACGGCCGCCCGGGTGCGGACCTTGCCGCGTCTGTTCACATGCATGACGAGATGACTCCCTGACAGTGAGAGTAAGAGCGAGCAGAGCGGGTCAGCGGTCGAGCCGGGCGGCCTTGCGGGCGCTCAGGTCGATCACGATCGACCTCGCGTCGACCCAGGGCCCGTTCTTGATCTTCGGGAACAGCCGGACGCAGCGGTGCTCGCCGCACTGGTCGAGCACGGCGGGCTGGGCGTCCGGCGCGGCCCGGTAGACGGCGCCGCTGAGCTGCAGCTGGTCCGGGGAGGTGAGCTCCTTGCCGGTGGCGTCCCGGTAATCGGCCTTCAGGCCCGCGCCCAGCGGGTCGGCGATCAGCAGCCTGGCCGCCTCGGCCTTCTCGTCGCCGCTCAGGGGCGGCTGGACACCGCGCTGGGTGCCGGTCCGCACCACCTTGCCGGTGCCGAGGTCGACGGTCCTGGTGACGAGGGTGTCGTCCCGGTAGTCGTAGAAGGTCACGTCGGCGCGCCGCGGCGCGTCCGGGTCGCCGACCTCGTCGGCCTCCGGTTCGGCGAGGTCGACGCCGAGACGCTGCGGGCCGCGCTCCCCGTCGACACCCTCACTGCTCTGGAGCAATTGCCGGTTCAGGGCGATCTTCGCGACCCGCTCCATCTCGTCGTCGGTCAGCGGGTCGCGGCCCGTGCCCTTCTCCCCCTCGGCGGGCGCCTCCTCCACCACCCCGGGCGCCACGGCCCGGTCCGCGCCGGACTCCTGCTGTACGGACCGCCCCGCCTGCCCCGCGCTGGTACCCGTGTCGTCCGCCCCCGCCGTGCCCGGCAGCGTGATCCCCACCATCACGGCGGTCCCGGCCACGGCGATGGCCGTACCGGCCACCAGCTTCCCTAAGTGACGGTGCACTGTCTTGCGCACATCATCCCCTTACTCCCCCCAACAGCCCCGGGAGTATCTTTTTGCCCCACTGATTCGGCATACCGCGTATGCACTGGTCATTCGGTAAGAGGGACATAAGTCATAGGAGGTTCCCTCACTTTCGGGGAGACTCGGGGCCAAGGCGTCCCCACCGGCGCCGCACACCTGAAAGAGTCGTATCCATGCAGGTCTGGCCTGGAGAGGCGTATCCACTCGGTGCCACGTACGACGGCGCCGGTACCAACTTCGCGGTCTTCACGGAGGCCGCGGACCGAGTAGAGCTGTGTCTGCTGCACGACGACGGCTCGGAGACGGCGATCGAGCTCCGGGAGAGCGACGCGTTCGTGCGGCACGCGTACGTGCCGGGCATCATGCCGGGGCAGCGGTACGGGTTCCGGGTGCACGGCCCGTACGCCCCGGAGCGCGGGCTGCGCTGCAACTCCGCGAAGCTGCTCCTCGACCCGTACGCGCGTGCGATCAGCGGTTCGATCGGCTGGGGCGAGGAGGTGTACGGCTACCACTTCGACGAGCCCGACCGGCGCAACGACCTGGACTCGGCGCCGCACACGATGACGTCGGTCGTGGTCAACCCGTACTTCGACTGGGGCGACGACCGGCTCCCGCGCACCGAGTACCACCACACGGTGATCTACGAGGCCCATGTCAAGGGCCTCACCATGCGGCACCCGGGGCTGCCGGAGGAGCTGCGCGGCACCTACGCGGCCCTCGCCCACCCGGCGGTCATCGAGCACCTCACCGAGCTCGGGGTCACGGCCCTGGAGCTGATGCCCGTACACCAGTTCGTGAACGATCACCGACTGGTCGACATGGGCCTGAACAACTACTGGGGCTACAACACGATCGGTTTCTTCGCCCCGCACAACGCCTACGCGTCCTGGGGCGACCGGGGCCAGCAGGTCCTGGAGTTCAAGTCGGCGGTGAAGGCGCTGCACGAGGCCGGGATCGAGGTGATCCTCGACGTGGTCTACAACCACACCGCCGAGGGGAACCACCTGGGCCCGACGCTGTCCTTCAAGGGCCTGGACAACTCGCGCTACTACCGGCTCACCGATGACCCCCGCTACTACATGGACACGACAGGGACAGGGAACTCCCTGCTCATGCGGTCCCCGCACGTGCTCCAGCTGATCATGGACTCGCTGCGGTACTGGGTCACGGAGATGCATGTCGACGGGTTCCGCTTCGACCTCGCCGCGACACTGGCCCGGCAGTTCCACGAGGTGGACCGGCTGTCGTCGTTCTTCGACCTGGTGCAGCAGGACCCCGTGGTCTCGCAGGTGAAGCTGATCGCCGAGCCGTGGGACGTGGGCGAGGGCGGCTACCAGGTGGGGAATTTCCCACCGCTGTGGACGGAGTGGAACGGCAAGTACCGGGACACCGTGCGCGACCTGTGGCGGGGCGAGCAGCGCACTCTCGCGGAGTTCGCCTCACGGCTGACCGGCTCGTCCGACCTGTACCAGGACGACGGCCGGCGCCCGCTCGCCTCCATCAACTTCGTGACCTGCCACGACGGCTTCACCCTGCACGACCTGGTGGCGTACAACGACAAGCACAACCAGGCCAACGGCGAGGACAACCGGGACGGCGAGAGCCACAACCGGTCCTGGAACTGCGGGGCCGAGGGCGAGACCGACGACCCGGACGTGCTGGGGCTGCGGGCCCGGCAGATGCGGAACTTCATCGCGACGCTGATGCTGTCCCAGGGCGTTCCCATGATCAGCCACGGCGACGAGTTCGCCCGCACCCAGCGAGGCAACAACAACGCGTACTGCCAGGACAACGAACTGGCCTGGGTCGAGTGGCCGGAGGGCGACGAGGAGGAAGGGGGACTCAAGCGGGAGCTGCTGGCCTTCACGCGCGCGATGGTGTGGCTGCGCAGGGACCACCCGGTCTTCCGCAGGCGGCGCTTCTTCCACGGCCGGCCCGTGGAGGGCACGCACGACGACCTGTCCGACATCGCCTGGTTCACTCCTGAGGGCCGGGAGATGACCCAGCGGGACTGGGACTCGGCGCGGGCGTCGGCGCTGACGGTGTTCCTCAACGGCAACGCGATCTCGGAGCCGGGCCCGCGCGGGGAGCGCATCTCCGACGACTCGTTCCTGCTGATGTTCAACGCCTCGCCGAAGCCGCTGGAGTTCGTGGTGCCGGTCGACCACGGGCGGCAGTGGCAGGTCGTGGTCGACACGGCCCGCGCCGAAGGTGTGCCGTCGGACACCGGCGAGAAGGTGCAGGCCGGGGACCGGCTGACCCTGCCCGACCGGAGCCTCACGGTGCTCCAGCGGCCGGTGTAGCCGCCCCCGCCGCGTCGTCCGGAAAGTGCCACCCGTCCGGGCGACGCGCGGCGCACCTGGCGCGGGCGATGACACGAACGGCGGCAGGGCGGGTACGTACGGTTCATGACACCTGAGCGTCCTGACCCGGTGGTGCCCACGGCCACGTACCGGCTGCAGCTGCAGCCCGACTTCCCCTTCGGGGCCGCGGCGGCCGTGGTGCCGTACCTGGCCTCGCTCGGCGTCTCGCATCTGCATCTGTCCCCCGTCCTGGAGGCCGTGCCGGGGTCGACGCACGGCTATGACGTCGTCGACCACGCGCGCGTGCGGGAGGAGCTGGGCGGCGAGGAGGGGCTGCGGGCGCTGGCCCGCACGGCGCGTGAGCACGGGCTCGGCCTGGTGGCGGACATCGTCCCGAACCACATGGCCATGGCCCCGCGCCACAACCGCGCCCTGTGGGAGGTGCTGCGCGAGGGCCCCAAGTCGCCGTACGCGCGCTGGTTCGACATCGACTGGGAGGCACAGGACGGCCAGGTGCTGCTGCCGGTGCTCGGCGGGCCGCTGGGAGAGGTGCTCGGGGAGCTGCGCGTCGACGGTGGCGTCCTGCGCTACTACGACCATGTGTTCCCGCTGCGCGAGGGCACCGAGGACCTGCCGCTGCCGCGGCTGCTGGACGCGCAGTGGTACCGCCCGGTGTGGTGGCGGCTGGCCCGGACCGAGCTCAACTACCGGCGGTTCTTCAGCATCTCGGAGCTGATCGGGGTACGGGTGGAGGACCCCGAGGTCTTCGAGGCGACCCACGGCAAGATCCTCGAGCTGCTGCACGAGGGCGTGATCGACGGGCTGCGCATCGACCAC
Source organism: Streptomyces sp. NPDC044719 (assembly GCF_056433405.1). NCBI lineage: Bacteria > Bacillati > Actinomycetota > Actinomycetes > Kitasatosporales > Streptomycetaceae > Streptomyces > Streptomyces sp. NPDC044719. The sequence goes on from NZ_JBWKHE010000008.1 coordinate 104,265, forward strand.
CCCGACGGGCTCGCCGACCCCGACGGCTACCTCGGGCGGCTGCACGAGGCGACGGGCGGCCGCTGGACGGTCGTGGAGAAGATCCTGGCCGACGGTGAGCAGCTGCCGGCGTCCTGGCCCGTCGCGGGGACCACCGGCTACGACGCCCTGCGGCACGTGGACGGGCTCTTCACGGACCCGGCCGGGTTCGGGGACCTCCTGGGGCAGTACCGGCGGTTCGCGGCCCCGCAGACGGACCGGGGCGGGCAGTGGGAGGCGACGGTACGGCGGGCGGCGTACAAGGTCCTCACGCACGAACTGGCCACGGAGACGGACCGGCTGACCCGGGTGGCGGCCCGGCTGTGCGCGACCTCGCCGGAGCCGGCCCTGCGCGACCGTGCGCCTTGGGCGCTGCGCACGGCGCTCCAGGAGCTCCTGGTGCGCATGGACGTCTACCGGCACTACGAGTCGGGCGACGCCGCGTCCGTGGTCACCGAGGAGGCCGCGGCCGAGGCCCGGCAGGCCTTCGCCGTGCCCGAGGAGGCGGGCGCGGTGGACGTCGTACGGGACCTGGTGCTGGGGCGGTACGGCGACGGGCCCGCGCAGGTGGAGTTCCGGACCCGGTTCGCGCAGACCTCGTCGGCGCTGCGGGCGAAGTCCGTCGAGGACACGGCGTTCTACCGGTACGTGCCGCTGCTGTCGGCGACCGAGGTGGGCGGGAACCCGGGCGCTCCCGCGCTGTCGCCGGAGGAGTTCCACGCGTACTGCGCGCGCGTGCAGCGCGACTGGCCAGTGGGCGGGACGGTCGCCTCGACCCACGACACCAAGCGCAGCGGCGATGTCCGGGCGGCGCTGAACGTGCTCACCGAGTGCCCGGACCGCTGGGCGGACGTCCTCGCCGAGGTGACGCGCACCGGCGAGGGGGTGCCGGACGCGCAACTGGCGTGGGCGGCCTGGCAGACGGTGTTCGGGCTGGGTGCGGAGCCGGGGTCGCCTGAGCGGGTGCAGGGCGCGCTGCTGAAGCATGTGCGCGAGGCGGGTCTGTACACGAGCTGGACCGAGCAGGAGCCGCCGTACGAGGAGGCGGTGGCGCGGTTCGTGGCGGCCGGGCCGTGCGGGGCGCCGGCCGAGCGGGTTGCGGCCTTCCGGGACGCCCTGGAGCCGCACATCCGGGCGAACGTGCTGGGCACGGCCCTGGTCCAGCTGACGATGCCGGGGGTCCCTGACGTCTACCAGGGCACGGAGGCCGAGTACCGGGCGCTGGTCGACCCCGACAACCGGCGGGCGGTGGGCTTCCCGCCCGAGGAGTCCGATGGGACCTCGGGGGAGAAGGCCGCGGTGACACGGGCGGCCCTGGGGCTGCGGGGGCGGCGGCCCGACGCCTTCGGTGACACGGCGACGTACGCGCCGCTGACCGCCGAGGGTCCCGCGGCGGCGTGCTGCGCGGCGTTCGTCCGCTCCGGCGAGGTGCTCACGGCCGTGACGCGGCTGTCGCTGCGGCTGGCGGAGGCGGGCGGCTGGCAGGACACACGACTGCCGCTGCCGCCGGGGCGCTGGGCGGATGTGCTGGAGCCGGGGCGTGAGTTCACGGGGCACGCACGCGTGGAGGAGCTCTTCGCGGTGCTGCCGGTGGCGTTGCTGGAGCGGGTCGGCGAGTGAGGCCGGGCTGATCACGACGGGGCACGGCAGGCGGGCACGCCAGTGCGGCACGCGCGCATGGCGGGACCCGAGGCGACTCCGGCCGCACGCTGATGCCGCGGCGCCGCACGCGCGGAGGAGCTTTTCGGGCTGCTGCCGATGGCGATGCTGGAGCGGGTCGGCGAGTGAGGCCGGGCTGATCACGACGGGGTACGGCAGGCGGGCACGCCAGTGCGGCACGCGCGCATGGCGGGGCCCGGGCGACTCCGGACGCGCGCTGATGCCGCGGCCGGCGCCCGCGCGAAGGAG
>NZ_JBWKHE010000008.1:106288-358316 GCF_056433405.1 Streptomyces sp. NPDC044719
ATGGCGATGCTGGAGCGGGTCGGCGAGCGAGGCCGGGCTGATCACGACGGGGCACGGCAGGCGGGCACGCCAGTGCGGCACGCGCGCATGGCGGGGCCCGGGCGACTCCGGACGCGCGCTGATGCCGCGGCCGGCGCCCGCGCGAAGGAGCTTTTCGGGGTACTGCCGATGGCGATGCTGGAGCGGGTCGGCGAGCGAGGCCGGGCTGATCACGACGGGGCACGGCAGGCGGGCACGCCAGTGCGGCACGCGCGCATGGCGGGACCCGAGGCGACTCCGGCCGCGTGCGGCACCGCGGCCGGCGCCCGCGCCCGCTGCCGCGCCGGACGAGCCCGCGCCCGCCGTCGCGGCCGCACCCGCGGCACCGGCCGCGGCTCCGCACGCGTGCGTGCATGGACCACCCAAGGCCGTACCGCCGCGCTGCAAGGCCACCCCGGCCCGCGGACGTGCTCTCGCGTGCTCCGCGCCCAGCGCTCCGCTCAGGCGACCGCCGGGCCGTCCTCGGGACAGTCCTCGTAGGCGCGCAGCGGTGCGGCCGGAGCCACCCTCGGGTGGGGCCACGCCGAGCGCAACAGGTCGATGAAGGCCGCCGCCGCGCCAGTCGGTGGTACGCGGGAGAAGACCGTCAGCGTGCGCTTCCAGGGCGGTTCGTGGGCCAGGACGGCGCAGTCCTCACCGACGGCGTCGCGTACGAGGTGGGAGGGCACGGCGCAGACGCCGACCCCGGCGGCGGCCATCCGTACCGCCGTGGAGCTGTGCTCGGTGAACACGGCGGTGCGCGGGGTGAATCCGGCCCGGCCGCAGGCCCAGTCGAGGAAGCGTTCGCCCTGGACGACGGGTTCCATGGCGCAGCGCACCCAGGGCCGGTCGGCGAGTTCGGGCAGCGTCACCGTCGTCCGGCCGGCGAAGCGGTCGTCGAAGGGCACGACCAGGACGATGTCCTCCTCGCCGACCGCCACGACGGTGCCGGGCCAGCCGGCGGGAGCCGGGCCGACGGCGAGGTCGGCGGTGCCCCGCTCGACCTGTTCCTCCAGGGCCTCGGAGGAGGCGTACTCGTGCAGGTGCAGCAGGACCCGTGGGTGGGCGGCGCGCCAGCGGGCGAAGACGTCCGGGAGGACGCCGACCGCCACGGAGTGGACGGCGGCGATGTGCAGTTCGCCGCCCTCGGCGCCGGCGGCGGCGCGGGCCGCGCGGCGGGCCTGGGCGGCGCTGCGCACGGCGAGCTCGGCGTGCGGCAGGAAGGCCCGGCCCATCGGCGTCAGCCGCACGCCGCGCGGCAGGCGCTCCAGGAGCGCGCCGCCGACCGAGCGTTCCAGGGCCTTGATCTGGTGGGAGAGCGCGGGCTGCGACACGTGCAGCAGTTCGGCCGCGCGGGTGAAGGACGCCTCTTCGACGACGGTCAGGAAGTACTCCATCTGCCGCAGGCTCAAGACCCCTCCCATAAACGCCCTGCATCGGTTCCACAAGAACATTGCCTTGGACTCATGGCAAGGGGCGGGCGGAGGCTGAGGGCATGAACTCATCGGACGTCAACTCATCGGACGTCATCGTCATCGGCGGCGGCACCGGCGGTTACGGCACCGCCCTGCGTGCCGCCGTTCTCGGTCTCGACGTCGTGCTCGTCGAGCGGGACAAGGTCGGCGGGACGTGTCTGCACCGCGGCTGCATCCCCAGCAAGGCGATGCTGCACGCGGCCGAACTCGTCGACGGCATCGCGGAGGCGCGCGAGCGCTGGGGTGTGAAGGCGACCCTGGACGCCGTCGACTGGCCGGCGCTGGTGGCCACGCGCGACGACATCGTGGCCCGCAACCACCGGGGCGTGGAGGCCCATCTCGCGCATGCGGGCGTGCGGGTGGTGAGGGGCAGCGCCCGGCTGACGGGGCCGCGTTCCGTGCGGGTGGAGGGCGCTGCCGCCGGCCAGGGCGCGCGGGGCTTGACCGCCCGCCGCGGCATCGTGCTCGCGACCGGCTCACGCCCGCGCGCGCTCCCGGGGCTCGAGCCGGACGGCCGGCGCGTGGTGACCAGCGACGACGCCCTCTTCGCGCCCGGGCTCCCGGCGTCGGTGCTGGTGCTCGGGGGCGGCGCGATCGGTGTGGAGTACGCCTCGTTCCACCGTTCCCTGGGCGCGGAGGTCACCCTGGTCGAGGCCGCCGACCGGATCGTCCCGCTGGAGGACGCCGACGTGAGCCGTCATCTGACCCGCGGTCTGAAGAAGCGCGGCATCGACGTCCGGGCCGGTGCCAGGCTCCTGGACGCCGAGGTCCTCGGCGACGGCGTACGCGCACGGGTGCGCACCGCCCGGGGCGAGACCGTGACGGTCGAGGCGGAGCGGCTGCTGGTGGCGGTCGGGCGGGCCCCGGTCACCGACGGCCTGGACGTGGCCGCGGCGGGCCTCACCACGGACGAGCGGGGTTTCGTCGTGCCGGCCGACTCGGACCGGCTGGAGACGGCCGTGCCCGGGATCCACGTCGTGGGCGACCTGCTGCCGCCGCCGTCGCCCGGACTGGCCCACGCGTCCTTCGCGGAGGGGCTGCTGGTGGCCGAGACGCTGGCCGGTGTGCCGTCCCTCCCCGTGGACTACGCGGCCGTGCCCAGGGTCACGTACTCGTCGCCGCAGACCGCGGCCGTGGGGCTGAGCGAGGCCGAGGCACGCGCGCGTGGACACGAGGTGGTGGCGAACAGCATGCCGCTGACCGCCGTCGCGAAGGGCATGGTGCACGGGCAGGGCGGCATCGTGAAGGTCGTCACCGAGGCGGGCGGCGGGCGCGTGCTGGGCGTGCACCTGGTGGGCCCGCACGTGTCGGAGATGATCGCCGAGAGTCAGCTGATCGTCGGCTGGGACGCCGAACCGTCCGACGTGGCCCGGCACGTCCACCCTCACCCGACCCTGTCGGAGGCGGTCGGCGAGGTGTTCCTGACCCTGGCCGGACGCGGGCTCCACCAGCAGTGACACCGCGCCGGTGACGCCACGCCCTCAGCAGGGGCCACACACCGTCCATGGCTCCCGCCGCACTCCCGCCGTCGGTGCTTCCGGGCGCCCCCTGGAGGCTCCCCGGCCATGCTCTTGACACCGCACCATGGCCGTGGGGTACTGCGACTGCGAACTCGGGCGGATGTGACGGGGGTGAGTGTCCTGCCGGAGCTGCGCTACCCGACGGTGACCGAATTGGTCTCTGCTGCCCGGGCGTTGACCGCTCACCGCCCCGGAGTGTGCACCCTGCGGCAGGTGGGTGCCTCGCGGGCCGGCAGACCTCTGCACCTGCTGTCCGTGGGCCGCGCCCGCCGAGCCGTACTGGTGGTCGCCGGCGCCCACGCCAACGAGCCGACCGGCTCCTGCACCCTGCTCGCGCTCGCCCGGCGGGTGCTGGCGCAGCGGGAGTTGCGGGACGGCATGTCCTGGCACTTCCTGCTGTGCGCGGACCCCGACGGGGCGAGCCTGCATGTGACGCCGGCGCCGCGCAGCCTGTTCGACTACCACCTCGGCTTCTTCCGCCCCGCGGGCCCGGAGCAGCCGGAGTGGGCGCCCTCCGTGCTGCCGCCCGACCGGCTGCCGCCCGAGACCCTGGCCCTGACCGGCGTCATCGACGAGCTGCGGCCCTACCTCCAGGTGACCCTGCACGGCACGGATCTGGGCGGCAGCTGGGTGCAGCTGACGAAGGACGTGCCCGGTCTTGCCGAGCCGTTCGCCAAGTCCGCGGCGGAGCTGCACATCCCGGTGGAGACCGGTGCCTCGGACGCCGCGGGCTGGCCCGCCTCCGGACCGGGGGTGCATGTGATGCCCGCGCCGGGGATCGGTCCGGCGTACCCGAGCCTGCCGGACGACGCGCGGCACAGCACCTGGTTCCACGCCCATCGGTACGGGGGTCTGACCGCGGTGGTCGAGGTGCCGATGTGGGCGAGCGACCTGGTGGACGACCCGGCTCCGCATCCGGCCCCGGCGGCGGCGATCGGCCGGCTCGCGCGCCGGCTGCAGCGCGACGCGCTGGAGGTGACGCGCGTGCTCGACGGCGCGCTGCCCCGGCTGGCGGACCTGGACGGGCCGTTGCTGCGGGCCGCCCAGTGGGGTCTGGAGCTGGTGCCGGGGCTGGCCGCCGACCTGGTCCACACCCTGCCCGCCGACCGCACCATGGCGTACGTCGGCAGCGTCGACGCGTTCGTGCGGCGGGTGCCGCTGCGGGCGGCGGCCATGCTGCTGCGGGTGCTGCGCGGGACCGACGACCGGGCGGCCAAGCAGCTCGAGGAACTCGTCGCGACCTGGAGCGACGCTTTCGCGGAACGTTTCCGCGCCCGCTGGGTGCCCTTGGAGCACCAGGTCGAGCACCAGTCCCGCACGGTGGTCGCGGCGGCGCTGCACGCGCGCGAGGGGGCGTCGTAGGCCCCGTGCGGCGTTCAGTCCCGCTGCACCGGCACCGCCGCCCCGGCCTCTCGAACACCTGTGTGCCGCGCGGCCAGCTCGAAGACACAGAGCACCACGCGTGTCTGGTACTCCGCCTGGCGTGCCACCGGGATCCAGCGCGCCCCGCAGCCGTCTCGGTAGTCGGCGCACCACGCGTCGATCAGCCGGTCCAGCTCCGGCAGGGCCCCGGCCGGGTCGCGTCCCGCCGCCCGCACGAGCTGGTGCAGCAGCCCCGCGGTGCGCAGCACCAGCCGTCGCCCGGAGATGCGCAGGGCGGCCAGATGGGCGGTGGTCAGGGGCGGGAGGGGGTGTGCCGCGCCGCCGCCGGTCTCGGGATCCCAGGCGTCGGCCAGGCCGGGGCAGACCAGTAAGTAGTCGTCGACCGGGGCGAGCAGGCGCGCCGCTTCGGGCACGGCGGCCAGGTGCGGGCGGATCCGGGCCAGCAGGTGCCGCAGAAGCCCCGTGTCATGGCGCAGGGCGCGGCTGACGGCCCGTAGCACCGCGTCCTGGTCGGCGGGCGGGGAGCCGTCCGACACGGCCGCCACGCCCCACATGGGCGCCTCGACGACCGCGGTGACGGTGCCGTGGCCGTGCGGGTGGAACCACGTCGACTCGACGGCCGCCTCCGTGATGGCCGCGGCGAGGCCGGCCCGGCGCGGCGGCGGGATCCGGTAGACGGCGGGTCCGAGGCCCGGCCAGTACAGGGCGTCGTACGCGCCGAGTTCGCGGGGAACGCCGAGCCGGGCGGCGATGCGGGCGAGGCGCGGGGCGAGGCCGGGCAGGTCGCGGGTGAGCTCGACGAAGCCGCCTCCGATGTCCACGCCGTGCAGGGAGCACTGGAGGAACGGACGGAGTTCGTCCTGGACGTCGAGGAGCGCACGGGTCTCGGGCAGGGCGGCGCCGGCCGCGCCGTCGGGCAGCCATTCGGGCTGTTCGAGGAAGCCGGGCCGGAAGAAGTTCCGGAAGTACTGGCCGAGGGTGTACGGGCCGGTGAGCCAGCCTTCGTTGCGGCGCAGTCCGTCGGGGTCGAGGCAGAGCAGCAGGTTCCAGGTGGCGTCGGCGCCCTCGGTGAGCCGGGTGTCGGCCAGGGCCCGCTCGGCCAGGCGCAGCACGGTGGCGCCGCCCACGGGTTCGTTGGCGTGCGGGCCGGCGACGACGAGGGCCTGGCGGCTGCCGTGGCCGACGGAGAGCAGCCAGAGGGGGGTGCCCGCGCGGGACGTGCCGATCCGGCGCAGCCGGGCGTCACGGGGGTGGCGGGCGACGAGGGCGGCGGCCCGGGCGCCCAGTTCGTCGACGGTCGGGTAGCGCGGGAGGGGCGGCAGGGCACACCTCCCCCATGCGATGCCGTCGGTTCACCAGGTGTAGATGGCGTACGCACAGTGAGTCACGACTTCAGGGGTACGTCAACACCATGGACGGCAACGGGATTTGAGCCACCCTGGCGGGCGGGCGGCCGACAACTCCCAGGCCGGGGCCCGGGAGTGCCTCGGTTTCAGGTCAGCCGGACGCCGGCCGGGCTCCGGTCAGCCGGAACGTCATCTGCCCGAAGCCGACCTGGTCGCCCTCGCGGACGAGGGCCGCGCCGACGACCCGCCGGCCGTTCACGGTCGTGCCGTTGGTGGAGCCGAGGTCGCGCAGGACCCACATGCCGCCCTGGTGGCGGAGTTCGGCGTGCACGCGGGAGACGGTCTCGTGGCTGAGGCGCAGCCCGCTGGCGGGGTCGCGGCCTATGCGCAGCGGATGGCCGTGCGCCGGGTGGGGCAGCAGCAGTTTGGGCAGCCGCTCGGCCTGCCAGGCCCGGCGCAGCCGTTCGGTGAATCCGGAGACCGCCTCGACGGTGCCGAACACCATCCGGGAGAACCGGCTCTCCGTGGGCAGGTCGGCGGTGAGCACGGCGAGCTCGTCCGGGCGGCGGGCGGTCAGCGCCAGTTCCATGCGACGGACGAACGTGTCATGGGACAGACGGCCCATGGCGACGCCGTCACGGAGCACCTTCAGCGCCCTGTCGCGCTCCACGTCGGAGAGCCGCGCGGGGTACGTGTTGAACTCGAAGGACGACGTCACGCTGGTGATTGTCGGGCAGCGCGGCCGGGCTGTCCAGAAAACGGGAAAACGGCCGCCACGCGCGCGTACCCGGCGACACCTGCCGCAAAAGGGAGGATGCGGCAGCGGATTGATCTCTTTTGACGCACCATGGACGGGCTACATCACGGTGAGCAGACGAAGGGGAACCGTCCGTGCAGTTCGAGGTGTGGGCACCGCAGGCCGCCCGGGTGACGCTCCGGTGCGACGACGTCACATGCGCGTTGGAGCGCGATCCGGAACGGCCGGGGTGGTGGCGGGGCGAGGCCGAGGCGCGCGACGGGTCCCGGTACGGCTTCGCGCTGGACGACGGGCCCGTGCTGCCCGATCCGCGCTCGCGGCGGCAGCCGGACGGCCCGGACGGGCTGAGCGCGGTCGTCGACCACGAGCGGTACGCGTGGCGCGCGCGGTGGACCGGGCGGCCGCTGCCCGGCGCGGTGCTGTACGAGCTGCACGTGGGGACGTACACGCGCGAGGGCACCCTGGACGCGGCCGCGGAGCGGCTCGGCCATCTCGCCGAACTGGGCGTCACACACGTGCAGCTGATGCCGCTGTGCCCCTTCCCTGGCACCCACGGCTGGGGGTACGAGGGCGTCTCGCTGTGGGCGGTGCACGAGCCGTACGGCGGACCCGAGGCGCTGAAACGCTTCGTCGACCGGGCCCACGAACTCGGCCTGGGCGTGGTGCTCGACGTGGTGCACAACCACTTCGGCCCGTCCGGCAACTACCTGCCGGTCTTCGGGCCGTACCTCACGGACACGCACCACACGCCGTGGGGCGCGGCGGTCAACCTGGACGCGCCCGGGTCGGACGAGGTGCGCGCGTTCCTCGTCGGCAGCGCGCTGGCGTGGCTGCGCGACTACCGGATCGACGGGCTGCGCCTGGACGCGGTGCACGCGCTGGTGGACACCCGCGCCCGGCACTTCCTGGAGGAACTGTCGTCGGCCGTCGACGCTTTGGCCGCCGAGGTGGACCGGCCGCTGTTCCTGGTCGCCGAGTCGGATCTGAACGACCCGCGGCTCATCACCTCCCGCTCGGAGAACGGCTTCGGGCTGCACGCGCAGTGGAACGACGACTTCCACCACGCCCTGCACACCACGCTGACCGGCGAGTCGCAGGGCTACTACGCCGACTTCGCGCGCGCTGGGCTCGGCGGGCTCGCCAAGACCCTCAGCGGCGGCTGGTTCCACGACGGCACGTACTCGAGCTTCCGCGAGCGGCACCACGGACGCCCCCTGGACCGCACGCGCGTGGCAGGGCACCGGCTTCTCGGCTACAGCCAGACCCACGACCAGGTCGGCAACCGCGCCCAGGGGGACCGGCTTTCGGCCCTGCTCTCCCCCGGGCTGCTGGCCTGTGCGGCGACGCTGACCCTTACGGCGCCGTTCACGCCGATGCTCTTCATGGGCGAGGAGTGGGCCGCCGACACGCCCTGGCAGTTCTTCACCGACCACACCGACCCGGAACTCGCGGACGCCGTACGGCGGGGCAGGCGGCGGGAGTTCGCGGCGCACGGCTGGAAGGAGGAGGACGTGCCCGACCCGCAGGATCCGGCGACCCGGGACCGCTCCTGCCTCGACTGGTCCGAACCGGAACGCGAGCCGCACGCGCGTGTGCTGGCCTGGTACCGGCGGCTCCTCGCCCTGCGCCATGAGCAGCCCGATCTGACCGACCCCGACCTCGCCGACACCAAGGTGGCCTGCGACGAGCAGCGCCGCTGGATCGCCTTCCGGCGCGGGGACGTCCTCGTGGCGGTGAACCTGGCGCGGGAACCGGCGGCGCTGTCCCTCGGCGTACCGCACGCGCGTGTGCTGGCCGCGTGGGAGCCGGTCGAGACGCCCGGGGCCGACGGGGTGGTGCGGCTGCCCGGGGAGTCGGGCGTGGTGCTGCTGCAGGAGTGACGCGGCTGCGACGGCGCCCGGCTACAGGGCGTCGTCGTCCGTCTCGCGCAGGTCCGTCACGCGTTCCAGCAGGATCGGCTCCCAGGCGTGGCGCAGCCGCGTCCGCGACACGGCGAGCCGGCCCGCGTCGCCGCCCGTGAGGGCCTCGGCGAGATGGACGACGGTGTCGCAGCGGGCGAGCCACAGGCCGCGCAGACAGGGCCGGGCGCCGTAGCCGGCGAGGGTGGCGGCGCGTACGGCGGCGGGGGATCCGACGGCGAGCGCGAGTCCCGCGATGTCCTCGGCCGGGTCCCCGACGACCGCGCCGGCCCAGCCGAGGACGCCGCGCACCCGGCCGTCGGCGCTGACCACGAGGTGGCCGCCGGTGAGGGCGTGGTGGGTGAGGACCGCCGAGCCCGGCTGGGCGGCGAGCTGGGCCGCGGCGGCCTGGGTGAGCTGGTGCAGGCGTGCGGCGTCGAACTCGTCGGCCTCGGCGCAGTGTTCGGCGGCGCGCACGGCGGCCCGGCGCAGCGCCTCCAGGGAGCGCGGCGCGGCGCGCGGCACACCGAGGGTCTCGGCCTGCCGGACCGGCACCTCGCGCAGTCCGGTGAGCAGTGCCGCGAGGTCGGCCTCGCCGACGGCGGACACGTCGTGCTCCTCCCCCGAACCGCCCGGCACCTTGGTGTCCAGCGTGTAGGTCAGCCCGGCCGCCCACTCGCCGTGCGCCACGCTGGCCGGCACCGCCACCGGGATGTGCGGGCGGACGAGGTCGCGCAGGCGCAGTTCGCGGCGCTGGCGCACGGTGGCCTCGCGGTCGGGGGCGAGGCGCAGCACATGGCGGGTGCCGACCCACCAGGTGGCGGGTTCGGCGCCCCGGGTGGCGGGCCGGACGTCGGGGCCGGTGCCTTCCCTTCCCTGCTTGGTCTCCTTGCCGTCCTTGAGGAGCGAATGGACCAGCCGGCGGACGGTGTCCGCGGTGGGTGTCGGTGCCTGGGTCATGGTCGCGCCGTTGCCGTTCGGGAGGCGTGGTGGGGACATGGTGGCGTCACTCCACTATGACCAGCTCGCGGGACGTGGTGTTCAGGCGCCGCCCGCCGTCCTCGGTGACGGTCACGATGTCCTCGATGCGCACACCGAACCGGCCCGGCAGATAGATGCCGGGTTCCACGGAGAAGCACATGCCGGGTACGAGGGGCTGCAGCTCGCCCTCGATCATGTACGGCGGCTCGTGGGTGGTGACGCCGATGCCGTGTCCGGTGCGGTGGATGAAGTACTCGCCGTAGCCGGCGTCGGCGATGACCGCGCGGGCGGCCCGGTCGACGTCCTGGCAGGTGGCCCCCGGCCGCACGGCGCGGAAGCCGGCCTCCTGGGCGGCCCGCACGATGTCGTGCACACGGCGTTCCTCTTCGGTGGGTTCGCCGACGTGGACCGTGCGGGAGGTGTCGGAGCCGTAGCCGTCCCGCAGGCCGCCGAAGTCGAGGACGACCATGTCGCCGCGTTCGATGACGCGGTCGCCCGCCTCGTGGTGCGGGTTGGCGCCGTTCGGGCCGGAGGCGACGATGGTGAAGTCGACCTGCTCGTGTCCGTGCCGGCGCAGGTGCCGGTCGAGGTCCGCCGCCACCTCGGATTCCCGGCGGCCGGCGAACGGGACGTTCCGGATCTCCTCGAACGTCGCGTCGGCGGCGGCTCCCGCGGCCGCCATGAGCTCCAGTTCGACCGTGTCCTTGACGGCGCGCAGCATCGGCAACGCCTCGGTGAGCGACGCGTAGGAACCGGCGGGCATGGCCTGTTGCAGCGCCAGCAGGTGCAGGGCCCAGGCGTTGTCGCTGATGCCGAAGCGGCCCGAGGCGTCGAGCAGGGCGGCGGTGGCGGCGTAGGGGTCCTTGCCGTCGGTCCAGTCGCGGAAGGTCAGGGCGGGCGCGCCGGCGGCCTTGTGCGCGTCCGGGGCCTCCAGGGCGGGGACGACGAGGATCGGGTCCTGTCCGGCGGCGAGGACCAGCAGGGTGAGCCGTTCGGTGACCGCGGGGGGCGTGTAGCCGGTGAGCCAGACCAGGTCCGGTCCCGGGGCCACCAGCAGGCCCGCCAGACCCGCCTCGGCGGCCGTGAGCGCGGCGCGCTCCATGCGGGCCCTGTAGTCGTCGGCGGTGAAGGTCGCGGCCGTGCTTCCGGTCATCCGGGCCTCCCAGGACGGGCGAAGGGGCTACGGGCAGACATCCTGCCCGGCCGGAGGGGGCGGCGCGAGCCGTCTGTGGACTTCATCCGAACATCTCCACTAACGGCAGTTGATTGCTCAGGCATTAGTTCTAATGCTTATATTCACTGCATCCATTAGCCGTTCGACCGAGGGGGCCTACGGCCGTGCTCGTACTCGCACACATCAGCGATCTGCATCTGGACGGAAGCGCGCGGGCGACGGAGCGCGCCGAGCGCGTCCGCGACCGGTTGCGAGAACTGCCGGGCCGGGTCGACGCGCTGCTCGTGACCGGGGACATCGCCGACCACGGCACGGAACCCGAGTACGAGGAGGCGGCCCGCCTGCTCGGGCTGCGCGACGGCGACGCCCCCTTCCCCGTGCTGACCTGCCCGGGCAACCACGACAGCCGCGTGCCCTATCGCAAGGCGCTGCTGGGCCTGCCCGGGGCCGAAGGGCCGGTCAACAGCGTGCAGGTCTTCGACGACGGCGCCGTGCTGATGTGCGACTCCAGCATCCCGGGGAGCGACGACGGGGAGCTGGACGAGGAGACGTACGACTGGATCGAGTCGACCCTGGACGAACTCGACGGCAACCTTCCGGTCCTGCTCGCCTTCCACCACCCGCCGGTGGCGCTGCACCACCCGCTGCCCGACTCCTGCCGGCTGCGTCACGCCGACCGGCTGGCCGGGCTGCTGACCCGCCGGCCCGAGATCGCCGGTCTGATCACCGGCCATGCCCACACCCCCGCCGCCTCCTCGTTCGCGGGACGGCCGCTGGTCTGCGGCCCCGGTGTGACGTGGACGCTGCGGCTGCCCTGGGAGGGCGATCAGGTCGCGGACCGGGACGCGCCGCCCGGCCTCGCCTTCCACGTCCTGGACGACACGGGGCGGCTCACGAGCCACTTCCGGGTGGTCACGTGACGACGGCCGGTACGACCGTCAGCTGCTCGTAGCCACCGCTGCGGTGCCGCACCGTCAGCCGGACCTCGGAACCGGGCCGGGCACGGGCGACGGCTCGGGCCAGGTCGGCGGCCGTGTCGACACGGGTCGTGCCGAAGACGAGGAGCAGGTCGCCGCGCTTCAGGCCCGCCGCGTGTCCCGGGCCGGGGACATGGATCCCGACGACCAGGGCTCCCGGCTTCCCGGCGTCCATGACCTGCACGCCGAGGGTCACGGCGGCGGGCACGGACGCGGCGGCGGACGGTGCGGGGCCGGGGGCCGGCGGCTTGCGCCACCCTCGCGGGTCGAGGACTGTGCCCGTACCGGTCATCGTGACGCCCACTGCCCCGAGGCCGATCCCGGAGAGGACAAGGACCGCGCCCAGCAAGGCGGCGAACAGCGCGTTGACGAGCCGCCGGCCGCGCCGCCGGGCGGTGCGCGGGCGCGGCCGGGCCGGACCGGCCTCGGTGGCCGGCACCGGCGCGCCGGGCTCCTGACCGGGCATCGGCTTGGGTCGCAGCGCGGTCTGTTCCATGGCTCGCCTCCGGATGGTGCCGATCGCCTCCGGCGGATGCGGAACGATCACGGCTGGTGCTCTACCCGGCACCTCGGCACACGACGAGCCACGAACGAGTGAGACTGACCGGCACCGGATGGGGTCATAAAGCCCTGTCAGGGAGGCCGGAACCGGGACACGGCTCGCACCGCGCCCGACCTTTCGGGCGCGGTGCGAGCCGGGGATCGGATCAGCCCGTGTGGCCCTCCCCATGGCCGCCGTGGGCGCCGCCGTGGTCGAACTTCAGCACCGGAGCCGGCATCACGACGAAGGGCCGCATCATGCCCATGTCCTCGTGCTCCAGCAGATGGCAGTGGTACATGAACCGGCCGTGCGCGCCGTCGAACTTCCCCATGACCCGCAGCAACTGGTTGCCGGGCGCCCGGAAGACGTCCTTCCAGCCACGCTCGTTGGGCGCGAGCGGGATGCTCGTGCCCGCGTCGTACCGGATGGGCGTCCGTGTGCCGCCCACCTCCGGGTCGAAGCCCGAGACGTCGTAGGCGTCGCGGCCGAGGAGCTGGAAGTCGGCCAGGTGGATGTGCATGGGGTGCACGATGGGCGCGAGGTTGAGGAAGCTCCACTGCTCGTGGCTGCCCTCGGCGATGGTGTAGCCGAGGGCGTCGTTGAACGTCCGTGCCGTGCGCCGGTAGGTCCTGGTCTTGTCGTCCGGGCCGGTGACCTGGATGACGCCGTCCGTGGGGACCTGGATGTCGCCGGGGTTCTTGACCTCGGCCATCTCCCACATCTCGGGGTGGCCGCCGGCCCCCTTCGTGGCGGGCGGGGTGAGGACGACCAGGCGGTGACCGTGCCCGATGTCGTGGGTCAGACGGCGGAAGGATCCGGACAGCACCGTGGGCAGTTCGAAGGTGTCCGGCTCGCAGGTCTCCCCGACCCGGAACTCCATGACGGCCGGATACGGCACGTCACCCGCCGGGTCGGGCACGCCGGGCGGCTGGTTGCGCCCCTTGTTGACGAGACGCAGCGTCCTTCCCGCCAGGCCCCGGAAGTCGGCCAGCAGGTCGAACCGCTCGGCCGGGGCCGCCGTCAGCGTCGGCAGGGTCCCGTCGAAGTCGACCGGGACGGGGCGCGGCAGCAGCCCGCCGTCGCTGCCGATCTGGTGGAGCACGCCCGGGACCGGGTTGTTCTCCTCGTCGACGAGGACGAGGTCGTAGATGCGCGCGTTCGAGGCGTTGACCAGCCGGAACCGGTACCAGCCCGCGTCGACTCCGGCGTACGGCCAGATCCGGCCGTTGACCGTGGTGTACGGCCCGGTGAACGGGATGGAGACGGGCTTGCCCGTCTCCGGGTTCTTGTCCTGGACGATGATGGTCTTGTGCAGCAGCCGGCCGTTGAGGCGGCCGTCCTCGTCCGTGTCGAGGTTGCGGTCGGCGAGCAGCAGCGGGATCTCCCGCTCCCCGGACGGGAGATGAAGGGCGTCCTCCTCGTCGTCACGCACGAGGTAGGTGCCGTACAGGCCCGTCATCACGTTCCACCGGGTGATGTTCATGGCGTGGTCGTGGTACCACCACTGCACCGCCTGGTGATCGTTCGGGTACTCGGAGAGCTGGGCGTCGCCGTGGGCGACCGCGTTGTCGGCCCAGCCGTCGTTGCCGCCGCCCGTCTGGGCGCCGTGCAGATGGGTCACGGACCAGGCGGGCAGGGCCGCGACGTCCTTGTTCGGCTCGGCTCCGTCGCGGCCGGGTTCGGTGCTCGACTGCGGGCGGCCGTCCCGGCGCAGCTTCACCTCGACGGAGGTCACCGGGTATTCGCTGTCCCGGGGAATGCGGTTGGTCCAGGCGATGCGCACGCGCTGCCCGCGCCGGACCTCGATGGTCGGGCCCGGCACCTGGCCGTCGTAGCCCCACATCAGGGTCGGCGGGAGCTGCGGGTGCAGGCGCACCCAGGTCGGGCGCAGGGCGATCTCCGTCTCGCGCAGGACGTCGCCGGAGGCGGGACGCAGGACGGGCGGGACGGGCAGCCGCGCGACGTACGGCGTCAGTTCGGCCGGTGCGGGCGCCTGGTCCCGCGTGTCCATGGCGTCGGCCGGCTTGTCGATGATGTCGGTCAAGGTGAAACCCCCGTGTGGTGCGTTGTCTGTTCCCCTCACTCAGGAAGACTTCCGGCGCACCACCGGGGGTTCCGTCATGTCCCGTTCCGCGTTGATCTGGCCGGAAAGCGTCGCCTCAGCGGAAGGCGGGGACAGGCACGGCCGGCGGCCGGTCCGGGAGGAAGCCGTGGGCACGCCGGGACAACCACTCGTCCTTGTAGCGGTCCACCTCGCGATGCCAGTTGAGGATGCCCGCCATCCAGTTCCGCAGGTCCTCCACATACGTCCCCATGGCCGCGCGCGCTTCCTCCGTGAGCTGGAAGTCGTCGTACAGGATGGGCAGTTCGTGCTCGACGACGTGCTCGAACTGGCGCATGCGCTGGCTCATCAGGTCGTGCACGATGCCGAGCCCGGTCGGGTAGTCGCAGCCGAAGAAGTTCTGCACGACGAGGATCGCGTTGTGGATCTCGCCCTCGAACTCGATCTCCTTCTGGTACGAGAAGACGTCGTTGAGGAGGCACGCGAAGTCCATCGCGGCGTTCTCCAGGGAGCGGACCGGGCCGCTGCGGTAGACCTCGGGCGGGACGGCCGGGCCGTGTCCCATCCGGCACAGGCTCAGCGTGAGGTCGGAACCGAAGGTCGCCCGGCGCATCTCCAGGTAGTCGACCGGGTCGGGCACGCGGTTCTGGAGCTGGTTGGACAACTCCCACACCCAGCTCTCGGTCATGACGTTGATCGCGTCCTTCAGGGTGTGCCGCGCATCGGGAGTCATCTCCGCGGTGGTGCGCACCCACAGATCGAGCAGGCCGCGCTCCATGGCGTTGACCGGGAGCAGCGGCTCATCGCCGTCGACGGGCATGCAGTCGGACAGCCGGGCCGTGGTCAGCCGGGCGGCGGCGAGGTCACGGCGGTGGCCGTAGACCAGGGGGTAGTAGTCGTCGCCGTAGGTGCCCCAGGCGAGCCACTGCGCGCTGAGGTCGAGGGCCTCGGGGGTGGCGTCCGGGTCGAGGCCGGCCGAGCAGAGGGCGAGGTCGTAGGCCCGGAGCTTGTCCTCGTCCCAGACTCCCTCGGCGAGGATGCCCATGCGGTCCGCCCAGTCGCGCAGACTCCGGCGGGCGTTGTCCAGGTGCGGGCTGAGCTCCAGGGGGAACGGCATCCGGATGTCGGGGATCCGCGACGGCCCCACCTTCTGGTACGGCACGTGCGTGTAGGAGCGCAGCCGCTCGGCGCCGGCCGCCGTGAACAAGGCGCGGACGTCGACGGCCGAGGTGCCGATGCCGGTGCATCCCGGCCATGGGCTGCTGCCGCGCACCGCGTTCTCGTTCATGTAGCGGCTGGAGCGCAGATGCCACTCGTGGCCGCCGGACTGCCAGTCCTGGAGCCCCTTGGTGTACGCCGCCACGGCCGCGACCTCGCCGGGGGTGAGCCCGTTCTCCAGGGCCACCGCGGGCACTTCGGTGAACGCCGTGTGCTCGAACTGGTGGAGGCGGGAGGTGAGGACGTCGTTGACGGTGTCGGCGGCCTCCTGGGTGGTGCAGCCGAAGAAGGTCTCCAGGACGAGGACGCCGTTGCTGAGCTCGCCCTCGTCCTCGACCTCCCGCTGGTAGGAGAACAGGTCGTTGCGCAGGTGCACGGCGTCGGAGAACGTCTCCATCAGCACCCTCAGCGGCCGCGATCCGGCCACGGCGGCGGGCACTTCGGCCGTCGCGTACTCCACGAGCCCCGCCGACCAGGGAGCGCCGCCCACCTTGCGGCGCATCTCGATGTACTCGACGGGGTTGGAGATCCGCCCCTCGTTGATGTTGGACAGCTCCCACATGGACTCGTTCAGCAGGTGCTCGGTGGCCACGGCGAAGCGGCGCCGCCAGCCCTCCGACATCCTCGGCACGGTGCGCGCCCACAGATCGGCGAGGCCCGCCTCGACGGGGTTCTCCGGTTCCGGTACGGGAGTCGAGAGGTCCAGCGGCATGAACAGGGGCAGCCGGTCCAGGTGGGCCTTGCCGGCGAGGCGGTCCTGGCTGCGCTTGTACATCTCCAGGAAGTGGTCGTCGAAGAAGAAGACCCACACGTACCAGTCGGTGATGAGGGAGAGGGCCGGGCCGTCGCAGTCGGGGTGGGTGTAGGCGCAGAGCAGGCCGTAGTCGTGCGCGTCGAGGTCGGCCTGCTCCCAGACGCCGGATCCCTCCAGCATGCCCATCTCGCGCGCCCATTGCGTCGAGTGGGCGCGGGCCTCTTCGACATGGGGGTTCAGCCGCGCGGGGTGCGGCATGTAGAAGTGCGGGAGTTCGAACGGCTGCGTCATGGCCGGGGCCCTACCCGGCGCCCCGCGGCGGCATCCACGGGGCGGGACATGATCACACCATCGCGTGAATCGAACGTGAAAGCCGGCGGCCTGGAGGCGGTCCGACCTAGCCGGGGACCCGCACCTGGATCAGTGCGTGGGTGCCGCTGGTGCGCCAGCGCTGGTCCTCGGCCGCGACCAGTTCGGTCTCCGTACGGCTGTCGAGGCCGGTGATCACGTCGGACTTCAGGGTGCGCAGGGCGGCGACCGGGCCGGGGAAGTACGCGGTGACGTCCGTGAAGGGAGTCGTCGGGGACCAGAGCCGGTCGCCCACCAGGCGGCGGTAGTTGAGGTCGCCCTTGAAGATCGTGAGCGTGGCCGAGGCGAACTCTGCGCGCAGGTCGGCGGGCATCTCCTGGTACGGCAGCGGGGCGCTGGAGAAGGGGTGGGCGCGCAGGGTGAGGCGGCCGTCGGCCAGGGCCGACCACAGCTGCCGTCCGAAGTCGGCGGCCGCTCCCCCGGCTCCGGTCAGCCGGCGCAGCGCGTCGACGACGTCCGCGGTGGTGGCGTCGGAGACGTAGTAGGGGTACGGCTTGACGTGCAGGACCGCCCGTCCGATCCGGCCGTGGGCGAGGAGGTGGGCGATCAGCAGCAGGTCGGGCACGAGTTCGCGGCCCGCGTTGTCGGCGACCAGGCACAGGGTGCCGGTTCCGGTGCCGGTCCCGCCGAGCACGGACCACAGCCTGTCACTGTCGTCGGCCACAAGGCCGGGCGCGGCGTCCGCGTCCCGCGCTCCCTCGGCGGAGAGGCGGAAGCCGAGGTCGGCCCGGTTGCCCCAGAGGGAGCCGTGCAGCAGGGCCTGTGCCTGTTCGGCGGCGGGCCGGCCGGAGAGGTCGTCGAGTGCGGCCAGTTCCTCGTCGGTCTCGGCGGAGTCGAGTTCGGCCAGTTTGAAGGGGCGGAAGGGGTCGATGCCCTGCCAGGGACCGGGCCCGAACCAACCGACGGCCTGGAGCAGCCGGCGGTAGAACCAGCTCTCGGACCACAGCCACGGCACGTCGAACCAGGAGCGGCCGGTGTACTCGCTCAGCCCCCAGGTCTCCCAGAGGCCCCGGTCGTGCGCGTCGGCGGGGAGCGGTTCGATCCCGCCCTTGGTGCAGTTCTCCAGCAGGTCGTCGAGCGCGCGGTGCTGCCCCGGTTCGTAGGGGAAGGCCTCGCGGACCTGGCGGATGATCGCGGGGTGCCGCTCGGCCAGCACGCTGTGAGGGAACGAGCCCGGCTGGTCGCCGAGGAGCACGGGTGCGGAGGGGGTGTCGGGCATGCGGCTCACCGTAGCGCGCGGGTCTCTCGCACCGGCCGGCCCCCGTCGCAGCCCCAGGGGCCTTGCCCACCCGGTCAGACCGGGGCGATCTCCCGCTCCAGGCGGGCCGCCAGGCTCAGATAGCGGGCGCGGCGGGTCACCGGGACCAGGCTGCGGATGAGTATGTTCCACATCTCGGCCGTCCTGCGGGGCTGGCGCGCGACGGGCTCGCGGGAGCGGCCCACGACCCGGGTGCCGACGAAGAAACAGACCAGGGAGTGGGCCACCACATCGATATCGATGTCCGGGTGGACGTCGGATTCCTTGACCGCGCCGACGAGCCGGCTGGTGACGATGTCCAGCCACTCCGTGAAGGGGTGGCTCAGCGGCGGCCGCGGCTGGATCCCGCCGGTGGCCAGCCGCAGGCCGGCCCTCAGAACCGGGTCCTCGACGGACATACGGGTGATGCCGAACGTGAGGCGCATCACCGCCTCCAGCGAGGTGTGGCCGCGGTTGTCGGTCTCCGTCGCCAGGCGGTTGGCGGTGTGCGACTGGAGTTCGAGGATCGCGTGGGCGAGATCCTCCTTCGCCGCGAAGTGGAAATACAGGGCACCCTTGGTGACCTGAGCGTGCTCCACGATGTCGCTGAGACTGGTCGATTCGTAGCCGCGACGGTCGAACAGGTCAGCGGCGGCCGTGATGATCGTCGAGCGGGTCTGCTCGGCTCGCAACTGCCTCGCCATCGGCTGAACTCTCCCGGGACGGAAATGTACGGGTCATGCCGTTTGTTTTTACCCGCCGTACACGATAACTCACCCTCAGACGAAGCTCATCACACCAGTGTGCCGGAGTGCGGGTGCACATCCGGCAAAACAATCGCAACTGGTGAAAGAAAACAGCGCGTTCGGTATCTAACTGTGGGGGTTGTGCGGGCAGACGTAAAGGCGGGCCGGCCGGTGCCCCATCCGCACCGGCCGGCCCGCCCGCTCGTGACCGCGAATCAGAAGGTCAGCTTCCAGCTGTTCAGCGTGCCCGTGTCCTGCGCCGCGGTGTCCTGGACGCGCAGCTTCCAGGTGCCGTTGGCGGTCTCGCTCGACGCGTTCACCGTGTAGGTGGTGTTCACGTTGTCGGCGGAGTCCGACGCGGCGGACTTCAGGCGGTACGTCGAACCGTCCGGCGCGACGAGGTCGATGACGAGGTCGCCGCGGTAGGTGTGGGTGATGTCGACGCCGACCTGGAGGGCCGAGGGGGCGTTGCCGCTGCGGCCGGTGACGCTGATCGGCGACTCGATCGCCGTGCCGTTGTCCGGGACGGCGACGGCGGTGGTGCTGGAGAAGGTCGTGCCGGTGGACGTGCCGCCCTTGACGGCCTGGACCGTCTTGGCCGCGTCGGCGAGACCGGCGCCGCAGCCGCCGGAGCAGGTGCCGGGCAGGGCGCGGGCGTTGGCCTTGATGGCCGACTCGATCTGCGCCGGGGTGAGGGCGGAGTTCGCCGACTTCATCAGCGCGGCGAGGCCCGCGACGTGCGGGGTGGCCATGCTGGTGCCCTGGTAGTAGGCGTAGTTCTCGCTCGACGGCGTCTTGGTGCCGGAGTTCAGCGTGGACAGGATGCCGTTGGCGGTGGAGGTGCGGGTCTCGCCGCCGGGGGCGGAGATGTCGACGAGCGAGCCGTAGTTGGAGTACGAGGCACGGCTGCCCGCGCGGTTGGTCGCGGCGACCGAGATGACGTTGTTGCAGTTCGCCGGGGAGGAGTTGGAGACGTTCTGGTTCTCGTTGCCGGCCGCGACGACGACCGAGGTGCCACGGTTCACTGCTCCGGTGATGGCGCTCTGGGTGGCGGTGGAGCAGGCGCCGCCTCCGCCGAGGCTCATGTTGATGACCTTGGCGACGTTGGTGTTGGCGGGAACGCCGGAGACCGTGCCGCCGGAGGCCCAGGTGATCGCGTCGATGATGTCGGAGTCGTAGCCGCCGCACTTGCCGAGGACGCGGATCGGGGAGATCTTCGCGCCGTAGGCGATGCCGGCGACGCCCTTGCCGTTGTTGGTGGCGGCGGCGATGGTGCCGGCCACGTGGGTGCCGTGCCAGGAGGAGTTGGAGGCCGGGATGCCCGCGCCGCACTCGCCCGCGTTGTACCAGTCGCCCGGGTCGGCCGGGTTGCTGTCGCGGCCGTTGCCGTCGACGGAGACGGCGGTGTCGGAGATGAAGTCGTAGCCGCCGACGATGTTCGCGGCCAGGTCGGAGTGGGTGACGTAGCCGGTGTCGATGACGGCGACGGTGACGCCGCTGCCGGTGGTGGTGTCCCAGGCGGCCGGGACGTTCATGCCCGCGGTGGACTCGAACAGGTCCCACTGCTTGCCGTAGTCGGTGTCGTTCGGGGTGACGGCCGTCGGCTTGTTCAGGCGGTCCGGGACGACGTAGGCGACCTGCGGGTCGGCCTCGTACTGGGCGACGACATCGGCGACGGACGTCCGGGTGGTGTCCGCGCCCAGCTCGACGAGGGCCGCGCCGGTGCCGAGGCGGCGCTGGAAGTCGACTTCCTCGCCCGTCTTCTCGGCCTTGGTGGCGGCGTCGGCGGCCGCGGCCTTGTTGGACTTGGCCTCGGCGGCGCCGGACTTGTAGCCGACGATGAGGCGCTCGGCCGGGGCACCGGGGGCGGCCTCGGTCTGCGCGGCCGGGACGGCGGCGGGGCGGGGCGCGGACTCCTGGGCGACGGCGACCGAGGCGGGGGCGGCGGTCAGCAGGGCGGCGGAGACGGCGGCGACGGATATCAGCTTCCGTCTGAGCTCTGGGGAGATACGCACGGTCGATGCCTTTCGTGGCCGGACTCCGGGCTGGGCGGAGCGGCGGTGGAGTCGCTTCGTCCTCGAAGCGGAGGGGGGTGGTTCGAAAAGCGAGGAGCGACGCGATGGCCGGCCAGGCGCGAGTGGGGTGCGGACCCGTTCGGGGTTACCTGTGGGTCAGCAGTGCTCGAACGATAGGCAAAGGGAAGGTCATCGGGATACGGGGGAAACCCTCGATCCGGCCGGGAACCGACCCTCTATGGCGGGCAGTTGGGCGCGAATGGCCCGTTTTCGAACGCACCGTGCGTGGTGAACGCGCCGGGACGGTTTCCCGTACTGCACTACCGACGTTGCCGCCCCGGCCGAGGAGACACAGAGGGATGCCTCGTACGACCGCACACCGCACCGCACTCGCGGCCGCCCTCGTGACCCTGCTGCCGCTGTGGGCCGCGGGACCGGCCGGGGCGCACGGTGCGCCGACGGATCCGGTGAGCCGGGTGGTGGCCTGCTCCCCCGAGGGCGGCGATCGCGCCGGCTCGGCGGCGTGCCGCGCGGCCGTCGCCGCGAACGGCACGCCCTTCACGGCCTGGGACAACCTGCGGCTGGCGAACGTGAACGGCCGGGACCGGCAGGTCGTCCCCGACGGGAAGCTGTGCAGCGGAGGGCTGCCCGAGTACCGGGGCCTCGATCTCGCCCGCGCAGACTGGCCGTCGACCCGGGTGGAGCCCGGCGCGGCGCTGCCCCTGCGGTACGTCTCGACGATCCCGCACACCGGCACGTTCCGGATGTACCTGACGAAGCCGGGCTACCACCCGGCCGGGCCGCTGTCCTGGTCGACCTGCCCGAGAAGCCGTTCGCCGAGGTGACGGACCCGGCCCTGACGGACGGCGCCTACCGCCTGGAGGCGACCCTGCCGTCCGACCGGACCGGGCGTCACGTGCTGTACACGGTGTGGCAGAACAGCAGTACCCCGGACACCTATTACTCGTGCTCGGACGTGGTGTTCCCGGAGAAGAGCCGGCAGAGCAAGAGCGAGCGGGCCGACGAGGAGACGGAGGTGCCGGAAGAGGACACTGCCGCCCCGCGGCCGCAGGGCGAGCACACCCCGGTGGCCGCCACCTCCGGCCCCGACTCGGGCCCGTCCACGCCCATGCTGGCGGGCGGCGCCGCGGCGGTGCTGGTGCTCACCGGCGGCGCCGCCCTGGCCGTACGACTACGGCGACGCTGAACTACCGCTGATCGTCGGTCAGTTGACGTTGACCGCGACACCGCCCTTGGTCACCGGGGCGTACTTGGCGGTGAAGAAGGCGTTGGCGAAGCACAGCGACGAACCGGACGTCTTCGTGAACTGCTGGTTGGTGAAGGAGATGCTGTGGTCGGCGTTGCTCGCCGTGCCGGTCAGGCTGGGGGCCTGGTAGACGCAGGTGATGGTGCCGAGCAGGGTGCGCAGCTTGACCGTGGACTGGATGGCGGAGCTCGCGCCCGGGGTCACGGAGACGGTGCCGTCGGAGGACACGCTGGTGGTGTAGGGCAGGTTGTCGACGGTGATGCCGCTGACGCCGAGCACACCGGTGATGTTGGCGGTACAGCCGCTGGTGTCGAAGGTGTGCGAGGCCAGGGTCTCCGTGGCGGTGCCCGGAGCGGCCGGGTTGGCGGTGACCTTGGCGGAGAACGCCGACGAGGTGCAGGAGATGCCGCTGGTGCCGGTCGCGCTGGAGCGGAAGGTGGCGGCGGTGCCGCTCGCCAGGGACGCGTCGAGGACGTCGCCGACCGCGACGGCCGCGCCGTCGGTCGTGGTCAGGACCGGGGTGTCGGCCGCCGAGGCGGGGGTGGCGAGGCCCAGGGCGGCGACGGCGGCGGTGAGGGCGAGCAGGGTGCGTGTACGCATGCGGGTGTACCTCTTTCGGAAGCGGGGGTGAGGGGGACGCGCATCGGCGTCGCCGTCGCCGGTCCGTCACGCCTTCTCCGTACGTGACGGACCGGCAACGGCGGTCCGGTCACCGGCCGGAGGCACGCACGGGGACGCGGCTCTGGCCGGGCCGGGCGGGGGGTGGCTGGTGGCGTGGCGAGATACCCGTTCAGGACGGGCGGCCTTGGGGCACGCGGGCGGTGCCGCGTGGCGGATCCGGCGCCACGGATCCGGTGAGACGAGGAGAGTTGTAGACCTGCCGGTCAGTCAACGTCAAGGCTTATCAAGGGAGTTGTGCGTCGGCTGACAGTTTCCGAACGAAGGGGACTCACATGCGGCGCACATTCAACACTCTTTGTTCACACTTCCCTTGACCCTTCATGTAACCCCCGGTAACTTCCGAGTCGGCTACCGCGTCGTAGCGCAGACGTACGCGGTCGGTGTCCGCGCCAGGGCAACGTGCCACCGAAGTCCGATCCGCACCGACACGCACCTGGAGCAGACATGACCTCCTCCGCCGAGCACACCCCCGAAAGACCGGACGGCCCCGCCGCCGACGACGTCACTGACGTGCCGGCGCGCCGCGGGCGGGTCCGGGCACGCCGGGCCGCGGTGATGGCGGTGCCGGCCACCCTGGTCGCCGCGGGCCTCGCGGTCCTCACCGCGGAGGGGGCGCTGGGCGTGCAGTTCGCCATCTCCGGTATGCCCTTCACGGTCACAGCGACCGAGCTGAAGGGCAACGGCTTCGCACAGTTCGGCGGTCTGGACGAGATGGCCGAGGGCAGCCCCAACGCGGGTGAGACCGGCGGCCAGGTCCTGGTCGTGACCTCCGTGATCAAGGACGCGACGCTCACCAAGCTGTGCCAGAGCGTGGACCTGGGCGGCACGAACCTGATCATCAGGGCGGGTGAGGGCACGAAGAAGGTCCGGGCCACCGACCTGACGACCGACTCCACCCAGCTCTCGGGCGACGCGGCCTTCACCAACATCGAGATCGGCAACGACGCCAGCAAGCTCAACAAGGCCGGAGACCTGGGCCGCGGGCCGATCGGCGTGTTCAGCCAGCAGTCCGACACCGTGCGCATCGCCAACCTGCGGCAGACCAACTACGCCACGACGGCCGGTGTGTTCAAGCTGCCGGGGCTGAAGCTGGGCTTCAGCGAATCGGGCTGCTGATGCCCGGCGACCCACGCGGGAAGTCCCGGTCCGCGTTCCACCGGTGGCGGGCCGGCCGTCCCTTCTGGGGCGGGCTGCTGCTCACCCTGGGCGGGGCGGAGGTCCTGCTCACCCTGAAGGCGTCGCTGGACGTCATCCTGCACGTCGGCATGCAGGGTCTGGCCGGCTATCTGTTTCCGGTCGTGATGCTGCTGTGCGGCGTACTGATCCTCTTCAATCCCTCCCAGCGCCTGTTCTACTCGGTCATCGGCGTGCTGGTCTCCCTGGCGACCTGGATGACCTCGAACCTGGGCGGCTTCTTCGTGGGCATGCTCCTGGGCGTCGTCGGCAGCTGCCTCACCTTCGGGTGGCTCCCGGACCAGGAGCCGCGCGTCAGCCGGCGGCAGCGCAGGAAGGCCGCCAAGGCGGCGCGGGCGGCGGGGCCCCTGGAGCGGGAGGCCGGCCAGACCGTCTGAATCAGGCCCGGTGAGCCTGTTCAGGCCAGTGATCCCGCATCCCCTGGCGTCGCCCGGGTGCGGCGACTTGGCTGGACGGGCCGCGCCCTCGCCCACGAGGCGTGCGCGCGGCGTACGAACTGCCGTCAGCCCAGGGAGAGTCCGATGGATCAGACCCACCCGATTGTGATCGACCCGACCGGCCGCGACATCCACGGCGAGGCGACCCGGATCCGCGAGCGCGGCCCCGTCACCCCCGTCGAACTCCCCCACGGTGTCCCGGCCTGGGCGGTCAGCAGCACCCCGCTTCTGAAACGGCTGCTCACCGACCCACGGGTGTCGAAGAACCCGCGCCGGCACTGGCAACGCTGGATCGACGGCGAGGTCTCACCCAACTGGCCGCTGTTCACCTGGGTCGCGGTGCAGAACATGTTCACGGCCTACGGCACCGACCACAAACGCCTGCGCACCCTCGTCTCCAAGGCGTTCACCGGCCGCCGCACCAACGCGCTGCGGCCTCGGATCGAGGAGATCACCGGGGCACTGCTCGACCGGGTCGCCAAGGCCGGGGCCGGCGGCGGCGCGGACGGCCACGCGGTCGACCTGCGGGAGGAGTTCTGCTACCCGCTGCCCATCCAGGTCATCGGCGAACTGCTCGGACTGCCCGAAGAGCTGGGGGACGAGCTGAGGATCGTGGTGGACGGCGTCTTCCACACCTCGGCCGACGCGGCCGAGGTCGCCGACATCTACGCCCGGTTCTACGCCGTCCTCGGTGAGCTCGTCGCCGTGAAACGGGCGGCACCCGGCGACGACCTCACCTCCGCGCTGATCGCGGCCCACGAGGAGGAGAGCGGCACACGGCTCAGCGAGCAGGAGCTGCTCGACACGCTGATGCTGATGATCAGCGCAGGTCACGAGACCACGGTCAACCTGCTCGACAACGCCGTCCACGCGCTGCTCACCCATCCCGAGCAGCTCGCGCACGTCCGCGCCGGGCGCGCCTCCTGGGACGATGTGATCGAGGAGACCCTGCGGGCCGAGGCACCGGTGGCCAGCCTGCCGCTGCGGTACGCCGTCGAGGACCTGCCCCTCGGTGAACTGGGCGGCCCGGACGGCGCGGTGATCCGCAAGGGCGAGGCGATCCTCGCCGCGTACGCCGCCGCCGGACGCGACCCGGAGCACCACGGCCCGGACGCCGCCGTCTTCGATGTCACCCGCGCCGCGAAGGACCATCTGGCCTTCGGGTACGGCGTCCACCACTGCCTGGGCGCCCCGCTCGGCCGGCTGGAGGCGCGCGTGGCCCTGCCGGCCCTGTTCGAACGGTTCCCCGGCCTCACCCTGGCCGTACCGGCCGAGGAGCTGCTGCCGGTGGACTCGTTCATCTCGCACGGCCATCGGACGCTGCCGGTTCTGACGGGCTGACGGGTGCGGCGGAGGGCGCCGGATCCCGGAGGTCCGGTTCTCCGGAGGCCGGTTCCCCGGCGCCCTCCTCCTTCAGTGCCTTCGCCTCGCTCTTGAGGATCCGCATCGAGCGGCCGAGTGAACGCGCCGTGTCCGGCAGTTTCTTCGAGCCGAACAGGACGATCACGACGATCCCCACGATCAGCAGGTGCCAGGGCTCCAGTCCGTTGCGCAGCACGTCATGCCCTCCCTCTCTTCAACAGTTGCTACATTGCGCAACTGTACAACCCCCGGGCGAGAGGCAAGCGGACGCCGATGACGGTCAGCAGCATGCGGAGGACAGACCCACCACGGCACCGGGCCGCGCCCCGGGACCAGAGGCGGCGGCGCGGCCGCCGCCGCGGCCCACGGGTCGCCCTCCTGATCTGTCTGGCCCTGCTCGTGCTCGCCGCGGGCGGTGCCGGCTGGCTGTATCTGAAGCTGGACGGCAACATCAGCACCTTCGACTCCGGCGGCCTCTCCGACAACCGCCCCGCGGCCGGTTCGTCGAAGGGCGAGAACATCCTGGTCATCGGCTCCGACACCCGCACCGGCGGCAACAGCGCGCTGGGCGGCGGCGACAAGGACGACGTGGGCCGCTCCGACACCGCGTTCCTGCTGCACGTCTACGCCGACCACCGGCACGCCCTCGCCGTCTCCATACCGCGCGACGCCCTGGTCACCGTCCCGTCCTGCGAACTGCCCGACGGCAGCTGGACGAAGGCCCAGCCGGACACGATGTTCAACGCCGCGTACTCGGTCGGCCAGACCGCCAAAGGCAACCCCGCCTGCACCCAGAACACGGTGGAACAGCTCACCGGGCTGCGGGTCGACCACACCGTCGTCGTCGACTTCAAGGGCTTCGCACGGCTGACGGAGGTGGTGGGCGGAGTGCGGGTGTGCCTGCCGCAGGACGTGCACGAGAACGACCTCGACCCGCACCTCACCGCCCCCGGCAAACTGCTGTTCCACAAGGGCGAACAGACCGTGTCGGGACAACGGGCGCTGGACTACGTCCGGATCCGGCACGGCATCGGCGACGGCAGCGACATAGGCCGGATCAAGCGGCAGCAGGCGTTCGTGGCGGGCCTGCTGAAGGAGGTGAAGAGCAAGGGGCTCACCCCCACGCGGCTGTTGCCGCTGGCCGACGCCGCCACCGAGTCGCTGACCGTCGACCCCGGCCTCGGCTCCGCCGACAAGCTGATCTCCTTCGCCATGTCCCTGAAGGACATCGACCTGCACAACACGAAGTTCGTCACCCTGCCCTGGCGCTACGAGGGTTCCCGGGTGGCGATCGTGCAGCCGGACGCCGACGCCCTGTGGGCCGCACTCAGGGCCGACCGCACGATCGACGGTCAGGACGCCGGCGGAAAGAAGACCGGAGAGTCTGATTCCGGCCCCACGGCGAGCGCTCCCTCCGACTCCGCATCCCCCGCGCCGGTCTCCGGTGAAGGCATCGACGTCGCCGTCTACAACGGCACCGCGGTCCCCGGACTGGCCGCACGCGCCGCCGAGGCGCTCACGGCGGACGGCTTCACCGTCACGGGTACGGCGACGGCGTCCGCCCAGGACCACACGACCACACTGGTCGAGTACGGCCCCGGCCTCGAGGACCGGGCCCGGACCGTCGCGGCGGCCTTTCCCGGCGCCGGGCTCCGGCCGGTGACCGGCAGCGGGATCAAGGTCGTGCTGGGGCAGTCGTACGCCGACAGCCCGGCGGCGACCGCGTCCGCGTCCCCGGCTCCGACCGCCGTACCCTCCGAGGTCGCCGACGGGGCCCGTTCGGCGGACGACAACCCCTGCTCGGACCTCACCTACGGCTGACGCCGCCGGTGCCTGGCCCTGGCCGCCGTCAGGGCCAGGGCGTACAGGCCCAGCACCACGGCGGGCAGCAGGTAGTACGCGGCGGGCAGGGCCGTCATCCCGAGGACCGTGCCGAGGGGGCTCGGCGGCAGCAGCAGGCCGACGGCCGCGAGGCCGGCCGCCGCCAGGCCGACCGGGCCCGGCACCCGGCTCCCCTCGACGCGCCGGCCGCTGCGCAGGAGCAGCATCACCAGGGCCTGGGTGAGCAGGTTCTCGGTGAACCAGGCCGAGTGGAACACGGCCTCGTCGTCCACGGCGTCGGGCCCGTTCAGCGCGAGGGCGAGGACGGCGAAGGTGGCGAGGTCGGCGAGAGCGTTGAGCAGACCGAAGCCGGTGACGAACCGGAGGAAGGAGCGCGGCCGCAGCACGGCCGGACCGCGCAACGCCGCCGCGCCGGGACGGTCGTGGGCGAAGGCGAGCTGGGCCGCGTCGAAGCACAGGTTCTGCGCGAGCACCTGGGCCGGGAGCATCGGCAGGAAGGGCAGGAGCAGGCCCGCGGCGAGCATGGCGACGACGTTGCCCAGGTTGGAGGAGAGCGTCACGCGCAGGTACGAGGCGATGTTGCCGCTCGCGTGCCGGCCTGCCGTGATCGCGTGGCCGATCGCCGTGAGGTCCTTCGCGGCGAGGACGACGTCGGCGCTCTCCCGGGCCACCCCGACGGCGGAGCGGGGCGCGAGTCCGACATCGGCGGCGCGCAGGGCGGCCACGTCGTTGACCCCGTCACCGAGGAAGCCGACGGTGTGCCCGGCCCCGCGCAGGGCGGCGACGAGGCGGGCCTTGTCCTGCGGGGTGCAGCGGGCGACCACGGTGGCCACGCCGGCGGCCTCGGCGTCCTCGACGTGTGCGGCGGTCCGCACCCGTCCCGGATCGAGGCCGAGTTCCCGGCAGGCCCGGGCCGCCGTGGCCGGGTGGTCGCCGGTGAGGACCTTGACGGTGACGCCGCGGTCTGCCAGGCCGCGCAAGGCCTCGGCGGCGGTCGGGGCGAGGGCGTCCCGGAAGGTCACCAGGCCCCGGAAGGTCAGGCCCCGGGGAGCGGCCGGCAGTTTCACTCCGGCGGACCGGTCGGCGGTGGCGAGGGCCAGCACCCGCAGCCCGGTGGCCGCCTCCCGGGCGGCGAGGGCGAGCAGCCGGTCGCGCTCGCCGGGCTCGGTCGCGCAGCGTTCCAGTACGGCCTCGACGGCACCGGTGACGACGACGGTCTGCCGTCCGGGGGAGCCGCGTACCACCGCCGTCGAGATCCGTCGTGCCGGGTCGAACGGCACGGCGTCCACCCCGTCGTACTCCTCGCCCACCGGCCCGGCCGCCTCCAGCAGGGCCTCGTCGAGGGCGCCGGGGGTGGGCAGTTCGGCGAGCTGGAGGGTCCACCAGGCGCCGACGGCGGCCCAGCGCAGCACCTCCGGGTCGTCCCGGCCGGACGGGTCGAGGGACCGAGTGACGACCGGCCGGTCCTGGGTGAGCGTGCCGGTCTTGTCGACGCACAGCACGTCGACGGCGCCCAGGTCGTGCAGCGCGGGCAGCCGTTTCACGATGACACCGTGGGTGCGGGCCAGGAGGGCGGCGCCCCGGGCCAGACACGTGGTGACGATCACCGGCAGCATCTCGGGCGTCAGGCCGACGGCGACCGCGACGGCGAAGGGCAGGGTCTCCAGGCCGCGTCCGCGCAGCGCCGCGTTGGCCATCAGCACCAGGGGCGGGGTCAGCAGCATGAACCGGATCAGCACCCAGGAGATCCCGTGCACGGACCGGTCGAAGGCCCCGCCCTCCCGGCGCGCGGCGGGCTGCCGGTGCGCGGCGGCGAACCGGGTCCCGGTGCCGGTGGCGACCACGACGGCGGTGGCGGTGCCCGAGGCGACGGTGCTGCCCTGGAAACACAGGAGGGCCTCGCCCGTCCCGTCCGCCGTCCTCTTGTCCACCGGCGCCGACTCCCCGGTCACGGCGCCCTGGTGCACCGTGAGCCCCCGCGCCCGCAGCAGGCGTACGTCCGCCGGGACCAGGTCTCCCGGGCCGAGGCGGATCACGTCGCCGGGGACCAGTTCGGCGACCGGGACCTCCCGGGACTCCGGCGGCTCCAGGCCGTCGGTGCGGCGGAGCACCGCGGCCGTGCCCGCGACCAGGTCGCGCAGGGCGGACATGGACCGGTCGGCCCGGTGCTCCCCGGTCGCGCGCAGCACGCAGCTCACCACGACCAGGGCGAGGATGACCACCCCGGTACCCCAGGACGCGATGGCGACGGACACCAGGCCGAGGCAGAGCAGTACGGCGGTGAAGGGGTCGCGCAGGGCGTGCGCGCATCGGAGGGGCCACGACGGTGTACGCGCCTCCGGCAGGGTGTTCTCGCCGGAGGCGATCAGCCGCGCCGCGGCCTCGGACTCGGTCAGTCCTCGGGGCCCCGACTCCAGCCGCCGCAGCACCTCCAGGGTGGTGCCCTCGGCGGTCTCAGAGGCCATGGAGCCGGCGGCGCGCCGGTGCGGCGCGGTCGGTGAGCCGGCCCACCAGGAGGCGTACGACGTCGACGGTGTCCGGGTCGTCGACGTAGTACACCTGCCGGCGGCCCTCGCGGCGGGAGCGGACGAGGCCGGCCAGCTTCAGCTTGGTGAGGTGCTGGCTGACCGCGGGCAGCGCGCCGCCGACCCGCTCCGCGAGCCCGGTCACGTCGCTCTCGCCCTGGGCCAGCGCCCAGACGATGTGCAGCCGGGCGGGCGAGGCCAGCAGCCCGAAGGCCGCGGCCGCCTCGGCCAGGACGTCGGCGGAGGGGTCCTCGAAGCCACTGCCGGCTGCCGCCACCGCCGCCCCTTCCGTCGCGTTCGTCGTGTCCGTCGCGTTCTTCGCGTCCGTCATCCCGTGAGCCGCACCAGTTTAGGCGGCCCGCGGGGCCCCTCTCGGAAGGCTGTTCCTTCCCTCCCGGAGCCAGGAGTGATGGAATCGCGACCGCCGGTCCAACTGTGGCCGGTGACAGGT
Organism: Streptomyces sp. NPDC044719; assembly: GCF_056433405.1. Classification (NCBI taxonomy): domain Bacteria; kingdom Bacillati; phylum Actinomycetota; class Actinomycetes; order Kitasatosporales; family Streptomycetaceae; genus Streptomyces; species Streptomyces sp. NPDC044719. Next base: position 136,519 of record NZ_JBWKHE010000008.1, read on the forward strand.
GAGTTGTGTACTGGGAGGCCCGGATGCCGGAGCACCGTATCGACACCGAGAGCGCGCACTCCGCGCGGATCTACGACTACATCCTCGGCGGCGACGACAACTATCCCGCCGACCGGGAGGCGGGCGACGCCATGTGCCGCGAGTGGCCCGCCCTGCCGGTCCACATGCGGGCCAACCGCGACTTCATGCACCGCGCCGTGCGGTACCTCGCGGCCGAGGCGGGGATACGCCAGTTCCTCGACATCGGCACCGGCATCCCGACCTCCCCCAACCTGCACGAGATCGCCCAGGAGGCGGCCCCGGACGCGCGGGTCGTCTACGTCGACAACGACCCGCTCGTCCTCTCCCTCTCCAAGGACCTGCTGTCGTGCACGCCCGAGGGCAGGACGGCGTACGTCGAGGCGGACATGCGCGACCCGGCGGACATCCTCGGCGCCCCCGGCTTCCGGGCGACCCTCGACCTGTCGGAGCCGGTCGCGCTGACCGTCATCGCGATCGTGCACTTCATGCTGGACGAGCACGACGCCGTCGGCATCGTCCGCCGGCTCCTCGACCCGCTGCCGTCGGGCAGCTGCCTCGCGATGTCCGTCGGCACCGCCGACTTCGCCCCCGACGAGGTCGGCCGCGTGGCCCGGGAGTACGCCGCGCGCGGCATGCCGATGCGGCTGCGCACCCTGCCCGAGGCGGCGGAGTTCTTCGAGGGTCTCGACCTGGTGGAGCCGGGCATCGCGCAGGTCCACAAGTGGCGCCCGAACCGCACGGACGGTACGGAAAAAGACGGTGTCGCGATCCGGGACGAGGACATCGCGATGTACGGGGCGGTGGCGCGCAAGCCGTAGCCGGGGAAAGGGGACCCTGACCTCGCCGTTCGGCCCGCCGGACGGATCATCACGATGCGGCAGCGGCAACTCACGGCTTGTGGCCGCTCACTTGACGACCGGTGGTCACACACGGTTGGCTCCGGGCCAGAGAGAGTCATCGGGTCGTGCACGTTCACGGCCCCGCTGTGCTCTCACCCTGCTCTTGCTCGGCCGCACAGCGAGGTCCACCCCCCATGAACACTCCTCCCCCGCAGCCCATCACCCCGAGACTCTTCCGAACCGTGGCCCTGGCCTCCGCCGCGTGTCTGCTGGTGTCCGGCTGCTCCGTCCTCGGCGCCGCCGACGACAGGTCGGACACGGCAGAGCGGTCCGGCGGCGGGATGAAGGTCGCCCTCGTCACCCACGGCGGCAAGGGCGACGCCTTCTGGGACCTGGTGCGCAGAGGCGCCGAGACGGCGGCCGCCAAGGACGGCATCGACCTGACGTACGCCGGGGACTCCGACCCGGCCGCGCAGGCCGCGCTGGTGCGGGACGCGGTCCGCGACAAGGTCGACGGCATCGCCGTGACGCTGGCCAAACCGGCGGCGCTGCGAGGCCCGGTCGCCCAGGCCAAGGCGGCCGGCATCCCCGTCGTCGGGCTCAACTCCGGCATCGACGCCTGGCGGCCCGCGGGACTCCTGGAGTACTTCGGCCAGGACGAGTCCGTCGCCGGCCGGGCCGTCGGCGACAAGCTGGACGAGGTCAAGGCCAAGCACGCCCTGTGCGTGGTGCACGAGCGGGGCAACGTCGCCCTGGAGGCCCGCTGCGCCGGCGTGCGGAAGACGTTCCGCGGCGACACCGACAACCTGTACGTGGACGGCACCGACCTGGACGCGGTGACCGCCACGATCGCGTCCCGGCTGCGGCAGGACACGAGCATCGACGAGGTCGTCACCAACGGCGCCCAGTTCGCGCTCAGCGCGGTCAAGGCCGTGAAGCAGGCCGGCAGCGGAGCCGAGGTGGCCACCTTCGACCTCAACAAGGACCTGGTCAAGGCGGTCCAGGGCGGCGATGTGCAGTTCGCCGTGGACCAGCAGCCTTATCTGCAGGGCTACCTCGCGGTGGACGCCCTGTGGCTGTACCGCACCAACGGCAACATCAGCGGCGGCGGGGCGGCTCCGGTGCTCACCGGTCCCGCGTTCGTGACCAGGTCGAACGTGTCCGCTGTGGCACGGTTCGCCGCCGCCGGGACCCGGTGACCGGACGCTTCCTGTGACGGTGTCGCCAAAGATTCGGTCAGGCCCGGTTCGCACGCCCACTTGTACGGATAACATCCTGCGCATCCCATGTGCCGCGCCCGGGACGGCCTCACCCCCGCGCCTGTCCCCCACCCTCCCCGACCGTTCCCCTTCCCCTTCCCCTTCCCCTTTCCCGTTCCTCGCTCCCCGCTGATCGCCCTAGGACGACGATGTCTCGACGGACAGGTGCCCGGCGCCGTCTCGGTTCCATACGCCTCTCCCTGTGGCTGCTGGCCCTGGTGCCCAGCGTCACCCTCGCGGCCATGTGGGGCGTGACGACGATCCAGATGTTCTCGGAAGGCCTGCGGCTGCGGGACCAGACGGAGCTGAGCCGGTCGACCGGCGCCATGGGCACCGACGCGACGCTCGCGCTGCAGCGGGAGCGCAGCCTGTCGGCCGCCTGGCTGGCCTCGCCGCACGGCTCCCGGGCCGCCCTCGACGCGCAGCGCGAGGAGACCGACAAGGCGGTCGGGAAGCTCGTCGGGCAGGCGGACGCGATCGAGAGGGCGCCCTCCCGCGTCTCCGACCGGCTGTACTCGGTGCTGGGCTCGGTCGGAAGCCTCGAGTACTACCGGGACCAGGTGGACGACCCCACCGACATCACTCCCCAGCAGGCGCTGGACCAGTACTCCTCGATCATCGACGACCAGATCCACGCCTTCCAGGAGCTCTCCCAGGTCGACGACGGCGACCTCACCTCGCAGGCAGGCCCGCTGGTCGCGCTGGAGCACGCGGCGGAGCTGGTCTCCCGGGAGGACGCGCAGCTGACCCTGGCCTGGCCGTCGGGGCATCTGGACGACAAGGCGTGGGTGCAGTACGCGGAACTCGTGAACACCCGGCGCTGGCTGGTGCAGGACCAGGTCGTGCCCCAGCTGACCGGCGAGGCCAAGGCACAGACCGAGCGGATCCTGGCGAGCCCGGAGTGGCAGACGCTGGAGTCGATCGAGGACCAGGTGCTGGCGGCCCGGAACTCCAGCGCCGACGCGGACCGGATCGCCCTGCCGGACACGCAGAAGCGGTGGAACGCCGCCATGGACAAGCTGTCCGCGCACTACTCGAGCCTCATCGAACGGCAGACGACGGGGCTGCTGGAACGCAGCGCCGACAAGGCGGACGAGACACTGATCAAGGCGGCGTCGCTGAGCGCCGGCGGGCTGCTCGCGCTGCTGCTGTGCGTCGGCATGTCCTGGCGGATCACCCGCTCGCTGTCCCGGCGGCTGCGCGGTCTGCGCCTGGCCACGCTCAGCCTGGCGAAGGAGCGACTGCCGGACGTGGTGGCGCGGCTGGAGCGGGGCGAGACGGTCGACCCGGAGTCGGCGACGACCCGGCTGGACTACGGGCACGACGAACTCGGCCAGGTGGCCCAGGCGTTCAACACCGCCCAGCGCACGGCCGTGCACACCGCGGTCGAACTCGCCGACACCCGGCGCGGCTTCCAGAAGGTCATCCTGGGCATCGCCCGGCAGAGCCAGAACCTGGTCAACCTCCAGCTGAGCAAGCTGGACGCGCTGGAGCGCGAGCACAGCGACCCCGACATCCTCAAGGGCCTGTACGAACTGGACTCGACGGCCAGCCAGTTGCGCCGCTACGAGGAGAACCTCGTCATCGTCAGCGGCGAACGGCCGGGCCGCAGCTGGGCCGAGCCGGTCGCGCTGATGGACATCCTGCGCAGCGCGGTCGGTGAGGTCGCCGAGTACCAGCGGGTGGAGGTGCACACCGAGGAGGAGGTGTACGTCGCCCCGCCCGCGGTCGCCGACGTCATCCATCTGCTGGCGGAGCTCATCGACAACGCGACGGCGTACTCCCCCGCCCCGAGCCCCGTCACGGTGCGGGCCGGGATGGTGGCCAAGGGGCTCGCCGTCGAGGTCGAGGACCGCGGGCTCGGCATGTCGGAGGAGGACTACGCGTCCTTCAACGAACAGCTCGCGGTGCCCCCGCAGTTCGACGTGGTCGCGCTCGCCGACGACCTGCGTCTCGGCATGTTCGTGATAGCGCAGCTGGCCCACCGGCACGGCATCGCCGTCACCCTGCGCTCGTCGCCGTACGGCGGGACCACGGCGATCGTGCTGATACCGCACGACATCGTGGTCCGGGAGGCCCCCTCCACCGGCACACCCGGCACCCGCAACGCGAAGCCCCTGAACGGCACGCTCAGCCTGACGGCCCTCGGCGGCCCTCGGGGCACGGGCCTCCCGGCCGCGAACAGACCGAAGGACAGCGCAAGCCCGGAGGACGGGCGGAGCCCGGTCGACGAAGAGGCCTTGGCCGACGAACGCGGCTCGGACGACGGGCAGCGCCCGGCGGACGGGCGAGCCCCGGGCGACGACCGAAGCTCGGCGGACGGGCATGACGCGACGGACGGCGAAGGCCCGGACCACGAGCAGAACTCGGCGGACGGACAGCGCTCGGGCGGCGGGCAGAGCTCGGCAGACGACCGAAACCCGGCAGACGGACGGCACTCGGGCAGCGGGCGTAAGCCGGCAGACGACCGAAGCCCGAAAGACGGACAACGCTCAGACAGCCGGCAGAAACCGGCAGACGACCGCAGCTCGGCAGACGGACAACGCTCGGGCGGCGGGCGGGGCTCGGTGGGCCGTGAGACTGGCGCGGTGGCCGAGAGTGTCTCCGGCACCGGCGGCAGTGGCGGCGGCGCCGGGGCCGAGAGTGCCACCGGCAGTGTCGGCGACGGCCGTTCCGGGCGTGAGCCGCGGGCGCTCGCCGGGGCCCGGACGGCATCCGCCACTCGTATCCCCCGCGGGGACGGTCTCGCCCCGCTCCCCCGTCGTGTGCCGCAGACCAGCCTCGTGGAGGAACTGCGCGAGGAGTCCGCGCCCGACGGCGACGACGGCTCCCTCGACGACTTCACCGCGGAAGCCGCCGCCTCCTCCCTGGCCGGCTTCCAGCGCGGCACGCTCCGGGCCCGTGACGAGGACCCGGCCGCACCACTCCGGCAGGCCGCCGCCGACCCCGTCCCCTCGACTCCGCCCGCCGACCTTTGACGAAGGACACCGCAATGACACGCCCCATCCCCGCCACGCACACCCAGCTCGACCAGCTGCTGACCGGACTCGTGGAGCGGGTCGCCGACGTGAACCAGGCCGTGGTGCTCTCCGAGGACGGCCTGGTGGTCAGCAAGTCCACCGGGTTCCTGCGCGACGACGCCGAGCGACTCGCGGCGACCGCCTCCGGTCTGATGAGCCTGAGCAAGGGCGTCAGCATGGATTTCCGGGGCGGTCCGGTGCGCCAGGCGCTCATCGAGATGGCCAACAGCTACCTGATCCTGACCTCCGCCGGTCCCGGCGCCCATCTGGTCGTGCTGACCGGCCCGGGCGCGGACGTCGGTGTGGTGGCGTACCAGATGAACATGCTGGTGAAGAAGATCGGCGAGCACCTCAGCGCGGCACCGCGGGGCATGGCCGGACCCGTCGTCGACCCAGGCGTGTGAGGTGGGCGAAGGCGACTCGGCGGGCCGGCTCGTAAGACCGTTCGCCCTGACCGGTGGCCGGACCCGGCCCAGCCGTGCCGACTTCACGCTCATCGCGACGGTGACCGCGGTCGATCCGGCACCGGCCACCGCGCCCCGGTGCCAGCCCGAGCACACCCGGATCCTCCGGCTCTGTGCCGAGCCGGTCGCCGTGGCGGAGCTGGCCGCCCGGCTGGACCTGCCGGTGAGCGTGGTCGTCATCCTCCTCTGCGACCTGCTGGAGGCGGGCCGGATCACCGTCCGCCCGCCGCGCCTCGTTTCCCGTACCACCCCGGACCTGGACCTGCTGCAGAAAGTGAGGGACGGCCTTGGCCGGCTCTGACCCCGTCACAGACGCGTCCTCGGCACCCGACACGGTCAAGATCCTCATCGCCGGGGGCTTCGGCGTGGGCAAGACCACCATGGTCGGGTCGGTCAGCGAGATCGCCCCGCTGCGCACCGAGGAACCCCTGACCATCGCCGGTCTGGGCATCGACGATCTCGACGGCATCGAGGAGAAGCGGGCCACCACCGTGGCCCTGGACTTCGGCAGGATCACCATCAGCCGGGAACTGGTGCTGTACCTGTTCGGCACGCCGGGGCAGCAGCGGTTCTGGTTCATGTGGAACGACCTGGCGCTCGGCGCGCTCGGCGCCGTGGTCCTGGTCGACGTCCGCAGACCGGAGTCGAGCTTCGCCGCGATCGACTTCTTCGAACGCCGGAAGATCCCGTTCGTCGTCGGGGTCAACGGCTTCCACGGCAAGCACCCTTATCCGCCGGAGGACATCCGGGACGCGCTCGCGGTGCCGGAGCATGTGCAGGTACTGCTGTGCGACGCGCGGGACCGGGAGTCGTGCCGGGACGTGCTGATCGCCCTGATCGACCAGCTGATCGCGTCGGCGGTCCAGGCCCAGGGCCGGTGACCAGGGCCGGTGTCCAGGGCCGGTGTCCAGGGCCGGTGTCTAGGGCTCGTCGGAGGGCGGGACGATCCTGGCCGTGAGGTCCGGGTCCGGCATCTCCGGGTCGAAGGGGAACATCGGCCGGTGGATGCGGTGGTGGCCGAGGCGTGTGAGCTCCTGGTCGACGCCGCCCGGCGTGAGGGCCATCTTCCAGTCGGCGGCCATGGCGAAGAGCTCGGGCTCCAGGTACCCGATCTTGACGATGACGACGTCGGCGCCGCGCGGGTCCAGGTCCAGGTTCGTGAAGTCGTGTTCGTGGTGGTACGGCTTGCGCAGCCGGGTGAGGATCACGCGCACGCTCCCCACCCGCAGCACGACCTCCGTCTCGGCGTCCCGGTCGCCGTGCCGGACGGCGTGCACCACGCCGGTCAGGGTGAGCGGACCGGCGTGCCGGCCGTCGACGTCGGCCCCGGCGGTGACGGTGACCGTCGCGCCGACACCCGCCCGCACGGCCGTGTCCACGGCGTCCGGGCCGGGCAGGGAGGCGTAGAGGACGGACGGCCCTGCCGGGTCCTTGAACTCGGGGCGGGCCAAGACCTGTTCGAGGCCCCAGGTGACATCGCCGGCCCCGCCCGCCGTGGGGTTGTCGCCGGTGTCGCTGATGAAGTAGGGGCGGGACGCGGAGGCCAGGGCCGCGTCGAGGCACGCGTCGAGCGTGCCGGTGGGGGCGACGAAGGCGAAGTCGTGCCGGGCCGCCCAGAAGCCTTGGGCCAGGCGCTCGGCGCCGGCGACGACGGCGTCCGGCTCGGGGCCGGTGACCACGACCGCGGCCCGGTTGCGCGGTTCGTCGGCCCACGCGTAGCCGACCCAGACCGCGGCGTCGGTCACCCCGTCGGCGGCCGCGACCTCCGCCACGGCCTCGTACAGGCCCTTGGCGGGTTCGATCCGGGTCGAGGTCTGTTCCCCGGCCAGCAGCACGGGCACCGGGATCCACGCCTTGACCGGGCGAGGCGCACCGCTCACCAGGTGCTCGACGAGGTTGCGGGCGGCACGTTCCTTGGTCTCCATGGCGTCCTCGTGCGGGGCCATGCGGTAGCAGGTGATCAGGTCGGTGCGACGCACGAGGTCGTGGGAGACGTTGCCGTGCAGGTCCATGGAGGTGGACACGATGACGTCCGGTCCGGTCACCTCGCGGATCCGGGCCAGGAGCACCGCCTCGGCGTCGTCGAGGCCCTCGACCGTCATGGCGCCGTGGATGTCGAACCACAGGCCGTCCAGCGGTCCCAACGCCCGTAGCCGGTCCAGGAGTTCTCCGGACAGCTCGGCGAAGGCCGCCGCCGTCACCGTGCCTCCGGGCAGGGCCTTGCCGACGAGGGCGCCGCGCCAGTCGGCGGCTTCCCGGAGCGGCTGCCCCGGGGCGAGGAACGGGTACCGGGTGAGCACATCGGCGCCGCGCTGCGGATGGAAGGCCGGGGCCTCGGTGCGGGCCGGGGAGAAGGTCGAGGACTCGATGCCGAGTCCGGCGATCGCGATCACGGGGCGGGACGGTGCGGACATGGCTCCTCCGGGATGTCAGGGGTGACGGATGCCGGTGGCTCAGGGGTGCGGGGTGCCGGTGGCTGTGTGCAGGGCGTGGGCCAGGGCCCGCTGGAGGGCGAACTGGCCCGCGCCGACGAGTCCGGCGTCGGCGCCGAGGCTGGCCCGTTCGATCACCAGGTGCTCGGTCACGAGGGGGTGGCAGCCCTCGTAGAGCTGACTGCGCACGGCGGCCACGAAGGGCTCCAGGGTGGAGAGGATGCCGCCGAGGTACACGGCGTCGGGGTTGAAGAAGTTGACATTGGCGGCCAGCACCATGCCGAGGTAGCGCCCGGCCTGCCGGACCGCCCGGGTCGCCTCGGGATCGGCGTCGGAGGCGAGGCGTACGACGTCCTCGGTGGAGGCCACGTCGAGGCCGCGGGCGCGCAGGATCCGTACCAGGGCCGCGCCGGAGGCGACGGTCTCCAGGCAGCCGGTGTTGCCGCAGGAGCAGGGGATGTCGTGGCCGGCCTCGACGCGGACGTGGGTGATCTCGCCGGCGGCGCCGGAACCGCCCCGGTAGAGCCGCCCGTCGGCGATGACGCCCGCGCCGATGGCGCTACCGCTCTTCACCATGATCGACTGGCGGCGCTCGGGCGGCTGCACGGTGTGTTCGCCGACGGCCATGCAGTTGGCGTCGTTCTCGATGGCCGCCGGGACGCCGAAGTGCTCCTCCAGCCAGGCGCGCACGGGGAAGCGGTTCCAGCCGGGCATCCGGGACGGCAGCGTGACGACGCCGGTGGTGACGTCGACCGGGCCGGGCAGGGACAGGCCGACGCCCCGGAGCAGGTGCCGGCCATGCTGCTCGGCGAGCGCGAGGAGGGTCTCGGCCAGCCCGGGCAGTGCGGCCTCGGGGCCGTGGTCCGTGGGGAACGGCACGGTGGAGACGTCGGTGAGTCCGCCGCCGGGCAGGACGACGCCCACATGGGCGTGCCGGCCGCCGAGTTCGGCCGCCACCGCGAATCCGTCGCTGCCGCCCAGCCGCAGCACCTTGCGCGGACGCCCGCCGGTGGAGGACACCGTGCCCTCCTCGGCGACCAGTCCGTGTGACATCAGCTGGCTCACCGTGAACGACACCGTCGAGGGCGCGGCGCCGAGCAGTTGTGCCAGCTCGGTGCGGGTCGACGCCTGCCCGGAGGCGAGGAGTTCGAGGACGCGCCCGCTCAACGGCGCACTTTTTTCAGGCATGGATGCAGTTTCTTCCGTCAGCGGCCGGCCGGAGCAGTGAGCGTAGGCCAGGAAAGCCGACTCGCGGCTTTTTCCAGAACAGCAGAAACAGACTTTTTACCCATGCACGTCTGTTTCTTCGAACACAGCGGGCGTTCACTGGCTCCACCCCCCGACCCGGCTTCTGTCCCCGAGGAGAGCCATGTCCCCTGCTCGCACGAGACTGCTCACCGGTGCCGCCCTCGGCGTGGGCACGCTGCTGCTCGCGGGCTGCTCCGGGACGAGCGGCACGTCGTCCGCGTCGTCCCGCGACTCGATCGACTACGCGCTGCCCGCGAACTTCACGCCGAACTGGATCCTGCCGATCGGTACGGCGGCCCATCTGAACACCAACAACATCTCCATCGCGAACACCCTGTGGGAGCCGCTCATCGCCTACGACGGCTCGACCGGCAAGATCGCCTGGAACAAGAAGGGATCCGTCGCCACCGCGGCCGACTTCGCCCCGGACAACAAGAGCGTGCGGATCACGCTGGGCGACCGGCACTGGAGCGACGGCAAGCCCATCACCTCCCGCGACGTGAAGTTCTGGTTCGACCTCATCAAGGCCAACAAGAAGGAGTGGGCGGGCTACAACCCGGGCCAGGCGCCGGACAACTGGACGTCCTTCAAGGCGGCCGACGACCGCCACTTCACGATCACCTTCGACAAGGCCTACAACCCGCAGTGGATGCTCGCCAACGAGCTGAGCTCCATCACGCCGCTCCCCCAGCACGTCTGGGACAAGGGCGGCGACCCGAAGCAGGTGTGGACCGCCCTCAACAACGCCGCGAAGAACATCGGCGGCTACGCGACGAACCCCCTGTGGAAGACCATCAGCGGCCCCTACGCGGTGAAGTCCTTCTCCACGGCCGGCAAGGTCGTCCTCACCGCCAGCAAGAAGTACGACGGCGGTGAGAAGGCGAACATCCCCACCGTGAACCTGCTGCCGTTCACCACCGCGGACGCCGAGAAGAACGCGCTGCGCTCCGGCACCGTCGACTACGGCTACATCGAGGCGGGCGACCTCGACCAGAAGGAGAGCTTCACCGCGCGGGGCTACGAGGTGAAGCCGTGGTCCGGCTGGGCGATCACCTACATGCCGTACAACTTCAACAACCCGCGGATGGGGGCGGTGTTCAAGCAGCCGTACGTCCGGCAGGCGGTCCAGCGCTCCATCGACCAGGCGGGCCTGGCGAAGGTCATCTTCAACGGCACCGCGGTGCCCGGCTACGGCCCCGTACCGCAGGGACAGGCCTCCGACTTCGTCTCGCCGGCGCAGAAGAGCAACCCGTACCCGTACTCGACGGACGCCGCCCGCACCCTGCTCACCGAGCACGGCTGGAGCGAGCAGGGCGGCGTGATGACCTGCACCGAACCCGCGAAGTGCGGTGCGGGTGTCGCCAAGGGGACGAAGTTCGAGATGCGGGTGCTGTCGCAGTCCGGCTCGGCGGTGACGGACAACATGATGAGCGCGATCCAGTCCTCCCTCGCGAAGACCGGCATCAAGTTCTCCATCAAGACGGCCCCGGTGAACTCGGTGCTGTCGCAGACCCCGCAGTGCAAGGCGGACCAGCCCGTCTGCTCGTGGCAGCTGTCCTTCTTCGGCACGGCGGGCAGCTGGTACTTCCCGGCGTTCCCCACCGGCGACTCGCTGTTCCAGACCGGCGGCGGCTCGAACTTCGGCAGCTACTCCAACCCTGAGGTGGACAAGCTCATCTCCGCTTCCACGACGTCGAGTTCGAACGAGGCGATCCAGAAGTACAGCGAGACCCTCGCCAAGGACCTCCCGGTGGTCTGGCTGCCGGAGCCCGTCTACCAGATCTCGGTCGTCAGGAAGGGCCTCGGCGGCTTCTCCCAGGACTCCCTCGCCAACTTCCACCCCGCCCAGTGGAAGTGGACGGACTGAGCCATGGACACCGTCTGGTACCTGACCCGGCGGGTCCTCCAGGCCCTCGTCGTCATCCTCCTCGTCACGGTCGTGGTGTTCTGCCTGCTGCACGCGCTGCCCGGGGGCCCCGCACGCGGGATCCTCGGCCCGCAGGCCACCGCCCAGCAGATCGCCGCGTTCAATCAGGAGCAGGGGCTGGACCGGCCCCTGCCGATCCAGTACGTCCACTACCTGAGCACCCTGCTGCACGGGGACCTCGGGACCTCGTACACGCTCAACGAGGCGGTCTCCCGGCTCATCACCCAGCGCCTGCCGAAGACTCTGGTGCTGACGGTGCTGTCCGCGCTGGTGGGACTGTTGCTGGCGGTGCCGCTGGGCATGTGGCAGGCGGTGCGGCGCAACAGGCCCGTGGACTACGTCGTCACCACGCTGAGTTTCGTCGCGTACTCCACGCCGGTGTACTTCCTGGGGCTGCTGCTGATCCTGCTGTTCACACAGACGCTGAACTGGTTCCCCTCGCAGGCGCCGCAGGGCGACACGCTGGGGCAGGTGTTCGCGGATCCGGTGGGGCTGGTGCTGCCGGTGGTGACGGGGGCGGCGTCGATGGTGGCGGTGTTCAGCCGCTACATGCGGGCTTCGACGCTGGAGAACCTCTCCGAGGACTATGTCCGCACGGCCCGGGCGGGTGGGGCCGGGCAGTACGCGATTCTCTTCCGGCATGTGTTCCGGAATTCGCTGACGCCGGTGATCGCGATGCTCGGGTATTACGTGCCGGTGCTGTTCGGGGGTGCGCTGGTGGTGGAGCAGCTCTTCAACTACCCGGGGATGGGGCTGTTGTTCTGGAGTGCCGCGCAGTCTTCCGACTATCCGGTGTTGCTCGGGTGTGTGCTTGTTATTTCCGTCGCGACGGTGGTGGGGACGTTGCTTGCGGATGTGGTGCAGCGGGTTGTGGATCCTCGGGTCAAGGAGGGGCGGGTGTGAGTGGTCGTGTTATGGGTGCGGGCCGGTGCGGGCTTGTCGCGCAGTTCCCCGCGCCCCTGAAAAGCGCGCGCTTCGCGCGCAACAGGCTTGCTGTGGCCGGGCTTGCTGTTCTTGTCCTCTTCCTTCTGTTCTGTTTCGTCGGGCCACTGGTGTATTCCACCGATCAGACCCATACGGATCTCTCCCAGGTCAATCTCGCGCCCAGTGGGGCCCATTGGCTCGGTACCGATGCCGTTGGGCACGATCAGCTCGGGCGGCTCATGTACGGCGGGAAGGTCTCGTTGCTCGTGGGGCTTGCCGCCGGGCTGCTGGCGACGGTGATCGGGACTGCCTGGGGAGCCGTCGCGGGGTACGCGGGGGGCTGGGTGGACGCCGTGATGATGCGGGTCGTGGACGCGGGGATCGCGATCCCGGCGCTGTTCATCCTGCTCGTGGTGTCCGCCATCACCGATCCGGGGCCGCTCGGGCTCGTCGTGATCCTCGGGGTGGTGTCGTGGCTGGTGCCCTCGCGGCTGGTGCGGGCGGAGACGCTGACGCTGAAGAGCCGGGACTACGTGCTGACCCTGCGCGCCATCGGCGGGACGCACGGGCGGGCGATCGGCCGGCACATCCTGCCCAACTCGGTGTCCACGATCGTGGTCGCGGCGACCTTCCAGATCGCCGACGCGATCCTGCTCGTGGCGTATGTGTCGTATCTCGGCCTGGGTGTCCAGCCGCCGGCGACGGACTGGGGCGGCATGCTGTCGGCCGGTCTGACGGCGGCGTACTCCGGGCGCTGGTGGCTGATCGTTCCGCCGGGCCTCGCGATCATTCTCGTCGTGTGCGCGTTCAACGCGATCGGCGACGGGCTGCGCGACGCCTTCGACGTGAAGGGGCGTGCGTGAGCATCCTGGAGATCGAGAAGCTGGGCGTGACCTTCACGACGGACAGCGGTGACGTGCCCGCCGTGCGGGATGTGTCGCTGCGGATCCGGCCCGGGGAGACGCTGGCGCTGGTCGGCGAGTCGGGGTCGGGGAAGTCGACGGTGGCGCTGGCCGCGCTGGGACTGCTGCCGGGCAGCGCCCGGGTCTCCGGGAGCGTCAGGGTCGACGGTGGTGAGGTCGTCGGCACGTCCGAGGCCGAACTGGCCCGGATGCGCGGCCGTACGGCCTCGATGGTGTTCCAGGAGCCCGCGACGGCACTGGACCCGTTGACCCGGGTCGGCGCGCAGATCGCCGAGGTGCTCCGCAACCACCGGACTCTGTCGCGTGCCGAGGCCGCCCGGGAGGCGGTGGCGTTGCTGCGCCGGGTGGGCATTCCGGAGCCGGAGCGGCGGGCCTCGGCGTTTCCGTTCCAGTTGTCGGGCGGGCAGCGGCAGCGGGTCGTCATCGCCATGGCGATCGCCAACTCGCCGGGGCTGCTGGTCGCGGACGAGCCGACCACGGCCCTCGATGTCACCGTGCAGGCCGGGATCCTGGATCTGCTGCGGGGTCTCGCGGCCGACTCGGGCACGGGCGTGCTGCTCGTGACCCACAACATGGGCGTGGTCGCGGACTTCGCCGACCGGGTGGCCGTGATGCTGCGGGGCGAGATCGTGGAGACCGGGACGGTGGAGGAGGTGCTGCTGCGGCCCCGGCACGAGTACACCCGGGGGCTGCTGGCGGCGGTGCCACGTCTGGCGGTGGGCGAGCCGGAGGCAGGGCCGCCTCCTCCGAAACGGTCCGAGGGCGATCCTGTCGTCGAACTCCGGGACGTCTCCGTGCGGTTCGGGCGCGGGCCGCGTGCCGTGCGGGCCCTTGAGGACGTGTCGCTCACAGTCCGTCCCGGTGAGACGGTGGGCCTGGTCGGCGAGTCGGGGTCCGGCAAGTCGACGGCGGCGCGGGTCGCGCTGGGGCTGGTCCGGCCGTCCTCCGGGACGGTGTCGCTGTTCGGCGGCGATCTGCGCCGGGTGCGGGGGCGCCGTCGGCGTGCACTGCTGGCCGGGGTGGGTGTGGTGCTCCAGGATCCCGTGGCGTCGCTGGACGCGCGGATGAGTGTCGCGGAGTGCGTGGCCGAGCCGCTGCGGGTGCACCGGCACGGGATGCCGGCGGCCGAGCGGCGGGCGCGGGTCGCCGAGGTGCTCGAACTGGTGCGGCTGCCGAAGGAGTTGGCGCGCCGGGGGCCGCGTGAGCTGTCCGGCGGTCAGCGGCAGCGGGTGAGCCTGGCCCGGGCGCTGGTGCTGCGGCCGCGGCTGCTGGTCGCGGACGAGCCGACCAGTGCGCTGGATGTGAGCGTGCAGCGGGCGGTGCTGGAGGTGATCGCCGAGTCGCAGCGCGAGCTGGGGTTCGCCTGTCTGTTCGTGTCGCACGATCTGGCCGTGGTGCAGGAGTTCGCCCGGCGCGTGGTGGTGATGCGGGCCGGGCAGGTGGTGGAGCAGGGGCCCACCCTGTCCACCCTCTCCCGCCCGGAGACGGAGTACACACGGCGGCTCATCGCCGCCGTACCGGTGCCGGATCCGGTGGTGCAACGACGACGCCGGGCGGCGGCCCTCGGGACAGGGGCCACGGCGTGACCGGCGCTGTCGAGGTCGTCGCCGGTGTCGACATCGGTGGCACGACCACCCAGGTGGTGCTGTGTACGGCGGATCTCCGGGTCGTGGACCGCGCGGCCGTGCCCACACCGGCGGCCGAGGGCGGCAGGGCGATGACGGACGCGGCGCTGGACGCCGTACGGCTGCTCCTCGGCCGTACGGCGGCGAGGCTGCTCGGCGTCGGGGTCGGCGCGGCGGGCGTGGTGGACGCCCGGGCCGGGCGGATCCTCGTGGCCAGCGACTCCTTCCGCGACTGGGCCGGTTTCCCGGTGACGGCGGCGGTCCGGGAGGGGCTGGGCGTACCCGCGTACCTGGAGAACGACGTCAACGCGTTCCTGCGCGGCGAGGTCGTCGGGGGCGCCGCCGCGGGTGAGCCACATGTCCTCGGCATGACGCTCGGCACCGGGGTCGGCGGAGCGCTGTGGCTGGACGGCCGGCTGCACGACGGCCCGAACGGAGCGGCGGGCGAGATCGGCCACGTCCCCGGCTTCGGCGACCTGCCCTGCACCTGCGGGGGCCGCGGCCATCTGGAGACCTTGGCGTCGGGGCGTGCGATCGCCGCCAGGTACGCCGAGAGAGACGGGCGGGCAGAGGCAACCCGGCGTCCCGGGCCAGTGCCCGTGCCCTCAGCCCGGGCTGTCGCCGAGCTGGCGGCTCAAGGAGATCAGAACGCCCTGGCCGTGTTCGAGGCAGCCGGGGTTGCCGTCGCCCGTGCCGTTCTGGTCGCGGCCGGGCTGCTGGACGTGTCCGTGTGCGTCGTCGGCGGGGGCGTCAGCCGGGCCTGGTCCTTGCTGGAGCCGCCGCTGCTCGCCGCCCTCGCCGCCGAACCGCCGGTCAGCGGGCAGCCGGTGCGTGTGCGGCCCGCGCTGCTGGGCGACGACGCCGTGGCGATCGGCGCGGCGGCCCGGGCGCGGGCCGAACTGGGCATGGTCAGCCGGGTGCGACCGGCAGAGGCGGCGGTCAACCGGGTCAGGCGTGATCGGGGTGCCGGTCACGCCTGACCGTCGGCTGGGCGGGTCAGGTCAGGCCCGCCGACTTCAGCCACGCCTTGGCCACGTCCAGCGGGTCCTGCTTCTCGAGCTGGACCTGCGCGTCCAGTTCGAGCAGCGCGGCCGTGTCGAGCTTGGCCGAGACCGCGTCGAGTGCCGCGGCACCCTCCTTGGACAGCTCGCCCTTGCGGACCAGCGGCTGCACGTTCTGGAAGCCGAAGAGGTTCTCCGGGTCCTTCAGGACGACGAACTTGTCCCGGGCGATGGTCGGGTCGGTGGTGAAGAGGTCCGCGGCCTGCACGGTGTTCTTCTTCAGCGCCGTCTGGGTCAGCGGACCACCCGCGTCGAGGGACTTGAACGACTTGAACTCGAGGCCGTACACCGACTTCAGGCCCACCAGCCCCTGGTGCCGGGTCTGGAACTCGGGCGAGCCGCCGAAGTCCAGGTCCTTGGCGACGTCCTTGAGGTCCGCGATGGACGAGTCCGAGGTCAGCTTGTACTTCTTCGCGGTCTCCGCGTTGAGCGTCACGGAGTCCTTGTTCTGCGCGGCCGACGGCTTCAGCAGCTCCAGCTTGGAGTCGAGCTTGCCGTTGATGGCGGTCGTGGTCTCCTCGACCGTCTTCGGCTTGGCCTTGGCGTCGAGGTAGGCCAGCAGGGAGCCGTTGTACTCCGGCAGCACGGTGACGCTGCCGTTCTTCATCAGACCGTACGTGGTCTCCCGGCTGCCGATGTTGGGCTTGTAGGTGACCTTGATGCCCTTGGCCTTGAGGGCCTCGCCGTAGATGTCGGCGAGCAGGATGGACTCGGCGAAGTTGTTGGAGCCGACGACGACGGCTCCGCCCTCCGCCCCGCCGCCCTTGAGCGGGTCGTCGGAGGTGCCGCCGGAGGAACAGCCCCCGAGAAGAGCTGCCGCCGCGGCCAGCGCGACCGCTGCCGCGCCGGGGTGCCTCGATATGGACCGGGTGCTGCTCTTCCGTGTAGTAATCACCCACTGATCCAAGCCAGCGGATATTCGGTCAGTCAAGAGCAGCTTGGTCACCAATTGGCGTCATCTCCTGCGCACACCCGGAGATACCGCGACCCGGGCCGCCGCCCAGAACAGCGCGAGCGTGACCAGCGCGAGGACAGCCACCAGCGTCGCGCCGCCCACCACCTTCTCGTAGTTGCGCTGGTAAAGGCCGTCGACGATGTACCGTCCGAGGCCGCCCAGGCTGACGTACGCGGCGATGGTGGCCGTCGACACGATCTGGATGGCCGCCGAGCGCAGGCCGCTCAGGATCAGCGGGAGCGCGACCGGCAGTTCCACCTGGAAGAGGATCCGGGACTCGTGCATGCCCATGCCGCGGGCGGCGTCCACCGGCGAGGGGTCGACGGAGCGCATCGCCTCGTAGGTGGTGACCAGGATCGGCGGCACGGCGAGGATGACCAGCGGGATCATCACGGGCAGCATCCCGAAGCCCAGCAGGGTGGTCATCAGCACCAGCAGACCGAAGCTGGGCAGGGCCCGCCCGGCGGTGGCGACCAGGGACAGGGCGTTGCCGCCGCGCCCGTAGTGCCCGGTGACCAGTCCGATCGGCAGTCCGATCGCGGCGGCGAGGAGCAGGGCCTCCAGGGTGTACTGGACATGCTCCCCGAGGCGGGCCGGGATGCCGTCGTAGCCCTGCCAGTGGGCGCTGTCGCTGAAGAACGCGTTGACGAAGTTGAGTACGTTCACCGGGCGGCTTCCTCAAGGGCGGGCGCCGGCTTGCGACGGGCCCTCCCGCTCGGCATCCAGGGCGTCAGCAGCACCCGGACGAGGACCAGCAGGGCGTCGACGAGGACCGCCAGGAGCGCCGTGGTGATCACGGAGTTCCAGGTGAGTTCGGGCCGGTTGTAGATCTGCGCGTCGTGGAGCAGATTGCCGAGCGCGCCCTGGTTGCCGATCAGCATGCCGACGCTGACGAGGGAGATGCTCGACACGGTCGCCACCCTGAGGCCGGCGATGATCGCCGGTACCGCGATCGGCAACTGCACCTGGAAGTACCGCCGTACGGGCCCGAAGCCCATGGCGGTGGCGGCGGCCAGGGTCTCCGGGGGCACCGAGCGCACTCCGTCGACGATCGCCGGGACGAGCACCACCAGGCTGTACACGGCCAGCGGGATCATCACGGTGAGTTCGGTCTGGCCGGTGTAGTCGATGAGGACGACGAAGAACGCCAGGGACGGGATGGCGTACAGCACCGTCGTCAGGCCGAGGACGGGCGGGTACAGCCAGCGGAAGCGCACGCACAGCTGGGCGATCGGCAGGGCGAGGAGCAGTCCGGCCGCCACCGGGAGCAGGGCCTCCCTCAGGTGCAGCCCGATCAGCCCGAACCAGCTGTGCTGGAGGTCGCTCGGGATGTCGAAGAAGTCGTGGAGGAAGTCGCTCATCCGGCGACCTTCTCGTCGTCGTGCTCGTCGTCGCGCCGTGCCGCGTGGGCGCTGCGGATCGCCTCGCCGATGGTCTGCTGCGCGACCACTCCGGTCACGCGTCCGCCGGCGTCCACGGCGACGGCCCAGCCGGTCGGGGAGAGCACGGCGCAGTCGAGGGCGGCCCGCAGCGAGTCGGTGCCGGGTACGAACGGCCGCCCGTGGGAGAGGAGCTGGTCGGGCCTGATGTCACCGGCCGTCAGATCCTGGGGCGCGCTCCAGCCGAGCGGCCTGCCGTCCGTGCCGGTCACCAGGAGCCAGGGGGCTTCGGGGGCGGCGATCTGCTCGGCGGTGGCGTCGACCCGGATCACCGGGTCGGTGGTCAGCGTGAGCCCCGCGGACGGGAAGAACGACAGGCCCCGGATGCCGCGGTCGGCACCGAGGAAGTCCTCGACGAAGGCGTCGGCGGGGTTGGAGAGCAGCTCGGCGGGCGGTGCGTACTGGGCGAGACGGCCGCCTTCCCGCAGCACGGCGACCATGGTGCCGAGCTTGATCGCCTCGTCGATGTCGTGGGTGACGAAGACGATGGTCTTGCCCAACTCGTCCTGGATGCGCAGCAGTTCGTCCTGGAGGACCTTGCGCACCACGGGGTCGACCGCGGAGAACGGCTCGTCCATGAGCAGTACCGGCGGGTCTGCGGCGAGCGCCCGGGCCACGCCGACGCGCTGCTGCTGGCCGCCGGACAGCTGGTAGGGGTACCGCTTGGCGAGCGCGGCGTCGAGGCCCACGCGCTCCATCAGTTCGGCCGCCCTGGCCCGGGCCTTCTGCTTGCCCCAGCCGAGCATGCGCGGCACGGTCGCGATGTTGTCGACGATCGTGCGGTGCTGGAAGAGCCCGGCGTTCTGGATGACGTAGCCCATGGAGCGGCGCAGGGTGGTGACGGGCTGCCGCTGGATGTCCTCGCCGTCGAGGAGGATCGTTCCCTCGCTCGGTTCGACCATCCTGTTGATCATCCGCAGGGTGGTCGTCTTGCCACAGCCCGACGGTCCGACGAGGACGGTGATCGAGCGGTCGGGTATCTCCATGGAGAGCCGGTCGACCGCCACCGTGCCGTCCGGGTACCGCTTGGTGACTGATTCGATCCGTATCAAGGCGCCGGGGCCCTTCGGGTTGGCGGACTTTTGGCCATGGTCGTACGGGCTGTTGCCGGACGAGTCTAGACGGCAGCGGTTTCCGGCCCCGGGGCGGCCGCCGTGCCGTCCCCGTTCAGCGGCAGACGGACGGTGAACACCGTCGCCCCCGGCCCGCTGTCCAGCTCGATGCGGCCGCCGTGGGCCCGGACCAGGGACTGGGCGACCGCGAGGCCGAGGCCGCTGCCGCCCCGGTCACGGCTGCGGGCCTTGTCGACACGGTAGAAACGGTCGAAGACCCGGGCCCGGTCGTCGGGCGGGATGCCCGGACCGGTGTCGGCGACCCGCACCTCGGCCGAGCCGGGCGCGACACACACCTCCACGGACACCTTCGTCCCGGCGGGGGTGTGCACGGCGGCGTTGGTGAGGAGGTTGTCGACGACCTGCCGGATGCGCAGCGGGTCCATCCGCAGCCGCACCGGCCGCGGGCCCGCGAGCACGGTCAGCGGGTGGTCGGGGCGGCCCGCGCGGAAGGCGTCCGCGGCCTGGCACACCAACTCGGCCAGGTCGGCGTCCTCGAGTCGCAGCGGCTCCTCCACCTCCGCCGCGTCCAGCCGGGCGAGCAGCAGCAGGTCGTCCAGGAGAACACCCATCCGCGCGGCCTCGGCGCGCAGCCGGGCGAGGTGCCGGTCGCGTTCCTCGGGGGCGTTGGCGGCGGCGTACTGGAAGAGGTCGGCGTAGCCGCGTACCGACATCAGCGGGGTGCGCAGCTCGTGCGAGGCGTCGGCGACGAACCGGCGCAGCCGCTGCTCGGCCTCCGCGCGCACGGCGAGGGAGTGGTCGATGTGCTCCAGCATCGTGTTGAAGGCGGTGCGCAGTTCGTCCACCTCGGGTCCGCCGTCCCGGCCGTCGGCGCGCAGCGGCAGCCGGGCCGCCGACTCGGTCAGGTCGTGCGAGGCGATGCCGTGCGCGGTGGACGCCATGTCGCTGAGGGGTTTCAGTCCCCGGCGCAGCGTCCTGCGTCCGAAGACGACCAGCGCGAGCAGCGCGGCCCCGAAGGTGACGACCTGGATGGTGATCAGCTGCCCGACGGTGTCCTCGATGTCCTCCATGGGCGCGGCGCTGACCAGGACGACCCCGGGCTCGACCTGGCAGGCGCGCAACCGGTAGGAGCCCGCGCCCTTGAGGTGCTCGGTGCGCAGGAGTTCCGTGTGCGCGGTGGTCTGCGCCCGGGCCAGGGAGGTGAAGTCGTCGACGTCCTTCGGCAGGTCGGCCGGGTCCTCGGGCCTGCGGAGCTCGGGCGTGCCGTCCGAGACGTCGTACACGGCGTAGAACCAGCTGTAGTACTTCTTGCCCGAGAGCGTGCCGTAGTCCGCGATGCTCTTGGACTGGGCGATCTGGGCCTGTGCCAGCTGGGTGTCGAGCTGGGCCGAGAGGTAGTCCCGCATGTACGTGGTCAGGGCCGTGCCGACGACGGCGAACACGACCAGCGCCAGGGCGCCGAGGCCGAGGGCCAGCCGGGTGCCCAGGCGCATCCTGCGGTAGGTCCGCCGCAGTCCGGCGATCACTCGGAGGCCTGCCGCAGCACGTAGCCGAATCCCCGCACGGTGTGGATCAGGGGCGCGCCGCCGTCGTCCGTCTCCTCGAGCTTGCGGCGCAGGCGGCTGACGACCAGCTCCACGACGTTGGAGCGGCCACCGAAGCCGTACTCCCACACGTGGTCGAGGATCTGCGCCTTGGTGAGCACGGTGGGCGACTTGCGCATGAGGTAGCGCAGCACCTCGTACTCGGTCGGGGTGAGCGACAGCTGCCTCTCACCGCGCCGCACCTCGCGGGTGTCCTCGTCCATGGTCAGGTCGCCGACCTGGAGCACGGACCGCTGGAAGGCGGGGCCGGCGCTGCGCCGCAGCACGGTCCGCAGCCGGGCCATCAGCTCCTCCACGGCGAACGGCTTGACCAGGTAGTCGTCACCGCCCCGCGTCAGGCCCGCGACCCGGTCGGCGACGCCGTCGCGCGCGGTGAGGAACACCACCGGCACCATCGTCCCGGAGGCACGCAGCCGGTCCAGGACACCGAAGCCGTCCACGCCGGGCAGCATCAGGTCGAGCACCACGATGTCCGGGTGGAACTCGGCGGCCCGCTTCAGCGCGTCCTCGCCGGTGTACGCCGTGACCGCGTCCCAGCCCTCGTAGCGGGCGACGGTCGCGACGAGGTCGGCGATGGGCGGGTCGTCGTCGACGACGAGGAGGCGTACTTTTTCCACCCGCTCATAGTGCTTCACGTGTCCTGCGCCTCCCTAGCCGCTCGTGGCTTCGCTGCGGGATCGATAATCACTTGAAAGTTGAGCGACAGTATTTCGACAGCTCCCCGAGGACAAGCTCGGTGTCCCAGGATCCGATCAAGGAGCTGCCGACCGTGACCACCCTCCAAGAACCTCCCGCGGCGACCCGCGCGGGCGTGCGCCCCAGAGTGGTGGGGCGCACCGGCCTGTACGCGGTGCTGCTCGCCAACGCGGTCGTGGTGGCCGTGTTCTTCGTCCAGGCCGGCTTCGCCTCGAACACGCTCATCGTGCTGGGCCGGCTGACCGGGCTGTACGGCTCGCTGCTCATGGCGTTCCAGCTGCTGCTGGTGGCCCGGCTGCCGTGGTTCGACCGGCGGATCGGCATGGACCGGCTGACGTCCTGGCACCGCTGGACCGGCTTCTCGGTGCTGTGGCTGCTGCTGGCGCACGCGGTGTTCATCGTCTTCGGCTACGCGGAATCCTCGAGCCTGGACCCGGTGAACCAGCTGGTGGACCTCGCGGAGACCGTCGAGGGCGTGCTGCGCGCGATCACCGCCCTGGCGATCATCATCGTGGTCGGCGTGGTCTCGGCCCGCTCGGCCCGGCGCCGGCTGGCCTATGAGACCTGGCACTTCATCCACCTGTACACCTACGTCGCGGTGGTGCTGGCGTTCACGCACCAGGTCGCGGCGGGCACGACGTTCGCCTCGTCGCCGGCGGCGAAGACGTACTGGTACGCCGTGTGGGGCGTGGCCCTCGCCGCGGTGTTCACGGGCCGTCTGGTGCTGCCGCTGTGGCGCAACCTCCGTCACCAGCTGCGTGTGACGGCCGTCGTCCCCGAGAACGACAACGTGGTCTCGGTCTACATCACGGGCCGCGACCTGGACCGGCTGCCCGCCCGGGCCGGACAGTTCTTCCTGTGGCGGTTCCTGACGAAGGACCGCTGGTGGCAGGCCAACCCGTTCTCGCTGTCCGCCGCCCCCGACGGCCGTACGCTCCGGCTGACCGCCAAGCGCGCGGGCGACGGCAGCGCGGCCCTGCGGCACCTGAAGGTGGGCACGCGCGTGTTCGCCGAGGGCCCCTACGGCGCCTTCACCACCCTGCACCGCACCCGGCCGGACGCCCTGCTCATCGCCGGAGGCGTCGGTGTCACGCCGATCCGGGCCCTGCTGGAGGAACTGCACGGCCACGCGGTCGTGATCTACCGGGTGGCGACGGACCAGGACGCCGTCCTCTACGACGAACTGCGCGACCTCGCGCTCGCCAGGGGCGCGGAGCTGCACCTGGTGACGGGACCGGCCGTGCCGGACCGGCTGGCGCCTGGGGAGCTGGCCCGTCTCGTGCCGGACATCGCCGAGCGGGACGTCTACCTCTGTGGCCCGCCCCCGATGATGAACGCCGTGCTCGGCAGCCTGCGCGCACTCGACGTGCCCAAGCCGCAGGTCCACTTCGAACGCTTCAGCCTGGCCGGATGACGAGGAGAGATTCGTGAAGCGAGCCATACCCGTCCTCGTCCTGAGCGTCGCGGGCCTGATCCCGGTCTGGCGGTACGCGCCCTCGCAGGACACCGGATCGTCGTCGTCCGTCACGGAGGCCGCGGCGCCGGCGTCCACCCCCTCGGCCTCGTCGTCGGGTGGGTCCACGACCACGGTCGTGAAGGGCTCGACCCTCGACACGGAGAAGGGCCCGTTGCAGGTCGAGGTCACCTTCGACGGCGACAAGATCGCCTCGGTGCGGATGCTGCAGCAGCCGAACCATCCGCAGACCACGGCCGCCGTGCCCAAGCTGATCGAGGAGACGCTCCAGGCGCAGAGCGCCGACATCGACACGGTGTCCGGCGCCACGGTCACCAGCGACGGCTACAAGGAGTCGCTCCAGGCCGCCATCGACGCGAAGGGCTGAGGGGATGCGGCGCGTCGAGCACGTGATGGGGTTCCCGGTGTCGGTCCGGATCGACGACAAGGGCTTCCCCGAGGCGGCGGTGGACGGCCTCTTCGCCTGGCTGCACGAGGTCGACGCGCGGTTCAGCCCGTTCCGTCCGGACAGCGAGGTGTCGCGACTGGACCGAGGAGAGGTGTCCGAGCCGAGCCCGGCGCTGCGCGAGGTCCTGGACCTGTGCGAGGAGTACCGGGTCGCGACCGGGGGCGCGTTCGACGTACGCCTGCCGGGGCGCCGCCTCGATCCCTGCGCCGTGGTGAAGGGCTGGTCGGTGCAGAAGGGTGCGGAGCTGCTGGCGGCGGCCGGGGCACGGCGCTTCTGCCTCAACGCGGGCGGTGACGTGGTCGCCGCCGGCGGCCCCTGGCGCGTGGGCGTACGGCACCCCGAGCACGCCGACCGGCTGTGCACGGTCCTGGACCTCACGGACCGGGCCGTGGCGACGTCCGCCCGCTACGAGCGCGGCGACCACATCGTCGACGGGCGTACCGGCCGCCCGGCGACCGGGCTGCTCAGCCTCACGGTCGTCGCCCCCACCCTCACCGAGGCCGACACCGTCGCGACGGCGGCCTTCGCCATGGGCGCCGAGGGCGTCGAGTGGGCGGCGGCCCGGGAGAACTGCGGGGTGTTCGCGGTGGACGCCGGGCGCCGGGTCCTGCGGTCGCCGGGGTTCCCGGTCTCGAACGAACGCACGGCCGGGGCGTCGGCGGGTTAGGCTCCTTGAGGATCACTGCCGAACGGAAGGGGGCCGGAGGCATGAGCGCGACGGTGACGGCGGTCAGCAGCAACGGCGAGTACTCGTTCACGAAGCCGAACCGGGACAGCATCACCCTGCTCGCGGGGCTGGGGGTGGAGGGCGACATCCACGCGGGGGTGACGGTCAAGCACCGGTCACGGATCGCGCAGGACCCCACCCAGCCGAACCTGCGCCAGGTGCACCTCATCCACGAGGAGCTCTTCGCCGAGGTCGCGGACGCGGGGTTCGAGGTGGCACCCGGCGGACTCGGGGAGAACATCACCACGCGCGGCATCGACCTGCTCGGCCTGCCGGCGGGCACCCTGCTGCACATCGGCGAGGCCGCGGTGGTGGAGGTGACGGGCCTGCGCAATCCCTGCATCCAGATCGACGCGTTCCAGGACGGGCTGCTGAAGCAGGTCGTGGGCCGTGACGAAGCAGGCCGGATCGTGCGCAAGGCGGGCATCATGAGCGTCGTTCGCGAGGGCGGCGTGGTGCGGCCCGGGGACTCCATCGAGGTGCGGCTCCCCGCCGAACCGCACCGGCCGCTGGAACGTGTCTGAGCGAGCCCTTGACGGGCCCGTCACCCCTCCGGCAGGTCCTCCAGGAATCCCGCCGGCGGCACGAAGAAGAGGCTTCCGGTGACGGCCCGTGAGTAGTCCAGCAGCGGGTCGGGCCCCGAGCCCGGCTCGCCGAGGAACATCTTGCGCAGCATCGTCTCGGGTATCCCGGGCGTGCGCGCGTAGGCGACGAAGTACGTGCCGAACTCCCCGTGCCCCGGCCTGCCGAACGGCATCGCGGAGCGCAGGATCTTCTGCTCGGAGCCGTCCCCGCCGAGGACGGTGTTGACGTCCTTGTGGGAGCCGGGCGCGTCGAGTTCGAGGTTGGTGAGCTTGGTGCGGCCTATCACCTTCTCCTGGGCCTCCACGGCGAGGGCGTCCCACGCGTCCACGTCGTGCAGGTACTTCTGCACGATCGCGTAGCTGCCGCCGCGGAAGCCGGGATCCTCCTCGCCGACCAGTGCCGCGTCGGCCGCGGGCTGGCCGACGGGGTTCTCGGTGCCGTCGACGAAGCCGAGGAGGTTGCGCGAGTCGAAGTAGGCGAAGGCCTGTGTCTCGTCCCGCACGGTGACCGCGCCGCGCAACCGCCGTACCAGCTCGGCGGCGAGGGCGAAGCACAGGTCGGTGCGGGCGGCCCTGATGTGGAGGAACAGGTCGCCCGGGGTGGCCGGGGCGTGGTGCCGGGGCCCGGCCAGCTCGCGGAACGGGTGCAGCTCGGCGGGCCTGGGATCGCCGAACAGCCGTCCCCAGGCCCGGGATCCGACCCCGGCGACACAGCCGAGACCGCCGTCGGGGCTGGGGAAGCCGACGGACCGCACCAGGCCCGCGAGGGAGCCGAGCGCCTCCCGTACGGCGGCCTCCCCGCCGGGTTCGATCGTGGCGACCAGGAACACCGCGACCGATGCCGGCGGGTTCAGCAGCGGCTGCGACAGCGTCTCTCCCGGGGGCAGCGGTGACGTCATGGCTTCCCATCCCTTCGCCGGCCGACAGGGCCCGCCCGCTCCCCCTCCGGGGCGGCGCGGCCCACGCCCCTGACACGATGCCCAGCGAACAGGCGGCCGGAACTCCCCGGCCGGAAAGGACGGTTGCTAAGGCGCCTCGTCCTGAAGCACCTTCACGTCCCACGGTCCGAGCGGCACCGCGTCCGTGTACACGGTCTCCGACAGCACATCTCGCACGGCCCCGGGCGCCGGCACGGACACCTCGTCCCACGACCAGTTGTGCAGGAAGCGCACGCGGCGGCCGTCCCGGGCGGTCGCCGAGGTGGCCGTGACGCTCGGGTGGGCGGGGCGCCAGGCACGGTCCGGGGCGTACCGGTCGAACAGGGCCCGGGCGAAGACGGGATCGGGCACGGTGCCGACGTAGGTGACGCGGCCGGCGCCGTGGCGGTGCGTGGTGATCGCGGGCCAGCGGCCGAAGTGCGGATGCGTGTACGCCGCCAGCGTCTCGGCGCCCTGCGGCCGCAGTCCGTCCGCCCAGTGCAGGGCGTGCGCGTCGGCCGGGAGGGGGAGGGAGTCCGTGCCGGTGACGGGCAGCGGGTCGCGCAGGTTGCTGAACTCGTCGTACGTCACCCCGGCCGCCTCGGCCAGGCGTCCCGGCTGGAGGTCGGTGCGGGCCCTGGCCTCGGTGTCGCCGTAGCCGGTGCGCGGGCCGAGGACGAGGTGGCCGCCGGCCTCGGCGTAGGCGCGGAGCCGGTCGAGGACCGAGTCGTCGGCGGCGTAGTAGGCGGGCACGACGACAAGGGGCGGCAGGTCGGCGTCCGCGAGCTGCCCGGGATGCAGGACGCGTGCCTGGAGCCGCGCGTCGAAGGCGCCGCGGTAGAAGGCGTCGAAGACGGTCTCGTACGACCGCTCGTCCGGGTTTCCGTCGGCGTCGGCGAGCGGCGGCTGGCCCTTGAGCGCCCACTTGCTGGGCCCGTCGTACAGGAAGGCGACGTCGGCGTCCGGGGTGAGGGCCGACACCAGGTCACCGGCCTTCTCCAACTCCGCGCCGAGCGCCGCCAGTTCACGATAGACGCGGCCGGGCCTGCCGTTGTGCGGGAGGATGCCGCCCCAGTAGGTCTCGGTGCCGAAGTGCAGGGTGTGCCAGTGCCAGTACTCGATCATCGAGGCGCCGCGGGAGATCAGCGCCCAGGCGGCCTGGCGCCACTGGCCGTCGTAGGCGGGGCGGTTGTCCCACGGCCCGCTGATGGCCTGCGCGTTGGTCTCGGTGACCAGGTAGGGCTCCTGGCGGGAGGAGTACATGCGGTCGGCGCTGCGGTACAGCGCCCAGGTGCCGTTGGTCGTCCAGTGCTGCCCGTCGCCGGCCACGTCGGGCAGGGCGAGGGCGTCCTGCATCGTGTAGTAGGGATTGCCCGCGGTGACGTCGAGGCGCTCGGTGAGCCGGTCGTCCTCGACGCCCTGGCGGTCGTAGGAGATACAGGTCGTGACGAACTGGCCGGGGCGGGCGTACTCGCGCACGATCTCAGCCTGCCAGGCGATGAACTCGGTGGTGAGCCGGGCCTGGAAGCGCCGCCAGGCCAGGTCGTACTGCGGCTGGGCGTTGCCGTCCGGGGTCCACAGGTCGGCCCAGGTGGACAGCCGGTGGGACCAGTAGACCAGGCCCCATTCGCGGTTGAGGGTCTCCACGTCGCCGTACCGCTCGCGCAGTTCGTCGGTGAAGCGCTGGAAGACGCCGTGGTTGTGGAAGAGATGCAGACCCGGTTCGTTGTCCACCTGGAAGCCGATGACCGCCTGGTGGTCGGCGTAGCGGCCGACGACCTTGCGGATGACGCGCTCGGCGTGGAAGCGGAACGCGGGGTGGGTGAAGTCGACCTCCTGCCGGGCGCCCCAGCCGAGGCGCTCACCCGTGCGGGACTCGCCGGCGATCTCCGGGTACTGCCGGGCCAGCCACGGCGGCACCGCGTACGTCGGTGTCCCGAGGATCACGGAGATGCCCCGCTCGTGCGCGCCGTCCAGGACCGGCTGGAGCCAGTCGAGGTCGAAGCGGCCGTTCTCGGGCTCCCAGGTGGACCAGACCGACTCGCCGACGCGGATCACCGTGAAGCGGGCCTCGGCCATCAGGTCGAGGTCGTCCTTGAGGCGCTCGTACGGCTGGTACTCGTGGTAGTAGGCGGCACCGAACAGGACGCGTCGGGGCAGCTCGAACATGCTTCTCCTTCGGATGAGTTGAGGGGCCGGTCAGCCCTTCACGGCGCCCGTGGACAGGCCTTCGAGGAGCTGCTTGCGCAGCAGCACGAAGAGGGCGACGGCAGGCAGGACGGCGAGGACGGCTCCGGCGAGCACGAGGTCGTAC
Source organism: Streptomyces sp. NPDC044719 (assembly GCF_056433405.1). Classification (NCBI taxonomy): domain Bacteria; kingdom Bacillati; phylum Actinomycetota; class Actinomycetes; order Kitasatosporales; family Streptomycetaceae; genus Streptomyces; species Streptomyces sp. NPDC044719. The sequence goes on from NZ_JBWKHE010000008.1 coordinate 164,493, forward strand.
TGCCGTTGCTCCGACACGAACAGGGTCTGCAGACCCAGCGGCAGGGTGTACTGGGAGCTGTCGGAGACCAGCACCAGCGGCCACAGGAAGCTGTTGTAGCTCTGCAGGAACTGCCAGACGGCCAGGGCGCCCAGTGAGGGCCGCAGCAGGGGCAGCACGATGGTCCGGAAGATGCCGAACTCGCTCGCCCCGTCGATCCGGGCGGCCTCCAGCACCGAGTCCGGAATGGACTGCACGATGTACTGCTGCATCATGAAGATCCCGAACGCGGGCGCCACCCAGGGCACGATCAGCGCGAACCACGGGCTGCCGAGCCCGGTCTTCACCAGGATCACGAACAGCGGCACCAGGATCACCGCGAAGGGGATCGACAGCGAGCTGAACATGACGTCGAACAGCAGCCGTTTCCCGGCGAACCGGAACTTGGCGAAGCCGTACCCGGCGAGCGCGCAGACGAAGACGGACACCATGGTGGCGACGACGGCGACGACCGTGCTCATCAGGAACCAGCGGCCGAAGGGCTGCTCGGTGAGCAGGGTGCGGTAGTTGTCCAGGGTGAAGGGGTCCGGGAGGAGTTTCGGCGGGTAGCCGAAGATCTCGCCGCGTGGCTTGAACGAGCCGCTCAGCGCCCACACCAGCGGGGCGAGGAACCCCACGAACAGCAGGACCAGGACGCCGTAGAGCGGCAGACGGGCGCGTTTCACGAGGCGGCCCTCCCGATGCCGAGGAGACGGTTGACGAGCCGGCTGAGGCCGAAGACGAGGACGAAGAGGACGACGGCCGCGGCGGCGGCGTAGCCGAACTGCTGGCGCTGGAAGGCGGCCCGGTAGATGAACATGGTCACCGAGAGGGTGGATTCGGCCGGTCCGCCGCCGGTGAGCAGATACGGCTCCTCGAAGATCTGGGCCGCGCAGATGAAGGACGTGACGACGACGAACGCCGTCACCGGCTTCAGCGCCGGCAGGGTGACGGTGGTGAAGGTGCGCAGCCGCCCGGCCCCGTCGATCGCGGCGGCCTCGTACAGCTCCCGGGGCACGTTCTGGAGCCCGGCGAGGAAGAAGACGGTGAGGTAACCGGTCCAGCGCCACAGCATGACCAGGGCGATGCTCACCTTGGCCATGGACGGGTCTCCGAGCCAGTCGACGCCGCCGGTGCCGAACAGCGCCCGCAGCACCGCGTTGGCGAGCCCGAACTGCCGGTCGAAGATCAGGCCGAAGACCAGGGCGACGAGGATCGGGGACACGACGATCGGCACGAAGTAGGCCGTCCGCCACAGGTCACGTGCCCTGAGCCCCCTGGCGTTGAGCGCCTGGGCGATCAGCAGCGCGAGCGGCACGACGACACAGACCGCGACCAGTACGAAGACGGCGGTGTTCCCGAGGGCCCGGTGAAAACTTATGTCCGTGGCGAGCAGCCGGTAGTTCCGCGGCCCCACCCAGTGCGGGGTCCCGAGCCCCACCCACTCGGTGAGACTCAGCCACACCGATACACCGATCGGGACCAGCATGAACAGGACGTAGAGAAGATAGAAGGGCGAGATGAAGAGGTAGGGCGCCCAGGACCGCTTCGGGCGGCGCCCTGTGTCCGTCTCCCCGACGCCCTCACGGGTGGGTCGACTCGGACCGGCTAGGGCGGTAGTCATGATGGAGGACCTCCTGAACAGCGCCCCGGAAGGGGCGCGGGGAACTGCGCGACAAGCCACAACGGCGCCGCGGCCGAACTACCGCCCGGCCTGGTCACGAAAGTCCTCCGCGGTCTGTCGCAACGCCTGCCGCGGAGTCACATCCCCGCGATACGCCCGCAGCAGATTCCCCGCGAGAACGTCGTAGAGAATCGACTGGTCGGGACTTTGATGAAACGGCGGCACATCCGGCAGCAGCGAGCGATACAGCCCGAAAAGCCGCTGCCCCCCGCAGAAGTCGTCCTTGTACGCCCCCAGCCGCGGATCCTCGTACACGGACCGCCGCGTCGGCAGATACCCCGTCTCGGTGAACCGCCGCACCTGGCCGTCGTGGGTGAGCCAGGTCTTGAACAGGAACTCCGTCGCCGCCCGGGTGGCGGCCTTGTCCTTGACGACGCCGAAGCCCGTGCCGCCGAGCGCGGCGGTCACCCCACCCCCGGCCGCGAAGCGCGGCAGCGCCCGCACCCGCCACTTGCCCTTCTGCTCCGGCACATTGGGCAACAGGCCGTAGTTCTTGTACCAGATCGCCATGGGCAGCCCGATCACCCGGCCCTGTTTCAGCGCGGTCTGCATGGCGGCCCCGTAGTAGTCGGCCACGTCGATGACGAACCCGCTGCGCAGCCCCTCGCAGAGGAACCGCAGCACCTCCTCGGCCTCCGGCGAGTCGAGCCGCAGCTTCCCGTCGGCGTCGAAGAACTCACCGCCGCGCTGGTAGAGCAGCATCTGGAAGGACTGCACGACCTGGCCCGGGTCGCTGCCCACCGTGGAGACGACGCACATCGAGGCCTTGTGATCCCGGTACACCCGGGCGCCGTCCTCGGCGAACTCCTCCCAGGTCTGGTCGCCTCGGAGCAGCCCGTACTCGTCGAAGAGGTCCTCGCGGTAGAAGTACACGACCATCGGGGTGTCCGAGTCGAAGGCGTAGACACGGCCGTCCCTGCTGAAGGGGGCGGTACGGGCGGGCAGCAGATCGTTTTTCAGGCCGGGCACGGCCTCGATGTCGGGCGTGAAGTCGTGCAGCAGCCGCTCGGCGATGTCGCCGCGCAGCATGCGCGGGAAGCTGCCGATCTCGAAGCCCACCATGTCGGGTGTGCCGCGTCCGGCGACGGCCTGGGCGAGCAGCTTGGTGACGATGTCCGGGGGCCCGGAGCGGGTGACCTTCAGGTGGTAGCGGAAGTCGGTGGCCCGGTCGGCCTCCGGGACGCCTTTCACGAAGAACGCCTCGTAGCCCGGGTCGTGGGTCCACAGGGAGAGGGTGACGTCGCCGGAGGTGCGGGGCGTCGTGTCGCCCTGTCCGCAGGCGGAGAGTGCGGCGGCCGTACCGAGGCCGAGGGCTCCGCGCAACAGAGCGCGGCGGGTCGCAGGGGCAGGGGACGGTGGGGTGTACACACGTGACTCCTCACGTGGTGCGGGCTACGGGGGGGGAAGCGCGGGCCCCGGGTCGCGTACCGGGCCGGTGGAGGCCCGTACGGTCAACTCGACCGCCTGGTCGGCGGGTTCGGCCGGTGCCGGGCGGCCCTCGATCAGGGCGATCAGTACGTCGACGGCGCGGTCGGCGACGGCGGCGAAGTTCTGCCGGACGGTGGTCAGCGGCGGGGAGAGATAGGCGGCGGCGGGGATGTCGTCGTAGCCGACGACGCTCACGTCGCCGGGGACGGCGCGGCCCGCGTCGGCGAACGCGCGCAGGGCGCCGATGGCCATGTCGTCGTTGGCGGCGAACACGGCCGTCACATCACAGAGTCCGGCGAGCTGCCGTCCGGCGGCGTACCCGGAGGCCGGGCTCCAGTCGCCGGGTGACGGCAGGGGCGGTTCGGGCGCGCCGGCGGCGGCGAGGGCCTCACGCCAGCCGCGCAGACGGTCGCGGGCGGCCCACCAGTCCTGTGGGCCGGGCAGGTGCCAGACGGTGCGGTGGCCCAGGGACAGCAGATGCTCGGTGGCGATCCGGGCGGCCGCGATGCCGTCGCCGCCGACCACGGCACAGGTGCCCCGGGCGAGTTCCACGCCCTCGCCGACGCTGACCACCGGCACATCGGCGCTGAGCCTGAGCGGCGTGCCGTCGTCGATGGGCTCGGACAGCACGATCCCGTCCACGCCCTGCTCCAGCAGCGCGTCCACGGCGACCGAGACCTTCTGCCCCTCCAGGGTGCTGGCCAGAGCGACGGAGTACCCGGCGCGCTGCATCGCCCGCTCCAGGGCGATGAGCAGGGTCGACGGGCCGTAGAGCGAACTGCCCAGCGAGACCACGCCGATCCGCCGGTAGCGGCCGAGGAGCAGGGCCCGGGCCGCGGTGTTGGGACGGTAGTCCAGTTCGCGGATGACCCTCAGGACGCGGTCGCGCACCTCGGGGCTCACATGCGGCTCGCCGTTGACGACCCGCGAGACGGTCTTCTGCGACACCCCGGCGGCCCGTGCGACCTCGGTCATGCCGGGACCACGACGGCGACGGCCGCCTTCGGCTCCGGTCGTGGTCATGAGGACTCCCAGGGGGTGGCACGGGCGTGGACTACGTAGTCAGTCGCGGCATCAGGATGGCGAGAGCGAGCTTGACTACGTAGTCAGGCCAGTGTGGGAGCACGGACGGCCGGCGTCAATGCCCCGGGCGTAGACGATCTCCGACGCCCCATTGATTGATTGCTTGATTCAGCATCTCTAGCATCACTCGGTGGCTCCATTCACCTCTCCCTTCACCCCTCCCTCGGGAAGGAGAATCCGTGTTCCCAGCCACTCGCCTCAGACTTCCCACCGCCGCAGTGCTGTTGGCACTGGGTCTCACGTTCACCCCCGTGCCGCCCGCGGCCGCCGCACCGGACGAGCCCTCGAAGAGCGCCCTGCCCCAGGTGTGGCCGCGGCCGCAGAGCCTGCACGCGGGGCCCGGCCGGCTCACGGTCCCCGACCGGGTCGTGGCGGTCGTCGGGCGCGGGACCGACCCCTCGGCCCGGCGGGTCGTCGAGAGCGTCCTGCGCGACGCCGGAGCCAAGCGGATCGTGACGGTCGACAAGCCGCCCGCGAAGGCCGGGTTCACCGTCTTCCTCGGCGGCCCGAAGGAGAACACCGCCACGGCCTCGGCGCTGAAGCGCCTCAAGGTCCCCTCCCCCGCCGGACTGCCCTCCGGCGGCTACGTCCTCGCCTCCGGCCGCGCGGACGGCCGCACCCTCCTCGCCCTGTCCGGCACCGACCGCACCGGCACCTTCTACGCCACACAGACCCTGCGCCAACTGGTCACGAGGACCGTGCCCGTGGTGACCGTCCGGGACTGGCCCACGGCCGCCCTGCGCGGTGTGATCGAGGGCTTCTACGGCACCCCCTGGTCGCACTCCGAGCGGCTGAACCAGCTCGACTTCTACGGCCGCACCAAACAGAACGTCTACGTCTACTCCCCGAAGGACGACCCCTACCTGCGCGCCCAGTGGCGCGAGGAGTACCCGCCCGCCGAACTGGCACGGCTCGGGGAGTTGGTCGACCGGGCCGACGCCAACCACGTCCGCTTCACCTACGCCCTCTCCCCCGGGCTGTCCGTCTGCTACTCCTCGGACGCCGACATCGAGGCGCTCACCCGCAAGTTCGACTCCCTGTACGCCATCGGAGTGCGCTCCTTCGCGATCCCGCTGGACGACATCAGTTACACCAAGTGGAACTGCCCGGCCGACGAGAAGGAGTTCGGCACGGGCGGCGGTGCGGCGGGGGCGGCGCAGACGCATCTGCTCAACGAGGTCTGGAAGGACTTCTCGGCCGGCCACCCCGGCCTGCACCCCCTGGAGATGGTGCCCACCGAGTACTCCGACCTCGCCGACTCCCCCTACAAGAAGGCGCTCCGGGAGAAGCTTGACCCGTCGGTGGTCGTGGAGTGGACCGGTGTCGGCGTGATCGCCCCCACCATCACCGCCGACCAGGTCGCCAAGGCCCGTGAGGTGTACGGCCATCCGATCCTGGTCTGGGACAACTACCCGGTGAACGACTACGTCACCAGCCGCCTGCTGCTCGGCCCCTACACCGGCCGCGAGCCCGGCGTGGCGAAGGCGGCGACCGGGGTGACCGCCAACCCGATGGTCCAGGGCGAGGCGAGCCGGCTCGCGCTGTTCACCTCCGCCGCCTATCTGTGGAACCCGGACTCCTACGATCCCCGTGCCGCGTTCCTCGCCTCCGTCCGCGACCTCGCGGGGCCGGACGCCGCCAAGTGGCTGCGGATCTTCGCCGAGAACAACTACTCGTCCCAGCTCGACCCGACCGAGTCCCCGACGCTGAGCGCCCTGATCGCCAACTTCCGCAAGGAGTATGACGAGGACTCCGGCCTCGACCGTGCCGCCGCGGCGCTCCGGTCGTACTTCGCCGACATGACGGCCACGCCCCGTGAACTCCGGGCCCGCCTCGACAACCCCGGGTTCCTGGAGGAGACCTCGGCCTGGCTGGACAAGCTCGGCCGGTACGGCGGCGCGGGGCGCACAACCGTGGACCTGCTGCTGGCGGGCAAGCACGGTGACTCCGACGCGGTCAGCACGTACTGGAACCGGCTCAGGTCACAGCGCAAGGAGCTCGACGCGATCCCCCAGCAGGTGTCCCCGGGCGTGATGGACCAGTTCCTGTACACGGCGATGATCGAGAACGCGCCCGACCCGGGTGTGGACGCGGCCTTCGCGCCCGGTTCCGTCAGCCTGAAGCCGGGCGGTTCCGCGAAGATCACGCTCTCCTTCTCCGACGCGGACGCCACCGCCGCCCGGACGGTGGCGTGGAAGCTGACCACCCCCGACGGTGTCACCGTCTCGCCCGCCGAGGGCACCGCGACCGTCCCGGCCGGGGGCAGCGCGTCCGCGACGGTCACCGTCACGGCCGGGGAGAACGCGAGTGCCGGGGTGCGGTCCGTCGGGGTGGCGGGCGAGGGCGTACTCGACCGTGCGCTCCCGGTCCAGGTCACCGACGGCACCGGCTCGTCGAGGGCGCTGACGGCCGACTTCAGCGGGGCATCGGTCAGTTCCGTCGATCTGTCCTCGAAGAAGACCACGAACATCGCCGTGGGCAACAACCCCGGCGAGGTGGTGACGAGCGCGGACGGACGCACCGCCTACGCCGCCAACCAGGGCTCGAACACGGTCAGCGTGATCGACGTGGCACAGGCCAAGGTCACCGCCACGGTCCCGGTCGGCAAGGTCCCCGCCGGGCTCGCGCTCACCCCGGACGGCCGCACCCTCTGGGTCGCCAACTACTCGGACGGCACGGTCCAGCCCGTCGACACGGCCTCCCTCACTCCGGGAGCGCCCGTCGAGGTCGGCAACGGGCCGGAGAACATGGCGATCACACCCGACGGCCGGACGCTCTACGTGCCCAACATCGCGGACAACACCGTCACCCCGGTCGACCTGGCCACCCGGAAGGCCGCTGCCGCCGTCCCCGTCGGTCCGAGCCCCTTCAACATCGTGGCCGCCCCGGACGGGAAGACGGTGTACGTGTCCAACTCCGGTGGCTCGACGGTCACTCCGATCGACACGGCCACGAACGACGCCAAGCCGACCCTCCTGGTCTCGGGCCAGGCCTACGGTCTCGCCCTGTCACCCGACGGCCGGACCCTGTGGGTCAGCCCCAGCACCGGCGACACCGTCACGCCCCTCGACACGGTCACCGGCGCCCCCGGCAGGACGGTGACGGTCGGCAGGTCCGCCTTCGACGTCGCCCTGGACTGGAACGGCGGCACGGCGTACGTCACCACCGCCGACACGGGCGCCCTGGTCCCCGTCGACACGGCGTCCGGTGCCGTCGGGGCACCGCTGAGGACCGGCGCGTATCCGCTGGCCGTCGCACTGACGCCGGTACCCGTGAAGTGAGACGGGAACGGCCGGGGTCCCGTCGAGGGGCCCCGGCCGTCGCCTTCGGTCCGGTTCAGCTCGCGGTGCGGCGGATCCGGCCCGCGTACTTCTTCTCCAGCTCCAGGTTGCCCTCGAAGCCGCCGGGCACATTGGCCGAGACATAGACCGGGGGGCGTTCGCCGGCGGCGAGGAGGCGGCCGGCGGCCTCGGCGACGGTCATCTGCACCAGCATCACGCCGGTGAGCGTGGACAGGGCGCAGACCGAGCCGCCGCCGGGCAGTTCGAGCAGGGAGTCGCCGCGCGGGGCCGCGTTGTCGAGGACGACGTCGGCGATGTCGGCCAGCTTCCGCCCGCTGGGATGGGCGGCGGGGACGGCCCGGGTGTGGGCGAGGGAGGTGAGGGCCAGGACGCGGTGGCCGTGCTCCTTGGCGTGCAGGGCCATCTCCACGATGACGTTGTTGACGCCGGAGTTGGAGATGACGACGAACAGGTCCTGGGGGTTCGGGGCGGCGAGGTCGTAGATCCGCCGCGCCACCCCGGGCTGCCGTTCGAGGAGCGGGTCGTCGAGGACGGACGGGTTCTCGCCGCCGTAGAGGACGAGGTCGGCGATGCTCAGCCGGTTGGTGGGGACCAGTCCGCCGGCGCGGCCGGCGAGTTCGAGGACGAGGGCCTGCGAGTGGCCTGTGCCGAAGGCGTGGACGACCCCGTCCGCGCGCACACACTCGGCGACCAGGTCGGCGGCGGCGGCCACATCGTCGCGGGCGGACTCGATGACCTGCCGGAGGGCGGCGAGGCTCTCCCGCGCGAACCCCTGGGCGCTCACAGACTCGACAGACACGCGACCACACTCCCCACTGATGGATTGAACCACCCTATACTTCTCCATCGATGAATCCATAAACCATATCGGGTCCTGGTATTCAAGTCATGCAGCGAAGGGTGGCTGATACCTTCTCCCCATGCCTCCCACGGACGTCACCACACTGATCCGCACCGAGCTGCCCCGGCTGGCGGGCTCCCTGCGGAAGGTCGGCGAGCTGATCCTGGAGGATCCGGCCGCCGTCACCCACTGCTCGGCCGCCGAGCTGGGCCGCCGCACCGGCACCTCCCAGGCGACGGTGACCCGCTTCTGCCGGGCCATCGGACTGGATTCCTACCAGCACCTGCTGATCGAACTGGCCCAGGAGCGCGGCCGGGGCGAGGTCTCCGACTGGGGGACCGCCGAGATCGGCCCGGACATCTCGCCGGACGACAGCCTGGAGCGGGTCGTGCAGGTCGTCGGCAGCGCGGACCTGCGGGCGGTGCAGCAGACCATCGAGCGGATCGACCTCGACGCGGTCGAGCGCGCGGCACAGGCCACCGCCCGGGCCCGGCGCATCGACGTCTACGGCGTCGGCGGCAGCGGGGCCGTGGCCCAGGAGACCGAGACCCGGCTGTTCCGGATCGGCTGCGCGGTGCGCGGCTGGACCGAGGTGCACGCCGCGACCACCTCCGCCGCCCTGCTCACCCCCGCCGACGTGGCGATCGGCATCTCCCACTCCGGGGCGACGCGCGAGACCATCGAGCCGTTCGAACTGGCCAAGGAGCGCGGGGCCACCACCATCGCGATCACCGCCGACACACGCTCGCCGCTCGCCCGGGCCGCCGACGTCCGGCTCGTCTCCTCGTCCTCGGAGACCAGTTTCCGCACCGGCAGCATCGGTGCCCGGCACAGCGCGCTGGTGCTCATCGACTGCCTGTACGTCCGGGTCGCCCAGCTCTCCTACCAGCGCGCGAGCGCCTCGCTGGCGCTGACCGACCACATCGCCGGGCAGCACGCGGTGAAGTCCCGCCGGGGCAGGTGAGCGCGGGTGAGCATGGCCGAGGGGGGCGCGAGGCTCGGCGAGCATGGCCGAGGGTGCATGGATGAACCACCAAGTTGACGTGATGATGGTTGTTTGAATCATTCCTGCCGTGCAGGATGGGGCTCCCCCCAGAGCACTCGTAGGAGTCCCATGCGCGTCACCTCTGTCGAGTCCACCGAGCTCTTCACCGGGACCACCGAACAGCCGCGCCAAGTGGTGGCCGTCGAGCTGAGCCACGCCCCGGGCCGTACCGTCCGGCTCAGCGTCGAGGGCCTGGGCCTCAGCGGCACCACGGAGACCACCGTCGGCGAGGACGGCACCGTGCGCGCCGAGATACCCGTCACCGGCGAGGACCTGGTCCCCGGCGACCGCCGCGAGATCACCGTCACCGCCAGGGACGGGGCCGAAGTCACCACCCGCACCGGTGCGTTCACGGCGGCCGAGCCCGGCTGGACCATGTTCATGGTCAGCCACTTCCACTACGACCCCGTCTGGTGGAACACCCAGGGCGCCTACACCGAGACCTGGGACGTCGCCGACGACCCGGCGACGAGCGGCCTGCCCGCCCGCACCTTCGACTCGCGTGGCCAGTCCGGCATGAGCCTGGTCCGGGCCCACTGCGACCTGGCCCGCCGCGACCCGGCGTACACCTTCGTGCTCGCCGAGGTCGACTACCTCAAGCCCTACTGGGACGCCTTCCCGGAGGAGCGCGCCTTCCTGCGGCAGCTCATCCGCACCGGCCGCGTCGAGATCATGGGCGGCACCTACAACGAGCCCAACACCAACCTCACCGGCGCCGAGGCGACCGTGCGCAACGCCCTGTACGGCGACGGCTTCCAGCGCGGGATCATCGGGGCCTCGCCCGAGACGGCCTGGCAGCTGGACGCCTTCGGGCACGACCCGCAGTTCCCCGGGCTGATGGCGGACGCGGGGGTCAGCTCCAGTTCGTGGGCGCGCGGGCCGTTCCACCAGTGGGGGCCGACGCTGTCGGTGTTCGGCGAGGAGCCGAGGGACCCGGGCCGGATGCAGTTCCCGGCCGAGTTCGACTGGATCGCCCCGTCGGGGCGCGGCCTGCTGACCGCCTACATGGTCAACCACTACGGCGCCGGCTGGGCGATCGACAACCCGCCCACCCTGCCGGAGGCGAACGCCGCCGCGTACAAGCTCTTCCAGCGGCTCAAGCAGGTCGCGCTCACGCGCAACGTGCTGCTGCCGGTGGGCGGGGACTACGCGCCGCCGTGCCGCTGGGTCATGGACATCCACCGCGACTGGAACGCCCGGTACGTGTGGCCGCGGTTCATCAGCGCGATCCCCCAGGACTTCTTCACCGCCGTCCGCGCGGAGCTGGAGGCGGAGGGCCGCAAGGCATCGCCCCAGACTCGCGACATGAACCCGGTCTACACCGGCAAGGACGTCTCCTACATCGACACCAAGCAGGCCCAGCGATACGGCGAGACGCTCCTCGCCGACGCCGAGGCCTGGGCGACGCTCGCCTCGCTCGTCACCGGGCGTCCCTATCCGGACGCGGCCCTGGACAAGGCCTGGCGGCAGCTCGTCTACGGCGCCCACCACGACGCCATCACCGGCTCGGAGTCGGACCAGGTGTACATCGACCTGATGACCGGCTGGCGGGAGCTGCACGACCTGTCCGTGAGCGTGCACGCCGACGCGACCCAGGCCCTGGCCGACCAGGTGGCCCCCGGCGACGGCCCCGACCTGGTCGTGTTCAACTCCGCGACCTGGGCACGGCGGGACGTGCTGACGGTCGACGACCCGGGCCTCGTCCCGCGGGGGCTCCCCGCGGTCCGCGAGGACGGCCGCCTGCACGTCGTCGTCCCGGAGGTGCCCGGCATGGGCCTCAAGGCGCTCCCGCTCGCCGAGGGGACGGTCCCCGGCTGGGAACCCGCCGAAGGCCTGACCATCCGCAACGAGTTCTACGAGGTGACGGTCGACCCGGCACGCGGCGGTGGCGTCAGCGGTCTGCGCGCGATGACCGAGGGCGGCCGGGAGCTGCTGCGGCCCGGGGACATCGGCAACGAGATCGTCGTCCAGGAGGAGTACCCGAGGCACCCGCGCTTCGGTGAGGGTCCCTGGCACCTCACCCCGACCGGCACGACCGCCGCCCGCAGCGGGGACGTGACCGCCGAGGTGCGCGCCGAGCACTCCGCCGCCGGTTCCCGGATCACCGTCACCGCCGACCTCGGCCTCATCCGCTACACCCAGCGCCTGACGCTGTGGCAGGGCGTCGACCGGCTGGACGTCAGCACGACCCTCGACGGGTACGACGGCGCCGACCGGCTGATCCGGGTGCGCTGGCCGTCGGACGTACGGGGCGGGCTGCCGGTGCACGAGGTGGCGGACGCGGTGATCGGGCGCGGGTTCGGGTTCGTGGAGGTGGACAGCGAGCGGTTCCCGTGGACGCTGGACAACCCGGCGAACACCTGGTTCGGCCTCGGCTCCACCGCACGGGTCGCGGTGCACGACGAGTCCGGCACTCTCCTCGGGCACCGCTCGATCGGTGTCGCCGAACTCGTGTACACCGACTGGGACATGGCGGGCGACCTCGGGGCCCCGCTCGCGGCGGCCCTGGTCCGGGCCGGGGTCACGGCGACCTCGACCATCGCGGGCGGGCCCCGCTACGGCGACCTGGAGGTCGACTCCAACCTCCCCGACATCCGGATCGCCGTCGGCGGACCCGACCGCAACGCCGTGGTCGCCGAGGCGCTCGGCTGGGACCCGGCGGCCGGGCGGGAACTCAGGCGTCAGCTCGCCGAGCGGGGCGTGGCCGCCGTCTGGGTCGCGCCGCGCGCCTCGCTGCGCGAGGAGTGGATCCCCGGGGCCGACCTGCGCGACCTGGAACGTCTGCCGCTGCTCGTGGTGGCGGGCGCCCGCCCGGAGGACGACGCCAAGGCGGTCGACGCGCTCGTCGCCGACCTGGACGACTTCACGCTGACGGCCACGGCCGCCGGTGGCGGCGAGGCCCTGCCGCCCGGTGACTCCTGGGACGGACGCGGCTTCGCCGTCCTCAACCGGGGCACGCCCGGCTGTGTGGTGACCTCCGCCGGCGACCTGTACATGTCCCTGATGCGCTCCTGCACCGGCTGGCCGTCCGGGATCTGGGTGGACCCACCGCGCCGGACCGCCCCCGACGGCTCGGGCTTCCAGCTCCAGCGCTGGTCGCACACCTTCGAGTACGCCGTCGTCGCGGGCCCGGGCGACTGGCGTGAACTGCGCCTGCCCCAGGCCGGGCACGCGTACAACCGCCCGCTGACGGCACGGCTCCGTCGCTCCTCGGGCGCCCTCCCGAGGGACGTCGCTCTGCTGGGCCTGGAATCGGACGGCGAGGTACTGCTCGACGCGCTCAAACCGGCCGGCTCCCCGCTGGCCCGTGGCAGCTCGGTGCCCGTGGACCCGGGGCAGGGCGTCGTCGCCCGCGTGCACGAGGCCGACGGGCGCCCGGTGCGGGTCCGGCTGACCGGACCGGTCCCCTGGTCGGCGGGCACCCGCGCCGACGTCCTGGAGACGCCCGGGGAGCCCCTCACCCCGGACACGGACGGCGTTCTCGAGGCCGGCCTGACCGGCTTCGAGGTCGCCACGATCCTGGCCACCCCGGCCCACGCGCCGGACCTCGCCTCCGGGCCGGGCATCGACGCCCACGAGCCCGCCCAGCCGATCGCCACCCGCTACTGGCTGCACAACTGCGGCCCCGCCCCACGCGGCAACATGCCCGTAGCGGTCTACCTCTCCCCCGCCACCCTCACCGCCGACGGCCCGGTCACCGCGACCGTCCGGGTCTCGTCGGAATTCACCGACGCCCCGGTGTCGGGCACGGTGACCTTCGAGACCCCGCCCGGCTGGACCACCGACCCCGCCGAACTCCCCTGCACCCTCGCCCCCGGCGGCTTCACCCTCACGGACATCACGGTGACCCCACCCCCGGAACCCGCCCCCGGCCGCCACTGGCTCGCCGCCCGGCTGTCGTACGGCGGCCAGACGTACGAGGACGTGGTGGCCCTGGACGTCCCGGACGGCCACACGGGCCCGACTCTGGTGACGGATCTGGGAGCCGAGCGGGTGACCGTCCGCCGAGGGGAACGGGCCCGAGTCCCCGTGACCCTGCGCAACCCCACCCAGGGCCCCGTCAACGGCACCCTCTGGGCCGTCTCCTCCTGGGGCACCTGGCCCGGCGTCACCCCCGGCAGCCAGGGCTTCACCGTCCCCGGCGGGCAGCAGACCGAGTCCGTGATCGAGGTCGACGGCACCGCGATACCGCCGGGTTCGTACTGGCTGCTGGCGAAGACGGCCTGGCACGGCTGCGTGGCGTACACGAGGGCCGTGGAGCTGGTGGTGACGCCATGACGGGAGATCACGCGGCACGCGTCCGGGGCGAAGCGATCCCGAGGGAACGCGTGGCTGCATTCCTGAGTGGGGGCGGTACATCGCCCTTTGGGGGCGCGGGGAACTGCGCGACCAGCCACGACGCAGCGGCACAAGCAAGACGACACCGCCAACAACGGCGCTGGGCAACCCAGGTGGTCATCGCAGACGAACTCGCCCGCCGCGCCTGCGCAGAACGAGGTCTCCCCCCACCGCCCGACGCACTCCCGATGCACCTGCTGAACGTCCCCGAACCCGACGTCGCGACCCTCGGCAGCATCATCGCGGCGGCCCTCACCCACTCCCCCGCCGCCCGAACCCTGCTCACCGAACTGAAGGACGAGCAGGACATCCCCGAGGCGGCCGTACGCGACTACTACGACCGCAACCGGGACCGCTTCCTCACCCCCGATGCCCTACGCCGCGGTGTCGACCCCTACGACGTACCAGCAGCCTCGGACATCCATCCGTACGGGCAGGTACGCCACGGCATCGAAAGCGAACTGCGCCAAGCCGCAGCCCACCGCGCCTTCTTCACCTGGCTCGACGAGGCCCGGGCGGGCGTCGAGTACGCCGAGGGTTACGAACACCCCGGCGATCCCACGCACCAGGATCACGAACACCACCACTGAGCAAAACCATTGACCTCCGATGAATTCTGGTCCACATTTTCATCAATCGAAGTCCGACTTGGTGATTTGATCCAGCGACTCGATCCAGCGACGACTGGTCCCAGGAGGGCAGCAATGCGCGCAAGAAGACTCACCGGATCCCTGACCTGTCTGGTCGTCCTGACCCTGACGGCAGCCGGCTGCGGCCTGTCCGGCGGTGGTTCCGACGGTGGTGACGCCACCGCCGGCGGCTGCAAGGTCGACAAGGGCAACGTCGGTTCCGGCAAGCTCTCCGGCGAGGCCAAGGGAAAGATCACGTTCCAGACCACCAACCTGAAGAAGGACTTCGGGAAGTACTTCAACGGCGTCATCGACGCCTTCGAGAAGGCGCACCCCGGCACCGAGGTCAACTGGATCGACGACCCGGGCGACGCCACCTTCACCCAGCGCCTGGTCGCCGACGCGCAGGGCTGCACGCTGCCGGACGTGGTGAACATCAACGTCAACACGGCGGTGGCGCTGACGAAGAACGGCTACCTGCTGAACCTGGACACCAAGGCACCGGACGCGGGCAAGCCGTTCGCCCCCGCGCTGTGGAAGTCCAGCATGTACGCCGACGCGGACGGCAAGAAGGTGCACAGCGTGCTGCCCTGGTACTCGGGCGGCATCGTGCAGACCTTCAACACCGACCTGATGAAGAAGGCGGGCCTGGACCCGGCCAAACCTCCGACGACCGTGCTCGGCCTGTTCGACGACGCGGAGAAGGTGGCCAAGGCCTCCGGCGGCAAGTACTACGCGTTCCTCGCCAACCCGCAGCTGCGCATCCCCGCCGACTGGCAGCAGATGGGCATCGAGGTCCTCTCGGCCGACGGCAAGAAGTTCACCTTCGCCGACGACCCGAAGACCGCGCAGTGGGTCGAGGCCATGACCAAGCTCTACAAGGCCGGCGGCATGCCCAGGGACTCCCTGTCCTCCACGCAGGACCCGGCCAACGTCTACGGCCAGGGCAAGCTCGTCTACGGGCCCACCAACCCCAACTTCCTGCGGTTCATCCAGCAGAACAACCCGAGCGTCTACAAGAAGACCGGCGTCGCCCCCTTCATGCTCGACGCCCTCGGCCACACCGTCGGCGCCCCGCAGTACGTGGGCGTCGCGTCCACCAGCAAGAACGCCTCCACCGCGCTGGCCTTCGCGCGGTTCCTGACGAACGCCGAGAACCAGCTCGCCTGGGCCAAGGACCCGAACGTCGTCATCTTCCCCTCCACCACGGCCTCCCTGAACGACCCGTTCTTCCAGTCGGTCAAGGGCGACGACCCCTTCGCCGAGGCCCGCAAGATCGTCGCCAGTGACCGCAAGACCGCCACGGCCGACGAGATCGCCCTGACGCCCGGCGAGCTGAACGCCATCTCGGCCCAGATCCAGCTGGCCATGCAGGGCAAGAAGAGCGCCGAGGACGCTCTGAAGGAGGCGCAGTCCAAGGCGAACCAGCTGATCGAGCAGGGCAGCTGAGGATGACGCAACCGACCGTCCACCAGGCGCCCGTCCCCGCTCCCCCGGGTGCGGGCGCCCGGCGCCCCGGCGGCGCTTCCCTCTCCTCCCGGCCGCCGGGGCCCCTGCGCCGCGCCCTCCGCTTCGTGACGCCCGGCCCGAGCGCCGACGCGGGGGGCGCGGCGCTCCACCGCCGCTGGTGGCTGCCCTGGCTGTGGATGGCCCCGGCGATCATCGGCGCGACCGTGTTCGGGGTCTTCCCGTTCCTCAACACGGTCCTCGTCTCCTTCACCGACGCCAAGCCGCTCGGCGGGGCGTACAACCTCGTCGGCCTGGACAACTACCGCCGGATGCTGGGCGATCCGGACTTCTGGCTGGCCACCCGCAACAGTGTGCTGTACGCGCTGATCGTCGTCCCGCTGATGGTGCTGCTGCCGCTGCTGCTCGCGATCCTCGTGGAGAAGAACCTGCCGGGCATCGGCTTCTTCCGCTCCGCCTTCTACACGCCGGTGCTCGCCTCCAGCGTGGTCGTGGGCCTGAGTTGGCAGTGGCTGCTGAGCGACCAGGGACTGGTCAACACCTGGCTGCAGAAGGGCCACATCGTCCGGGACGCCATCCCGTTCCTGTCGGACTCGTGGCTGATCCTGCTGTCGGCGATGGGGCTGACGCTGTGGAAGGGCCTCGGCTGGTACATGATCTTCTACCTGGCCGCCCTCGGGAACGTGCCCAGGGAACTGCACGAGGCGGCGGCCGTGGACGGTGCGGGCGTGGTGCGCCGCTTCTGGCACGTCACCGTGCCCGGCGTCCGCACCTCGATGATGCTGGTCGGCACCCTGACCGGCATCGGCTCCCTCAGGGTCTTCACCGAGATCTACATGCTGGGCGGTTCCACCGGCGGCCCCGGCGGCGCGGACCGCACGCTGCCCTTCTACATCCGCGACGTCGGCCTCGACCCGCTCACCGGCAACGCCGGCTACGGCGCCGCCGTCAGCGTCGCCCTGTTCGCCCTGACCCTGGGCCTCACACTGCTCGCCCAGCGCCTGACGAAGGAGGACGAGGCATGACGACCGCCGTCGACAAGCGCCGCCGTGTGATGCCCCGCTGGCGGGACTACGGCCGGCCGCGCGAACTGGTCGTCCGCTATCTGCTGCTGGTGTTCGTCCTCTTCATCACCGTCGGCCCGCTGCTGTGGCAGTTGCTGTCGTCCCTCAAGGGCGCGGGCGAGGACGTCTTCGGCGCCGGTGCCTCGCTGATCCCCCACCACCCGACCCTGCGGGCCTACCGGGAGATCTTCGACCAGGTCCCGGTGTGGACGTACATCGGGAACAGCCTGGTGATCGTCGCGCTGTCCGTCACCAGCCAGCTCGTCTTCTCCACCCTGGCCGGCTACATGCTCTCCAAGCCCGGCTGGAAGGGCCGCAAGCTGGTCTGGGTGGTGCTGATGGCGTCCATGATGTTCCCCTTCGAGTCGATCATGGTGTCGCTGTTCCTCAGCATCCGGGACATGGGCCTGGTCGACCATCTGGCGGGTGTCTGGCTGCCCGGCTTCGTCGCCGCGATCAACGTCCTCATCATGCGGGCCGCGTTCCTCGCCGTGCCGCGCGAGATCGAGGACGCGGCGATGCTGGACGGGGCGGGCGAGTGGAAACGCTTCCGCCATCTGTATCTGCCCTCCGCCTACGGCGCGATCCTCGTCGTCACCATCAACACCTTCATCAGCGCCTGGGACGACTTCCTGTGGCCGCTGATCGTGCTGCGCTCGGAGGAGCACTTCACACTGACGCTCGGTCTCGCCCGGCTGCAGAGCTCCTCGTTCGGCTACGACCAGCGGATGGTGATGGCCGGCTCGGTGATCTCCGTGATCCCGGTGCTGGTGCTGTTCGTCATCACCCAGCGGTGGTTCTACAAGGGCGTCTCGTCCGGTGCCGTGAAGCTCTGACCGACCCGGAGCCCGACCGGTACGGCGGTCAGGGCCCGGCGCGCCGACTCCGCGACGCGGATCTCGACCGTGCCGGGCAGGACCGCCGTCTCCAGGTCGGCGCCCACCTGGGCGAGTCGGCCGGGCCCGAGATCGAACGCGACCGTACGGCACTCTCCCGGCTCCAGATCGACGGCCTGAAAGCCCCGGAGTTCCAGTGCGCGCGGCCAGACCGGCGTGACGAGCCGGCGCAGGTACAACTGCGCGACGGTAAGGCCGTGCCGTTCCCCGGTGTTGGTGACGTCGACCTCGACGGTCCGCCCCGACAGCCGTGGCGGCCCGTAGGCGAAGCTCGTGTACGACAGCCCGTGCCCGAAGGAGTACAGCGGCTCGGCGCTCTCGTCGGCGTAGCCGCCGTACTCGGTGTCCTTGTGGTTGTAGTGGACGGGCAGTTGACCCGCCGAGCGCGGTACGGAGACGGGCAGCCGGCCGACGGGCTCGGCCCGTCCGAGCAGCACGTCCGCGATCGCCTGGCCTCCCCAGGGGCCCGGATACCAGGCGGTGACCAGGGCGGCGGCCCGTTCGGCGGCCTCGGGGACGGCGTGCGGGCGGCCCTGGACGAGGACGACGACGGTGGGTGTGCCGGTCGCCGTGACCGCGTCGAGCAGGGCGTGCTGGGCCGCGCCGAGCCGGAGCCCGGCCAGGTCGACGCCCTCTCCGCAGGTCATCTCGGACACGACGGTGCGCGCGGCGCCGTTGGCGTCGAACTCCGTGCCGGGCGTACGGGCGCTGCTCCCGCCCAGCACGAGCACGGCGATGTCGGATGCGGCGGCCTCGGCGATCGCCCCGGGGATGCCGGAGAGGTCGTCGCCGGTGAGGGCACAGCCCTTGGCGTGGCGTACGTCGACGCCGGTTCGCCGGAGCGCGTCGAGGACGCTGATCCCCGTATCGGGGCGTTGCGGGGCGGTGTAGTCGCCCAGTTGGTGGGCGACGGTGCCGGCGTGCGGCCCCAGGAGGGCGATACGGGAGCCGGTCGACAGGGGCAGCACGCCTTGCTCGTTGTGGAGGAGGGTGACGGCGGCACGGGCGAGTGCGGTGCTCAGGTCGCGTCCGACGGCGGGGTCCGGGAACGGGCCGGCGCTGTAGGGCTGTTCGAAGAGACCCAGGCGGAACTTGAGCCGTAGCACCCGGGCGACCGCCCGATCCAGGGCCTCCTCGCTCACCAGCCCCCGTTCGACCGCCTCCTCCAGATGAGTGAAGCCCTCGTCCCACAGGCTGAGGTCGACCCCGGCGTCGAGGGCGAGGGCACCGGCGGAGACCTTGTCCCCGGTGACGCGGGCCAGCCGGTCCACGGCCAGTCCGTCCGCCATGACGAGTCCGTCGAAGCCCCAGCGGTGGCGCAGCAGTCCGGTGAGCATGGCGCGGTTGCCGCAGCAGGGCATCCCGTCGACCTCGTTGTAGGCGGCCATGACGGCGGCGGCCCCGGCGCGGACACCGGCGTGCGCGGCGGGGAGGTGGATCTCGTGCAGCTCGCGGAGACCGATTTCGGACTCGGCGGAGTTGCGGCCGCCGACGGTGGCGCCCTGCCCGGCGAAGTGCTTGAGGACGACGGGGGCCTTGTCCGGGGCGAACGCCCCGTCCGGTCCCCGCTCCCCCTGCATGCCGCGTACGAGCGCCTCGGTGAGCCGGGCGGCCAGGTACGGGTCCTCGCCGAAGCACTCCTCGGTCCGGCCCCAGCGCGGATCCCGGGCGATGTCCAGGGCCGGGACCAGGGCGACGTGGCCGCCCCGGGCACGCAGTTCGGCGGCGGCGTGGGCGGCGGCCCGTTCGTAGAGCCCGGGGTCCCAGCCGGCGCCGACGGCCAGGTTGACGGGCAGGACCGTGCCGTCGAGGGCCATGTGCCCGTGCGGCACCTCCTCGACGAGCAGGGCCGGGATGCCGAGCCTGCTGTGCTCGACGACATGCCGCTGGACGAGGTGGGCCAGTTCCGCTCCGTCCCCGGCGCCTGATCCGGTGGTGTGGCCGACACCCGACCAGGCGTCGGCGCGCAGCAGCCCGTACAGGGCCCCGAGTCCGGCGAAGCGCTCGGTCTCGGCGCGGAGGGTGTCGGTGAGTTCGAAGCCGCCGTCGGGGGTGCGGCGGTAGGCGTCCCAGCCGTACATCCGCTGGTTGAGCTGTCCAACCTTCTCTCGCGGGGTCATGCGTGCGATCAGGTCACGGACGCGGTCGTCGACCGGGGCGGTGGCGTCGCGGTACGGGGGCGTGCCCTGCTGTGTGGCGGTCATGTACGGCCCTGGTGGGCGAGCCGGGCCAGGGCCACGGCGCCCAGGCGGCCGTCGGGGACCCAGTCGAGGGTCAGGCCGAGGGTGTGGAGGCGGGCTTCCAGGCGCGAGGTGAGCGGTCCGTCGGGCCCGAGCAGGCCTCCGGTGGCCACGACCCGCTCTCCTGGGCGTGGGTCCAACGCCCTCACCGCGTCGGCGAGTTGGTCGGCTGCCTCGTCCAGGATGGCCAGGGCGACGGCGTCCTCGGCCGCCTCGGCGACCAGGGGCGCGAGTCGCGCGAGGCGGATGGGGGGCTCGGCCATGACGGCGGGGAGCACGTGTCTGCGGTAGGCCTCGCGGTGGGGGCGGGACCAGGGGGTGTCGTCGTGGGGCGGGAGGGGGCGCCGGTCGGCCGGGGAACCGGCCCCGGCCGGCCGGGTCGGCCCGCTCGCGGGCGACGGGACCGCCTCGTCACGCGACGCCCCCTCCGCGACGCCCCGGACCACGTCGGGGGACAGCCTTCGCACCACGCCGCCGGCGACGCCCCCGGCCGCTCCGCCGGGCAGCACCTCGCCCGGCACCCCGAGTTCTCGCCCCACCGTCTTCGCCAGCACGGTCGGCGCGCCCCTCCCGTCGGCCATCCGCAGTGCGGCCCGGACCGCCGCGCGGCCGATCCAGAAGCCACTGCCGTCGTCGCCGAGGAGCCAGCCGTCGCCGTCCACGGTGGCGGTGCCGCGGCGGCCGGTGATGCGCATGGCGACCGCGCCCGTGCCGGCGACCAGGGCGAGACCGTCGGCCGGGGCGCCCGGGGCGGAGGCGAAGGCCGCCTCGATGTCGCTGCCGATGACGGGCGGGCCGGCGTCGATGCCCAGGTGACGCAAGGCGGCGGTGAGGGCGGCCAGGGCGTTGCGCCGCCCCGGTTCGTCTGCGGCGGCGTCCGTCGCGCCCGCGAAACCGCCGGCCACGGCCACGACCCGGGCACGGAGGGCCTCGGGCACGGCCTGTCCGACGGCCTCGGCGAGATGCTCGGTGAGCTGCGGCACCGGGACGGTCAGGGCGTTGCCCGGCCCGGCGGAACCCTCACCCAGCGGACGTCCGTCCGCGGCGGCCGCCACGACCGCCCGGGTCCGTGTGCCGCCCGCGTCGAGGCCGACCACCAAGGACGGGCCGCCTTGACGCTCCTGGTTCAATTCATTACCCATCGCCGACTATGGTGATTGATGCATTCACCCAGAGCAAGGGATCTGGGTGCTCGACCCGAGGAGGATCCCATCCCCACGCTCCGCTTCGGCGTCAACTACACGCCCCGCCGCGGCTGGTTCCACGCCTGGCACGACTTCGATCCGGGGCACGCCCGCGAGGACCTGGACCAGATCGCCGCGCTCGGCCTCGACCACGTCCGGGTCTTCCACCTGTGGCCGCTCCTCCAGCCCAACCGCACACTCATCCGCCCCGCCGCCGTGGACCAGCTCGCGCACCTGGTCGACCTGGCGGCCGAGGCCGGTCTCGACGTCCTCGTCGACGGCGTGCAGGGCCATCTGTCCAGCTTCGACTTCTACCCGGAGTGGACGCGCAGCTGGCACCACCGCAATGTCTTCACCGACCCGGAGGCCGTCGCCGCCCAGGCCGAGCTGATGCGGACCCTCGGCCGCGCCCTCGCGGGCCGTCCCAACCTCCTCGGCCTCCAGCTCGGCAACGAGCTGAACAACCTGGTCGAACACAATCCGGTGACCGCGGACGAGGTGGACCACTACCTCGACACCCTGCTGGCCGCCACCCGTGAGCATCTGCCCCCGGACCGGCTCGCGACCCACTCCGCCTACGACGCGGCCTGGTACGGCGACGACCACCCCTTCACCCCCGAGGCCTCGGCTCGCAAGGGCGATGTCACCACCGTCCACCCCTGGGTGTTCTCCGGCGACTGCGCCCGCCGCTACGGCCCCCGCTCCCCCCAGGTGCTGCACCTCGCCGAGTACGGCACGGAGCTCGCCAAGGCCTACGCCGAGGATCCGGCCCGCCCGGTCTGGGTCCAGGAGACGGGCGCCCCGGAACCCCATATCCCGGCGGCGGACGCCCCGGACTTCGCGCGGGCGACCGTGCGGAACGCGGCCGGGTGCGAGGGGCTGTGGGGCGTGACCTGGTGGTGCTCCCACGACGTGGACCGGTCTCTCGCCGACTACCCGGAACTGGAGTACACGCTGGGCCTGTTCGACGCGCGGGGCGACGCCAAGCCGATCGCCACGGCCCTGGCCGAGACCGTCGCCGAGGTGCGCGCGGGGCACCACCCCGCCCGGCCCCGCGACACGGCCCTGGTCCTGGACTGCACGCCGTCCACCCGCTCCGTCTCCGGCCCGGGAGGCGCGTACTTCGACGCGTGGATGGCCCTGCGCGCGCAGGGCGTCCACCCGGCGGTGGTCCTGGCGGGGCGGGCGGACGACGCCGCGTACCTCGCGGCGCGCGGCATCAAGGAGGTCGTACCCGTGCCGTGAGCCCTCAGACGGCCGGGATGCCCGGGCTGCCCGCCAGCGCCTCGGCTACGGCCCGCAGATTCACCCGCCCCCGCCCGTAGGAGCAGAGCGCCCCGCCCTCCGGGAGCCCGGTGTCGATCCGTACGGCGTCGGGCCGCTGCGACAGCAGGGCGGCGCGCAGCCGTTCCTGCCAGGGGTGGAGCCCGGCGTCACAGGTGGCGATGACCAGCGGCGTGTCACCGGAGGCGCGCAGGATCTCCTCCACGAAGGGGGCCGGATCCGTCGGCTCTCCGCTCACCGCGGTCCCGGTGGCCGTGGGGTCGACGGACCGCACCTCCGTCAGCAGGTCCTCGCCGCCCCAGTTGAGCGCGGGATGCGGCGGCGGGAACAGGTCGACGACATGGGCGCCCCGCACGCCCGACGGCACCGGCCGGCCGCGGACAGCCCGCCGGGCGGCCTCGAGACCGGCTCCCGCGTCCCAGCCGTCGACGGCGCCGGCGGCCGGAGCGGCGTACCGCACGGCGAGGCGCCGCACCCGCCCGGCGGCCTCCCGCACCCGCTCCTCGGGCAGCACACCGTCGCGCAGCGCGTCGAGCACCGCGTCCCGGCAGGCCAGGGTGACCTCGAGGTCCGGCACGGCCACGATGACCTGGTCGGCTCCCGCGGCGAGGGCGATCCGCGCCCCGGCGGCCTCGCCGTAGCGGTCGGCGATGGCCTTCATCTCCAGGGCGTCGCTGACCAGGACCCCGTCGAAGTCCAGCTCGTGGCGGAGCAGATCACCCAGGATGCGGCGGCTCAGGGTGGCGGGCCGCTCGGGGTCCAGCGCCGGGTAGACGACATGGGCGCTCATGATCATCGGCACGCCCGCGTCGACGGCGGCGCGGAACGGCTCCAGGTCGGCCCGCAGTTCGTCGTACGGCCGCGGGTCGACGGCCGTCCCGTGATGGCTGTCGGTCTCGGTGCCGCCGTGCCCGGGGAAGTGCTTGGCGCAGGAGGCCACACCCCGCCGCTCGGTGGCGGCGATCCAGGCCCGCAGATGCCGGGCGGCCAGGGCGGGTTCGGCGCCGAAGGACCGGGTGCGCACGATCGGGTTGCGCGGATGGTGCTGGAGGTCGGCGACGGGGGCGTAGGAGACCGTGATGCCGAGCGAGGCCAGATGCCCGGCCAGGGCGTCGGCGCAGCGGCCGGTCAGCCCGGGGTCGTCGGCCACTCCGAGCGCGTACGATCCGGGCACCTCGGGAGCGCCCGCGCCCACCAGGTGCCCGATCCCGCCGCCCTCGTTGTCGATCCCCACGAGCAGGTCCGGCCGCAGGGCCCGCAGCTCCGCGGTGAGCCGCCGCACCTGCTCCGCGTCCCGCACGTTGCGGGTGAACAGGATGACCCCGCCGAGCCCCCGGTCGACGAGCCGCTTGAGGTTGTCGGGCACGGTCGTGGTGCCGGCGAAGCCGGCGACCAGGCAGCGGTGGGCGGCCTCGTCGAGGCCGGGGGGCAGGTGCGCGGAGTGGGTCACCCCGGGAATCCTCTGGCTCGTTCAACCAAATGTCAACAGGGTGATGGATCACCCATTCAGCAAGCCGTGAACAGACCAGCCGAAACGTTCCTGAAGTTCGTCCGTCACCCACTCCCACCTCACCGGCACCGGTTAACCTCGTAAGTCACCGACGGCGAACGGGGGATTGCCCATGGTGAACGCTGATCGCACGCCGCCGGACTGCCCTGGGGGGCATGACGGCATGCCGGAGCGTGGCGCCGGGCTCCACCTCCAGGATCAGCTCGAGATCCTCATCCAGGACTTCCGCACGAGCACCGAGCCGCCGATGCCGGTGTTCGTCGTGCACGCCCAGGAGAGCGCGGACGACGACGCGGTGACCGGGCTGGTCCGGCAGCTCTACACGGGACAGGAGGCACACGGCACGCGCTGCGCGGTGGCGCAGGACGCCTACGAGGGCGCCACGGAGGTGCGCCGGGCCGCGGCCATGGTGCGGGCACTGAGCGATCCGAAGAAGTGGGGCGGCCCTAAGGCGGTCTACCGGCGCTACGCCTTCCCGCGGCTGCGGCTGGTGCATGCCATCGACGACGCGGTCGCGGCCCTCGGCGACACCTGGCCCACGCCCGAGCCGGGCAGCCCCGAGGCCAACCAGGACCAGCGGCAACGGCTGCTGAACCAGCTGGCCCAGCAGCGCTGGCGGCCGAAGAACACCGCGCGCTGGCGCTCGGGGCTGCCGCAGTTCGACATGGCGCACATCCTCCCGGCGAGCCTCGTGACCGTGCTCGCCGCGCTCATGGCCCGCAGCGAGTGGTACGTGGCGGTGGGCGCCGGTCTCGTCTTCCTGCTGCTGCTGACCGTCCTCAACTACGCCCTGCCGGGGCGGGCGCCGATCTTCCTGTGGCTGCGCAGGGAGAGCCGCTGGTTCATGACGACTACCTTCCTCAGGGCGGCGGACCACGAGGATCCCACCGAGGTCTCACTGCTGCGGCCGGTGCGGTCCTGGAAGGCGATCGCGGCCCGGGCGTACGACGTGGCCGAGGCAC
The DNA here is from genome assembly GCF_056433405.1 of Streptomyces sp. NPDC044719. Lineage (NCBI taxonomy): Bacteria > Bacillati > Actinomycetota > Actinomycetes > Kitasatosporales > Streptomycetaceae > Streptomyces > Streptomyces sp. NPDC044719. The sequence continues at coordinate 189,468 of NZ_JBWKHE010000008.1, forward strand.
TGACGGCGGGCGGCGACTTCCACCTCCAGCTGTGCGTGCTCGCGCTGCGTGAGGACCTGCGCGACAACCACCGCCGCTGGAGCTGGGACCTGCGCGGCTTCAAACGGCCGCGCCCGCCGATGCTGTTCCTGCCCCACGCGGACGCCCGCAACGGCGGCGTAGAACTGATCCGGGCCATCAGTGACGTCCGCAGCCGCCGCAGTGAGCTCGACCCCTTGGTGGTGGTCGCCGCGGTGCACACGCAGGACGTGCCACGCCTGGAGCGCGGCGCGGTTCCGCCTGCGCCCGACCCGGCCCCCGTGCCGCCCAGGTTCGGCGAGCGGCTGCGCATCTGGCACCGGGAGTGGGCGCACAACCTGCGCGCCGAACAGTCGCCCAGCCGGGAGCGGTCCGTCCTGCCCTGGGTGATGAAGATCCCGCTGCCGCACGACCAGCTCGATCCCGTCGAGGAACGCACCCGGCATCTACGGGCCTCCACCCGTCCCACGCCCGCCCGGCTGGTGTGGTCCCTGCACACCCTGGTCCTGATGATCGCCCTGCTGACCGCCGGGACCGTCATGCGGGCCGACGCCCTGCACGACCGGTACTGCTCGGCGTCCGTGCTGACCGCCAACCGGGACACCCGGCGCGAGGAGACACCCGGCGGCGGCACGGAATGCATCGGCATCGCGACGGACGGCGTCCGCTTCGCCGACTGGCTGCCCGCGCCCGGCCCCGGCGACGAGCCCAAGGCCCTGACGGCCGGCGACGCGACGCCCTGGACGGTGGACGAGCTGGAGGACCGCATCGCCGGGCAGAACGCGAACGTCCTCGCCCACCACGCCGGCAAGTACGTCACCGTCGTCTACGCCGGGCCGCTGAGCGCCGACGCCTCGGACGGCTCCTCGCTCGTGAAGGGCGCCGAGGAACTGGCGGGCGTGTATCTGGCCCAGGCCGTCGTCAACAAGAACTCCAGTGTGAAGCTGCGGGTCCTGCTCGCCAACGGCGGCGTGGACCTGGGCCACCAGGAGGAGATGGCCGAGCAGATCGCCGCGTACGCGGCCGAGGACCCGACCGTGGTGGGGGTCGTGGGCACCGGCCGCGACCTGAAGTCGAGCAGGGCGACGACCCGCACGCTGATGGAGGCAGGCCTGCCGGTCGTCTCCGGCACGAACTCCGCCACTTATCTGCCCCGCGAGTTCGCCAACTGGTTCAGCCTGGCCGCCACGGACCAGTGGCAGATCGAGCAGCTCGGACTGATCGCGGCCCAGTTGCGCACACCGAACCGGCGGCAGTACTCCCTCGTCCTCGCCCGCGACACGGCGAAGACCGACGACCTCTACACCGACGAACAGGCCCGCTACGGCCAGGACATGCTGCGCCGGAAGGGCTTCACGCCGCTCGATCAGCGCCGCTACACCCTCAGCGGCGGCAAGCCGGAACTCCGCTCGCACGCCCAGGAGATCTGCCGGGGCGGCCGGGTTCCCTCGGTGATCTACTTCGCCGGCCGGGTGGAGGACATCGATCCCCTGATGACCCAGCTGGGCACCGAGCCGGGCTGCGCCGGAACACCCCTGGCCATCCTCACCGGCGACGACCTGTCCAAGGCCGACTTCACCGCCGGCGGACAGTCCGTAGCGCCGAAGGTCACGCTCTACCACTCGGCCCTGGCCGAACTGCGGACGGCCGCCGACACGACCACCTTCTACCTGGACGCGGCCGCACACCTGCCGGGACTGCGGGGCGGGAACCTGCGCTACCACAGCCCCGCCCTGGCCAGCGGCCAGACCGCCCTGGCGCACGACGCGACCCGCGCCCTGTACTGGGCGGCCACCCGGGACGACCGGCCCCAGAGCCGCGCCTCGACCTGGGTGAACCTGCGCAACGTCAAGATCGAGGGCATGGCGACCGGCACCATCGACTTCACCCGTGCCCCGCTGTACGGCGATCGCACGGGTCACAGCATCGTCCTCAAGGAGGTCAGCCGCGCGCGCGACGGCATCTCCGAGACGAGGGTAGTTTGCGGCCGCGCCGCCGGGGAAACGAAGCGGCTCACACAGGAGGAATGCCGGATCCGACGCTGAGGGCTGTCTCAGTCCTCAGCGGCCGTCAGGCGCAGCGCGATGCTGTTGATGCAGTACCGCTGGTCCGTGGGCGTGGGATACCCCTCGCCCGCGAACACGTGCCCGAGGTGCGAGCCGCAGCGCGCGCAGCGCACCTCGGTGCGCACCATGCCGTGGGTCCGGTCCTCGATCAGTTCCACCGCGTCGGTGTCCCTCGGGTCGAAGAAGGACGGCCAGCCGCAGTGGGACTCGAACTTCGTGTCCGAGGTGAACAGGTCCGCGCCGCAGGCGCGGCAGGAGTAGACCCCCTGGGTCTTGGTGTCGGTGTACTCACCGGTGAAGGCGGGCTCCGTGGCCGCCTGGCGCAGCACCGCGTACTCGCCAGGGCTCAGCTCCGCGCGCCACTGCTCGTCCGGCTTCTCGACGTCGTACGGCATGAGCCTCCAGCCCCTCAGTTCGACAGACGGTCCAGGATGCGCGGGCCGAGGTCGGTGACGTCGCCCGCTCCCATGGTGAGAACGAGATCACCGGGCTTCGCCATTCCCGCGACGACCGAGGGGACGTCCGCCTTGTCGTGCACCGGCGTCACGTCCGCGCCCGCCGCCCGGGCCGCCTCGATGATCAGCTCGCTGGTCACGCCCGGGATCGGGTCCTCGCGGGCCGGGTAGATGTCCAGCACGACCGAGGCGTCCGCGAGGGCCAGGGACTGGCCCATCTCCTTGCCCAGCTCCTGCGTGCGCGAGAAGAGATGCGGCTGGAAGACGACCAGGATCCGGGAGTCGCCCGCCGCCGCGCGCATGGCCTCCAGGTCGGCGGTCATCTCGGTGGGGTGGTGCGCGTAGGAGTCGATGACCTGCACGCCCGCGGCCTCGCCCTTGAGCTGGAGCCGCCGCTTCACGCCCGTGTACGCGCCCAGCGCCCGGGCCAGCTCCTCGGCGGGGACGCCGAGCGCCACGCCCGCCGCCAGCGCGGCCACCGCGTTGTGCGCGTAGTGCCGGCCGGGGACGGAGACCGTGAAAGTCAGCTCCTTGCCCTCCAGCACCACGGTGACCTCGCTCTTCAGGCCCTGCGGCACGACCGACAGGATGCGCACGCCGGAGTCCTCGGACTCGCCGTACGTCACCACCCGCACGCCGCGTCCCGTGACCCGGCGGGTCAGCTCCCGCGCGCCCTCGTGGTCGGCCGCGATCACCAGCGTGCCGCCCTCGGTGATCCGGTCCACGAACGTCTCGAACGACGCGTAGATCTCGTCCATCGAGGCGTAGTTGGCGTGGTGGTCCAGCTCGACGTTGAGGATGATCGCGACCTCGGGCGCGTACTTGTGGAAGCTGCGGTCCGACTCGTCCGCCTCGGCGACGAAGATCTCGCCGTCGCCGTGCAGCGCGTTGGAGCCGGGCGCGTCCAGGTCCCCGCCGATCGCGTACGACGGCGTCAGGCCCAGCTCGCTCAGCGACACCGCCAGCATCGAGGTCGTGGTCGTCTTGCCGTGCGTACCGGCGACCGCGATCGGCCGCAGGCCCTCCATCAGGGCGGCGAGCGCGTCGGAGCGGTGCACGACGGGGATGCCGAGCGCTGCCGCGCGGGCCAGCTCGGGGTTGTCCTGCCGGATCGCGGACGACACGACCACACAGCTCGCGTCGTCGGCCAGATGCTCCGTGGCGTGCCCGATGTGCACCGTCACACCCAGCGCCCGCAGCGCCTCGGCCGTCGCCGACTCCTTCGCGTCACTGCCCGCCACGACGGCCCCGCGCTGGGCGAGGATCTTCGCGATACCCGACATCCCGGCCCCACCGATCCCGATGAAGTGCGGTCGGTCCATGGCGGTGGGAAGGCCGGGTGCCATGCATATCTCCAAGAGCGTTCTGGGACGGTGGGCGTCCCACAGCCTATTTCAGATGCGCCACCACATCGGACCGGCACTACGCCTTGCTGTGCGAGAACAGCTTCAGCACCGGCACCCCCACCTTGTGCCGGGCCCGGGACGCCCAGTCCCGGTGGAAGAACTCCTCCACGTAGTGGGGGTCGGTCAGCACGATGACCTCGTCCGCGCCGACCTCCTCCACCAAGGACTTCAGCGCGTCCAGCGGATGGTCCTCGATCAACCGTCCCTCCGCCCCGCTCCCGGACGTCCGCAGCGCCGCGAGGGACACCTCCAGCGCCCGCTGCCCGACGCTCAGCGCCTCCTCGCCCTCCGGCGTCTCGCCCTCGCGGACGGCGTCGTCGAGTTCGCCGAGCGCTACGTCGTCGATGGCCCGCAGCAGACGGTCGGCCTGCTCGCCGCGCGGCTGGAGCAGCACCTGGAAGGAGACCTGCTCCTCCCCGTGCAAGGTGGTGACGAACTCCACGTCAGCGGACGTCAGGGCCTTCTCGATCATCAATACGCTTGTGAACACCAGGCGCCCCTTCTGATCCTTGCGGAAACCATCCTGCCCCGTGGTCGCACGGGAGCTGCCGGATCCAGTGTGCCCTCCGGAATCCAAACAGAACGGCATATTTCGAACCTACCGACCGGTCCGGCTTCCTGATCGCCGACACCTGTACCTCCGTGCCGCTACCCCGAGCCGCGCGGTTCAGTACGTCAGGACCGTCCGTACCTCGTGAACAGGAAGCCGTCCTCCTCCAGCATCGACAGCAGCGAGAACCGCCGCGGGACGGTGACGGCGGGCCCCCCGGCGATGCGCTGCGCGTCGCCCGCGGTGAGCATCGGGGAGACGGTCAGACAGAGCTCGTCGAGCACGCCGGCCGCCACCAGCTGCCCCAGCAGCCGCGGGCCGCCCTCGGTCAGCAGCCGGGTGTGGCCCAGGTCGGCGAGGGCCTGAACGGCACGGGCGGGGTCCACTCCGATGCCGTCCCCCGCGGTCACCACCCGCGCGCCCGCCTTCTCGGCGGTGGCGACGCGGTCCGGGGCGGCGGCGGCTCCCGTGAGGACCAGAGTGGGCACCAGGGGCGAGGTGAACAGCGGGAGCGAGAAGTCCAGGTCGAGGCTGGCGGTGACGACCGCGATCGCGGGGGCGGGGGATTGCCCGGCCGCCTCCCGCGCCGCCGCGAACTCGGCACGCGCGCGTGCCGGCCGGTAGCCCTCCTGGCGCACCGTCTCCGCGCCGACGACGACCACGTCCGCCAGCGCCCGCAGCGTGCCGAAGATCCGCATGTCGGTCGCGCTGGAGATGGGCTGCGAACGGCCGTCGTGCTGGGCGGCCCCGTCCAGCGTGGACACCATGTTGGCGCGCAGCCACGGCAGCGGCCCCCCGGGCCCCGGCTCGGGATAGGCGTAGGCGGCCGCCAGCTCGGCCAGGCCCCACTCCCGCCCGGCCCCTTCCTCGCCGGACCCGCCACCCGGGGCCGGAGCTGCTGTTTCATCGGTCACAGGGAACAGACGTCGCATGCCGTGCAGTGTTCCACGCGCCCGCGGGCCTGCCCGGCAGACCAAGCCGTGGTCGCGGGCGTTACCAGGTCAGCGTGGGATCCGGCACAGCTTGGTCCGCCGGGCAGGCCCTAGCATGGTGAACCGTGTCCTCCTCCCCCGCTCCCTCCGGTACCGGCCCGATAGCCGAAGCGGCCCCGCTGTCCCTGTGCGCCCGTGAGCCGCACGTCCCCGCGGATCGGCTGGTCGCCGAGATGGTGCCGCCGCCGCGGTTCGACTCGGTGCGCTTCAGCACGTACATCCCGGACCCGAACCAGCCCAGCCAGACCGAGGCCGTCCAGGTCCTGGAGAGCTTCGCGGCAGGCCTCGGCCAGGGAGCGGCCGGTTCCGGCAAGCGGCGGCTGTTCGGTTTCGGCAAGGCGCCGAAGAAGGCCCCGGCCGGCCCGCGCGGCGTCTACCTCGACGGCGGCTACGGCGTGGGCAAGACCCACCTGCTGGCCTCCCTGTGGCACGCCACGCCGGCCGAGCCCGAGCTCAAGGCTTTCGGCACCTTCGTGGAGCTGACCAACCTGGTCGGCGCGCTCGGGTTCCAGAAGACCGTCCAGACCCTGTCCGGCCACCGCCTGCTGTGCATCGACGAGTTCGAGCTCGACGACCCGGGCGACACCGTCCTGGTCTCCACCCTGCTCGGCAAGCTCGTCGACGCGGGCGTGGCGCTCGCCGCCACCTCCAACACACTGCCCGGCAAGCTCGGTGAGGGCCGGTTCGCCGCGGCCGACTTCCTGCGGGAGATCCAGGGTCTGTCGGCGCACTTCCGGGCCCTGCGCATCGACGGCGAGGACTACCGCCACCGCGGTCTGCCCGAGGCGCCGCCGCCGTACTCCGACGAAGAGGTGACCCGGACGGCGCACGCCACCGAGGGCGCCTCCCTCGACGCGTTCTCGCCCCTCCTGGAGCACCTCGCCCGGGTCCACCCCAGCCGGTACGGCGCGTTGACCGACGGAATCGGGGCCGTGTGCCTCACCGGTGTGCGGCCGGTTCCCGACCAGTCGACGGCCCTCAGGCTGGTCGTCCTGGCGGACCGGCTCTACGACCGCGAGGTGCCCGTGATGGCCTCGGGTCTGCCCTTCGACCAGCTCTTCAGCGAGGAGATGCTGAACGGCGGCTACCGCAAGAAGTACTTCCGGGCCATCTCCCGGCTCACCGCCCTGGCCCGCGACGCGGGCAAGCTGGCGAACTCCCGGTAACCACAACCCCAATACCGCGCCAACTGCCGTGAGGCCTAGGGGTGGTTCAAGCCAACCCACCCACGGTTTTCAGGCTCTCTTCAGCTTGAAACGTTAAGTTAACCCTGCAAATGACTTTGCAGGGTTAACGTGTTTCTTGACCAGTCATTGACCAAGTGTTGGTCAGCGCTAGACGTGTGAATCACCTGAAGGGGGGCGCATGTACCGAGGTACGACGGCACGGACCGTGGTTTCGATCCTCGCCGCCGTCCTGCTCGCCCTTCAGTTCTTCGCACCGACGGCGTCCTTCGCATCCGCGCACACACCCCGTAAAGCCGAGGCCAAGGCTCAGCCCGGAACTGAACCCTCCGGCGCGTCCTCGCGCCCCGGAACCAAGTTCGCCGGGAAGGCACTGCGCGACGAGATCGCCACCTGCCGCGCCGGACACCACGGGGACCCGACCGGTCCCCTGCGGACCCGCGACCGGCTCCACGCCGACTCCGCGCCCTGCGCGCCGGAGCGGACCCTGCTGCGGCACATCCAGCCGGCAGCACCGGACCAGGTCAGAGCCGGCGCCGCACATCATCGCGCGTCGAGATCCTCGACGTCGCACACACCGGCAGCGCTTCAGGTCTTCCGCTGCTGAGGAACAGAGTCGTTCCTTCCCCCACCTCTGTCATGCCCGTCCGACGCGCTCCCCACCGCGCGCCAGGAGGAGTCACCACACTCATGCAACCCCTCATCGACAACGCCCGCACGCACGGACAGCGCCCTGAGGAGTTCGCCCGCCTCGCCGAGGGCCAGTCCCCCGACGTCCTGTTCATCACCTGCTCCGACTCCAGGGTCGTACCGGCCCTGATCACGGGCGCCCGGCCCGGCGAGCTCTTCGAGCTGCGCACCGCGGGCAACGTAGTTCCCCCCTACGCCTTCGGACACCCCACCTCGGAGGCGGCCACGATCGAGTACGCCGTGGAAGTCCTGGGCGTCAAGGAGATCGTGGTCTGCGGCCACTCGCACTGCGGCGCCGTCGGCGCGGTGGTGCGGGGCGACGACCTCACCGGCGTCCCCGCCGTGCGGGACTGGCTCGCCCACGCCTGCGACGAGCCCAAGTGCGCGGACCCGACCGACAAGACGGTCACCGAAGCCGTGCAGAACCACGTCCTGACCCAGGTGGAGCGGCTGCGCTCGTACCCGTGCGTGGAGAGCCGTCTGACGGACGGCCGGCTCCGGCTGCACGCCTGGTTCTACGAAGTGCACACCGGCACCGTGCGGGACCACCGCGCGGACACCGACTCCTTCGAGAAGCTGTGAGGGACACCATGACCAAGTTCCCTTACCTGAGGCAGGACTTCACCGCCTCGCTCGTCGTGTTCCTGGTCGCGCTCCCGCTGTGCGTGGGCGTGGCCGTCGCCTCCGGTGTCCCGGCCGAACTCGGCCTGATCACCGGCATCGTGGGCGGACTCGTCACCGGATTCCTGCCGGGCAGCAGCCTCCAGGTGTCCGGACCGGCCGCCGGTCTGACCGTGCTGGTCTTCGAGGCCGTCGACACCTACGGGCTGCCCGCACTCGGTGTGATCGTGCTGGCCGCCGGTCTGCTGCAGCTCATCATGGGCGCCCTGAAGCTCGGCCGCTGGTTCCGCGCGATATCCGTCTCGGTCGTCGAGGGCATGCTGGCCGGAATCGGTCTGGTGCTCATCGCCGGTCAGCTGTATGCGACGGCCGGACTGAAGGCGCCCGCCTCCGGCATCGACAAGATCCTGGGCCTGCCCGGAGCCGCCGCCGACGCGCTCGGCAGCACCAAGGCGCTCACCTCGCTCGCACTCGGCGCGGCCACCATCGCGGTGATGGTGCTGTGGAAGAAGCTGCCGAAGCAGGCGCAGGCCGTTCCCGGCGCGCTCGCCGCGGTGATCCTGGCGATCGCGGCGACCGCCGCGTTCAACCTGCCGGTCGACACCGTCAAGGTGCAGGGGCTGCTGGACTCCATCCAGCCCCCCGGTCTCGACACCTTCGGCAGCGTGGGGGTCGGCATCATCGGCACGATCATCGCCTTCACCCTGATCGCCTCCGCCGAGAGCCTCTTCAGCGCCGCCGCGGTGGACCGGCTGCACGACGGACCGCGCACCCAGTACGACAAGGAGCTCATGGCGCAGGGCGCGGGCAACACGCTCTGCGGTGTGCTCGGCGCGCTGCCGATGACCGCGGTCATCGTCCGCAGCTCGGCCAACGTCAGCGCGGGCGCCAAGACCAAGGCCTCCCGGGTGATGCACGGCGTGTGGCTGCTCCTCTTCGCGGCGCTCCTGCCGGCCACGCTGGCCCTCATCCCGCTGCCCGCGCTCGCCGGCATCCTGGTCCACGCGGGCTTCAAGCTCATCCCGTTCCGCAAGATCGTGCCGCTGTGGCGTGAGCACCGGGGCGAGGCGGTCATCCTGGTCGTCACCGCCGTGTCGATCGTCGCCGTGAACATGTTCGAGGGTGTCCTGATCGGTCTGGCCCTGTCGGTCGTCAAGACCGCCTGGGAGGCCTCGCACATCAAGCTCGAGGTCATCGACAAGGGCGCCGGTCCCATCCAGGCGTACCTGTCGGGCAACGCCACGTTCCTGCGGCTGCCGAAGATCCTGGACAGCCTGGAGAGCCTGCCGCAGGACCGCCCCGTCGAGCTGGACCTGAAGGGCCTGCACCACCTCGACCACGCCTGCCGCACGGCCCTGGAGAGCTGGGCCGAACGCCACAGCGCGACGGGCACGGAGCCGGTGAAGGTCACGGAGCCCGAGCTGGAGTCCGAGCAGTCGAAAGAGGGCGAGAAGGTGACGGTGGCCTAGCGGCTCGCCGCAGCACCGACACCCCCGGCCCGGGACGCGCCCCCCAGCGCGCCCCGGGCCGTTCGCATGTCCGCCCCGGACCGGTGGGGGACGGGTCGCGCGGTTCCCCGTGCCGCCGGGGCATGGCCCCGGACCCCTGTCCCGGCATATCGTTGCAGGAATAGACAAAACGGACCTCTGAACGGGGAGGTCGTCATGCTCCAAGAGCTGGTCGCGGCGGTAGTGGCCGCCGGAGCCGCCGGTCTGGTCTATGTGGCCTCGGCGGCGCGGATCGTCAAGCAGTACGAGCGCGGGCTCGTCTTCCGGCTCGGGCGCGTGCACGGGGACGTGCGGCGGCCCGGGTTCACCATGATCCTTCCCGCGGTGGACCGGATGCGCAAAGTCAATCTGCAGATCGTGACGATGCCCGTCCCCGCCCAGGAGGGCATCACCCGCGACAACGTCACCGTGCGGGTCGACGCGGTGGTGTACTTCAAGGTCGTGGACCCGGCGGCCGCGATCGTCAACGTCGAGGACTACCGCTTCGCCGTCTCCCAGATGGCACAGACCTCCCTGCGGTCGATCATCGGCAAGAGCGAGCTGGACGACCTGCTGTCCAACCGGGAGAAGCTCAACCAGGGCCTGGAGCTGATGATCGACAGTCCGGCCGTGGAGTGGGGCGTGACCATCGACCGGGTGGAGATCAAGGACGTGTCCCTGCCGGACACGATGAAGCGCTCCATGGCCCGCCAGGCCGAGGCCGACCGGGAGCGGCGGGCGCGTCTGATCAACGCGGACGCCGAGTACCAGGCCTCCAAGAAGCTGGCCCAGGCCGCGCACCAGATGGCCGACACGCCGTCCGCGCTCCAGCTGCGGCTGCTCCAGACCGTGATGGCCGTGGCGGCGGAGAAGAACTCCACGCTGGTGCTCCCCATCCCGGTGGAACTGCTGCGGTTCCTGGAACGGGGCCACGAAGAGGGCCGGCAGACCCAGACGCAGGCACAGGAACAGGCGCAGACGCCCGAACAGACACAGGCCTCCCTCGACACGGCGGAACACCCCCTGGACAAGACGGAACAGGCCATGGAAGAGCTGCGACGGGCGGTGGAGCAGTGACCCGCGCTACGCGCGTGGTTCACGCCGCCCTCACCAGGTGATAGACACAGCGGGATCACAGTTCCTGTCCGCCAGCAGGAAGGTTCCGCCATGACCAAGACCGGTCCTATCGCCACCCGACGTCAGGTGCTCGCCGGAACGGGCGCCCTGGGCATCGGGATCGGATTCTCCGGTGCCCTGTCCGAACTCTTCACCGGCACCGCCGCCGCGCAGGGCCTCGGCCACCACGGCTACGGCCCGCTCGTCCCCGATCCGAAGGGCCTGCTCGACCTCCCGGAGGGCTTCCGCTACCGGGTCCTCTCCCGCGAGGGGGACCGGCTCCGTTCGGGTGAGGGCATGGTCCCCTCCAACCACGACGGCATGTCGGCCTTCGCGGGCAAAGGCGGCCGGGTCCATCTGGTCCGCAATCACGAGAACCGCGCCGACGGCAAGGTCCCGGTCCCCACGATCGAGGGCCTCACCTACGACCCGGCCGGAAAGGGCGGCTGTACGGCCCTGACGCTGGACGCGCGCAACAACGTCGTGTCGGAACGCGTCGCGATCGCCGGCACCGCCGTGAACTGCGCGGGCGGCCCCACCCCGTGGGGCACCTGGCTGACCTGCGAGGAGACCGAGGACAAGGCCGGCACCAACGGCTACACCAAGGACCACGGCTTCATCTTCGAGGTCGACCCGGCCGACCCGCGCCGCACCGGAGCCGTACCGCTGACCGCGATGGGCCGCTTCCAGCACGAGGCGATCGCCGTCGACCCCCGGCGGGGTGTGGTGTACGAGACGGAGGACGCCTTCGAGAAGCCCTTCGGCCTCTTCTACCGGTTCCTGCCCAAGAAGCCGCTGGGCGGCCGGGGTTCGCTGCGCGCGGGCGGCCGGCTCCAGGCCATGCGGGTGCCCGGCGTGCCCGACCTGTCCACGATCCAGGACATCGGCGCCGAGTTCGACGGCATCGAGTGGGTGGACGTACCGGACCCGGGGGCCGCGCAGACGCCCATCCGGTTCCAGGACTTCGGCCGCGGGGGCGTCACCCACGCGCAGAAGCTGGAGGGCTGCTACTGGGGCGGCCGTTCGGTGTACTTCGTGTCGTCCTTCGCCCGCCGCTCGGACGGTTCGACGGCCGACCACTACGGGCAGATCTGGCGCTACGACCCCGAGCGCCGCCGGCTGACCCTGGTGATCGTCTTCGGCCCGGACACCGACATCCAGCTGCCGGGAGAGTCGCCGGACAACATCTGCCTGGCGCCCAGCGGCGGCCTCATGGTCTGCGAGGACGGCAACGGCGCCCAGCACGTCTACGGCGTGACCCGGCGCGGCGAGGTGTACGCGATGGCCCGCGGACGCCAGAACATCGGCACCCCCGAGAAGCCCGAGTGGGGTGAGTTCGCCGGTGTCACCTTCTCCCCCGACGGCGACACGATGTACGTCAACTGCTACACACCCGGCACCACGTTCGCGGTGACGGGCCCCTGGCGCCGGTAGCCGCGGCCACGCTCCCGACCGGGGCGCCGGGTGCGGAACCCGGCGCCCGGGCGGACGATCGGGACACAGGACCGAACGGCTGAGGGGGTCCGGTGGCGAAGAAGGACAAGAGGCCGGGCAGCGGCGCCTCGCTCCGGGAGCGGCTGCGCGTCCCCATAGGCGAGCGGCTCGACCTGTCCCGTCACGACGCCGCCGCCACCCCCGGCGGCCCGGACGGCAAGACGGCCGGCAAGGCCGCCACGGCCCGGATCGGCGAGCGTCTCGCCACCCTCCAGGAGCGGCTGTGGGCGGCGAGCACCGCGGGCGACCACCGCCGTGTCCTGCTGGTCCTCCAGGGCATGGACACCAGCGGCAAGGGCGGCACGGTCAAGCACGTCATCGGCCTGCTCAACCCGTCCGGCTGCCGGATCACGGCGTTCAAGGCGCCCACGGCCGAGGAGCGCGCGCACCCCTTCCTGTGGCGCGTGGAGAAGGCGCTTCCCGTCCCTGGCGAACTGGGCATCTTCGATCGCTCCCACTACGAGGACGTCCTGATCGCCCGCGTCCGGGACCTCGCCCACGCCACCGAGATCAGCCGGCGCTACGAGCAGATCAACCGCTTCGAGAAGTCACTCGCCGACGCCGGGGTGACCCTGGTCAAGTGCTTCCTGCACATCTCCTTCGAAGAACAGCGCCGCCGGCTGCTCAGACGCCTCGACAATCCGGAGAAGCGCTGGAAGTTCGCCGCTTCCGACATCGACGACCGCACCCTGTGGCCCGCGTACCAGGAGGCCTACGAGATCGCTCTGGAGCGCTGCGGCACCTCGTACGCGCCCTGGTACCTGGTTCCGGCCGATCACAAGTGGTACCGCAACTGGGCGGTCAGCACGCTGCTCCTGGAGCATCTGGAGGAGCTGGACCCGCGGTATCCCGAGGCGGACTTCGATGTGGCGGAGTGCCGTCAGCGGCTGCTGCGGCAGCCCTGACCGGGCCGGTCAGGCGGCCAGCAGGGCGTCGATCTGGCCGACGGCCTCCTTCAGGCCCTCCTCCATGCCCATGGTGACCAGCTGCTCCATCTGCTCACGGGAGTCGAAGAGGGAGCGCATCTCCATCCGGGTGCCGCCGCCGTGTTCGGTGAGGGTCACCCGCACCGACGTCGTCGGCATGTCGTCCTTGGGCTTTCCGTCGTCGTCGGCGAAGCCGTCGGTGAACTCCAGGGCCGTCGGCGGGGTGACCGAGGAGATCCGCCACCAGCCGTGGTGCCGGTCGCCCTCCGGTCCGGTCATGAAGTACGTGACGTCGCCGCCGGGGGTCAGGTCGTGCCGCTCCACGGTCGCCGGGTAGGCCGGCGGTCCCCACCAGCGCTCCAGCTGCCGGGGGTCGGCCCACAGCCGCCACACCCGCTCGACGGGGGCGGCGAAGTCGGCGACCAGGGTCAGGGTGAGGTGGTCGAGGTCCTTGTCGACACTGGTGACACTCATCTCTCGGGTCCTTCCGTCGCGTCGTTCTCTTCGGTTCCGGGGTCCTCGGCGAGCAGCCGGGCCATCCGGTCCACGCGCCCGCGCCATGCCGACTCGAGTTCGTCGAGGGCCTGGCGTGCGCGGCCCACCGCTTCGGGGTCCGTGCACACGAGCTGCTCCCGTCCGCTGCGCTGCTTGGTGACGAGACCCGCCCGCTCCAGCACGGCGACGTGCTTCTGCACGGCCGCGAAGCTCATCGGGTAGGACTCGGCCAGCCGCGACACCGACAGCTCCCCGCGCACGCAGCGGCGCAGTATGTCCCGGCGCGTGGTGTCGGCCAGGGCGTGGAACAGCCGGTCCACCGTCTCGTCGCTCAACTCATCTACAACCATTTGGTTGTACGTTAGCTCGGCCGGCCCGCCCTGTAAAGCGACACGCCTGGCCGCTGAAGCGGGCGCTCTGGGGTACTCGGCGACTCATGAGCGAGAAGGAGCAGGTCAGCAGCTCGTACTGGCTACAGACGGCACCGGACGGCCGCCACCCGGCTCTGGCCGAGGACGTGGACGTCGACGTGGCGGTGATCGGCGCCGGGATCGCCGGACTGTGCACGGCGTGGGAGCTGACGCGGGCCGGACGGAGCGTGGCGGTGCTGGAGGCCGGGCGGGTCGCGGCCGGCGTCACCGGGCACACCACCGCCAAGGTCACCGCCCTGCACACCCTGGTCTACGACAAGCTGCGGCGCACCCGCGGCCCCGAGGGCGCGCGGCTGTACGCGCGCTCCCAGTCCGAGGCGATCGAGCGCGCGGCCGGGATCGCCGAGGAACTCGGCATCGACTGCGAGTGGGAGAGCCGGAGCGCCTACACCTACGCGTGCGACGCGGGCCGGGTGGACGAACTGCGCGCCGAGGCGCGGGCGGCCGCCGAGGCCGGGCTGCCCGCCTCGTTCGTGACGGAGACCGGGCTGCCCTTCCCGGTGGCGGGCGCGGTCCGGGTCACCGGGCAGGCCCAGTTCCACCCGCGCAAGTACCTGCTGGCCCTCGCCTCCGACCTGGCCGAACGCGGCGGGCGCATCTACGAGGACACCGCCGTCCTCGGCCTGGACGAGGGCGAGCCGTGCCGGCTGTCGACCACGACCGGGGCGACGGTCAGGGCCCGGGACGTCGTCGTCGCGACGCACTACCCGATCTTCGACCGGGCCCTGCTGTTCGCCCGGCTGTCGCCGCGCCGCGAGCTGGTCGTGGCCGGGACGATCCCCGCGGAGCGAGACCCGGACGGCATGTTCATCACGCCCGACGAGGGCATCCGCTCGGTGCGCACGGCACCGCACGAGGGCGACCGGCGGCTGCTCGTGGTCACCGGCGAGCACTTCACACCGGGCACCGGCGACCCGCGGGCCCGCTTCGAACGCCTCACGGCCTGGGCCATGGACCACTTCCCGGACCTGGACGTCACCCACCGCTGGGCCACTCAGGACATCGACCCCACCGACACCGTGCCGATGGTCGGCCCGCTGCACCCGGGGGCGCGGCACGCGTACGTGGCCACCGGCTTCGGCGGCTGGGGCATGAGCGGCGGCATGATGGCGGGACGCCTCCTCACCGCGCAGATCATGGGCGAGGAGTGCGAGTGGAGCGGTCTGTACGACCCGCGGCGGCTGAAGCCCGCCGTGCGTGAGGCGCCGTCGTTCCTCAAGACCCAGGCCAAGGTCGCCGGGCACTTCGTGGGCGATCGGCTGCGGCCCGCCCCTCCGGTGGAGGCCCTGCCGCCCGGCGAGGGGGCCGTGGTCCGCGCCGGCGGCCATCGCCTCGCGGTCTACCGTGACGACGACGGCACCCTGCACGCCGTCTCCGCCCGCTGCACCCACCTGGGCTGCCTGGTCGCCTTCAACGGCGCCGAACGCGCCTGGGAGTGCCCCTGCCACGGCTCCCGTTTCGACACCGACGGCAAGGTGATCCAGGGCCCGGCGACCAAGCCGCTGGAGCAACGGGACATCTGACGGCCGAGTGACACCCGCGGTCGGCACGCATAAGGGAACGATCCCGCTCATATCTTCATACGGTGATCGCCCTTCTCCGCCGTGCCGCCGCCGTGTGCGCCCTGAGCACGGCCCTCGCCGCCTGCGGTACCGCCCACCCCCCGCGGGCGGTCACCGCGCCGGTGCCCGCGCCGTCGCCGAGGCACCCCACCCTCGCCCCCGGTCCGGCCGGCCTCACGCCCGTCTTCGAGCACGGTCCCCGCACCCGCGGCCGGACCGTCGCGCTGACCTTCGACGCCGACATGACCGCCGGGCAGGGGGCGCGGGCGGCGGCGGGCGAGCGGTTCGACCATCCGCGGCTGATCTCGACGCTGCGCGCGCTCAAGGTGCGGGCCACCGTGTTCATGACCGGGCGGTGGGCCGATGAGTACCCGGATCAGGCCTGCTCCATCGGCCGGGACCCGCTTTTCGAGGTCGCCAACCACTCCTACAGCCACTACGCCTACACAGCGGACTGCTACGGCCTGCCGACCGTGCCCGAGGAGCGGAAGCGGTCGGACGTGGAGCGGGCGTACGCCGCGTTCCGCAGGGCCGGCGTACGGGATCCGCTGCCGTACTTCCGCTTCCCCGGCGGCTGTTACGACCGCCGGGCCCTGAAGGCCCTGACCCCGACCGGGGTGACCGCCGTGCAGTGGGACGTGGTCGGCGGTGACGCGTTCGAAACGGACCCGGACGTGGTGGCCCGGCAGGTGCTGGACGGGGTGCGGCCCGGCTCGGTGGTCGTGCTGCACTGCACCCGCAGCGCCGCGCCGGCGACCGAACGGGCCGTGCGGAGAATCGTGCCGGAGCTGCGCCGCAGGGGCTTCCGGTTCGTGAAGGTGTCCGAGCTGGTCGGGGCCGTGGGCGGGCGGCCCTGACCGGCCTACGCTGGAGGCATGAGCGAGGACGACTACTGTCTGATCGACTCGGCCAGGCCGCCCCGGGCCGAGGGGCCGCCGTACGCCGAGTGCGTGCTGTGCCGGGAGCCCACGGAGTACCCGGAGTCGTACAAGGGCATCACGCTCTGCCCGGTCTGCGAGTGGCAGGAGGCACAGCGCACGGCCTGCTCGGGGTGACCCGCACGATCTTGCGGCTGGCACACTGGGCCGTGTGAGCGAACACCCGGCGCCCGTGAGCGACAGCCCCTTCCGGTCCGAGCCCTCGGCGCGCGACACGGCACCCCAGTTCGTGCTGCCGCTGGTCGTGCGGATCGAGCGGGCGGACCCGCCGGCGCGTACGGACGCGCTCGAGACGGCCGCGCTGGCCGTGCTGACGATCCTGGGCGACGAGCGCTCGGCCGGCGACGGCGAGTGGGCGCAGGCCATGCGGGACTGGCAGGACGCCCGGATCCGCAAAGTGGTGCGGCGGGCGCGCGGCGCCGAGTGGCGGCGGGCCGAGGCGCTGCCCGGCATCACGGTCACCGGCGAGTCGGCCCAGGTGCGGGTCTTCCCGCCGGTCCCGCTGGACGGCTGGCCCAAGGACCTGGCCCGGCTCCAGGTCTCCGGCACCGACCTGGACGACCGGCAACCGCCGGTGGACGCCGACCCGGCCGCCCCCGTGCTGTGGGTGAACCCGAACCTCGGCATGACGGCAGGCAAGGCGATGGCCCAGGCGGGCCACGCCGCCCAGCTGGCGTGGTGGGAGCTGACCGACGAGGAGCGGTCCGCCTGGCACGACGCGGGCTTCCCGCTCGCCGTACGGACCGCCGCCCCGGCCCGCTGGCCGGAACTGACGGACAGCGGGCTGCCGGTGGTCCGGGACGCGGGGTTCACGGAGATCGCCCCCGGCGCCACGTTCGCGGTGGAGGGGGTCGACCGTGTCCGCGCCCTCGCACGCGAGGGACGGCCGTAGGGCAGGCGCGTCAGGCCGTGATGGGGGTCACGGCGTCAACACGCCGCCGAGGGAGCGCACCGCTGGCTCCCGGACGCGGTCAGCCGGACCCTCCGGCCGAGTCCCTGACGTCCCTGACGGAGCCGCGGGACGTCCACCCGTTCGGCGCAGCCGCGGACGCGCCGGCCGCGGGCGGGTGCTCCAGTGGGGTTACCAGTCGACCCGACCCAGGAGGCAGCCATGACCAGCGCAGCGCACCCTCCCCCCACTCCCCCCGCCCCCGACCGGACGCCCGGCGGCTCCGGCAGCGGCGCCGATTCCTGGGCGGCCGGGGGGCTCACCCTCGGCGGCACCCTGATGGTCGTCTACGGCCTCTTCGCGGTGTTCCAGGGCATCGCGGCGATCGCGAACGACGAGGTGTACACGAGCTTCGGCGAGTACGTCTTCGCGTTCGACCTGACCGCGTGGGGCTGGATCCACCTGGTCGTCGGGGTGCTCGTGGTGCTGGCCGGACTCGGCCTGTTCACCGGGGCGACCTGGGCGCGGGTGGCCGGCGCGGGCGTGGTCGGGCTGGCGCTGATCGCGAACTTCATCTGGCTGCCGTACCAGCCGTTCTGGTCGATCATCATGATCGTGACAGGTCTGTTCGTCCTGTGGTCGGTGTTCAACTACCGCTCCTCCAGCACGGCGTAGTAGGCGCCGGCCGGGTCAGTTCGGCGGCGGACGCCGGTCCCGGTCGGCGACCACCGTGTGCAGCCGACGGGTCAGCGCGGTGGCCGCCGCGGTGAGGAAGACGAACGTGTACAGGATCTGCAGGACGGCCACCATGCGGGCCTCCTGGCCGCTCGGCGTGATGTCGCCGTAGCCGACGGTCGCGAGCGTGACGACGGTGAAGTACAGCGCGTCGACCCGGGTGCGCAGACCGACGAACTGGCCCGGCTGCTGGGCGAGGGCGTAGTAGCCGGACGAGAAGACCAGCACGGCCAGGCACATCAGCAGCGAGATCATGAGGCCCGACCGGGCCTGCGGCTTCTCCAGCACCACGTCGCGCACATGACGCAGCCAGCAGCGCGGCCACGAGCGTCAGGCTCAGCACGAACAGCGGCCAGCCCAGCCAGGGGCGGTCGGCACCGAGCCCTTCGAGCGGCAACAGGAAGTAGGCCGTGCCGCCCGCCACGAGCAGGGCTCCGGCCCCGATCCGCAGCCGGCGGACACCGGCCGCCCCGGAATCCGGCTCCCGCTCACGCGCGGGGCGCTGCGGCTGCTCGCTGCCTTCGGGCACAGTTCCGGTCTACGACGTATCAGGGGGCGGCGCGAGCCCGGTGCCTCCGTCGGTGAACCTCAAATGTTCCTCTGAAGGCGTCCGCGGCAGGGTTCGGGGCCGGGCGGCTGGGCCATACCCCCCTCACGTTCGAGGATCGGGCCGTGCGGAGGAGGGGGACGAATGCAGCGACTGGGGACGGGCATCGGATGGCGACCGGAGATCGCGGACGCCGTGGAGCGCATGCCGGGGATCGAGTGGGTCGAAGCGGTGGCCGAGAACCTCTGCCCCGGGCACCTGCCCGAATCGCTGCTGCGGCTGCGCGAACGCGGCGTCACGGTGGTGCCGCACGGCGTCTCGCTGGGCCTCGGGGGTGCGGACCGGCCCGACGAGGACCGGCTGGCCGCGCTGGCCGAGCGGGTGGAGGCGCTCGGCTCGCCGCTGGTCACCGAGCACATCGCGTTCGTACGGGCGGGCGGTGCGCTGACGGCGTCCCCGCGCCTGGAGGCGGGTCATCTGCTGCCCGTCCCCCGGACCCGGGACGCCCTCGACGTCCTCTGCGAGAACGTCCGCATCGCGCAGGAGTCACTGCCGGTGCCGCTGGCCGTCGAGAACATCGCCGCGCTGATCTCCTGGCCGGGCGAGGAGATGACGGAGGGCCAGTTCCTGTACGAGCTGGCCGACCGGACGGGGGTCCGTCTCCTCATCGACGTGGCCAACCTGCACACCAACCACGTCAACCGCGGCGAGGATCCGGCCAAGGCCCTCGCCGAGCTGCCCCTCGAGGCCATCGCCTACGTCCATGTCGCGGGCGGCTTCGAACGCGACGGCGTCTGGCACGACAGCCACGCCCACCCCGTCCCCCGGCCGGTCCTCGACATCCTGACCGACCTCGCCTCCCGCGTCTGTCCACCGGGCGTCCTCCTGGAGCGCGACGAGAACTTCCCGGAGCCGGCGGAACTGGAGCGGGAGCTGGGCGCGATCCGGCACGCGCTGGAGACGGGCGCGGTCGACCGCGTGAAGACGCAGCTGCTGGAGGCGGGCACCGCGGCCACGCGACGGGCGGAGGCGGGCCCCGACGGTGAGCCGCCCGCCGGTGCCGGGCCGCGAGGCACAGAGACCGGGGCGGTCGGGGCGACACGGGGCGCCTTCGACCTGCCCCACCCCGGTGCGCGTGAGCGGGTGGGGCTCGCGCAGGCCGCGTTGCTGTCCGCGCTGGTCGCCGGGACGCCCGTGCCCGAGGGGTTCGACCGGGTACGGGTCGGCGTGCAGGCGCGGGCGCTCGCCGCGAAGCGGGCGGACGTCGTGGGGAAGGTCGCGCCCGAGCTGCCGGAGATCCTCGGGGAGGACTACCGCCCCGCCTTCCTCGGGTACGCCCAGACCCACCCGATGACCGACGGTTACCGGCGCGACGCCCTCACCTTCGCCGAGCACCTGCTGTCCACCGGGCGGCCCGGGGACGCGCAGGCGCGGCGGGAACTACGGGAGTGGTGGCTGGAGCGGTCGGGCCCGGCTCCGCGCTCCCGGCGCCCGGCCCACCGGCTCGCTCGCGCCACCCGCAGGGTCCTGCTGCGGCGTTGAGGGGAGCCCCACTCCGAAAAGGAGCCTCTAAAGCTGCTTCTGCGGTACCGCGTCGCCCGCCGGAGCCTCGCCCCGGCCGTAGTGGTGCGTCGTGAACATGTAGAGCAGGCCCGTCCCCAGCACCACGCCGCCGCACAGCAGGACGATCCAGTTCTCCCACCAGGACTTCTCCGGGGTGCGGGCCCAGCAGATGTTGATGATGGCGAGGATGCCGTAGACCAGCGCGGCGATGTTCACCGTGAGGCCCCAGCGGCCCAGGGTGAACTCCCCCGCCGGTTGCCAGCCCTTGAGCCGGGCGCGCAGCGCGGCCAGGACCACCATCTGGAACGAGCCGTAGATGCCGAGGATCGCGAACGAGACGATGTTGGTGAGGGCGTCCTCGGAGAGCAGCGACGCGAAGGCGATGGCCAGCGGCACCGCCGCGGACACGAACAGCGCCCAGCTCGGCACCGCACGGGCGTGGACGAACTGCCGCAGCAGCCGGTGCCCGACGATCATCTCGTCACGGGCGTAGGAGTAGATGAGCCGCCCGGCCGCGGCCTGGAGGCTGATGGTGCAGGACAGGAAGGAGATCAGCACCACGGCCATCACCATCCGCGCCCCGGTCTCGCCCATCGCGTCGAACAGCACGTCCACCACCGGGTCGGCCTGCTCGCCCGAGATGATCGCGTTGAAGTCCGTGACCGACAGCAGCAGCGACATGCAGGTGAACGTGGCCGCCGAGCCGCCGATGTAGATGGTGCGGCGCATCGCGCGGGGGATGACCCGGCCCGGGTGGGCGACCTCCTCGGCGGTGTCGCCGCACGCCTCGAAGCCGTAGTACTGGTAGAGGCCGATGATGCCGGCTGCCAGGAACGCCGGCAGGTAGGAGCCGTCTCCCTCGACGCCGTAGGTGTCGAAGATGACGCCGAGGCCGTAGTGCCGGTGGGTGGCCAGCAGGTAGACGCCGACGACGAGGGCGCCGATGAGCTCGCCGGCGAAACCGATGAGCGCCGCCGTCGACAGTGCCTTGGTGCCCATGTAGTTGATGAGGATGGCGACGACGATGAGCACGGCGGTGCACAGCACGGTGGTGTGCACGGTGGCTCTGAAGCCGAAGAGGATGGCGATGTAGGGGCCGGCGCCGTAGGCGACGGAGGTGATGGTCACCAGCAGCGCCCACATGTACACCCAGCCGGTCATCCATGCCCAGCGCTTGCCCCACAGCCGCCGGGCCCAGGGGTAGACACCGCCCGCGATCGGGTACTGGGCGACGATCTCGCCGAAGATCAGCGCGACGAGGAACTGGCCGCAGCCGGCGACCAGGAACGCCCAGATCATCGGCGGTCCGCCGTCGGCGATCGCGATGCCGAAGAGGGTGTAGGTGCCCACCACCGGGGAGAGGTAGGTGAAGCCGAGGGCGAAGTTGGCCCAGGGGCTCATGTCCTTGCGGAACTCCGAGCCGGGCTCCCCTCCCGGGGTGCCGGCGGCCGGTGCGGGAGGCTGTGCGGCGGTCACTGTCCGGCCCTCCGTTCCGCGGCCGGCGTACGGCCGCCGATCAGGTCTGCGGCGCGTTCTGCGGTGAGCAGTACGGTCACCATGGGGTTGATCGTGGGCATGGTCGGGAAGATCGACGCATCGACGATCCGCACGCCCTCGAAGCCGCGCAGTCTCAACTCGGGGTCGCAGACGGCCAGCGGATCGTCCGGGGCGCCCATGCGGCAGGTGCCCGCGGGGTGGTAGACGGTGTGGGCCACCCGGCGGCCGTACTCCGACAGGTCGGCGTCGGAGACGACGTCCGGTCCTGGCGCGACCTCGCGGACGAGCCAGTCGCGCAGCGGGGCGGTGGCGGCCACCTCGCGGGCGATCTTCAGACCGTCCACGATGGTGCGTTCGTCGTGCCCCTCCGGGTCGGTGAAGTACCGGAAGTCCAGGGCGGGATGCTCGGCGGGGTCGGCGCTGCGCAGCCACATGCGGCCGGTGGACCGGGCACGCGGCACGTTCGGCGTCATGCACACCCCGTGCTGCGGCACGGGGTAGCCCAGGCGTTCGGTGTTGACGGTGAACGGCACCTGGTAGAAGTGGAACATCAGGTCGGGGCGCGGCTGGCCCTTGTCGCGGCGCAGGAACAGTCCGGCGTCGGAGTCCATCGCGGAGTTGGGCGGCAGCGGGCCGTCGGTCTCCCAGACGATCACGGACTCGGGGTGGTCCAGCAGGTTCTCGCCGACGCCGGGCAGGTCGGCCCGTACGTCGATGCCCAGCTTGCGCAGGTCGTCGGCCGGGCCGATGCCGGAGAGCATCAGCAGGCGCGGGGTGTCGACGGCTCCGGCGCACAGCAGGAGTTCGCGCTCGGCGCGCACGGTGGCGGGCTCCCCGTCGGCGCCGCGGACGGCGACCCTGGTCAGCCGTCCCGACTCGTCGGTGAGCAGCCGGTGCGCCCAGGTCTCCAGGAGGAGCGTGAGGCCCGGCCGGTCCATGACCGGGTGCACGTAGGCCACGGAGGCGGAGGAGCGCAGATTGCCCTCCGGCTCGTAGGCCAGCGAGAAGAAGCCGGTGCCGTCGGCGAAGGGTTCGGCGTTGAAGTCGTCGACGACGGGAACGCCGAGGGCGCGGGTGGCCGCGGTGACGAAGTCCTTGGCGATGGGATTGCGGTCGGCCTCGGCCACCGGGACGATCCGGGTGCGCAGCCGGTCCCGGTAGGGGAGGATCGTCGCCGGGTCCCAGCCGGGGCAGCCGCGGGCCACCCAGTCGTCGAGGTCCTGCGGCAGCGGCAGGAAGCTGATCAGCGTGTTGTGGGAGGAGCAGCCGCCGAGCACGCGGGCCCGTGAGTGCAGGATGTGGGAGTTGCCGCGCGGCTGTTCGACCGTTTTGTAGCCGTAGTCGTACTCCGAGTCGAGCAGGTTGATCCAGTTGCGCAGGCGCAGGACGCGCTCGTCGCCGACATCGCTGGGGCCGCCCTCGATGACGCAGACGCGGCAGTCGGGGTCCTCGCTCAGCCGGGCGGCGAGCACGCAGCCGGCGGTGCCGCCGCCGACGATGACGTAGTCGTAGGCGGACTCGGCGCCGTGCGCGGGAATGGGGGCCATGCGGTGCCCTGCTTTCTTTTGTCGTTCGGTGCGCCACGGGCGGGCGGTTGCTGCCGGAGGGTCAGCCCTTGAACCAGCCGGAGGGGGCGGGGGCGAGGTTCTGGTAGATGTGCTTGGCCTCCTGGTACTCGCGCAGCCCGGTCGGGCCGAGTTCGCGTCCGACGCCGGAGCGGCCGAAGCCGCCCCACTCGGCCTGCGGCACATAGGGGTGGAAGTCGTTGATCCAGACGGTGCCGTGCCGCAGCCGCTGGGCGACGCGCTGGGCGCGGCTCGCGTCGGAGGTCCACACGCCGCCCGCCAGGCCGTAGCGGGTGTCGTTGGCGAGTTCCACCGCCTCGTCCTCGGTGCGGAAGCGTTCGACGGTGACCACCGGGCCGAAGACCTCCTCCTGGACGATGCGCATGGACCGGTCGCAGTCGGCGAAGATCGTCGGCAGCAGGAAGAAGCCGCGGCTCAGGGCGGGGTCGTCGGGGCGGGTGCCGCCGGTGACGAGCCGGGCGCCCTCCTCCTTGCCGATGGCGATGTAGCCCTCGACCTTCTCGCGGTGCTCGGCGGAGCTGAGCGGGCCGCTCTCGGTGCCCTCCTCCAGGCCGTTGCCGAGCCGGATCGCCCGGGCGCGGTCGGCGTAGGCCTCGACGAATCTGTCGTGCAGGGAGTCCTGGACGAGCAGGCGCGAACCGGCCGAGCAGACCTGCCCGGAGTGCAGGAAGGCGGCGTCCAGCGCGTAGTCGACGGCAGCGTCGAAGTCGGCGTCAGCGAAGACGATGTTGGGGTTCTTGCCGCCCAGTTCCAGGGCGATGTTCCTCGGCCCCTCGGCGGCGCTGGCCATGATGGACCGTCCGGTGTCGAGGCCGCCGGTGAAGGAGACCAGGTCCACGTCGGGGTGGCTGGTCAGGGCCGCGCCGACGGTCGCCCCGGAGCCCAGCACCAGGTTGGCGACGCCGGGGGGCGCGCCGGCCTCCTCGATGAGCCGGACCATGGCGATCGTGGTGAGGGGTGTGGTCTCGCTGGGTTTGAGGACGAAGGTGTTGCCGGCGGCCAGCGCCGGGGCCACCTTCCAGGAGGCCTGGAGCAGCGGGTAGTTCCAGGGGGCGATGAGCGCGCAGACCCCGATCGGCTGGTAGACGACACGGCTGAGGACGTTCGGGCCGACGTCGACGACCCGGCCGCCGTCCTTGCCGGCGAGTTCGGCGAAGTAGCGGAAGGCGCCCGCCACGTCCTCCACGTCGATGCGGGCCTCGGCCAGTGTCTTGCCCGTGTCGAGGGTCTCGGTGCGGGCGATCTCCTCCTGGTCGCGCAGCAGCAGGTCGTGGACGCGCAGCAGCAGGTCGGCGCGGCGGCGGGAGGGGGCGTTCGCCCAGTCCTCCTCGTCGAAGGCACGCCGGGCGGCCCGTACGGCGCGGTCCACGTCGGCGGCGTCGGCCTCGTCGACGGTGGTGACGACGGAGGCGTCGTAGGGGTTGACCACCTCCCGCCGCCCACCGGCCGCGGCCTGTGTCCACTCGCCGTCGATGTACAGCTCACCCACCGCGGGGCCTCCTTCGCATCCGGCCGGTGCCGATCGGCTCGACGGTCAGCAACATGGCCCATCGGGAGGTCGGCGGCCACCGGGCACACCGCCGCGACGGCGTCCGGGCGGCCCAGAGGACCCGGCTGGGCTAGTCGCCCGGCCCCGCGCCTGCGCGCCCGAGTGTGCCGGGACTAACACCGGGGTCGTGTCCGCCGGAACCCGTGAACCGGTATGGCCCTGTTTGTACAGATAGGCACCTCGACGCGGCTCGTCCGATCGACCCGTCCTGCCCCCGATGCAACCATTCGCCCGCATACGGCAGTTGACGTAGACCCCGCCGTATCATGGCGATTCCGCACCCGAAGCGCACTAGCGTGCGGTGCCGTACCAGGAGGCACCACCATGCGACCCCGACCCCCCGTCAAGGGCCGAGGCATCGTCAGCGGCACAGGACTCATCGTCATGTGCCTCGCGGCGACGCTGGCCGCGCTGGTCTTCTCACTCTGGCCGTACCCCGACCGGGCCGGGACGGCGCCGGACGTGCTGAGCGCGCAGACGTTGCGGACGAGCTACGGCCCGCTGTCCGCCCTCGACCAGGAGTTCCTGATCAAAGCCCGGCTGGCCGGGCTGTGGGAGCCGTCCGCGGGGCGGCAGGCGCGGACAAAGGGGACCACCCCGGCCGTGCGGGCGGCCGGCCGGCATCTCGTCGAGGGGCACCGGTTCCTGGACGAGCGGGTCCGCGGCGCCGCCGCCCAGCTGAACGTCCCCCTGCCGGACACGCCCGACGGCCGGCAGAGGCGGTGGCTGGCCACCCTGGACGAGGCGCGGGGCACGGAGTACGACCGGCAGTTCGCCACCGTGCTGCGGCTGGCGCAGGGCCGGCTGCTCCCGCTCGCCGCCGAGGTCCGCGCGAGCACCCGCAACTCCCTGGTGCGCGACCTCGCCGACAACGCCACCACGACCGTCCTCGACCACATCAAGACCCTGGAGGCGACGGGAGAGGTCGACTACGACGCCGTGGCCCGCGACATGGCCACCGGCACCGGCAGTGCTCCCCCGGCCTCCGCCCCCTCCCACTCGCTCCCGCCGCCCGCCTTCCGCCCACCACCGGGACAGTGAAACGGAACGTCACATACCGACAACACTCCGTTCGAATTGTGTATGAGGCATGGTGTTCTCGGGACCGTGTCACATACAAACAACATATGCTCTGGGTTCTTTTCCTGCTGGCGGCCTGGGCCGTGGCGGGCACGGCGTGCACACGGCTGTGCCTGGCCGCCGTGCGCGCCGCGGCCGGCGGCACGGACACCGGCCAGGTCCATGAACTCACCCTGTACGAGGCCGCGTTCCTCTCCGGCGGGCCCCGGCGGGTCGCCGACGTGACCCTCGTCGCCATGGCGCGTCAGCGGCGCCTGCTGCTGGCCCACACCGGCTGGGCGACCGTCGTCGATCCGCGCGGCCGGGACGCGATGGAGCGGTCGGTGATAGGGGCCATCGGCCCCGAGGGCCAGTCCCGGATCGCCCCGGTGCGGGCCACCGCCGCCACGGCGGACGCGGTGCGCGGGATCGCCGACGGGCTGGTGCGCGCGGGACTCGCGGTGCCCGACAGCGCCCGGACGACGGTCGCGGCGGGGGTCCGGCAGGTGCGCGCGGCGGCGGTCGCCGTGCTCGCTCTCGGTGTCGCCGCGCTGCTGGCGCCCGCCCCGCCGGACATGCCGCGCCATCTGATCGCCCTGTGGTTCGCGCTGCCGCTCACCCTGACCCTGAGCTGCCTCGCCGTCGCGCGCGTCGAGATCCACCCGTACTCGCGCTGGGCCTCCCCGGCGGGTCAGCGGCTGCTCGGCTCGCTGACCCGGAACGCCGACGGCACCGCCGACGACCGTACGTACCTCACGTCCGTGGCCGTGCGCGGGGTCAGCGCGATCGGCGAACCGGATCTGCGCGCCGCCTTCGCGCACCGCGAGGCACCCGGCGGACGGCCCGGGGGCGCACGGGAGCATTGACGGCGACACCGGCGGGCGGTGCTTGCCTTCCTCAATCGCCGCACCAAACATCCCTTTTGTCGCCACTGTGCACCGAAGGGATACGCGATGAGAGCCGCCCTCCTCTACTCGGCAGCGGGGTCCTTGCTGTTGAGCGCCCTGACCGCGGCCCCGGACATCGAGGGCCGGTCCGCCGCGCCCGAGTCGCACGGCACCGCGGTGGCGGCCGCGCGCGCGAAGGCGGCCGGTGTCCGGTTCGGCCCGTGCGCCGACGGGCAGGACCTGCCGGACGGCATGCGGTGCGGCACCGTGACCGTCCCGCTGGACTACGCCCGGCCCGACGGCCGGCAGATCCGACTCGCCGTCAGCCGGACCCGGGCCACGCAGCGGGACCCGAACAACAGCAAGCGCAAGGTCCCCCGGCAGGGTGCCCTGGTCTACAACCCGGGCGGGCCCGGTGCCACCGGCCTGTACTTCCCGGTCGTCGGGCTGCTCCCCGAGTGGAAGCGGATCGCGGCCGCCTACGACCTCGTCGGCTACGCCCCGCGCGGCGTGGGCCGTTCCGCGCCGCTGTCCTGCCAGGCCCCCGAGCAGTTCTTCAAGGCGCCCACCCAGGCGCAGACGTACCCCTCGGCGGCGTTCAAGCGGGAACGCGTCGCGCAGGCGAAGGCGTACGCGCGCGGCTGCGCCGAGCGGGCCGGCAGCGCACTGCGGCACTACCACTCGCTGAACAACGCCCGCGACCTCGACGTGCTGCGCGCCGCGCTCGGCGAGACGCGGCTGACGTTCCTGGGCTCGTCGTACGGCACCTACTTCGGGGCCGTGTACGCGACGCTGTTCCCCTCGCACGTACGGCGGATGGTGTTCGACTCGGTGGTCGATCCCGACCCGGCGGAGATCTGGTACCGCAACAACCTCGCCCAGTCCGCGGCGTTCGAGGGCCGCTGGCGCGACTTCCGGCGGTGGGTCGCCCGGCACCACGGCGTGTACGGGCTGGGCAGGACCGCGCGGGAGGTGCAGCGCGGCTACGCGCGGGCGCACACGCGACTGGCCGCCGAGCCGGCCGGCGGAAAGGTCGGGCCGGGGCAGTTGCAGGAGGCGTTCCTGCAGGCCGGGTACTACGACGACCAGTGGCCGCTCCTCGCGCACGCGCTCTCGGCGTACCTCAGGGGCGATCCCAAGCCGCTGGTCGAGCAGGCGAGCCGGTATCCGGAAGCGGCCGCCGAGGCCGAGAACACCCGCGCGGTGTATCTGGCCGTCGAGTGCAACGACGCCCCCTGGCCGACGGACTGGAGGGTGTGGAACCGGGACAACACCCGGCTCGCGCGGGTGGCGCCCTTCGAGACCTGGGACAACGTGTGGACGAACCTGCCGTGCGCCTACTGGCCAGGGCCGCGGCAGCGGCCGCTCGACGTCGGCACCGCGCCGGGCGAGCTGCCACCGACGCTGATCCTGGCCGCCGAGCGGGACGCGGCCACGCCGTACGACGGGGCCCTGGAACTCCGCCGCAGACTCGCCGGCTCGGTCCTGGTGACGGAGCGGGACGCGGGCGCGCACGGCCTGGCGGGCGGTCCGAACGCCTGCGTGAACGGCTACCTGGAGGCGTACCTGCTGGAGGGCCGGCTGCCGGGGCGGCAGGCGCAGTGCGCACCGCACGCCGAGCCCGAGCCGCGGTCGACGGCCCCGGAGAAGCCCGGGGCCGAGCGACGGCTGCGCTGATCAGGCCAGACCGGCGACCAGTTCGGCGACGTCCTTGCGGCGGCCCGTGAAGAACGGGACTTCCTCGCGGACGTGCATACGGGCCTCGGAGGCGCGCAGGTGACGCATGAGGTCCACGATGCGGTACAGCTCGTCGGCCTCGAAGGCGAGGAGCCACTCGTAGTCGCCGAGGGAGAACGAGGCGACGGTGTTGGCCCGCACGTCCGGGTAGCCGCGGGCCATCTTGCCGTGGTCGGCGAGCATGCGGCGGCGGTCCTCGTCGGGCAGCAAGTACCAGTCGTAGGAGCGCACGAAGGGGTAGACGCTCACATAGTTGCGGGGTGTCTCGTCGGCGAGGAACGCCGGGATGTGCGCGCGGTTGAACTCGGCGGGACGGTGCAGCGCCATGTTCGACCACACCGGTGTGAGCGCCCGGCCCAGCTTCGTGCGGCGGAAGAGGTTGTACGCCTCCTGCAGCGCGTCGCTGGTCTCCGCGTGCCACCAGATCATGAGGTCGGCGTCGGCGCGCAGGCCCGAGACGTCGTAGGTGCCGCGGATCGTCACGTCCTTCGCGGCGAGCTGGTCGAACAGCTCCTGGACCTCGTCGGCGTACCCGGCGCGGTCCTCGGGGAGCACGTCCTTCAGCTTGAAGACGGACCAGAGCGTGTAGCGGATGACCTCGTTGAGGTCCTTGGCCAGCTTGCCCTTGTTCGGGATCCTGCCGGTCTCGGGGGTGGAGGCGTCGTTGCTCATGTCCTCATTCTCCTGCTCCGCCGTGCAGGCTCTGCACCGGGTGGTCGGTGAGCTCCTGCACACCCCGCAGGTCACCGTGGATCTGGTCGACGGCGGCGTACGCGCTCGCGATGCAGGCCGGGATGCCGACGCCGTCGTACGGGGCGCCGCACACGGCGAGCCCGGGCAGTCCGGCGAGGTGCTCGCGGACGCGGGCCACGCGCGCGTGGTGGCCGACCGGGTACTGGGGCAGGCCGTCGTCCCAGCGGGTGACGCGGGTGGCGACGGGTGTGGCGTCCAGGCCGGTCGCCGCCTTCAGATCGCGCCGGGAGACCTCCACGAGCTCGGTGTCGTCGCGGTCGAGGATCTCCGTCTCGCCGTACCGTCCGACGGAGGTGCGCAGGACGAGCAGGTCGGGGTTCTCCCCGGCGATCCAGCCCCATTTCCGCGAGGCGAAGGTGGAGGCCTTGATGGTGCGCCCGTCGACCGGCGGCACCAGGAAGCCGCTGCCCTCGGGCAGGTCCGCCCCGGCGCGGCGGTAGGCGAGGGTGATCAGGGCCATGGAGGCGTACTCGACGGCGCCGAGCTCGGCGGCGGCCCCGGGGCTGTCGGCGCGCACCAGGGTGGCGGCGGCCGGGGCGGGGACGGCGACGACGACCGCGTTCGCGTGCCACACGTGCACACCGGAGACGACGCGCCACCCGCCGTCGGCCGGGGTGCGGCGCAGCTCCGTCACCGGCGTCCCCGTCAGGATCTCGCCCCCGCGGGCCCGGACCGACTCCGCCACCGCGAGGGGCAGGGTGCCCACGCCGCCCTCGAGTCCCATGAACACCGGGCCGGTCTGCTGGGCGGCGGCAGCCTTCGCCTGGATCTCGCGGACCCCCTCCGTCAGGGAGGTGTGGGCGCGCGCGGCCTGGAAGAGCTGAGGGACGGCCGAGCGCATCGAGATGCGGTACGCGTCGCCCGCGTACACGCCGCCCAGCAAGGGCTCCACCAGGCGGTCGACGACCTCGCGGCCCAGGCGCTCCGCCACGTACTCCCCGACCGCCACGTCGTCGCCGACCTCGGTGCGGGGCAGCTCGGCGTCGAGCTCGATGCGGGCCAGGCCCTCGTCGGACAGCAGGCCGGACAGGGCGGCGGCGGTGCCGGGGACGCCCATCACATGTCCCTTGGGCATGGGGCGCAGTGCGCCCCGGGTCCAGATCGAGGCCGTGGCGGTGGCCGGGGGCTGGAGGCGGTCGGTGAGGCCCACCTCGCGCGCGAGCGCCACCGCCTCGGGGCGGCGGGCCAGCATCGACTCGGCGCCGAGGTCCACGCGCACGCCCGCGATCTCGCCGGGCAGCAGCTTGCCGCCGACCCGGTCGGAGGCCTCCAGCACGGTCACCCGCGCCCCGCGCTCCAGCAGCCGGTGCGCGGCGGCCAGGCCCGCGATACCCGCCCCGATGACGATGACGTGCCTCGTGCCCGCACGGGCTTGAACTTCGCGCATGCCTCCAGCCTCTCAGACGCCGCTGACAGTGCCGCCGTGCCTCGGTGTCCCGCACGAGTCCCGACCGTGACCGCATCGGAACCGTCCAGGACCAAACGTCCGGAGCCGCCCGGGCGTCGAAGAAGCGTCAGCCGAATCGAACCCCGGGGGGAAGCCCACATGCGCACACGACGACCCGCACGCCACACCGCCCCGCCCCTGGCCGCCGTCCTGCTGGCCGCGGCCCTCGCGCTCACCGGATGCAGCGGCGCGGGCGAGGACTCCGCCGGCAGCAGCGCCGACCGCGGAGTCGCCGCCCCGCAGGCCGACGACAAGGCGGGCGGCACGTCCGGCGCGAAGGAGGCCGCGCCCGGCGCCGCCGGAAGCGGAGCCCGGGCGACCGCGCCGCCGAAGCTCACCGCGAACCACATAATCCGCACGGCCTCGCTGACCGTCCAGGTCAAGGACGTCCCCAAGGCGCTGGAGGAGGCCCGCACCGGCGCCGAGAACGCGGGCGGCTACGTCGGCAACGAGACCACCACCCGGGACGGGGCGGGCCACGAGCGGACCCGGGTCGTGCTGCGCGTGCCCGTCGAGAAGTACGACGAGGTCCTCGCCGAGCTGGAGGGCACCGGCAAACTCCTCGACCGCAGTGCCAAGGCCGAGGACGTCACCGACCAGGTCGTGGACGTGGAGAGCCGGATCAAGTCGCAGCGCGCGAGCGTGGCCCGGATCCGCGAGCTGATGGATCAGGCGACCAAGCTCAGTGACGTGGTGACCCTGGAGGGCGAGCTGAGCACACGGCAGGCCGACCTGGAGGCGCTGCTCGCCCGCCAGACGTCCCTGAAGGACCGCACGAGCCTGGCCCCCATCACCCTCTCGCTGACCGAGACCCCGGTGAAGAAGAAGGAGGCGAAGGACGACGACCCGGGCTTCGTGGACGCGCTCGCGGGCGGCTGGAACGCGTTCGTGACGATGCTGCGCTGGCTCGCGGTAGCTCTCGGCGCGGTCCTGCCGTTCGCCGCGGTGGCGGCCCTGATCACGCTGCTGTGGCTGCGCGTGGTGCGCCCCCGCCTGCCGCGCCGCCCACGGCCCGCGTCGCCCGCGATGAGCGCGCTGGGCCCGCTGCCGACGGCCCGCCCGGCACCTGAAGCACCCTCGGGCAAGCCCGGCGAGCAGGACTGAAATCCCCTGCTCCCGTAGCGTGTTCGCATGAGCATGAACCGTACGCGGGGTACACGGGAGCGACTGGTCGTGATCGGCGGCGACGCCGCGGGGATGTCCGCGGCGTCGCAGGCGCGCCGTCTGAACAAGCCCGACGAGCTGGAGATCGTGGCGTTCGAACGCGGCCATTTCACGTCGTACTCGGCGTGCGGCATCCCCTACTGGGTGGGCGGCGACGTCCCGGACCGGGACCGGCTCATCGCCCGTACCCCCGAGGAACACCGCGCGCGGGACATCGATCTGCGGCTGCGCACCGAGGTCACCGACCTCGACCCCGACGGGCAGCGGGTACGCGCGCGTGACGTCGACTCCGGCGCCGAGTCGTGGACGTCGTACGACAAGCTCGTGATCGCGACCGGCGCCCGGCCGATCCGGCCGGACCTGCCCGGGGTCGACGCGCCCGGGGTGCACGGGGTGCAGACGCTGGACGACGGGCAGGCGCTGCTCGACACGCTGGCACGCACGCGTGGCCGTCGAGCGGTGGTCGTGGGGGCCGGCTACATCGGCGTGGAGATGGCCGAGGCGCTCATCAACCGCGACTACGAGGTGACGGTCGTCAACCGCGGCAGCGAGCCCATGTCGACCCTCGACCCCGACATGGGCCGCCTGGTGCACGAGGCCATGGAGGGCCTGGGCATCACGATGGTGAACGACACCGAGGTCACCGAGATCCTGACGGGCGACGACGGCCGGGTACGCGCGGTGGCCACGAAGGACCGCGACTTCCCGGCGGACGTCGTCGTGCTCGGCATCGGCGTGCGCCCCGAGACGACGCTCGCGAAGGCGGCCGGCCTCCCGCTCGGCACGCACCACGGTCTGCTCACCGACCGCTCGATGCGGGTGCGCGGGTACGAGAACATCTGGGCCGGCGGCGACTGCGTCGAGGTCCTCGACCTGGTCTCCGGCCAGCAACGGCACATCCCGCTCGGCACCCACGCCAACAAGCACGGCCAGGTCATCGGCACCAACGCCGGCGGCGGCTACGCCACGTTCCCCGGCGTGGTCGGCACGGCGGTCAGCAAGGTCTGCGACCTGGAGATCGCGCGCACGGGACTGCGCGAGAAGGACGCCCACCGCGTGGGCCTGCGCTTCGAGGCGGTCACCATCGAGTCGACGAGCCGCGCCGGTTACTACCCGAACTCCTCCCCCATGACGGTCAAGATGCTCGCCGAACACCGCACGGGCCGCCTCCTCGGCGTGCAGATCGTGGGCAGGGAGGGCGCGGGCAAGCGCGTCGACATCGCGGCGGTCGCCCTCACCGCGGGCATGACGGCGGAACAGATGACGACCCTGGACCTCGGCTACGCCCCACCGTTCTCCCCCGTCTGGGACCCGGTCCTGGTAGCGGCCCGCAAGGCGGCGGCGAAGGTCCGCGAGACTTCATAGCGGCGGCGGGGCCATGCCCTTTTTTCAGGGGCGCGGGGAACTGCGCGAACAGCCACGAAGGCGCCGCACCCGGCCGCGCACCCGCACCCCCACGGCGAGCCCCCTACGCGGTCCCAGCCGTACCGTTGATCCGGTCGATCGCCTGCCGCGCCTGCTCCGCCGGCGGCCGCGACGGCAACGAGGACACCGACGCCGAAGCAGCCGTCACCGCCGGCGGCTGCTCCCCCGCCGGCTTGGCGTGCGAGGCCACGCGGGTCGACCGCAGCCGATGACTCACCGCCTCCTCCAGCGTCACGGGCCGCCGCATCTGGGACGCCAGCCGCCCGGCCTCCTGGCCGAGGCGGGCCACGTCCTCCCAGGGCAGCCGCACCACCAGCGTGAGCTCCGCCTCGCCGTCGGGCAGTGCGTGCATCGCGGGAGTAACTCGGTCGTTCATCGCCTGTTCCTCACGTCGGCCCCGCGACCCGCCTTCCCCGCGCCGCGGGCGGTTGCCGACACATACGCACGCCCCGACGGCAGCGTTCACCGGACTCGGCGATTGCCGGGCTCACCGACGCACGGGCAGCAGCAGGACATAGCGAAGCTCCTGCCGGTACGCGGGAAGCAGCACCTGCGAGGTGACGGTGAGAGTCTCCGGACAGACGTGGGGCAGGCGCAGTTCGTAGCGGTGGCCGTGCCGGTAGGCGAGGACCTTGGGGCTCTGGTCCCAGAGGTCGCGGCACACGCGGTCGTCGAGGACGGCGTCGCGCAGCGCGCCGAGGTCGGCGTCGTCGGGACGGGTCACCAGCGCGAACCGCAGCAGGGCGAGGTACTGCGCGGCGTGCCGGGGCCAGTCCACGATCTGCTCGCGGGCCTCGGTCGTGGTCAGTGCCCAGCGCATCAGGTTGGCACCGGGCTCCAGGACCCAGGGGAACCAGCGGGCCATGGCCGCGTTGTGGTCGAGAAGGTTCCACGCCTGGTCGGTGAGGTAGGTGGGGAAGCCGGTCTGCGCCGAGGCGAGGGCGTCGGTGGCCTCGTCCTGGTCCCCACCCCCGGCCGGCTGCCCACCGGCACCGCCGAGGGCGTGCCCGTAAAGGGCCATGCGTTCGTCGGGGCCGAGCAGCAGGGCCCTGGAAAGGCGCTCGAGTATTTCACCGGAAAGCGGGGCGTGCAGCCCGGTTTCGAGATTCCGATACCAGCGTTCGCTGACACTCATGCGGTCTGCAACCTCTTTTTGAGGTAACGGTCTCCCTCTGTTCATTTTGTTTCCCGCGTCGACGCGCCAGGCGCGCAGCAGATCGGGCAGCGAAGAAACAGACTGGACGTGACGGGACACCGCTCGGAAACACTCCCTCTGCGTATTACCGGGGGAACACACCGTAACAAGCGCTGGGGTGGCAGGCGAGGCTTCCGGCAAAAAGCTGCCGGTTGACGCATCTCGTCGACCGCTGACAGCATCGCCGACGTAAGGCGATCACGCATTCCCCACGTCCCCACGTAATGCGGTCCGAGCGTTTATTCGGCCCGGCAATCAATTCGCATTCCACACCCATGCGCGCGTTCGCGCCAGGATTTCCCGCTGTCTGAACGCCTATCCGAACGCAAGGAGTACGCATGACCGTCTCCACCGCCGAACCCGGCACGATCACCGGCTCCCTCCTCCTCGGCGACAGCCGCAGCCTGCACCGCGTGACCGAGAATCTCGCCCGGGGCATGCGGGTGGCCCAGCCCTTACGGGACACCCTCGCCAACCGGGAACTGGCGAAGACCCTCTCGTCGTGGAACTCCGCCCCAGGGCGTCCCGACGCGTTCGTCGCCTCCCTCTTCCCCGAGCCGTCGCAGGTGCCGAACGTCCCCTTCCTGCCGAAGGAACGGCTCCTGTCACCGGCGGAGAAGAGC
This sequence comes from Streptomyces sp. NPDC044719, assembly GCF_056433405.1. Lineage (NCBI taxonomy): Bacteria > Bacillati > Actinomycetota > Actinomycetes > Kitasatosporales > Streptomycetaceae > Streptomyces > Streptomyces sp. NPDC044719. The sequence goes on from NZ_JBWKHE010000008.1 coordinate 224,555, forward strand.
GCCGCCGCCGACGCCTTCACACGGGTACTGGAGAGCTGCGAGTTCACGAGCGGTCCCGCCGTCACGGCCTTCGAGGACGCCGTCGCCGACCACGCCGGGCTGTCCTGCGCCGTCGCGACCGGCAGCGGGACGGACGCGCTCGCCATCGCCCTGCGTGCCGTGGGCGTCGAGCCGGGCGACGAGGTGATCTTGCCGGCCAACAGCTTCGCCGCCACCGAGAACGCGGTGTTCGCCTGCGGTGCCGTACCCGTACTCGCCGATGTGACCACTCCGGACGGCAACCTCGACCCCGAGTCGGTGGCGGAGCGGATCACCCCGCGTACCGTGGCGCTGCTCCCCGTCCATCTCTACGGCAAGCTCGCCGACATGGCCGCACTGCGGGCCGTGGCCGACCGGCACGGGCTGCGGGTCGTCGAGGACGCCTGCCAGGCGATCGGGGTGACCGGTGTCGGGCGGTACTCCGACGCGGCGGCCCTCAGCTTCAACCCGTACAAGAACGTGGGGCTGTGCGGGAAGGCCGGTGCCGTGGTCACCGGCTCGGCCGAGATCGCCGAGCGCTGCCGGGTGCTCGGCTACCACGGCTTCGCGCCGGGCCGGAAGAACGTCAAGTGCGAGGCGTTCGGGCTCAACGCGCGCATCGACAACACCATGGCCGCGATCGGTCTGGCCCTGCTGCCCTGGACCGGTCTGCGCGGGCTGCGGCGTACGTATCTGGCCCGGCGCTACGTCGAGGCGCTGCGGCCGCTGGCCGAGGAGGGCGTGATCGAGACTCCCGCCTTCGCTCCCGACCACTCCTGGCACCTCTTCCCCGTCCTCGCGGCCGGGGGCGCCGCGGCCCGTGACGCGCTGCTGGAGCGGCTGGCGCGGGCGAGCCGGGTGGAAACGGACGTCTACTACCCCGTCCTGACACACCGGCAGGAGACACCGGTGCGCGAGCGGTTCTTCGGGCAGGCGCACCTGCCGCGGACCGAGTGGCTGCACGACCGGGTGCTGCACCTGCCGCTGCACGCGGGTCTTTCCCTCGGCGAGCAGGACCGCGTGGTCGAGGCCCTGTACGCGGCGACGCACAGGGCGGCGGCATGACCGGCACCCTGCCGTTCGACACCGCCGGTGCCCCGGGCCTCGGTCCGTCGGCCCATCTGCGCCTGCCGGACCCGGTGGGCTGGGCCGCGTTCTCCGACTTCGACGAGACCTACCTGGCGCATGCCGCGACCTCCGCGCAACGCGCCCACCTGGCCGCGCTGGAGGAGTTCCTGCTGACCGAGGCCGTGGAGCACGGTCTGCTGTTCGGCTGGGTCACCGGCAGCTCGCTGGCCTCCGTACAGGAGAAGATGGCGCGCTGCGGCGCCCGCGTCCTGCCGCACTTCGTGGCCGGCGCGCTCGGCACCGAGCTGACGTTCTTCCCCGACGGCGTCGCCCGCCCCGACCCCGAGTGGCGGCAGCTGCTGCGGGACAGCGGGTTCGACCGGGGCCGGGTGGAGGGGGCCGTGGAGCAGCTCGCCCGGCACGGGACCGCGTTGTTCCCGCAGCACGACCCGCACACCGGGCACCCCACCGAGTTCCTGGTCAACTACTACTTCCGCTCCCTCGGTGACCCGCGGCGCGACGAGCGGAGCCTGGACCTCGTGCGCGAGGTCGCCCGCGAGTACGGCCTCGGGCTCAACATCAGCCGCTGCAACCCGGCCACCGGGGACCCGGCCGACTGCTACGACGTCGACTTCCTCCCGCCGGTGTGCGGCAAGCGCAACGTCGTCCGGCATCTGTGTGCCCGCTACGGCGTCGCACCGGAGCGGACCCTGGCCTTCGGCGACAGCGGCAACGACCTGGAGATGCTGGGCGCCGTGCGCCACGGCTACCTCGTCGCCAACTGCACGCCCGAGGCCAGGAGCCGCTTCGCGCGGGTGTCGCCGCACCCGCACGCCCAGGCCCTCCTCACCGCCTTCCGTCACCACCTCGGCCACTGAACCGCTCCCCCGGCCCGGTGCGCCCGGGCCGTCGGGCCGTCCCTGAAAGAGGCAGACCATGCAGTTAGGAATCATCGGCGCCGGCGGCATCGCCCTCGCCCACCTGCGCGCCGCCGAGACCGTCCCCGGCGTCGTACCGGCCGGCGTGTACGACGTGCTGCCCGAGAAGGCCGCGGAGCTGGCCGAGCGCTTCGGCTGCCCCGTCTTCTCCTCGACGACCGAGCTGTACCGGCATGTCGACGCGGTCGTCATCGCCTCGCCCAACCACACGCACGCCGACTACGCCGAGGAGGCCGTCCGGCACGGCCGGCACGTGCTGTGCGAGAAGCCGATGACGACGACGGTCGCGGAGGCCGAGCGCATCACCGCGCTGGCCGAGGAGAGCGGCCTGGTGTGCGCCATGGGCTTCAACTACCGCTATCTGGAGGCCATCGGCGAGATCAGGAACCTGGTGCGGAACGGGGAGCTGGGCTCCATCCTCTTCGCGGAGGCCGGCTTCCGGCGCGGCAGCGCCCTGACCCGCTCCCGCTTCACCTGGCGGGACAGCGCCCTGGGCCGCTCCACGAGCGGCTCCCTCGGCGACCTGGGTGTGCATCTGGTCGACATGCTCGACCGGCTCTTCGACAGCCCCGTGGACAGTACGAGCTGCCGCACCAAGCTCCAGGTCAACGTGCCGCAGAAGGAGGGCCAGGACGTCCAGGTGGACGACTACGCCTTCGTCAGCGGCCGGCTGGAGAACGGCACCTTCTTCAACCTGGTCACCTCCAAGTCCTCACTGCCGGAGGAGCTCGGCTTCTCGCTGAAGATCATCGGGGATCGCAAGGAGCTGTACTACCACTCCAAGGACGACACGACGTACTTCCTGAAGTCCCGTGTCACCTGGGAGCAGGGCACGTTCGCCCGCGAGGAGAGGCTCGCCTCGCCGCCCGGTGAGGTGCCCGGGTGGAGCGACACGTTCCGGCACCAGTTGCGGGAGTGGCGCGACGCGGTCTCCGCACAGGACACCGCCGGCGCGCGCGGCGACGGCAGCGCGCTGGCCCGCTTCGGCGACGGGCTGCGCAGCCAGCGGGTGCTGGAGCGCCTGCTGGCGGGCGACGAGCAGGACGCGCTCGCCGCCGCGGTGCCCTCGTGACACCGCGCGACGCACGGGGCAGGGGAACCGCGGGGAAGAGGAACGTCTCTTGACCGGGACCTCGGCGCGGGCCGCGCCGCACGACACCGCTGTGGCGCGGCCCCTGTTCAGTCCGTTCGCCGTCGTCGCCTCGTGCGTGGGCTTCGCCCTGATCGGGGCCCTGCAGGCACTGTACGGTCCGGCGATCCCGGCGTTCCGCACGGAGTTCGGCCTGTCGCCGGCCGCCGCCGGGCTGAGCCTGAGCGCTCACTTCGTCGGCGGTGTGGCCGGTGTGCTGCTGCTCAACCGGGTGCACGGGCGGCTGGGCAACAGAACCCTGCTGTCCGCCTCGTACGCGCTGATGGCGCTCGGCGGGGCCGGCTTCGCGCTGGCCTCCGCCTGGCCGTGGGCGCTGGCCTGCGCGCTGCTGACCGGGGTGGGCTTCGGCGGCATCGACTACGGGCTCAACCAGCTGTTCTCGGTGGGGTTCGGCCGCCGCAGTCCGGCGATGCTCAACATCATCGGCGCGGCGTACGGTCTCGGTGCGGTGGGCGGTCCCGCGCTGCTGGGGCTGCTGGGCCCGGGCGAGTATCCGGCCGTCTTCGCCGGGTTCGCCGCGCTGTCCGCCGTGCTGGTCCTGGGGCAGCGCGGCGTCCGGGAGGGCGGGGAGACACCCGCGCCACCGGCGCCCGGCCAGGAGGACGACGAGGACGAGAAGGGGACGCCCGGACTGCGGACTTCGGCGGTCCTGGTCGTCACGGTCTTCATCGCGCTGTACGTCCTGATGGTGGCGGTGGAGACCGGGGTCGGCGGCTGGGAGCCGACACATCTGGAGTCCGTCGGGCACGACGCGGCGACCGCGGCCACGGCCACCTCGGCCTTCTGGCTGATGGTGACCGTGGGGCGGCTGCTGGTCGCACCGCTGACCCTGCGCTGGTCGGTTCAGACGATCATGGTGGTCAGCTCCGTCGGCATGGTGGTCTGCCTCCTGCTGGCCCTGATCCCGGCGGCGGCCCCGTACGCGTACGCCGGTGTCGGCCTCTTCCACGCGCCGATCTTCCCCACGGGGCTGCCGTGGCTGTCCCGGGCGGTGCCGCGGGCGCGGCGGGCCGGGGCCTATGTGATCGCCGCCTCGATGATCGGCGGGGTCGCGGCCGGGCCGGTGCTGGGCAAGGGCATCGAACTGGCCGGGGTCGACGCCGTACCGGTGCTGCTGGCCCTGCCCGCCGCGGGCTGCCTGGCGGCCACCTGGTGGCTGATCCGGGCGACCCGCGCGGGTACCTGAGGTCCGGGTCGGGTCAGCGCCCGGTGTGCGTGTGGACGTACTCCACGAGCCGCGTCAGCGCGTCCGGGTCGGTGGACGGCATGACGCCGTGGCCGAGGTTGAAGACATGGCCCTCCAGACCCGCCGCCGCGTCCAGGACCTCCCGGGTCTTCGCCTCGACGGCCTCCGTCGGGGCGAACAGCACGGTCGGGTCGAGGTTGCCCTGGAGCGCCTTGCCGGGGCCGACGCGGCGGACGGCCTCGTCCAGCGGGACGCGCCAGTCGACGCCGACGACGTCCGCGCCGGCCTCGCCCATGAGGCTCAGCAGTTCGCCGGTGCCGACGCCGAAGTGGATGCGCGGGACGCCGTAGCCGGCCACGGCCTCGAAGACCTTCGCCGAGGCGGGCAGCACCGAACGCCGGTAGTCGACGGGGGCCAGAGCGCCGGCCCAGGAGTCGAACAGCTGGACCGCTGAGGCGCCCGCCTCGATCTGCACCTCGAGGAAGGCGGTCGTGATGTCCGCGAGGCGGTCGAGCAGGTCGGCCCAGAGCTCGGGGTCGCCGTACATCATCGCCTTGGCGTTCTCGTACGTGCGGGACGGGCCGCCCTCGACGAGGTAGCTGGCGAGGGTGAACGGGGCGCCGGCGAAGCCGATGAGGGGCGTGGCGCCGAGCTCGCGCGTCAGCAGGCCGATGGCCTCGGTGACGTAGGAGACGTCCTCGGGGGTCAGGTCGCGCAGCTGCGCGAGGTCCGCCCGGGTGCGGATCGGGCGCTCGACGACCGGGCCGACGCCGGGCTTGATGTCGAGGTCGACGCCGATGGCCTTGAGCGGGACGACGATGTCGCTGAAGTAGATCGCCGCGTCCACGTCGTGCCGGCGCACCGGCTGGAGCGTGATCTCGGTGACCAGATCCGGCCGCATGCAGGACTCGAGCATCGGAACGCCCTCGCGGACCTTGCGGTACTCCGGCAGTGAGCGCCCGGCCTGCCGCATGAACCACACCGGAGTGTGCGGCACGGGCTCGCGCCGGCAGGCCTTGAGGAAGGCTGAGTCGTACGTGGCGGACGGCTGCTGGGCCCGGGGGGCGTCGTTGGCACTCACGGGCCAAGTTTCGCACGGCGTCAAGGAGCGCGATTCAGCCCCTGGAGCGGCGCGGGGTGTCTAGCCCGGCACCCGGGGCCCGGTCCCCGTAACCTTCCCGCATGGCTGCGGCTCAGGGACGACTGTCGGACGGCGCTGGCGGAATGGACGAAGCGAAGGACACCGAGAACGACCGGAGGGAGGCGGACACCGCCCCGCTGCCCTTCCGGTCCGCCGTCGACGCGCTCAGGACGGCGCGGCTGCGGCCCCAGATCGAGATCGAGCCGACGCGCCCGCCGCAGCGGCTCGCCCCCTACACCTACGCGCTGGAGGCGGCGGTCGTCGACGGCGACCAGGACCTGGCCGACGGCCGGCTGGTGCTGCTGCACGACCCGGCGGGGCACGAGGCCTGGCGGGGCACGTTCCGGCTGGTGACGCTGGTACGCGCGGAGCTCGAGCCGGAGATGGCTGCGGACCCGCTGCTGCCGGAGGTGTGCTGGTCCTGGCTGACCGGCGCGCTCCAGGCGCGCGGGCTGGCGTGCGGGGAGCCGAGCGGCACCGTCACGCGCGCGAGTTCGCACTACTTCGGCGGTCTGTCCGCGCGCCCTGCCGCCTCGCAGATCGAGATCCGCGCGTCGTGGACGCCGCGTGAGGGCATGGGCGGGGTTCCGGACACGGCCGGGCACCTGGCGGCCTGGTGCGATCTGCTCGCCCAGGTCGCGGGACTGCCGCCGGCCGGTCCTGGCGACGCGTCGGTGGTGACCCTGCCGCAGCGGCGGGGACCCCAGTCCCGCTGACCGCGGGCCCCTGACCGACCCCTGACCGCCCCGCACTGATCGACCTTGTGCGGGGCGGTCAACCATGTCCGGTCGACGATCACACCCGCATCCCCCTCTTGGCCGAATCACTTTGTCGATACGGCCACTTTCGACCGCGTAGCGACGCAGAGCGAAACCGTTCGACCTTCGAATGATCGACCGCGTGTCCGAATTGCACGGATTGTTATCACCGAATCGTGATCATTCTCTAAAGGCGGGCGGGTTCGGTGCCGAAGACGACTGTGACCTTGAAAGCACGGTTCGTCCCGGCTTCATCCCCACGAGCCGGCCCCGTCCCGCACCCCAGGAGGCCTGGTGTCCGTTCTCCTCGAGCAGCCCGCAAGCCTGGTCGCCTACCGCCCGAACAAGCCGACCGCCATGGTGGTCGTGGCCGACCCGCGCGTCCGCTCCACCGTCACCCGCCACCTGTGGGCGCTCGGTGTGCGCGATGTCATCGAGGCCTCGTCCATCGCGGAGGCTCGTCCCCGCATCGGCAACCCCCGCGACATCTGCGTCGCCGACGTCCACCTGCCGGACGGCTCCGGCCTCACCCTGCTGTCGGAGACCCGCGCGGCGGGCTGGCCCAACGGCCTCGCCCTCTCCGCCGCCGACGACATCGCCGCCGTGCGCAACGCGCTCGCCGGCGGGGTCAAGGGCTACGTCGTCACCGGCACCCGCACCAACGTCGGGCTCCCCACCCGGCCGGGCGCCGCCCCCATCGGAGCCGCCGCCGCGCGTCTGCACCGCCGCCCCCCGGGTGCCCCGAGTCACCCGGGCGGCTACCGCGAACTGTCCGGCCGTGAGGTCGAGGTGCTGCGACTGGTCGCGGAGGGCCAGTCGAACAAGGCGATCGGCGTCTCGATGGGCCTGTCCGCACTGACCGTCAAGAGCCACCTCGCCCGCATCGCCCGCAAGCTCGGCACGGGCGACCGCGCCGGCATGGTGGCGGTGGCGCTGCGGACCGGGATCATCCACTGATCCGCTCCGCCATGACCCTTTGTGATCATTCACTCACCTGAACGGGATCGGCCGCCGGTCCCCTCCACCCCAGGCGTGGCTCGCGAACCCCGTACTTCCCCGACGTGACTGGTTTGCGACCCTCGGGCGCCCGTCGACGGAACGTTCCGTCGGCGGGCGCTGTCCATACATGGATACCCTTGACATGTGACCGACGCCCACGACACCGCAGCAGACAGCCCACTGCGAACCACCGGAGGCGCCCCTCCGGACGACGGCGGATCTTCTGCTACGGAGGCGCCGATCCCCTTGCTCGAGCCGCGCGAGGGCATTCCGCCCGTGATCGCGGACGAGACCGCCCTGGCCCGGGTGATCGCCGCCTTCGAGGCGGGGACCGGCCCGGTAGCCGTCGACGCGGAGCGGGCGTCCGGCTACCGCTACGGCCAGCGCGCCTACCTGGTGCAGCTGCGCCGCGAGGGCGCCGGCTCGGCTCTGATCGACCCCGTGGCCTGCCCCGACCTGTCCGCCCTGGGCGAGGCCCTCTCCGGCGTCGAGTGGGTGCTGCACGCCGCCACCCAGGACCTGCCCTGTCTGCGCGAGATAGGCATGGTGCCGACGCGGCTCTTCGACACCGAGCTGGCCGGGCGGCTCGCCGGCTTCCCCCGGGTCGGCCTCGGCGCGATGGTCGAGGGCGTGCTCGGTTTCGTCCTGGAGAAGGGACACTCCGCGGTCGACTGGTCCACCCGGCCGCTGCCCGAGCCCTGGCTGCGGTACGCGGCGCTGGACGTCGAGCTGCTCGTCGACCTGCGCGACGCGCTGGAGAAGGAGCTGGACCGGCAGGGCAAGCTGGAGTGGGCCCGCCAGGAGTTCGACGCGATCGCCTCGGCCCCGCCGCCGGAGCCGCGCAAGGACCCGTGGCGTCGTACGTCGGGCATGCACAAGGTGCGCCGGCGGCGGCAGCTGGCCGTCGTGCGGGAGCTGTGGCAGGCCCGGGACCGGATCGCGCAGCGGCGGGACGTCTCGCCCGGCAAGGTGCTCGGGGACGCGGCCATCGTGGAGGCCGCGCTTGCCCTGCCGGCCAACGTGCACGCGCTCGCCGCGCTGAACGGTTTCGGACACCGGACGGGCAAGCGGCAGCTGGAGCAGTGGCAGGCGGCCGTGGACCGGGCGAAGGCGCTGACCGAGGCGCAGCTGCCGCAGCCGGGGCAGCCGGTCGCGGGGCCGCCGCCGCCGCGGGCCTGGGCCGACAAGGATCCCGTCGCCGCGGCGCGGCTGTCCGCCGCCCGGGCGGGCGTTTCGGCGCTGGCCGAGCAGATCAATATGCCGCAGGAGAATCTGATCACGCCGGATACGGTGCGGCGGGTTTGCTGGGAGCCGCCGGGTGTCGTGGATGCGGAGTCTGTGGGCGCTGCCCTTGGGGGATATGGGGCTCGGGCTTGGCAGGTGGAGTTGGTGACACCGGTGCTGGTGGAGGCGCTGGCCGTCAAGGAGGCCTAGCCGCCGTAGGGCTTCGCGTCGTACGGCGGCTGCGGGTCGCATGTGGTTGTTCGCGCAGTTCCCCGCGCCCCTAGGGCATCGTCACTTGGTCGCTCCCCTGGTGAAGCCGTTGTAGATGAACCTCTGCAGGAACAGGAAGACGATCAGCGTCGGGGCGATGACCAGGATCGCGCCTGCCGAGATGGTCTCCCAGTGGGCGCCGAACGGGCCCTTGAAGCGGAACAGGGACGTCGAGATCACGCCAAGATCTTCGGAGGGCATGTAGAGGAAGGGGATGTAGAAGTCGTTGTAGACGTTGATCCCCTTCACGATCACGACCGTCGCGATCGCCGGTTTCAGGAGCGGGAAGATGATCTTCCGGTAGATCGTGAAGGCGTTGGCGCCGTCCAGCCGGGCCGACTCGTCGAGCGAGACCGGGATCGATCGTACGAACTGCAGGAAGATGTAGATCGAGACGATGTCCGTGCCCATGTAGAGCGCGATCGGTGCCCAGAGGCTGTCGAACATGCCGAAGCTGTTGACGATCTGGAAGGTGGCCACCTGGGTGGTCACCCCGGGGACCAGCGCGGCGACCAGGAACAGCGCCAGGACCAGCTTGCGGAAGCGGAACCGGAAGCGGTCGACGGCGTAGGCCGTCATGGAGCCGATCAGGATCGTGCCCCCGATGGCGACCACCAGGATGATCGCCGTGTTGGCGAACGCCGAGAGCATCCGGCCGTCCTGGAACGCCGTCACGTAGTTGGAGAAGTTCAGCGGATCGTCGGGCAGCGTGAGCGCGCCGCTGTCGTCCGCCATCTCCCCGGAGGTCTTCAGGGAGGTCAGGAAGACCACGGCCAGCGGCAGGAACACGACCAGTGTCGCGAGGACGAGGGACAGATACACGAGGGCCCGGGCCACCGTACGGCGCGTCATACGAGGTCCACCTTGTCGTCCGGGACGAGGCGCCGCTGCACCCAGGTCACCGCCAGGATGATCAGCAGCAGTACGACGGCCGCCGCCGAGGCGAGGCCCGTCTTGTTGAACTGGAAGGCCAGCTTCACGGTCTGGATCACGAAGGTCTCGGTGCCGGTCGCGCCGCCGGTCATGATGTACGGGATCTCGAAGACGGACAGCGCCCCGGAGACGGACAGGATCACCGAGAGGCTCAGCACTGGCCGGATGCCGGGCGCGATGATGTGGCGGAACTGCTGCCAGCGGTTCGCCCCGTCGATCTCGGCCGCCTCGTACAGCTCCCCCGGGATGGACTGGATCGCCCCGAGGAAGAGGACGAAGTTCAGGCCCATGTACCGCCAGACCGAGACCCCGGCGAGGGAGACGTTGGCCGAGGCGGGGGTGCCGAGCCAGGCGCGGTCGCCGTCGTGGCCGAGGAGGCCCAGGATCGCGTCCAGGGTGCCGCCGTCCTGGAAGAAGTACAGGAACACGAAGCCGATGGCGACGCCGTTGATCAGGTACGGGAAGAAGAGCACGCCCTTGAAGAAGTTGCGGAAGCGGACGTTGAAGCTCAGCACGGTGGCGAAGTAGAGGGCGGCGGCGATCTGCACCACCGACGCGGCGAGGTAGTACCCGCTGACGAAGAACACCTCGAACAGCTCGGAGCGGGTGAAGAGTTCGGCGTAGTTCTCGGAGCCCGTGTAGTGCAGCTCGGGGCTCACGCCGTCCCAGTCGGTGAAGCTGTACGCGACCATGTTGACGATCGGCGCGTAGGTGAACGTGATCAGCAGGAGGAGCGGGGCGAGGAGGAACAGCCAGGGGGTCACGCCCCGCCACCGCCGGGTGGTCCGGGCCATCAGGACCCCAGGTTCCGCTGCGCCTCGGTCCACTTGCCGCCGAGTCCGGCCAGGAAGTCGTCCAGGCTGCCCTTGCGCGCACCGCGGGCCAGATCGACGAGGTCCTGGCGGTAGTCGGGCTTGTAGATGCCCACCTCGGACTGGTTGTCGATGGACTTGACCTCGGCACCCTTGGTGTCGTCGATGTCGAGGAGCTTCACGCCCGCCTCCTGGTACGGCTTCAGCACCTCGGGCAGCGGGGCGTCCTTGAGGGGTGAGAGGGCGAGGTTGGCGTCCGCGTAGCCGGACTTGTCGGTGAACCAGTCGATCCAGGCGCGGGCGGCGGCCTTGTGGTCGGAGTTGACGTTGACGGCCTGCTGGTAGTCGGGGGACGTCACCGCGCAGAAGGTGCCGTTCTTCTGGGCGGGGAAGGGCATGAAGCCGATGTCGGCCGGGTCGGTGCCGGCCTGCTTCGCCGCGTCCCGCATCTGCACGATCGCCCAGGAGCCGAGCCACATCGTGGCGATCTCGCCCTTGGCCAGCTTGGGCTTGGACGCCTCCCAGTTGGTGGTCGTCGGGTCCTTCTCGATCAGGTCCGACTTCACGATGTCGTGGAGCAGCGTGTCACCGACCCGCAGATCGGCGCCGTCGGCCCACGGATCGCCCTCGGCGAGACGTGTGGTGGCCCCGGTGTCGCAGCCGACCGAGCCGTTGACGTTCGTCCACTGGGTCAGCGGCCACATGTCCTTGAAGTTGGTGTAGTACGGGACCGCCTCGGACTTGGCCTTGATCGCCTTTAGGTCGTCGAGGAACTCGGCCGGGGTCCGGGGCCAGTCGGTGATGCCGGCCGCGCTCCACACCTTCTTGTTGTAGACGAAGCCGGGGACCACGCCGATCGGGCTCTGCCCGTAGACCTTGTCCCGCACGGTGGAGTAGTCGGTGAAGCGGTACTTCTTGCTCCGCTCGGCCCGGGTGCCCAGCGAGGCGAAGAACTTCGGGTAGTCCTTCTTCTCGATCACGGCCGGGATCATGAGGACGTCGCCGTAGTTCTCGGTGTTCATACGGATCTTGACCTCGCCCTCGTAGTCCGTGAGGCCCTCGAACTCGACCTTCACCTTGGGGTAGGTCTTGCTGAACTCGGCGGCGTACTTCTTCATCGTCCCGTCCTGCACGAGGTCGGTCCGATGGGTGAGGACGGTGATGGTCCCGCTGACCTTGCCGGGATCGTCGGGCGCCTCGGCATCCGCGCCCTGGGACGTGCCTCCGGTGCCGGTGCAGCCCGAGGCGAGCAGGGCGGCACCCACGGCGAGGGCGAGGAGAGTACGGCGGTTCATGTGCATCAGCTCCGTTCGCGGAGGAGAACTCGGGACGGAAGAGCACGTGCGGTATGGCTGGTTCGGCACTCTGACAGCGCTTTCCTCAACCGGTAAAGTCCCATTCCCGCCAACGATGCGAAACCTGGACACGACTCTTCACTGGACCGGTTAAGGGAGTGCGCATGCTGGAGGCCACACCGCTCGGCGACGGATGGATCCTGCGGCACGAGTCGGACACGCTGCCGGCCTCCGTGCCCGGCTGTGTGCACACCGACCTGATGGCGGCCGGGGTGATTCCGGATCCGTTCCTCGGCCGGGGCGAGTCCGAGGTGGCGTGGGTGGGGCGCCGGGACTGGACGTACGAGCGGGAGCTCGGGGCCCCCGGCACACAGGAGCAGACCGACCTGGTCTTCGACGGGCTCGACACCGTCGCCGAGATCTCCCTGGACGGCCGGCCGCTGGGCACGGTGCGGAACATGCACCGCTCGTACCGGTTCGATGTGACGGGGCTGTCCGGGCTGCTGTCCGTGCGGTTCGTCTCCGCCTACGCGGAGGCCGAGGCCGTGCGGGGACGCCTGGGCGAACGGCCCGCCGCCTACGCCGAGCCCTACCAGTATCTCCGCAAGATGGCCTGCTCCTTCGGCTGGGACTGGGGGCCGACCCTGGTGACGGCCGGGATCTGGCGGCCGGTGCGTCTGGAGCACTGGTCGACGGCCCGGATCGCCCGGGTGCGTCCGCTGGTCACGGTCGAGGAGGGCGTGGGGGTCGTCGAACTGGCCGTCGACGTCGAGCGGACCCGGGTGGAGGTGCCGCTCGCCGTGGAGGCGACGGTGGGCGGGGTGCGAGCCCGAGTGGAGCTGGACGGGGCGCACGGGGTGGTACGGCTGCGCGTACCGGACGCGGAGCTGTGGTGGCCGCGCGGCTACGGCGAACAGCCGCTGTACGACGTCGAGTTGCGGCTGCTGGGCGACGGCGGCGCCCTGGACGTGTGGCGGCGGCGGATCGGCTTCCGGAGCGTGGAGCTCGACCGGCGGCCCGATGCGCACGGCACCGGGTTCACGCTCGTCGTCAACGGTGAGCGGCTCTTCGCTCGCGGCGTCAACTGGATCCCCGACGACGTCTTCCCGTCCCGCGTCACCCGCGAGCGCTACCGGGAGCGGCTGGAGCAGGCGGCCGGGGCGGGCGTGGACCTCGTACGGATCTGGGGCGGCGGGCTCTACGAGAGCGAGGACTTCTACGACGCCTGCGACGAACTCGGGCTGCTGGTCTGGCAGGACTTCCCGTTCGCCTGCGCGGCCTACCCGGAGGAGCAGCCGCTGCGCGGCGAGGTGGAGGCCGAGGCGCGGGAGAACGTCGTACGGCTGATGCCGCATCCGTCGCTGGTGCTGTGGAACGGCAACAACGAGAACCTGTGGGGCTTCCGGGACTGGGAGTGGGAGCCGAGGCTGGCCGGGGACTCCTGGGGCGAGGGCTACTACCTGGGCGTGCTGCCGCGTGTGGTGGCCGAGTTGGATCCGACCCGGCCGTACACGGCGGGCAGCCCCTGGTCCGGGTCCTGGCGGCACCACCCCAACGACCCCGCGCACGGCACGCACCACTCGTGGGAGGTGTGGAACCGGGAGGACTACGCCGGCTACCGGCTGAGCGTGCCACGGTTCGTCGCCGAGTTCGGCTGGCAGGCGCCGCCCGCGTACGCCACCCTGCGCCGGGCGCTGCCCGGGGAAGCCCTCGCGCCGGACTCCCCCGGCATGCTGCACCACCAGAAGGCCGACGACGGCAACGGCAAGCTGGAACGGGGGCTGGCCCGGCACTTCGCCGTGCCGGACGGGGACTTCGCACGCTGGCACTATCTGACGCAGGTCAACCAGGCACGTGCCGTCGCCGCCGGGATCGAGCACTGGCGCTCGCACTGGCCGGTGTGCGCGGGCACGGTCGTCTGGCAGCTCAACGACTGCTGGCCGGTGACCTCGTGGGCGGCGATCGACGGGGACGGCCGGGAGAAGCCGCTGTTCCACGAGCTGAAGCGGCTGTACGCGGACCGGTTGCTGACGCTCCAGCAAAGTGACGGCGGGCTGGTGCTGGCCGCCGTGAACCAGGGGGCGGAGGAGTGGAGGGGGACGCTGACCCTGCGCCGGATGTCCGTCGAGGGCGAGATGCTGGGGCAGGCAGATCTGGAACTGACGGCCGGAAGGCGGGCCGTGGCCCGGGTCGCCGTCCCGCCCGAGCTGACGCCCGACGGGCCGAAGGAATTCCTGGTGGCGGACGCGGACAGGGGCGGGGACGCGGACGGCCTCCGGGCGCTGTACTTCCCGGTGCCGGACCGCGAAGTCCCTTACCCCGCACCTCAGTTCGAGGTCGCGCTCACGCCCGGCGGAATCACCGTGACCGCCCGCACCCTGGTCCGGGACCTGCTGCTCCAGGCCGACCGGCTGGATCCGCAGGCCCGGGCCGACCGGGGGCTGGTCACGCTGCTGCCGGGTGAAGAGGTGACCATCGGGGTGCGCGGCTGGAAGACTCCGGACCCTCGTCGTGCCCGTTCGGCCCTGTACTGCGTGGAGCCCACCCGATGACGGCGACGCCGGCCCCCCGCGTCACCATCAAGGACGTCGCCGCGCGTGCCGGTGTGTCCAAGGGTGCCGTGTCGCTCGCCTTCAACCACAAGCCGGGCCTGTCGGAGGCGACCCGGGACCGGATCTTCCGGGCGGCGCGGGAGCTGGGCTGGGCACCGAACCTCACGGCGCGGACGCTGGCCGGTTCGCGCGTGGACGTGGTGGGTCTCGCGGTGTGCAGGCCGGCGCGGATGCTGGGGCTGGAGCCCTGGTACATGGAGTTCGTCTCGGGTGTCGAGAGCGTGCTGGCCGAGCACTCCTGCTCGCTGCTGCTGCGGCTCGTACGGAACATGGACGAGGAGGTAGGGGTCCAGGAGGCCTGGTGGCGGGGGCGGCAGGTCGGCGGGGCGATCCTCGTGGACTTCCGGGCCGACGATCCCCGGGTGGGTCTGGTGGAGCGGCTGGGGCTGCCGGTCGTCGCCGTCGGGCATCCCTCGCTGACCGGCGGGCTCACGTCGGTATGGACCGACGACGCGACGGCGGTGACGGAGGCGGTGCGCTATCTGGCGGCGCTCGGGCACCGGCGGGTCGCCCGGGTGGGCGGGGCGGCGGACCTCGGGCACACGGCGATCCGGACGGCGGCGTTCGACGAGGCGGCGGGGGCGCTGGCCGGGGCGTGGCAGGTCGCGACGGACTTCTCCGGGGACGCGGGGGCTCGGGCTACCCGGTCCCTGCTGACGGCCGCGCCGCCGGACCGGCCGACGGCGATCGTGTACGACAACGACATCATGGCGGTGGCGGGGCTGTCGGTCGCGGCGGAGATGGGGCTGCGGGTGCCGGAGGACGTGTCGCTGCTGGCGTGGGACGACTCGCAGCTGTGCCGGCTGACGCATCCGACGTTGTCCGCGATGAGTCATGACGTGCACGGGTTCGGGGCGGAGGTGGCCCGGACGTTGTTCTCAGTGATCACGGAGGGTGGCGGCGAGTCTCATCCCGTGCCTACGCCAGTCCTGGCCCCCCGGGGGTCCACTGCGCCGCCTCGGTGAGCGCCGTACGGGGGTGCCGGCGCATCGTGGCTGGTAGCGCAGTTCCCCGCGCCCCTGTCGGTGCACTCCAAGATGTGACCTTCACCGCTCCGCCTGTCAGGACTGTGCAGGTACGTTACCCGTAAGTAGCATGGGCCTGAGCGCGCGCTCAGCGCACCTCGCAGCAGCAATGCAGTTCCGGACCCTGGAGGAGAGCCATCGTGCCTCGTACCGTCAGGGACGTCGTCTTCGTCGACGGCGTCCGCACCCCGTTCGGCAAGGCGGGACCGAAGGGCATCTACCACGAGACCCGTGCCGACGACCTCGTCGTGAAGGCGATCCGGGAGCTGCTGCGCCGCAACCCCGGTCTCGACCCGAAGAAGATCGACGAGGTCGCCATCGCCGCGACCACGCAGATCGGTGACCAGGGCCTGACCATCGGCCGCACCGCCGGGATCCTCGCCGGTCTCCCGCAGTCCGTGCCGGGCTACTCCATCGACCGCATGTGCGCCGGCGCCCTGACCGCCGTCACCTCGGTCGCCGGTTCCGTCGCCTTCGGCGCCTACGACGTCGCCATCGCCGGCGGTGTCGAGCACATGGGCCGCCACCCCATGGGCGAGGGCGTCGACCCGAACCCGCGGTTCGTGAGCGAGAAGCTGGTCGACGAGTCGGCCCTGTTCATGGGCATGACCGCGGAGAACCTGCACGACCGCTACCCGCAGATCACCAAGCAGCGCGCCGACGAGTACGCCGTGCGCTCCCAGGAGAAGGCCGCCAAGGCGTACGCCGACGGCAAGATCCAGGCCGACCTGGTGCCGATCTCCGTACGCCGTACCTCCCCCGAGGCCGGCGAGACGGGCTGGGGCCTGGTCACCGCCGACGAGCCGATGCGCCCGGGCACGACCCTGGAGAACCTCTCCGGCCTGAAGACCCCGTTCCGGGTGCACGGCCGGGTCACCGCCGGTAACGCGGCCGGTCTGAACGACGGCGCCACCGCCTCGGTCATCGCCTCCGAGGACTTCGCGCGGGAGAACGACCTCCCCGTGAAGATGCGCCTGGTCTCCTACTCCTTCGTGGGTGTCGAGCCGGAGGTCATGGGCTACGGCCCGATCCCGGCGACGGAGAAGGCGCTCGCCCAGGCGGGCCTGTCGATCTCCGACATCGGCCTGTTCGAGATCAACGAGGCCTTCGCCGTCCAGGTCCTGGCCTTCCTGGACCACTACGGCATCGCCGACGACGACGCGCGCGTCAACCAGTACGGCGGCGCCATCGCCTTCGGCCATCCGCTGGCCTCCTCCGGCGTCCGTCTGATGACGCAGCTGGCCCGCCAGTTCGAGGAGCAGCCGCACGTCCGCTACGGCCTGACCACCATGTGCGTCGGCTTCGGCATGGGCGCGACGGTCATCTGGGAGAACCCGCACTTCGAGGGGGACAAGTGAGCACCACCGCCGAGCTTCTCAAGCAGGCTTCCGAGCTGTTCCCTGACGAGGTCGTCACGAGTGCGCACGTACGCCACTTCGACCTCCCGCTGGGTGCCGGGCGCTTCGCCCTGATCACCCTGGACAACGGCCACGACCACACCAAGCCGACCACCTTCGGCCCGGCCTCGCTGGCGAACCTGAACGCCGCGATCGACCAGGTCGAGAAGGAGGCGGCGGACGGCGAGATCACCGGCGTCGGCCTCACCGGCAAGCCGTTCATCTTCGCGGTCGGCGCCGACCTCAAGGGCGTGGAGATCCTCAAGGAGTACGAGCACGCCCTCGCCATCGGCAAGGGCGGCCACGAGGTCTTCAAGCGGCTGTCGAAGCTGGCCGTGCCGACCTTCGCGTACTACAACGGCGCCGCGATGGGCGGCGGTGTCGAGGTCGGTCTGCACTGCACCTACCGCACCGTCTCCGCGGCCCTCCCGGCGTTCTCGCTCCCCGAGGTCTTCCTCGGTCTGGTCCCCGGCTGGGGCGGCTGCGCCCTGCTGCCGAACCTGATCGGCCCCGAGAAGGCCGTCTCGGTGATCATCGAGAACAGCCTCAACCAGAACAAGCAGCTCAAGGGCAAGCAGGTCTACGAGCTCGGGATCGCCGACGCGATCTTCGAGGGCGCGGACTTCCTGGAGCAGTCGCTGACCTGGACCGCGGCCGTCCTCAAGGGCGAGCTGGAGATCGAGCGCCCGGTCATCGACCGCGGCGAGGCCTGGGACCAGGCCGTCGCCAAGGGCCGTTTCATCGCGGACTCCAAGGTGCACGGCGCCGCCCCGGCCGCCTACCGCGCCCTGGACATCATCGCCGCCGCCAAGAACGGTGACCTCCAGCAGGGCTACGACGCCGAGGACAAGGCGCTCGCCGACCTCATCATGGGCGGCGAACTGCGCTCCGGCATCTACGCCTTCAACCTGGTGCAGAAGCGCGGCAAGCGCCCGGCCGGCGCCCCGGACAAGAACCTGGCCCGCCCGGTCACCAAGGTCGGTGTCGTCGGCGCCGGTCTGATGGCCAGCCAGCTCGCGCTGCTGTTCCTGCGCCGCCTCGAGGTGCCGGTCGTGCTGACCGACATCGACCAGGAGCGCGTCGACAAGGGTGTGGGCTACGTCCACGCCGAGATCGACAAGCTGCTCGGCAAGGGCCGGATCAACCAGGACAAGGCCAATCGCCTCAAGGCGCTGGTGTCCGGTGTGCTGGACAAGGCCGAGGGCTTCGCGGACGCCGACTTCATCATCGAGGCGGTCTTCGAGGAGATCGGCGTCAAGCAGCAGGTGTTCGCGGAGGTCGAGGCGGTCGCCCCGGCGCACGCCATCTTCGCGACGAACACCTCCTCCCTCTCCGTCTCGGAGATGGCGTCGAAGCTCAAGAACCCCGAGCGGGTCGTGGGCTTCCACTTCTTCAACCCGGTCGCGGTCCTCCCGCTCCTGGAGATCGTGCGCGGCGAGAAGACCGACGACGCCTCGCTGGCCACGGCGTTCGCCGTCGCCAAGAAGCTGAAGAAGACCGCGGTCCTCACCAAGGACGCCCCGGCGTTCGTCGTGAACCGCATCCTGACGCGCTTCATGGGCGAGATCCAGAACGTCATCGACGAGGGCACCCCGGTCGCGGTCGCCGAGAAGGCCGTCGAGCCGCTCGGTCTGCCGATGTCGCCGCTGGTCCTGCTGGAGCTGGTCGGCCCGGCGATCGGTCTGCACGTCTCGGAGACGCTCAACAGGGCGTTCCCGGACCGCTTCACGGTCTCCCCGAACCTCGCGGCGGTCGTCAAGGCGGGCAAGCGCGGCTTCTACGTCTACGACTCCGGCAAGCCGGAGCTGGACCCCGAGGTCGCCGCGCTGCTGAAGCAGGGCGACACCGTCCTGACGGAGGAGCAGGTCCGCGACCGTGTGCTCGACGCGGTGGCGCAGGAGATCGGGATCATGCTCGACGAGGGCGTCGTCGCCGAGGCGCAGGACATCGACCTGTGCCTCATCACGGGCGCCGGCTGGCCGTTCCACCTGGGCGGCATCACGCCGTACCTGGACCGTGAGGGCGTCTCCGAGCGGGTCAACGGCAAGAGGTTCCTCGCGCAGGGCGTGGCGAGCGTCCCCGCGTAACGCGTAACCCCTGAGGGGGGTGGGGCGTACGGTAACAATCCGTGCACCCGCCCCCCTCTTTGTATGCACGCACAGATAGGATCCTCACACAATCCGACCATTGTTTACCCGGCTCTGACGGTCTCCACCAGAGACCACCGGATGCCCTAGAAGGAGTCTCCGTGGCGTCCTCCCGCCGCCGCCCAGCCAGACGCAGGGTTTGGCCCAAGATCAGACTCCTGCTCCTCGTGGCGGTGGTCGCCGCCGGCGGCACGGCGCTCTATCCCGTGTGGAAGGCGGCGAACCCGGATCCGCCCGAGCTGAAGGTCCGGTACCGGACCGACACACAGGCGACGGCCCCGGTGGCCAAGCCGTCGCTGGAGGTCTTCAACGACACGGAGAAGGCACTGCCGTTGAGCGATGTGACGCTCCGGTACTACTTCACCGCCGACGACGCCCCGGGCGCCGCGCCGTACGCCTTCAACTGCGTCAACGCCGTCTTCGGCTGTTCGAACGTCGCCGGCCGGATCGTGGCGATGGACAAGGCCACCGACACCGCCGACCACTACCTGGAGGTCAGGTTCGGGGAGGGCGCGGGCAGTCTGAAGCCCGGCGCCAACAGCAAGGGCATCGACCTCCAGCTCTTCCGCACCGACCACAAGAAGCTGAAGCAGTCCGACGACCGCTCCTTCGACGCCGAGATGACGAGCTACAAGGAGGCGGAGAACGTCACCGCGTACAAGCGGGGCGTCCTCGCCTGGGGCGAGGAGCCGGACGGCACCAAGGCGAGCGACGAGAAGAAGGCCTCGGCGAAGGCCGCCGCGCCCGACCCGGTGCCCGCTCCCCCGGCCGGGGTGCTCTTCGACGACTTCACCTACCAGGGCGCCAAGGACCCGGCCCTTTTCAAGCACGGCTGGCTGGTCCGCACCAGCAAGGGCGGTCCCGGCGTCGAGAACACCTGGTCGGCCGACGGCGTCACCTTCCCCACCGCCAAGGGCTCCCTGGCCGACGGCCAGGTGCTCAACCTGCGGGCGAGCACGGACGGCACCAAGTCCGGGACCAAGCAGGCCAGCCTCGGCACGGCCGCCAGCAAGTTCCGCGACGGCACCTACGCGGCCCGGATCCACTTCAGCGACGAGCCGTCCTCCGGAGACGCCGGCGACCACGTCAACCAGACCTTCTACACCATCGGCGGCAAGGGCTCGAAGTACAGCGAGCTGGACAACGAGTACATGCCCAACGGCGGCTGGGGCCGGCCCGGTCCCAAGCTCGACACCGTGACCTGGTACGACCACAAGACGAACGACCGTGTCTACGAGACCACGAAGAAGAGCCTCGACGCCTGGCACACCGTGATGATCAGGGTGAAGGACGGCGTGGTCGCGTACTGGATGGACGGCGAGAAGCTCTTCCTCAGCAACGGGAAGTACGCCCCGCGCGCCGACATGTCGGTGAACTTCAACCACTGGTTCATCGATCTGCCGTTCAAGGGCGACCGTGCGTGGGACATGAAGGTGGACTGGCTCTACTACAACGCGAACAAAACCCTGTCGGTGAACGAAGTCCAGTCCGCGGTCGAGGGCTTCACCGACAAGGGTATGAACTACTTCGACACGGTTCGGGAGTCCCGGTGAGGAAAAGGCGGTCCAACGCCCACAGGCACGCTGCTGCGGAGGCGGAGAAGAAGCCGGTGGTAAGCCGGCGATCCGCCCTGCTGATGGGCGGTACAGGAGGCGTCGCCATGGCCGGCGGCGGCGCGTGGCTGGGCCAGGTGATGGCCCAGCCCGCCGCCGCGCCGGCCGCCGAAGGCGCCATCGGAGGTCTCACCACGCCTCCCCTCTACGCCCCCTCCGGCCGCCGCCCCAAGTACCGCCGGGCGAGCTGGTCCCAGCAGTTCCAGTCCGGCCACGGCTGGACCCCGGGCGGCGCGGGCACCACATCGGCCGAGGCGAACGACAAGTCCCAGTTCGTGCGGGGCACCCAGTCGGTCCGGGTCACCACCAACGGCACCGGCAAGCAGTCCTACGTCCGCAAGACCGGCCTGTCGGCGATGAGCCTGTCCGGCAAGATGATCCGGCTCGTCTTCCGCGTCGACGACGTGACGAACCTGGCCAAGATGGTCTTCTACCTGGGCAGCGGCTCCCTCGCGAACCACTTCGCCTGGACGTTCCACGCCCACTCCAAGACAGGGGCCAACTACGTCCAGTCCGGCGAGTGGGTGACGGTCCACCTCCAGTGGGCGGACGTCAGCGGGGCGGCCGGCACGTACTCCATCGGCGCCGACGGCAAGCCGTCCACCAAGACAGGCTTCACCGACATGTCGTTCGCGGTGTACGACAACGCGGGCGGCCCGGTCACCTACCGGCTCCAGGCCGTCGAGCTGATACCGGACACGGTCTCCGTCTTCCCCAAGGGCGTCGTCTCCATCACCTTCGACGACTCCCACAAGTCGATCCACGACCTGGCCCGTCCGGTCATGGACGGCTACGGCTTCCCCGGCACGGTCTACAACATCGCCGACGCCATCGGCACGGGCAGTTTCCTGACGCTGAACCAGATGAAGTCGATGCAGGACTTCTCCGGCTGGGAGATGGCGGGCCACTCGTACGCCAACGCCGTCCACACGGCCAGTTATCCCAAGCTCACCGCCGAGCAGGCCGACGACGACTTCCGGAAGCTGCGCGAGTGGCTGGTGTCCAACGGCTTCACCAGCGAGCACTTCGCCTATCCGCACGGCGCGTTCCAGAAGACCTCCGACGGCGTCCCCGTCGACCAGATCGCGAGCCGGCACTTCACCACGGCCCGGTCGATCATCTCCGAGACGATCGAGTCGTTCGCCCCGGCGATGCCGTACCGCCTCAAGGCGATGACGGGCATCAACGACGGCAACGGCATCGGCGGTACGGCGCTGTCGAAGCTGACCGCGGCGGGCGGCCGGCTCGACCGGTGCGTGAACAGCGGTGACTGGCTCATCCTCTGTCTGCACAAGGTCACCGAGGGCCCACCGGCGACGAGCACCGAGATCGGCAAGGCCGGTCTGGAGACCCTGATGAAGGCGATCGACGACCGGAACATCCCGGTGCTGACGGTCGAGGAGGCCATGGCCTCGTACACCTGAGTCCCGGACGCGGGAGAGGGGCGGCCCCCCGGCCGCCCCTCTCCCGTGTTCTCTGCCCAGGGCCTACCAGCCGCCCTGGCCGTTCCCCTGCCGCCCTTGCTGCCCCTGCTGCTGCCAGGAGGGGTCCTGGTACGGGTACGCGTCCTGCTGCGGCGGGTGGCCGTGCCCCTGATACTGCTGCTGGTACGGGTCGGGGTACCCGTGCTGCCCCTCGTACTCGCCCTGCCACTGCTGCTGCCCGGCCGGGGCCGGCGCCCCCCAGCTCACACGCTGCTGCGGTACCGCCGCGTGCTGCTCCTCGTCGTAGCCGGGGATCGGCTGCGGCTGGGAGGGGATGCCGCCCGTCGGGCGGGGCCGGGTGCGCAGGGCCACGCCCTCCAGACGCATCAACTGGAGTGTCTCGGTGACCTTCTTGTCGGAGTACGGGTCCTCTTCCTCGAAGATCTCCGTCACATCGTCCTCGTGATCACCGGCCACCGACACCTCGACGCCGCCCTGGCGGGTGCCCCAGCTCCCCTTGTGCAGGGTGAACAGGGCGTAGAAGCGCAGCGGGGTCAGCAGTGTCAGCTGGATCACGCCGTAGATCGGCGCGAGCAGGAACATGCCGAACCGCTTGATGAAGCCCATCCCGCGCCGCGGGAAGTCGAGGTAGCGCACATTGCGCAGATAGCCCATCAGCACCATGAAGACCAGGTAGTCGCCGATGTGGTGGACGAACTGCTGGGGCTTGATGATGGGCAGGATGACCATCGAGTAGAACATCGCCGAGCCGAAGACCAGCCACAGCGCGAGTTCCATGCAGGTCAGCCAGAAGGCCGGCCGGTACTTCTTCTGGTGCCGGAAGGCCCACAGCGACTCGCGGAAGAAGGACTTGTTCCAGCGGACCTGCTGGCGCAGGAAGTGCGGCAGCTTCTCGGGGACGGCGGTGTAGCCGACGGCCGTCTCCTGGAAGACGACCTGGCCCTCCATCAGGCAGTAGTTGGTCATCCGCCGGTCGTCGCCGAAGACGGCCGGCTTGCCCAGGAACTGCTGGTTGAGGAAGTCCGGCAGGTACTTGCGCACCAGCGTGCCGCGGTACGCCGACAGTGCGCCGCAGCAGCACAGCACCGACTTCAGCCGGGAGTAGGCGGCCCGCTCGAAGAGGAACGAGTTGCCGTAGCGCAGGTCCTGGAGCCGGGTGAAGATGTTGCTGTCGTGGTTGAGCGCCAGCACCATGCCGGTGGAGGCCATGATCTTCTCGTCGGCCAGCGGCAGCAGCAGCTCACGCACGGTGTCCCGGGACAGCACGGTGTCCGAGTCGACGCAGAGGAAGATGTCGGAGTACGGGGCGGCCTCGAAGCCCAGCGCCAGCGCCTCGCGCTTGCCCTTGTTCTCCGGCTGCACGCTGACGGTGTACTTGACGCCCTTGGCCTCGAACTCGCGGCGCAGCTTCTTCGCCGCCCTGATGCCGGAGTCGTTGGCGCTGGCGTCGTCGATGATGTGGATCTCGTTCGGCAGGCGGCTCTGCGCGAGGAGGCTGCGCATGCCCTGCTCGAACATCACCGGGTCCTCGTTGTAGATCGGGATGACCGCGGTGACCCAGGCGTTCTCCAGGTACTCCAGCTCCTCCCGCCCGGCCTTGGCCGGACGGTAGAAGAGCGCGCCGAACATCTTCAGGGTCAGCAGACCCATGGCACCCATGGAGTACAGGTGCAGGGAGCCGGCGTCGAGCCGGGTGGCGATCAGCGCGGCCAGGCCCAGGAAGACGAAGTACGAGACCTTCAGGTGCCGCCGCTTCCGGTGCGCTCGCCGCCCACCGGAGTCGACGGCCCCGGGTATGTACGTATCTTCGGAAGTCACAGCTTGACCACCCGCGGATGGTCGGCGGATTTGCCCCGGGTGTCGAACAACGCGCGGGCACGGTCGGCGAGTTCACCGAGGTCGATCTCGCGGTGCGGCTGGAGCAGGATGGTCAGGTCGGCGGTCTCGGCGGCGGCGAGATAGTCACCGGCCCGCTCGACGGGCATCCCGCCGACGCGCCAGTCCTCGACCCGGGGGTCGAAGTAGACGAGCTCGGCACCCCGCGCGAGGAGGTTCTCCGCGACGGCCAGCGCGGGGCTCTCCCGCTGGTCGGAGATGTCCGGCTTGTAGGTGACGCCGAGCAGCAGCACCCGGGAGCCGCGCACGGCCTTGCCCTGGTCGTTGAGCAGATCGGCCGCGCGGTTCACCACATGCACGGGCATCCGCTGGTTGATCTCCTGCGCCAGCTCCACGAACCGAAACGGGATGCCCAGCGAACGCACCTTGTACGACAGGTAGTTGGGGTCGATCGGGATGCAGTGCCCGCCGACGCCCGGGCCGGGGTGGAACGGCGCGAAGCCGAACGGCTTCGTGGACGCGCACCGGATCGCGTCCCACAGATCGACACCGATCTCACGGCAGAACATCGACATCTCGTTGACGAGCGCGATGTTGACGTGCCGGTAGGTGTTCTCGAGCAGCTTGGCCATCTCGGCCTCGCGGGTGCCCTTGGCCTCGACGACCCGGTTCACGAAACGCTCGTAGAGGGCGCGGGCCGCCTTGGTGCAGTCGGCCGTGATGCCGCCGACGACCTTGGGCGTGTTCTCCAGACCGAAGTGGGGGTTCCCCGGGTCGATGCGCTCCGGGGAGAAGGCGAGATGGAAGTCGGCCCCGACCCGCAGTCCCCCGGCCTCCAGCCGCGGCCTGACGACCTCGTCGGTGGTCCCCGGGTACGTCGTCGACTCCAGCACCACGAGCGTGCCGGCCCTGAGGTGGGCGGCGATGTCGTCCACGGCGGCGTGCACCGCGCCGAGGTCGGGAGCGCCGTGGTCGGTGAGCGGCGTCGGCACGCACACCACGACGGCGGCGGCGTCCGCGATGACCTCGGCCCCGTCGGTGGCCTCGAAGCCCTGCTCCCGCATGGCGCGCACATCGGAGTCGGTGATGTCGTCCACATGCGAACAGCCGGCGTTCAGCCCGTCGACCACTCTGCGGCTGCGGTCGAGGCCGACCACCTTCAGTCCCGCGGCGGCCGCGGACCTGGCCAACGGCAGCCCCACGTAACCGAGTCCGACAACGACAAGATCCACCGTGGAGGATCTGCTCACGACATCATTCCCCAACCCCGTTGCCACGGCCCCGGCCAGGCGCACAGCAACCGGCCCCCCGAGCAAAATCGAACAAGTGCGAAGAGGTTAACAAGACCTTCACTTTTTGACCACGTTCACCCGAGGTGCGCCTTGTCACGCACACATCCGTACAACCCTTGACACACCTGGTGTGTCTGGAGCGACGGGAGCCACAAGAAGAACGGTCCTGTACGGGTGTCAGATCTCCCGCCAGGCCTCCAGCGCGAGCCCGGGTTCGTCCTTGCGGCGGGTGAGCAGCAGCGTCCCGGTCGAGGGCGAGAGGGAAGCCGCCACGACCTCGTCACGCTCGTCGAGCGCCACCGCCACCACGGCGTCGGAGGGCAGCTGGGGACCGGACTCGGTCCACCAGGCACCGGCCGACTCCTGTTCGGTCGGATAGGCGGCGAAGGCGACCCGGCCGCTCGCCGACCGCTGGGCGAGCACGGTGCAGTCGTGCCCCTCGATGTCACAGCGCACGGCGGACACCGGCCCGGGTCCGGCGGAGGCGATGAGCGTCACCGGCTTCTCGCCCGGCCGCCAGGCGCACACATCGCCAGAGGTGTCCGTGAAGAAGAGGGTGGTGTGCTCGGCGGACGTGGCGAGCGCCCGGAGCGTCCCCGGCCGCACGGGCACCTCGACGCCCTCCGTCCGCACCGGCGTCCTGCCCGGCTCCTCCTGCCGCCAGTGCAGCACCCCGCCGGGCACGGAGGCGTACACCTCCACCAGCCCCGACTCGCCCGTCACGGCGGCCGGCTCGCCCTCCACGTCGTGCCCTTCGAGGTTCTGCCAGGGCCCCCAGCCGCCCTTCTCCTTCTGGTTGCGCAGGCTCACCCCGCCGCCCTTGTTGCGGACGAAGACATAGCCACGTCCCGCCGAGTCCACGGCCACGGCCGGCGGGCCCGTCCGGTCACCCTTCTTGTCCGGGTGCCCGATCGAGACCCAGTCCAGGGGCGCGAGCCGCGGCCGGAAGTGCGTCGAGTGCACGAGCCCCGACTCGCCGGGCACGGTCGGCCGCCAGGCGGCCAGATGGGCGTAGCCGTCGGCACCCTGGCCGATCGCCGGATCCGGGTGCAGCTTCTGGCTGCCGCCGACGGTGCGGGCGGCGTCCCAGGGGCCCGCGGGCCCGCGTTCCGCACGGCACAGGACGGCGTCGCCGGAGGGGAGATAGACGGTGAGGCGGCCGTCGCGGCCGCGGATGAGCCAGTCGCCGTTCACCAGTTCACTTTAGTCGTGCGGGACGGCTCGGCGCCCGGCCCGCCCCCTGCCTGGCCGGCAACCGCCGTGCGACCCTGGCCGCATGAACGACAACGCGCCTGTCCTCGTCGTCGTCGACGCCGCGAACGTCGTCGGGTCGGTACCGGACGGCTGGTGGCGGGACCGACGGGGTGCCGCGGAGCGGCTGCGGGACCGGTTGGCGTCGGACGGGGTGCCCGGCGTCTCCGGGCCGGTGGAGATCGTGCTCGTGGTGGAGGGGGCGGCCCGGGGGGTGGAGTCGGTGCCGGGGGTGCGGGTGGAGTCGGCGCCGGGCAGCGGTGACGACCACATCGTGGAGGTGACCGCGGGGGCGGCCGGGCGGTCCGTACTCGTGGTCACGGCGGACCGGGAGCTGCGGCGGCGGGTCGGGGAGCTGGGGGCGGAGGTGGCGGGGCCGCGGACGGTACGTCCGTAGGTGCGGGCGTCTTGGGCTGGGCCGGGTGTTGCGCGACGCGGCGCCATGAGGTGCGCGGCGTCGGTGCCGGGGCGGGGTGGGCACGCGGCCCGGCGTGGCGGGGTGCCTCCCCCACTCTCGGCTTCGCTCGAGGTGGGGGGACTCCCACCGCGGACTAGGCCTGGTCCGCGGTCTTCGTCTCCTCTCCCCTTGCGAGGCGGCTGTGCGAACGGCCGTAGAGGAAGTACACGATGAACCCGGCTGCCATCCAGATCCCGAACCGCACCCACGTCTCGGCGGGCAGGTTGATCATCAGCCACAGGGAGGCGCAGACCGACAGGATCGGGATGACCGGCACCCACGGGGTCCGGAAGGACCTGGGCAGGTCGGGACGCGTCCTGCGGAGGATGATCACACCGATGGCGACGACCACGAAGGCGAACAGCGTGCCGATGTTCACCAGCGCGGCGAGTTCGGTCAGCGGCGTGAAGCCCGCCAGCACCGCGATGACCACACCGAGGAGGATCGTCGGCCGGTGCGGGGTCTTGAACCGCGGGTGGACGCGCGAGAAGAACCGCGGCAGCAGCCCGTCACGGCTCATCGCGAAGAACACCCGGGTCTGGCCGAGGAGCAGGATCATGCACACCGTCGTCAGGCCGACCGCGGCCCCGAAGCTGATGAAGCCCGCGAACCACGGATGCCCGGTCGCCTTGAACGCGTCGGCGAGCGGCGCGTCGACCGACAGCTCGCTGTAGTGCTGCATACCGGTCACGACGATCGACACGAGAACGTACAGCGTCGTGCAGATCAAGAGGGAGCCGAGGATGCCGCGCGGCATGTCGCGCTGCGGGTTCTTGGTCTCCTCCGCGGCCGTGGCCACGACGTCGAAGCCGATGAAGGCGAAGAACACGACGGAGGCGGCGGTGAAGATGCCCATCACGCCGAAGTTGGAGGGCGCCCAGCCGAACATGAGCTGGATCAGGGGGGAATCGAGACTGGAGCCGGCCGGTACCGGCTTCTCCTTCGGGATGAACGGGTCGTAGTTGTCGCCGTTGATCAGGAACGCACCCGCGATGATCACGACCATGACGACCGTCACCTTGATGGCGACGACGAGCGACGTGATCCGCGCGGACAGCTTCATGCCGATCACGAGGATGCAGGTGAGGACAAGGACGAGCGCGGCGGCGAGGATGTCGAAGCCGAAGTCGTCGGCGCCCTCCCGGCTGCCCAGGCCCGCGGGCATCGTCCAGCCCGCGTTCTCCAGGAGCGACTGGATGTAGCCCGACCAGCCGACGGCCACCACCGCCGTACCCAGCGCGAACTCCAGAACCAGGTCCCAGCCGATGATCCAGGCGGGCATTTCTCCGAGGGACGCGTACGAGAACGTGTAGGCGGACCCGGCGACGGGGACCGTGGACGCGAACTCGGCGTAACAGAGTGCGGCCAGGGCACAGGCGACGCCGGCCGCGACGAAGGCCAGAGCCGTCGCGGGCCCGGCATTGTCCTTGGCGACAGTGCCGGTGAGTACGAAGATGCCGGTGCCGATGATCACGCCGACGCCGAAGACGGTCAGATCCAGCGCGGACAAGGACTTCTTGAGCGCGTGTTCTGGCTCCTCGGTATCGCGGATGGACTGCTCGACCTTCTTCGTCCGGAAGAGGGTGCTGCTCACGGGGTACCTCCCACGCTTGTCGTCCTCGACATGATCGAGAGGTGGCACACTCCGTATGCCCCGGCGCGGACTGATTCACGCCAATGGGCCGGTTCCACCACCCTCACGGTGGGAAAACCGGCCCATCGGAACCCGTTCGGCTGCGTCCGCCGCGAGCCGCGTCAGTCGCGCACGGACTCCACGGAGTCCACCGCGTCCACGGCGCCCTGCTCGTACCGCCCGTCCAGCTTGGCGACCAGTCCGGTCACCTGCCGGGCGATGTCCGGCGCGGTGAGGCCGATCTCGGCGAGGATCTCGGCACGCGTGGCGTGGTCGAGGAAGCGCGGCGGGATGCCGAAGTCCCGCAGCGGCACATCCACTCCCGCGTCGCGCAGCGCCTGCGCGATCGCCGATCCCACACCGCCGACGCGGCTGTTGTCCTCGACGGTGACGACCACGCGGTGCCGCTCGGCGAGCGGGGCCATGGCCTCGTCCACGGGCTTGACCCAGCGCGGGTCGACCACGGTGGTGGAGATGCCCTGCTTGTCGAGCAGCCCGGCGATCTCCAGGCACATCGGCGCGAGGGCGCCGACGGAGACCAGCAGGACGTCCGGCCGGTCGGTGCCGGGCTCGCGCAGCACGTCCATGCCGCCGACGCGGCCGACGGCGGGCACGGCGGGGCCGACGGCGCCCTTGGAGAAGCGGACCACGGTCGGCGCGTCGTCGACCGCGACGGCCTCGCGCAGCTGCGCGCGGACCTGGTCGGCGTCCCGCGGCGCGGCCAGCCGCAGCCCGGGCACCACCTGGAGGATCGACATGTCCCACATGCCGTTGTGGGAGGCCCCGTCGGTGCCGGTGACACCGGCCCGGTCCAGGACGAAGGTGACACCGCACTTGTGCAGGGCCACGTCCATCAGCACCTGGTCGAAGGCGCGGTTGAGGAAGGTGGCGTAGACGGCGAACACCGGGTGCACTCCGCCCGTCGCCAGGCCGGCCGCCGAGACGGCGCCGTGCTGCTCGGCGATGCCGACGTCGTAGACCCGGTCGGGGAAGCGCTTGGCGAACTTCTCCAGGCCCACCGGCTGGAGCATGGCGGCCGTGATGGCGACGATGTCCTCGCGCTCCTTGCCGAGTTCGACCATCTCGTCGCCGAAGACGGAGGTCCAGTCGGCGCCGGAGGTCTTGATCGGCAGGCCCGTGTCGGGGTGGATCTTGCCGACGGCGTGGAAGCGGTCGGCCTCGTCCTGGAGGGCGGGCTGGTAGCCGCGGCCCTTCTCGGTGAGGCAGTGCACGATGACCGGACCGCCGAACCGCTTGGCCTTGGCGAGCGCGGACTCCAGGGCCTCGAGGTCGTGCCCGTCGATGGGGCCGACGTATTTCAGGCCGAGGTCCTCGAACATGCCCTGCGGGGCGATGAAGTCCTTCAGGCCCTTCTTGGCACCGTGCAGGGTGTCGTAGAGCGCCTGGCCGACCACGGGGGTGCGCTCCAGCACCTCCTTGGTGCGGGCGAGGAACCGCTCGTAGCCGTCCGTCGTCCGCAGCGTGGCGAGGTGGTTGGCGAGGCCGCCGATGGTCGGCGCGTAGGACCGCTCGTTGTCGTTGACGACGATGACGAGGGGCCGGTCCTTGGCGTCGGCGATGTTGTTCAGCGCCTCCCAGGCCATGCCGCCGGTCAGGGCGCCGTCACCGATCACGGCGACCACGTGGTCGTCGCGGTCCTTGATCTGGTTGGCCTTGGCGATGCCGTCGGCCCAGCCGAGGACGGTCGAGGCGTGCGAGTTCTCGATGACGTCGTGCTCGGACTCTCCTTGCGAGGGGTAGCCGGACAGGCCGCCCTTCATCTTGAGCTTGGAGAAGTCCTGACGGCCGGTGAGCAGCTTGTGGACGTAGGACTGGTGGCCGGTGTCCCAGAGCACCTTGTCCCTGGGCGAGTCGAAGACCCGGTGCAGGGCGATGGTGAGCTCCACCACGCCGAGATTGGGGCCGAGGTGACCGCCGGTCTTGGAGACCGCTTCGACGAGGAAGCTCCGGATCTCCTCCGCCAGCTGGTTCAGCTCCTCCAGGCTGAGCCGGTCCAGATCGCGCGGTCCCCTGATACGGGTCAGCAGCGGCACCCGTGCCTCCTTGCAGTAGAGCTGATCGAGCTGTTGCCGGGCGTGTCGAGTCTAATGTTCCGCCCCTGAGGGCTGCGCCGAGGCCGTGGGGCATACATCACGCTTTCGGCTGTACCCAACTTGTGCCACACCTACGACACAACTGTGCCCGGCACCTGTCGATGCCGGGCACAGGGGGTCGGTCAGCGCTACGCGCGCCCCGCGGTCTTCTGCGTCTTACGCGTCACGGCATCGATCACAACCGTGGCCAACAGCACACCACCCGTGATCATGTACTGCACCGGAGAAGCAATACCCTCCAGCGCCAGCCCGTACTGGATCGACACGATCACCAGCACACCGAGCAGCGCGTTCCACGTACGCCCGCGACCGCCGAACAGCGAGGTCCCGCCGATCACCGCCGCGGCGATCGCGTTCATCAGCAGGTCACCGCCGCCCGCGCCCTGGTTCGCCGCGGCGATCTTCGACGCGATGAACAGACCGCCGACCGCGGCGAACGTGCCGGAGATCGCGAACACCGAGATCCGGACCAGCTCCACGTTGATACCGGCACGCCGCGACGCCTCGACGCTGCCGCCGAGTGCGAACACCTTGCGCCCGTACGCCGTACGCCGCAGCACGAAGTCCGTGACCAGCAGGACCACGATGAAGATCACCACGGCCAGCGGCAGGCCCTTGTACTGGTTGAAGACGATCGCGACGGCGAAGGCGAGGACCGCCAGCAGCACGGTCCGCACGATGGTCTCGCTCAGCGGCCGCGACGGCACGCCCGCGGCCTCGCGCCGCCGGTTGCCGAGGAAGGAGCTGAGGAAGTACCCGGCGGTCACGACCGCGGCCAGACCGTAGGCGGCGGCCACGTCGGAGAAGTAGTAGCTGGTCAGCTGGGCCACGACTCCGTCCGGGTCGAGGTTGATCGTGCCGTTGTCGCCCAGGATCTGGAGCATGAAGCCGTTCCAGAACAGCAGACCGGCCAGCGTGACGGCGAACGCGGGGACGCCGATCTTCGCGAAGAAGAAGCCGTGCAGCGCGCCGGCGACCGTGCCGGTGACGATGGCCAGCGCGAAGGCCAGCCACTCGTTCATGCCGTTGGTGACGTTGAGCACGGCGAAGCTCGCGCCCGCGACACCGCTGACCGAGCCGACCGACAGGTCGATCTCGCCGAGCAGCAGCACGAACACGATGCCGACGGCGATCATGCCGGTGCCGACCATGGCGACGGACATGTCGGACAGGTTGCCCGCGGTGAGGAAGTTGGAGTTCAGGCTCTGGAAGATGATCCAGATGATGGCCAGGCCGACGACCACCGGGATGGAGCCCAGGTCACCGGACTTCATCTTCCGCTTGAACTCGGTGACGTAGCCCGCGAAGCCCTGTTCGCGCACCAGGAGCCGCGGGTCGACGACCGTGACGGCGGCCTTGGCAGCCTCGGGGTTCTCCACGACGTGGTCCTCGGGGGTTCCCGGAGTCGCGGAGGTCTTGTCGATGCTCACTTGGAAGCCTCCCCGTTCGTGCGCGCCGCACGGCGGGTCACGGCGTTGTCGGTGGCGCCGGTGATGGCGGAGATGATCTCTTCCTGCGAGGTCGACTTGACCTCGAAGATGCCGTTGTTGCGACCGAGGCGCAGCACGGCGACCTTGTCCGCGACGGCCTTGACGTCGGCCATGTTGTGGCTGATGAGGATGACGGCGTGGCCGCGCTCGCGCAGCCGCTCGACGAGGTCGAGGACCTGGGCGGTCTGCTCGACGCCGAGGGCGGCGGTGGGCTCGTCGAGGATGACCAGCTTCGGCTCGCCGAGCATGGACCGCGCGATGGCCACCGTCTGGCGCTGACCGCCGGAGAGCGAGGCGATCGGGATGCGCACGCTGGGGATGCGGATCGACAGCGTGTCGAGCAGCTCGCGGGAGCGGCGCTCCATCTCCACCTCGTCCAGGACACCGCGCTTGCGGATCTCCCGGCCCAGGTAGAGGTTGCCGACGACGTCGATGTTGTCGCACAGCGCGAGGTCCTGGTAGACGGTCGCGATGCCCAGGTTCTGGGCGTCGTGCGGCTTGTTGATCTGGACGGACCTGCCGTCCCATTCGATGACGCCCTCATCGATGGGGTGCACGCCGGCGATCGTCTTGACCAGCGTGGACTTTCCGGCGCCGTTGTCGCCGACCAGGGCGACCACCTCACCGGCGTGGACCTCAAGCTCTACGTCGGTGAGCGCCTGTACGGCACCGAACCGCTTGGAGACCCCGCGCAACGCCAGCACGGGCGTAGCGGACACGTGAACCATCTCCTTCGCCGCCTGACCCGGCGGGAGGTTGTGCAGAAGTGTGGGAGGAGTGATCACTCCGGCGCCCCGCGTAGCTTGCGGGGCTGGTGTGCGGGGCGCCGGAGGAACTCGGGGTGACTACTTGAGGCCGATCTTGTCGCACGCGGCCTTGTACTTGCCGGTGCAGATCTCGCTCACGGTGTAGATGCCGTCCTTGATGACGGTGTCCTTGATGTTGTCCTTGGTCAGCGACACGACCGGGACCAGGACGGAGGGGATGGCCTTGGTGGTCGGGCTGTCGACCTTGTCCTTGGCGATGGAGTCGAGCGACTTGCCCTGGGCGAGCGCGACGGCCATCTCGGCGGCGACGTCGGCCTCCTGCGGGTAGGGCTTGTAGACGCTCATGTACTGCTCGCCGGTCACGATGCGCTGCACGCCGGAGAGTTCGGCGTCCTGGCCGGTGACCGGGATGTCGGCGATGCCTGCGGCCTTCAGGGCCGTGATGATGCCGCCCGCCATGCCGTCGTTGGCGGAGTAGACGCCGACGATCTTGTCCTTGCCGAGGGCGGAGATGGCGCCCTCCATGTTGGCGTTGGCGTTCTCCGGCTTCCACTCCTTGGTGTCGTACTCGCGGCCGACCTTCACCTTGCCGTCGAGAACGGAGTGCGCGCCCTCCTTGAACTGGGCGGCGTTCGGGTCGGTGGAGGACCCGTTCATCATGACGATCTGGCCGTCCTTGGCCTTGTCGCCCAGGGCCTTCAGCAGGGCCTCGCCCTGGGTCTTGCCGACCGTGACGTTGTCGAACGAGGTGTAGGCGTCGATCGGGCCCTCGGCCAGGCGGTCGTAGGCGACGACGGGAATGTTCGCGTCCTTGGCCTTCTTCACCGAGCCGGCGATGGCCTTGGAGTCCACCGCGTCCACGATCAGCACGTCGACCTTGTTGGTCACCATCGTGTCGACCTGCTGGTTCTGGGTGCTGGCGTCCTGCTTGGCGTTGGCGTAGACGACCTCGCCCTTGTTGCCCGTGAGCTCCTTGACCTTCTTCTCGATGAGCACCCGGTCGAACTTCTCGTAGCGGGCGGTCGCGTTCTCCGGAAGGAGCAGGCCGACCTTGATGTCGTCGCCCTTCTTGGCGGACCCACTGGAATCGGCGTTGTCGCCGGACTCCTTGGCGCTGCCACAGGCAGCAAGCGAAACGGCCATCGCACCGGCGGCAATCGCAACGGCGGCGCGACGCATACGCGTGTTCACTTCAGAAACCTCCCTGACGAGGCCGCGACATTGCGGCCGAGGTGGCTGGAAGTCAACTCGGCCACACGTGCGACGTCAAGAAGTAAATCCTTAACGAGATGGCAACGGTGCCATCCGTTCTCTAAGTGAAGGCGGGCGTCGCCGCCTGCAGCACTCCAGGGGCAGTTCCGTCCAAAAGCGTCGAATCCCCCATCTCGCTGAGGGCGAGAGCGAGCGCTCCGAGGACCTCCGCGCGGCCGCCGAGGGCGCCCGGGAGAACGGACAACTGCCGGGCCGCGCTGGGGATCGCGTAGCGCCCCACGGACTCCCGGATCGGCCCGAGCACCAGCTCACCGGCCTCGGCGAGATCACCGCCGAGGACCACGCGGCTCGGGTTCAGCAGATTGCAGAGATTGGCCACTCCGCTGCCGATGTGGCGGCCGACGTCGGCGACCACCCGGCGGCAGCCCGGGTCGCCGTCCCGCGCGAGCCGTACGACGCCTTCCATGGTCAGGTCGGTGCCGTGGCTGGACTGCAGGAGCGGGAGCACATAGCGCGCGGCCGCGAAGGTCTCCAGGCAGCCGCGGTTGCCGCAGCGGCAGACGGGGCCGGATTCGTCGAGTGTGATGTGCCCGATCTCCCCGGCGGTGCCGCCCGGGCCGCGATAGATCTTCCCGTTGATCACCAGACCGGCGCCGACACCGCTGGCGACCTTGATGTACGCCAGGTCGCGCACCCCGCGGCCGCTGCCCCAGACCATCTCGCCGAGGGCGCCGAGGTTGGCGTCGTTGTCCACGTGCACCGGCACGCCGAGCCGCCCCCGCAGCTCCTCGGCGGGCTTGGTGCCGGTCCAGCCGGGCAGGATGGCGGTCGAGCCGAGGGTCCCCGACTCGACGTCGATGGGGCCCGGCACGCCGAGACCGACCCCGGCGATCTTGGAGCGGTCGACCCCGGTGGCCTCGATCAGCCGGCTGACCAGTTGTTCCGCCCGGTCGAAGCCCTGAGTCGAGGAGGCGTCCACGTCCAGCGGCTCGGACTCCTCGGCGAGCACCTGGTGGGCGAGGTTGCCGACCGCGACACGCAGGTGGGTGTGCCCGAAGTCGACCCCTATGACGATCCCGGCGTCCCCGCTCAGCGACACGCTGCGGGCCCGGCGCCCGCCCGCGGAGGTGGGCGTGACCTCGACGGTTCCGCCGTCCTTCAGCTCCCGGACGATGTTGGAGACCGTCGCCGCGGACAGGCCTGTCGTCCGTGCGATCTCGGCCTGGGTGAGGGAGCCCGCCAGCCGCACGGCTCGTACGACCCGCTCCAGGTTGGCTCGGTGCAGCGACGACTGCGACCCCGGAGTCTCCACGACGACCTCCTGCGCGCGGGGCCGCTTCGATGAGACCCCGTCCATGTCCAACTAGTGAACTCTAAGCTGAGCTGTTCGGGTCGCCTCCCGTCAAGAGGTTGAACCGTTTCCGGGTCCATGGACACACGCCCGCACGCCGCCCCCGAGAGCGGGAGCGGCGTGTACGCGAGCGAACGCGCAGGGTTATTTGAGCGCGCCGGCCGTCAGCCCCTGCACCACCTGCCGCTGGAAGACGATGTACGCGGCGAGCACCGGCAGCATCGCCATCACCAGGCCCGCGAAGAGGCCGGACCAGTCGCCCTTGTAGCCCTGGCTGACGGCGAGCTGGACGAGGCCCTGGGTGAGGACGCGCTTGTCCGGGTCCGTGTTGAGGACCGTGGGGAGCATGTACTGGTTCCACTGGCCCAGGAAGTTGAAGATGCCGACGCTGATCAGGCCCGGCTTGGCCATGGGCAGCATGATCTGGAAGAACGTACGGCTGTGGGAGGCGCCGTCGACGAAGGCCGCCTCCGCGATGGACGTCGGCAGGGTCCGGAAGAACGCGGTCAGGAAGAACACCGTGAACGGCAGCGAGTAGGCGATGTAGACCAGGATCAGCCCGTGGATGGTGTTCAGCAGGCCCATGTTGTTCACGACGTAGAACAGCGGGACCAGTGCGAGCATGATCGGGAAGCTCATGCCGCCGATGAAGAGGAAGTAGATGAAGCGGTTGCCCGGGAAGTCGAAGCGGGCCAGAACATAGGCCGCCATCGAGCCGAGCACCAGCGTGCCGACGAGCGAACCGCCCACCACCAGGACGGTGTTGAGGAAGTAGTCGCTCATGTTGGCCTCGGTCCACGCCCGCGACCAGTTGTCGAAGTGCAGCGTGTCCGGCAGCGACCAGGGCGAGGAGAAGATGGACCGGTCGTCCTTGAAGGACGTCATCACCGCCCACAGCAGCGGCATGACCACCATGAACGCCCAGATGACCAGGACGCCGTGGGAGAAGACGTTGAGGACCGTGCCTTCCTTCTTCGCCTTCGGCGGCGGGCCCGCCGGGATGTCCTCCTTGGTGATGGGCGCGCCGGACTCGGCCGGTACGGGCGCGGGGGTCTGCGTCGTCTTCATCAGTACTCCAGCCGCTCGCGACGGCCCAGCCGCATCACCACGGCGGCGAAGGCCAGCGTGACGACGAGCAGGGCGACACCGATGGTGGTGGCGTAGGCGGCCTGCCCGTCACGGAACGCCTTCTGGTACACGTACAGGACCATGACGGTGGTCGAGTAGTCGGGGCCGCCCGGCCCGGTCGTCATGATCTGCACGACCGCGAAGGACTCGGCGCCCAGGGCGAGGATGCCCATGTAGACCCAGCCGGACTGCACGGTGTCCCACAGCAGCGGCAGGGTGACGCGGAAGAAGGTCGTGGCGCGGCCCGCCCCGTCCAGCAGGGCCGCCTCGTACATCTCCGCCGGGATGGAGGCCATGCCGGCGGAGAAGAGCACCACGAAGAAGCCGACCGTGGACCAGACGAGCACCGCCATGACGGCCCACAGCGCGAGGTCGGGGTCGCCGAGCCACAGCGGCTGGACGTCGAGACCGATCCCGCGCAGGATCGAGTTGATCGCGCCGCTGTCCGGGTTGTACGCGAACGCGAACAGCAGCGCGACGATGGCGATGGACAGCACCTGCGGAAAGAAATAGACGATCTTGTAGAACGAGGAGCCCCGGACGCCGGTGACCACCGGTCCGTTCCTCCTCTTCCGTCCGCCGACATTGATCATGAAGGCGAAGAACAGCGCCAGGCTGATCGTGACGACCGGCAGCAGAAGCGCGAACAGCAGACTGTGCTGCAACGACTTCCAGAAGATCTCGTCGTCGAGCAGCCGGCTGTAGTTGTCGAAGCCGACCATCTTGAATTCGGGGCTCAGGCCGGTCCAGTCCGTGAACGAGTAGTAGATGGACTGGATGAACGGCCAGACCACGAAGAGCGCGTACAGGCCGAGGGGCAACGCGAGGAAGCCCACGATGAACCGGTACTTGCCGTGCTGCATCGCCACTCCGGTGCCGTTGCGGAAATGAGTTTCCGGTGCCGTTACTGGTGCTTGTAGTGCTTGATCGAGTCGTCCTTGGCGGCCTCGTCGGCGAAGCCCTGGATCTTCTTGATCGCCTCGGCCGGGGTGAGGCGGCCTGCCATCATCTCGCCCAGGCCGGACACACCGATCTTCTCCTTCTGCAACTGCACGTACCAGTCCTGGAGACGGGGGTTCACCACGTTGTCGCCGGCCTTCTCCAGGGCCGCGACACCCGACTTCAGACCCGGGGTGAGGGCGATGCCGTCGGTGCCGCCGTTGTACGCGGTCAGCGACTTCACCTTGCTCGTGAAGTTCTTCGAGGACGCCTCACTGAGCATGATGCGCAGCTGCTCCATGCCGCCCTCGGCGTTCTTCGCCTTGGACGGGACGATGAAGGGCTCGCCACCGGAGGCCCAGATGGTGCCGAAGGGCAGCTTGTCGGAGGAGTCGAGTCCGGTGGGCGCGGAGACGGACAGGGCGAAGTCCTCGGGGATGACCTTGGCCGACTCGTTCTCCACCCAGGAGCCGTTCGGGATGAACAGCGCCTTGCCCTGGGCCCAGGCGGTCTGCGACTGGATGTGGTCCAGACCGGGGGTGCCCTTGAGGATGTAGCCCTTCTTGAAGAGCTCGTAGTAGGCCTCGAAGCAGGCCTTGACGGCCGGGTGCTTCCAGGCGTTGGGCTCCAGGTTGTCGATGGCGTCCAGGACCTCGACGCCGCCGACCTTGCCGATCATCGGGTAGAGCGAGAAAGGCAGGTAGTACGGGTACTTGCCCGCGTACGTCCAGCCCGCCATGCCCTTCTTCTTGGCCTTCTCGCAGACCGCGAGCATCTGGTCCCAGGTCTCGGGGTACTGCTCGTCGAGCGAGTCCAGGGCCTTCTGCGAGTACCAGACGCCGTAGACCGTGTAGGCGTAGTAGAAGATCCAGACCTTCTCCCCGTCGAACTGGCCCATCTCGACGATGCCGGGGCGCAGCGTGTCCCGGACCTTCTTGTCCGGGTCGTCGTAGGAGGGCGCGTCCAGCAGCGGGGTGAGGTCGGTGAGCTGGTCCTTGCCGACCAGGACGCCCATGTCCATCTGCTCGGCGCCGGAGTTGTCGATGAGGTCCGGCGGGGTGCCCTGGTTGAAGCGGGGCTGGAGCGTGGACTGGATCTTCTGGGTGGCGGAGAACTTCACCTTCACCTTGGGGAAGTTCTTCTCGTAGATCTTCACGGCGTCCTCGGCGTACTCCTTGCCGAAGCCGCCGTCGAACAGGACGAATTCCATGCCCGCCGTGTCGTTGACACCGAGCGGGTTCTCCGCGGTCTTCTTGCCGGCCTTGGCCTTGTCGCCGCTGTCGTCGCCGCCGCTGCTGGCGCAGGCGGACAGGAAACTCATCGTCGGTACGGAGATCAGCCCGAGCGCGGCGGACCTCTTGATCAGATCACGGCGGCCGACACCCTCGGTGCCGTGACTCTCGGCGGAAGTGGATCCCATGCTCAAGTCCTCGCCTTCTCCAGGACTCAGGCGGTGAACCGGATCCTCCCCGGCACCGCGATCGGGTCAAGCTGGGTCGTGCAGGAAAGTGCGGGTGGTGACGTGTGGATGGTGTGAAGCGCCCGACAGGTATAGTCCACTTCCCGCCAGCGGATCAAGATCGAACACAAGGTTGGCCGTGGGTCTTATCCGAGTTGAGACCTCGCGGAAAGTCGAGCGGTCCGTGTACTCCTCGGCGGAAATATCCCGGCCGCCGCCCCTGAATGCCACAACCAACACCCTTGACACTCCTCACCACTTGGGCAACTACTGGTCCTTGCGCGTCGAAGTTGACAACGTTGTCCACTGCGCAGGGAGGGTACCCGTTGATGGAGCGTAAAGCTCGGCACAGATGGGGTTCGGCGGTCGTGTCGGCGACCGCCTTCGCCGTGGCCCTGGGTTCACAGGGCATTGCGGTCGCACTGCCCGAGGCCCCCGAGAGACCCGATCGGGGGTTCGCCTCCTCCTTCGAGGCGGACGACCCGGTTCCGGACTGGTTGAACACCGTCGACACCGCGCCCGACGGAAGCAAGCGGGCCTCGGGTGTCGACGGCGGCTACAGCAGCGGCATACCGGGCAATGTCACCGACCAGGTCACCGACGTCCGGGCCAGTGCCGAGAACACGGGCGGGGGCGAGGTGAAGGAGAACCTCGTCGACGGCGAACCGAGCACCAAGTGGCTCACCTTCGAGCCCACCGGCTGGGCCGAGTTCGGCTTGGACAAACCAGTCAAACTGGTGCGATACGCACTGACGTCGGCCAACGACCACGCCGAACGCGACCCGAAGGCCTGGACCCTGAAGGGCTCCGCCGACGGCAAGGACTGGAAGACCCTCGACTCCCGCTCCGGCGAGTCCTTCTCCGAGCGGTTCCAGACAAAGACGTACGACCTGGCGGAATCCGCCTCGGCCGAGTACCGGCACTTCCGGCTCGACATCACCGGCAACAACGGCGGCGACATCCTCCAGCTCGCCGACCTCCAGCTGTCCACGGGCGGCGGTGACGGCCCCGTCCCGCAGGACATGCTCTCCCTCGTCGACCGCGGCCCGAGCGGCTCTCCCACCGCGAAGGCGGGCGCCGGGTTCACCGGGAAGCGGGCCCTGCGCTACGCCGGCCGGCACACCGCCGACGGGCGGGCCTATTCGTACAACAAGGTCTTCGACGTGAACGTGGCCGTCGGCCGGAACACGCGGCTGGGCTACCGGATCTTCCCGTCGATGGCGGACGGCGACCTGGACTACGACGCGACGAACGTCTCCGTCGACCTCGCCTTCACCGACGGCACCCACCTGAGCCAGCTGCGCGCCACCGACCAGCACGGCTTCCCGCTGACGCCGCGAGGGCAGGGCGAGGCGAAGATCCTCTACGTCAACCAGTGGAACAACGTGGCCTCGCGGATCGGGTCGGTCGCGGCCGGGAAGACCGTGGACCGGATCCTGGTGGCGTACGACTCCCCGAAGGGCCCGGCGAAGTTCCGGGGCTGGCTGGACGACGTGACCCTCGAGTCCGCCGCTCCCGAGCGGCCGAAGGCGCAGCTGTCCGACTACGCGGTGACGACCCGGGGCACCAACTCCAGCGGCGGCTTCTCGCGGGGCAACAACTTCCCGGCTACGGCGGTGCCGCACGGCTTCAACTTCTGGACGCCGGTGACCAACGCGGGCTCGCTGAGCTGGCTGTACGACTACGCGCGGTCCAACAACTCCGACAACCTGCCGACGATCCAGGCGTTCAGCGCGAGTCATGAGCCCAGTCCCTGGATGGGCGACCGGCAGACCTTCCAGGTGATGCCGTCCATCGCGGCCGGCACCCCCGACCTGGGCCGGGAGGCACGGGAGCTGGCCTTCCGGCACGAGAACGAGACCGCGCGGCCCTACTACTACGGGGTGCGGTTCGAGAACGGGCTGAAGGCCGAGATGGCGCCGACCGACCACGCGGCCGCCCTGCGCTTCACCTACCCGGGCGACGACGCGAGCGTCCTCTTCGACAACGTCACCGACCAGGCCGGCCTGACCCTCGACAAGGAGAACGGGATCGTCACCGGCTACTCGGACGTGAAGTCCGGTCTTTCGACGGGCGCGACCCGGCTGTTCGTCTACGGCGCGTTCGACAAGCCGGTGACCGAGGGCTCGTCGTCCGGAGTCAAGGGCCATCTGCGCTTCAAGGCCGACGACCGGACCGTCACCCTGCGCCTGGCGACCTCGCTGATCAGCGTCGACCAGGCGAAGGACAACCTCCGCCAGGAGATCCCCGAAGGCCGGTCCTTCGAGGCGGTGAAGAGGAGCGCCCAGCGGCAGTGGGACCGGCTGCTCGGCAAGGTCGAGGTCGAGGGCGCGACACCGGACCAGCTGACGACGCTGTACTCCAGCCTCTACCGGCTCTACCTGTATCCGAACTCCGGTTTCGAGAAGGTCGGCGGGAAGCACAAGTACGCCTCGCCCTTCTCCCCCATGCCGAACCCGGACACCCCGACCCACACCGGCGCGAAGATCGTCGACGGCAAGGTGTACGTCAACAACGGCTTCTGGGACACCTACCGGACGACCTGGCCCGCGTACTCGTTCCTGACCCCGTCGCGGGCCGGTGAGCTGGTCGACGGGTTCGTGCAGCAGTACAAGGACGGCGGCTGGACCTCGCGCTGGTCCTCCCCCGGCTACGCGGACCTCATGACGGGCACATCCTCGGACGTGGCGTTCGCGGACGCGTACGTCAAGGGTGTCGACTTCGACGCGAAGGCGGCGTACGACGCGGCCGTGAAGAACGCGATGGTCGTCCCCCCGAACCCGGGCGTCGGCCGCAAGGGCATGACCACCTCCCCCTTCCTCGGCTACACCAGCACCGAGACGCACGAGGGCCTGTCGTGGGCGCTGGAGGGCTACCTCAACGACTACGGCATCTCCCGCATGGGCCAAAAGCTCTACGAGGAGACCGGCGAGCGGCGCTACAAGGAGGAGTCGGAGTACTTCCTGAACCGCGCCCAGGACTATGTGAACCTCTTCGACACGCAGGCCGGGTTCTTCCAGGGCCGGGACGCCAAGGGCGACTGGCGGGTCGAGTCCTCGAAGTACGACCCCCGGGTCTGGGGCCACGACTACACCGAGACAAATGGGTATGGATACGCATTTACCGCCCCGCAAGACAGCCGGGGCCTGGCGAATCTGTACGGCGGCCGGAAGGGCCTGGGAGACAAGCTCGACGACTACTTCTCCACACCGGAGACGGCCTCCCCGGAGTTCGTCGGCTCCTACGGCGGTGTCATCCACGAGATGACCGAGGCGCGGGACGTGCGGATGGGCATGTACGGGCACTCCAACCAGGTCGCCCACCACGCGATCTACATGTACGACGCGGCCGGGCAGCCCTGGAAGGCGCAGGAGAAGGTCCGCGAGGTGCTGTCGCGCCTGTACACGGGCAGCGAGATCGGCCAGGGCTACCACGGCGACGAGGACAACGGCGAGCAGTCGGCCTGGTACCTGTTCTCCGCGCTCGGCTTCTACCCGCTGGTGATGGGCAGCGGCGAGTACGCGATCGGCTCACCGCTGTTCACGAAGGCGACCGTGCGTCTGGAGAACGGGCGCGAGCTGGTGGTGAAGGCGCCGCGGAACAGCGCGAAGAACGTGTACGTGCAGGGGCTGAAGGTCAACGGCCGGACGTGGTCCAAGACCTCCCTGCCGCACTCGGTGGTCGCCAAGGGCGGTGTCCTGGAGTTCGACATGGGCCCGCGGCCGTCGTCCTGGGGCACGGGCAAGCACGCCGCGCCCGTGTCGATCACCCGGGACGACGAGGTGCCGACGCCCCGCGCGGACGTGCTGAAGGGC
Source organism: Streptomyces sp. NPDC044719 (assembly GCF_056433405.1). Lineage (NCBI taxonomy): Bacteria > Bacillati > Actinomycetota > Actinomycetes > Kitasatosporales > Streptomycetaceae > Streptomyces > Streptomyces sp. NPDC044719. Next base: position 267,330 of record NZ_JBWKHE010000008.1, read on the forward strand.
GAGGGTGCCCTGTTCGACGACACGTCGGCGACGGACGCGGCGGTGACGTCCGTGGACCTGCCGGTCCCGGAGGGCGCCGAGGCGGTCCAGTACACGCTGACCTCGTCGACGGACCGGTCGAAGGCGCCGGCCGGCTGGACGCTCCAGGGCTCCTTTGACGGCACGACCTGGCGGACCCTGGACCGGCGCTCCGATGAGTCCTTCACATGGGACAGGCAGACACGCGCGTTCACGGTGAGGTCACCGGGTACGTACGAGAAATACCGCCTGGTCCTCGACGGCGAGGGCACCCTGGCGGAGGTCGAACTGCTCTCCTGAGCAATCGAGTTGGGGGTCTCATGCCGCTTCCCGTGCCCGTCCTGCCCGAGGGTGTCGACCCGGCCTGGCTGCCGTCCGCCGCCTTCCGGGCGGTCGGCGGCCGACGGACGCTGATCCGTGGCTCGGGCCCGCTGGAGGAGACGGTGCACGGGGAGGTGGCGGAGGCCTGCCTGCGGTTCGGGGGCCGGGTCGTGCGCGACGCCGAGCCGGAGGGCGGCGCGTACGACCTGGTCCTCGACCTCGGCGTCCATGACCTCGGTGACGAGGACTACACGGTCGCCCGGGAGAACGCCACGACGACGGTCACCGCCTCCGGCGGACGCGGGCTGCTCTACGGCCTGTTCCATGTCGTACGGCTCGGGGAGGCGGCGTTCTCCGGCGAGCGGGCGCGGGAGACCCATCACCCCGCTCTCGCCCTGCGCATGCTCGACCACTGGGACAACGTCGTCGTGCACCCGGTCATGGGCCAGGTGGAACGCGGGTACGCGGGCGGCTCGCTGTTCTGGGAGGACGGACGGGCGCGCAAGGACCTGGAACGGGTGCGGGCGTACGGCAGGCTGCTCGCGGCGTGCGGGATCAACGCGGTCGCCGTCAACAACGTCAACGTGCACGAGACCGAGGCACATCTGCTGACCGACCGGATCGGCGAGGTCGCCGCGATCGCCGATGCGCTGCGGCCCTATGGGGTCCGCACCCACCTGTCGGTGTCCTTCGCCGCGCCGGTGGTGCTCGGCGGGCTGCTCACGGCCGACCCGCTGGACGAAACCGTGCGCGGCTGGTGGGCCGAGGCCACAGCAGCGGTGTACGAGGCGATCCCCGACTTCGGCGGGTACGTGGTGAAGGCCGACTCGGAGGGCCAACCGGGGCCGTTCGCCTACGGCCGCAGCCACGCCGACGGGGCGAACCTGCTGGCCGCCGCATTGGAACCGCACGGCGGCACCGTGCACTGGAGGGCGTTCGTCTACGACCACTGCCAGGACTGGCGGGACCGGAGGACGGACCGGGCCCGGGCCGCCTACGACCACTTCGTGCCGCTGGACGGCGCGTTCGCCGCCAACGCCGTGCTCCAGGTGAAGCACGGGCCGATCGACTTCCAGGTGCGCGAGCCGGTCTCGCCGCTGATCGGGGCGATGCCCTGCACCCGGCTTGCGGTGGAGCTGCAAGCCACCCAGGAGTACACCGGGCAGCAGCGGCACGTCTGCTGGCTGGGGCCGATGTGGAGCGAGGTACTGCGGTTCCGGCACCGGCCGGAGTCGTCCGTGGGGGAACTGGCGCGGGGCGGGCTGATCGCCGTGTCCAACGCCGGAGACGACCCGTTCTGGACCGGGCATCCCCTCGCCCAGGCGAACCTCTACACCTTCGGGCGGCTGGCCTGGCAGCCGGACGCCGAGCCGGGCGAGGTGCTCGGCGAGTGGATCGGGCTCACCTTCGGGCCGGGGCCGGCGGAAGGGCTGCACGCCGTGCTCGACGGCTCGTGGCGGACGTACGAGAAGTACACCGCTCCCCTCGGCGTGGGTTTCATGGTGCAGCCGGGGCACCATTACGGGCCGAGCGTGGACGGATACGAGTACAGCCCGTGGGGGACCTACCACTTCGCCGACCGGGACGGGATCGGCGTCGACCGCACTGTGGCGACCGGCACGGGCTACGCCGGGCAGTACGCCAAGCCGTGGGCCGAGCTGTACGAGTCTTTGGGCACCTGCCCCGACGAGCTGCTGCTGTTCTTCCACCACGTGTCGTACGGGCACACCCTGCACAGCGGCAAGACGGTGATCCAGCACATCTACGACACACACTTCGAGGGCGTGGCGGAGGTCGAGGAGGCCCAGGAGGTGTGGGCCTCGCTGGCCGGGCTGATGGATCCCGTGCGCCACGCGCGGGTGGCGGAGCGCTACGAGGAGCAGCTCCGCGGCGCCCGCGAGTGGCGCGACCAGATCAACAGCTACTTCTTCCGCAAGTCCGGGGTGCCTGACGAGCAGGGGCGGAGGATCTACCTTTGATCTTGCGCATGAGTCGGGCGGAGACGCCCGTGGCGACATGAACCAAACACTACAGTGATCGCGTGACCACGGAACGTGCGCAAGTGAGGCGGCTGTTCGGGCATCGCGCCCGGCTGGCGCTGACCCCTGCACAGGTCCAACTCATCGACGCCCAGGCTTATGCCGCACGCGCGACGTGGAATCTCCTGCACGACTTCTGGACGATGACGCCGAAGTGCCGCCGGTCCCTCAAGGCCGCGGACGAGGCGATCCGGCAGGCCCGCAAGGAGATCGACTGGCTCGCCGTCCTTCCCGCCCAGGCCGCCCAGGCGGTGCTGAAGACGTACCACCAGGCCTGGAAGAACTGCTGGGAAGGCCGGGCCGACGAGCCGAAGTTCAAGGCCCGCCTGCGCACGGTGATGTCCGTGGACATCCCGCAGGGCCGCGACCTGCAGATCACGCGCGTGCACCGGCGCTGGGGCATGGTCAACATCCCCAAGGTTGGCCGGATCCGCTTCCGCTGGACCAGGGACCTCCCGGTCGGCGGGCACGCCGACAAGGACAACCGGATCACCGGTGCCCGGCTGATCAAGGACGCGCTCGGCTGGCACATCGCCTTCCGCGTCCAGACCCTCGATGCCGCCCCCGAGCCGCACACCGGTCCCGAGGTCGGTATCGACGTCGGTGTCAACGTCCCGCTCGCCCTGTCCGACGGCAACCACCAGGACCACCGCCGCCCCTCGCGGCTCGAAGACGGCACAGCCGACCGCGAAAAGTGGCTGAACCCCGGCGAGAAGGCCAAGCTGCTCCGTCTGGAGCGGCGCGCCGCGCACCGCAAGAGCTTCCGCAAACGCGGAGAGAAGACCTCCCGCCGACTGTGGAACACCTACGATCAGATCAAGCGGCTACGCGCAACAGCCACGCGCCGCGCCACCGACTGGCAGCACCAGACCACCACCAAACTCGCCCGCACATACGGCGTGATCGTGGTGGAAGAACTGGACATCCCGAACATGGTCAAGTCCGCCAAGGGCACCATCGACAGCCCAGGGAAGAACGTCGCGCAGAAGTCCGGCCTGAACCGCTCCATCAGCCAAGAGGCATGGGGTCGCACCGTGACGATGCTGACCTACAAAGCCGCACGCCACGGCGGCGCCCTGCGCAAGGTCCCCGCACCGAACACCTCCCTGCGTTGCTGCGCATGCGGCTTCATCACACCGGGCAGCCGGGAGGATCAGGCCACGTTCGTGTGCAAGAACCCGGACTGCGGATGGTCGGGCAATGCCGACCACAACGCCGCCCGGAACATCCTGCACCTGTACCGGATGGGCCACGCGCTCATCCCGGCTGCCGGGAGGGCAGTCGTCAGGCGCCCACGAGGCGTCAAGCCCGCCACCGCAAGGTAGGAGGGAATCTCCCGGCTTCAGCCGGGAGAGCACTTCAATGAAGGATCGCCACGCCCAGGGAGTCGAGGACCAGGGGTTCGCCCTGGTCCACCCGCTTTCCGGTGAGCAGGTCGGTGGCGGTGGTGTGGGCGGTGAGGTGGGCCGGTTCCCGGGCGTGGTTGAGGAGGAAGAGCAGGCGGGTGCCGTCGGGGGCGACGCGGGTGGCCGTCTCGACCTCCGGGTGGCCTGCGTAGGGGCCGAGCAGGTCGTGGCGGGCCAGGATGCGGCGGACGATCCCGTCGACGCCCGGCTGGTCGAGGGCGGTGGCGACGTACCAGCCCTCGCCCTCGCCGAAGCGGTTGCGGGTGACGGCCGGGGTGCCCGCGTAGAAGTCGGTGCCGTAGGTGGCGACCGGCTCGGCGCCGCGCGGGAGCACGATCTCGAAGACGAGCCGCGCCTCTGCCCCGAGCTCCGGGACGGTCTGGGCGAACTCCGGTGCTCGGGCGTCCCATTCGTCGACGCGGACGCCCATGAGGGGGGCGAGCGGACCGGGCACGTCGGTGAGGAAGGCGCGGTCGTGTGCGTCGACGCGGCCGGAGAGGAAGGTGGCCAGGACCGTGCCGCCGCGTGCGGCGACGGCTTCGAGGCGGGTGGCGAGGTCGCCCTTGACCATGTGGAGGGTGGGGGCGAGGACCACGTCGTAGGTTGTGAGGTCGGCGGTCTGCGGGATGACGTCCACGTCGGCGCCGGCCTCGCGGGCGGCCCGGTAGTAGGCGTGGACCACGTCCGGGTACTTGACCAGCCGGGACGGGCCGTCGGAGATCTCCAGGGTCCACCAGCTGTCCCAGTCGAAGAGGAGGGCGGTGCGGGCCGGGGTGCGGGCGCCGAGCGTGCGGTCGCCCAGGGCTTCCAGTTCCCTTCCCAGGGCGGCGACTTCGCGGAAGACGCGGGTGTCGTCGCGGCCCGCGTGGCCGATGACCGCCCCGTGGTACTTCTCGCAGGCGCCCCGTGAGGCGCGCATCTGGAAGTACAGGGCGGCGTCGGCACCGTGGGCGATGGCCTGGAAGGTGGCGAGACGGAGTTCGCCGGGCCGCCGGAGCGGGTTGACGTCACGGCAGGCGGTGGTGGAGGGCGTCTGTTCCATCAGCCAGAACGGGGCGCCGTCCTTCAGGCCGCGCATCAGGTCGTGGGCGAGGGCGGGCCGGGTCGGCGGGGCGTCCAGGGGCGGATAGCTGTCCCAGGAGGCGAAGTCGAGGTGGGGCGCCCAGCGGTGGTAGTCGAGGGGGCGAAAGGTGCCCATGAAGTTGGTGGTGACGGGCGTGTCGGGGTCATGGGCGCGGATCACCTCCTTCTCGGCGAGGAAGCAGCCGAGGAGGGCGTCGGTGGTGAAGCGGAAGTAGTCGAGGGTGATGCCCTGGAACGCGGTGTGGTCGGGGCCGCGCCAGTGCTCGGTGAGGGCGTTGGGCGGCTCGATCTGGTCCCAGTCGGTGTAGCGGTGCGACCAGAAGGTGGTCCACCAGGCGTCGTTGAGGGCGTCGAGGGTGCCGTGCCGGTCCCGGAGCCACTCCCGGAACGCCTCGGCGCACAGGTCGCAGTAACAGGCGCCGCCGTACTCGTTGTTGATGTGCCAGGCGAGCAGGGCCGGGTGGTGCGCGTACCGTGCGGCGAGGCGGGAGGCCACGGCGGTGGCGTGTTCGCGGTACGCCGGGGAGCTGGGGCAGAAGTTGTGGCGCTGGCCGTAGCGGTGGCGGCGGCCCTCGAAGTCGGTGCGGTTGGCCTCGGGGTGCCGCTTGGCGAGCCAGGGCGGGAGCGCGGCCGTGCCGGTCGCAAGGCACACCTGACGGCCCTCGGCGGCGGACCGGTCCAGGATGCGGTCCAGAATCGTGAAGTCGTAGCTGTCCGGGGCCGGTTGGGTGAGGGACCAGGTGAAGACGCCGACGGTGAGCGTGTCGATGCCGGACCTGGTGAACAGGCGGTGGTCGTCGTCCCAGACGTCCTCGGGCCACTGCTCTGGGTTGTAGTCGCCGCCGTACGGGATCTTCGGGGTGCGGGGCGCGGTCATGCCGTGAACTCCTCCTGGGTCTCGGTGATCACCGTGCGGCTGCCGTGCAGCAGGGACAGCAGCAGCGGGGCGGCCAGCAGGGCGGGCAGGGCCTCGGTCAGCAGGGCGGTCAGCGCGGCCGTCAGGATCAGCAGGGAGGCGGCGGCGAGGGTGGCGCGGCCGTGCCGGAACAGGAAGTACCCGGCGAGGCGGGCGGTGTCCCGGGCACGGAAGGCGAACAGCGAGGTGAGGACGAGGGCGTGCGCGCCCCAGAGGAGAGCGAAGGCGCCGATGGCGGCCAGCAGCAGCGCCCACCAGCCGGGCAGGCCGGTGGCGGAGAAGTGGGTGAGGGTGAAGGTGATGACCATCAGCCAGACCAGCAGGGGCGTCCACAGCTTCAGGGCCGGTACGGCGTTGAGCCGCCAGCCGCGCAGGAAGGCGCGGGCCGGACGCAGGTCGGTGAGGTCGCGGCTGCGGTGGTGGAGGGCGTAGAGGGCGGCGGACAGGGCCGGTCCGAGGGGCAGCAGGCACAGGGCCGCGAGCGGGAGGTTGGCGGGGTCGGGGCCGAGCAGGAGCAGTCCGGCCAGGCCCGGGAAGGCGGTGAGGAGCAGCAGCGCCTCGACAGTGAGGACGGTGTGGATCAATGCGGATGCGCGGGAGAGGGCGCCGGTGCCGAAGTCCGAGGTCCGTACGGTGCTCATGCCGTCACCTCCCCGCCGAGCGGGCGCCGCTCGGCGGCTCGCCCGGCATGAAGCCGAGTTCGAGGGAGGGGGGGTGCACCGCCATGCCGTCGCTGAGCAGCCCGGGGCCCTGGATGTGCCGGAAGCCGATGTCGCGCCGCAGGACCTTCGGCGACTCCTGGTGGTCGCCGCGCAGGGCGAGTTCGAGCCGGCCGGTGCCGACGCGGCTCCGCCAGGCGTCGGTGAGCCGGCCGCCCGGCGCATCGGGGACCCAGTGGATCACGAGTTCTCCTTCTTGAACCGCTCGTAGGCCTTGTTGTGCAGGTCGACGAGCTGCTGCATGTTCTTCGACTTCAGCTCGGCGAGGTAGGCGTCCCACTGGGACATCGGGCGCTTTCCGAGGACGAACTGGAGGGTGTTCTGGATGACGGTGTCCTTGAGCGGGGTGTCCCAGAGGGTCGCCTGTTCCTGCTCGAAGGACTGGAGCGGGTGGGCCGGGTCGATGGGCAGTTGCTCGCGCTGGGCCATGGCGTCCTGGAACTTCTTCTCGTCCGGGCTGAACGAGGAGGAGACCAGGGCCCAGCTGCCGCCGTAGGTGAAGACGCCGTTGAAGAAGCCGTAGTCCTTCTGGAGGTCCTTCGGGGCGTCCGGGTCGGAGCCCATGAGGGAGATGCCGGGCTTCAGCGTGTACTGGTCGCCGGACTCGGTGTAGGTGACGCCCTCGACGCCCCACTTGCAGAACTTCTGGCCCTCGTCCGAGTACCAGAGCCAGTCGAGGAACTGCATCATCGCGACGAAGCTGTCGCTCTTGAGGGCCTTGCTGGAGACCATGACGCCGTTCTCCAGACGGCTGCCGCCCAGCACCACGGGACCGGCGGGTCCGAGGGGCACCGGGATCATCTCGATCTTCGCGCCCTTGACCTGCTTCCCCAGGTTGTAGCGGTAGTTCTGCACCAGCTCCTGGGGGTTGGCGCTCATCGCGTAGGTCTTCTCGGCGAGGAGCTTCTGCACGGCCTGGTCGTCGGTCTGGCTGAAGCTCTCGGGGTCCATGAGCTTCTCGGCGACGAGTCTGCGCAGGTACTCGACCATCTGACGGTAGGCGTCCTGCGCGCCGGTGAAGACGAACTTCCGCGCCTTGTGGTCGAAGCTGATGTTGTCGTACGTCCAGCCGGCTCTGACGCCGAAGGCCTGGCCGAGGTAGCTGAACAGGGCGCCGCAGGGGAACGGGGTGTTGGTGCTCCAGCGGTCGGAGAGGGGGTACTTGCCGGGGTACTCCTCCTTGAGCGCCTTGAGGACGTCGTACACCTCGTCCCAGGTGGTGGGCAGGCTCAGGCCGTGCTTGTCGAGGACGTCCGTGCGGAAGGACAGCGAGTAGCCGGACTTGGCCTTCTCGTGCAGGCCGGGCAGCAGGTAGTACTTGCCGTCGGACTGGCGGATGGAGTCGAGCTCGGGCTCCAGCTTCCACTTGCGCACCTTGTCGCGGAAGTTGGGCATCAGCTTCACGTACTCGCTGACCGCGAGGACGGCCCCCGAGGAGACGAAGGCGACCTCGGAGGGATGGTACGTCTTGGGGATCAGGAACGGGGCGTCGCCGGCCCCGATGAGGACACTGCGCTTCTTCTCGTAGTCGGCCAGCGGGACGTCGACCGGCTCGAGGGTGACCCCGGTGCGCTTGGTGAGCTCCTTCCAGAACAGCCAGCCGTTCTTCATCGGGTAGACCGGGTTGTTGTTGTGCAGCACCGAGAAGGACAGTGGCTTGGCCGCCTTGAACTGCTGGCCGGCCCGGTAGTTCTTCATCGCGCCGTTCTGCTTCTTGGAAAGGTCCTTGGAGTCGCCTCCGTCCTCGCCGCTGCCGCAGCCGGTGACCGTGGCGAGCCCGATGAAGCCGGCGGCGGCGAGTATCTGGCGCCGCGAGAGCTGTCCTGCGTTCTGCACGGAGACTCCTTTGTTCCGTAGGCGAGTTGAGGAGGCGGCGGGGTGTTGCGGGGGCGGCGTCAGCCCTTGACCGCGCCGAGCATCACGCCCGAGACGAAGTAGCGCTGGACGAAGGGGTACACGCAGAGGATCGGCAGGGCGGTGAGGACGATGGTCACCGACTGGATGTTCGCGGCGACCTGGCTGAGCTGCTCGGTGCCCGCGCCCGCGTTGCCACCGCCCGTGGCGCCCTGGATCAGGTTGCGGAGGTAGACGGTGACCGGCATCAGATCGGTTCGGTCCATATAGAGGAACGCGCTGAACCAGGAGTTCCAGAAGGACACCGAGTAGAAGAGCACCATCGTCGCCACGACCGCCTTGGACAGCGGAAGGACGATCCTGAAGAGGGTGCCGTAGGTGCTCAGGCCGTCGATCTGCGCGGCCTCCTCCAGCTCGGTCGGCAGATTCTCGAAGAAGGCCTTCATCACCAGAAGGTTGAAGACGCTGATCGCGTTCGGCAGGGCGATCGCCCAGACGCTGTTCTTCAGGCCGAGGCTGGTGACCAGGATGTAGTTCGGGATCAGTCCGCCGGTGAAGAACATGGTGAACACGGCGACGCCGACGAGCACGCCGCGCCCCTTGAGGTTCTTCTTCGACAGCACATAGGCGTAACACGTCGTCAGCACCATGGCCACGGCCGTCGCGACGACCGTGTACAGCACGGTGTTGCCGTAGTTCCGCCAGAACATCTCGTCCTGGAACACGATCTCGTACGTGGTGAGGTTGAACCCCTTGGGCAGCAGGGTCACCTCACCGGCCCGGATCTGCCGCTCCCCGCTGAAGGACCGCGCCAGGATGTTGGCGAAGGGATACAGCGTCACCAGCACGACCAGGGTGAGGACCACCCCGTTGACGCCCTGGAAGACCCGGTAGGAACGGCTCGGCTTCACCACAGGCTCGTCCCCACTGTGCGACGCGAGAGCTGGTTGGCGGACGTGATGAGGACGAGGCCGATGATCGCCTCGAACAGTCCGATGGCGGCGGCGTAGCTGAAGCTGTTGGACTCCACACCGGACCGGTAGACATACGTCGAGATCACGTCGGCGGTCGGATAGGTCAGCGGGTTGTACAGCAGCAGCACCTTCTCGAAGCCGACCACCATGAACGTGCCGATGTTGAGGATCAGCAGCGTGACCATGGTGGGCCGGATGCCGGGCAGGGTGACGTGCCAGATCTGCTGCCAGCGGTTGGCCCCGTCGATGCGCGCCGCCTCGTACAGGTCCTCGTCGATCGTGGTGAGCGCGGCGAGGTAGAGGATCGTGCCCCAGCCGGCGGTCTGCCAGATCTCCGAGCCGACGTAGATGGTGCGGAACCACTCGGGTTCCTGGATGAAGCGGATCGGTTCGTGCCCGAGCCAGCCGAGGACGTGGTTGACAGGGCCGTCGCTGGCCAGCATCTGCATCGTGATGCCCGCGACGATCACGATCGACAGGAAGTGCGGAAGGTAGGACACCGACTGCACGAACCGCTTCAGGGAGCGCCGGCGCACCTCGTTGAGCAGCAGCGCCAGCACGATCGGGACCGGGAAGCAGAACAGCAGGGTGAGTCCGCCGATCCACAGCGTGTTCCGGAACACCTGCCAGAAGGTGGGGTCGCTGAGGAACATCTCCACATAGCGCAGCCCCACCCACTCCTCGCCGAAGATCGACCCTCCGGGCTCGAAGCGGCGAAAGGCGATCACGTTGCCGATCATCGGCAGATAGCGGAAGACCAGGAAGAACAGCAGCGGCAGGATTGCCAGTGAGTACAACTGCCAGTCGCGGCGCAGCGCCCGCCGCCAGCTGGTGCGGGCGGGTGCCCGTTCACGGCGGCGGGGTGCGGCTCTGGCCGAAGGCGGGTCCTGAGTGCCCGGCGGGGCCGATGTGGTGGACGTGCTCATTGCTCGGGCCTCCCGTGGGCAAGGGACGCGGAACCGAAACTTTCGAGCGCTTACCGGTAACTTCGCGGCAACTTAAGGGCACCAGAAAGCGCTGTCAATGGGTGCTGCGGCAGTCGGACGGGGCGCGTGTGCCGCGTTGGAACCCCGATGAACCTGGGTAGACCCCAGGGGCTATCGCCCGCTGTCCGTCGCAAGTTTCTGGACGACCACCGACTCCTGCGAGGTGCCGCCGTGCCCGCTTTCGACCTGCCGCTGCCGGAACTGGAGCGCCATCGCCCGGACTTGGAGGAGCCCGCCGACTTCGACGCCTTCTGGCTGAGCACGGTGAAGGAGGCCGGGCAGGCCGATCCCCTGGTGTCGGTGCGGCCGGTGGAGACGGGGCTTCGGCTGACACGGACCTGGGACGTGACGTTCCGGGGCTTCGCGGGCGATCCGGTGCGGGCGTGGTTCAGCCGCCCCGCCGGGGTCGGTGAACCCCTGCCCGCCGTGGTCGAGTTCGCCGGGTACGGGCGCGGGCGCGGCCTTCCGCATGAGCGTCTGACGTGGGTGAACGCCGGGTACGCGCATCTGCTCATGGACAACCGCGGCCAGGGCGACCGGTACGGGTGCGGCGGGGAGACCCCGGATCCACACGCCGGGGCACCGGGCGGACCCGGGCCGGCCGTACGCGGACTACGCACACCCGAGGACTATCACTACCGGCGCCTGATCACCGACGCGGTGCGGGCGGCCTCGGCGGTACGGGCGCTGCCCGGCGTGGACGCCGGGCGGACCGTCGCGGTCGGCAACAGCCAGGGGGGCGGGGTGGCGCTGGCCGTCGCGGGACTCGTCCCCGACCTGGCGGCGCTGCTGGTCACGGCTCCCCTGCTGTGCGGGATCCGGCGGGCCCTGGACCTCACGGACGCGGGGCCGTACGGGGAGATCGCCGCGTACTTGTCCGTCCATCGGGGGGCTGAACGGGACGCCTTCCGCACGCTTTCCTACGTCGAGGGTGTCTCCTTCGCGCGTCGTGCGCAGGCGCCGGCTCATTTCGGAGTGGGGTTGCGGGATGTCGTATGTCCGCCGAGTGGGGCGTACGCGGCGTTCAACCGCTATGGCGAGTTGGCCGGGAGGGACCCGCGCAGGGAGATCCACGCGTATCCGTTCAACGGGCACGAGGGTGGGGACGCGGTGCATGTTCGCCGTCAACTGGACTGGCTGGCGGGGGTGCTTGCGGCATAGCGGGAACGGTGCGGCGCCGTCGTGGCCGGCCGCGCGGTTTCCCCGCGCCCCGTTGAGGGGCGTTGTTGGTAGCCTCGTGGCGACGTGAGGTATCCCAGCATCCAGCAGTTGCAGCTGTTCCTGCTCCTCGCCGAGGAGTTGCACTTCGGGCAGGCGGCCCGGCGGGCGTTCATGGCGCAGCCGACGTTCTCGCGGCACATCACCGCTCTGGAGGAGCGGTTGGGTGTCGCCGTGGTGGACCGGACGACGCGCAGGGTCGCGTTGAGCGCGGCGGGTGAGGCGCTCGTGGGGCGGGCCCGGACCGTGGTGGAGGCGGCCGAGGAGCTGCGCCGCGAGGCGGAGAACCAGGCCAACGCGGCCGCCGGCCGGATCGTGATCGGCTCGCTGGAGGCGATCACCTCGATGGACCCGATCCCGGCCGTCCTGGAAGAACTGCGGGAGAACTCCCCGCAGGTGGAGGTCGACGTCGTCCGCATGGGCTTCGACGCCGGCCCGGCGATCCTGCGGGGCGAGGTCGACGCGGCGTTCCTGTTTCTGCCCGTGCCCGACGGCGTCCAGACCCTGGCACTGGCCGACGGCCCCCGCTGTGTCGCGATGGCCGATGGTCACCCTCTTGCCTCCCGGGACACGCTGACCCTCGCGGACCTCGCGGACCAACCCCGCATCGGCTGGTCGGAGCAGGTCCCGAAGGTGTTCCGGGACTTCTGGTCCGCCGATCCGCGACCGGACGGCACCCCCGTGCGGTTCAGCCCGCACGCCATCGTCGACTACGAGAGCGCCCTGCCGTTGATCGCCATGGGACAGGGCATCCAGCTGCCGCCGGGCACGACCCGCTGGCTCTACCCGCGCCGTGGTGTGTCGTACGTCGACGTCACCGACCTCGAACCCTGGACGGCCGCACTGGGCTGGCTGCCGAGCCGCCGGGACGAGCCGCTCGTCGCGGCCCTGCGGCAGGCGGCCCAGCGTGTTCTGCGCCGGGGCCGGCGGCCACCAGAAGGCCCCTGACCGGCAGTTCGGGTGCGCCAGCCGTTTACAACCGCGTCCCTCGGCGCTAACTTCCGCAGCAAGCGGGGTGGGAGCGCTCCCATACGGTGGACCGGAACCCGCCCTGAAGTCGCCCCCACCCCGCGCATCCCCACACACGCATCCGCAGGCCCGTATCCCAAGGAACGGATGATGCTGTCATGATCCTGACAAAAGAGCCGGGAAGGCTCCCGATGCGCCGATCAACACTCCCCACCCGGGCCAGGTCCCTCTTCCTCGTCCTGCTCTCCCTGCTCGTCACGGTCCCGGCCCTCGGCCTGGTCATGACGTCCGGGGGTGAGGCGGAGGCCCACGGCACGCCCATGAAGCCAGGCAGCCGCACCTTCCTGTGCTGGCAGGACGGTCTGACCGACACCGGCGAGATCAAGCCGGTCAACCCGGCCTGCCGGAATGCCCAGCAGGTCAGCGGCACCACGCCGTTCTACAACTGGTTCTCGGTGCTCCGCTCGGACGGCGCCGGCCGCACCCGGGGCTTCGTGCCGGACGGCGAGCTGTGCAGCGGCGGCAACACCAACTTCACCGGCTTCAACACCCCCAGCAAGGACTGGCCGCTCACCCATCTCACCTCGGGCGCGACGGTCGACTTCTCGTACAACGCCTGGGCGGCGCACCCGGGTTGGTTCTACGTCTACATCACCAAGGACGGCTTCGACCCGGCCAAGACCCTCACCTGGAACGACATGGAGGAACGGCCGTTCCTGAGCGTCGACCACCCGCCGCTGAACGGCTCCCCGGGCACGGTCGAGGCCAACTACTCCTGGACGGGCAAGCTCCCGGCCGACAAGGACGGCCGCCACATCATCTACATGGTCTGGCAGCGCTCCGACAGTCAGGAGACCTTCTACTCCTGCTCCGACGTCGTCTTCGACGGCGGCAACGGCGAGGTGACCGGCATCAAGGAGCCGGGCAACCCGTCCGAGCCGGTGCCCGGCACCTGCACGGCCACCCGCAGGACGACCGGCAGCTGGAACGGCGGCTACCAGTCCGAGGTGACCGTCACCAACACCGGCACCGTCCCGATGCTCGGCTGGATGGTCGACTGGAACCTCCCCGCCGGCCACAAGATCGAGAGCTTGTGGAGCGGCAACGCGACCTACAACGGCCAGTCGGTGATGGTCCACAACGCCGGCTGGAACGGCTCCCTCGCACCAGGCAAGAGCACCACCTTCGGCTACACCGCGACAGCTCCAGGCGGTGACAGTACGACGAGCCTGCCCTGCCGGGTGGGCTGAACCGTCACTCCGGGCGGGCCCGGCGACCGGTGAGCCCCGGCCGCCGGACCCGTTGCCAGGCGACGGCACCCTGCCCCGGTCACGCGTGGTCGGCCGTGGCCAGGACGCGGTGCAGGGCGGCCCGGGCCGGTGGGCCCCACGTGGACTTGCCGCCCGGGCGGCCGTGGTCTCCGGCGTGCCCGATGGCCATGCAGGTGAGGGCGCGCGCGACGGCCCAGCCTCGGGCGCGGCGCCGGGTCGCGGGGTCCGCGGCCGGGCGGTAGAGGTCGTAGAAGCGGTCGGCCGCGCCGTCCGGCAGCAGCGTCCAGGCGGCGGCGAGATCGCAGGCGGGGTCGCCGGCGCAGAGGTCGCCGAAGTCGATCACACCGCAGAAGGTGCCGTCGGCGGTGAGGACGTTGGCCGCGTGCAGGTCGGCGTGGAGCCAGACCGGCGGGCCCGTCCAGTCGGGCGCGGCGAGGGCGTCGTCCAGGATCGCGCGGACCGGCTCCGGGTCCGCGAGGAGGCCCAGCTCCGTGGCCGTTTCGAGGTGACGGGCGAGCCCCTCGGCGTACTCGGACAACGGCCCGCCGCGGCCCCGGCCCACGGGTGCGTCCTCGGGGGCGGGGCGGTGCAGAGCCGTCAGGAAGGCGGCCAGGGCCTCGGCCGATTCCGCGGCGCGGGTGGCGGGGGCGCGGTCGGCCGGGGCGCCCTGCACCCAGGTGGTGACGATCCAGGCGTACGGAAAGCGGTCGCAGGGCTCACCGAGGCGCTGCGGGACCGGAACCTCCAGGGGCAGACGCGGGGCGAGTACGGGGAGCCAGGTGTGCTCCTTGCGCAGTAACACGTCCGCGGAGTTCGTCGCCCAGGGCAGCCGCACGGCCAAGTCGTCACCGAGGCGCCAGAGCTGGTTGTCCCAGCCGCGCGCACCGAGTCGCAGAGGGCGATCGGCCAGGTCGGGGTGCTGGTCGCGCAGCAGTTCCCGAATCAGTGCCGGCGTGATCTCGATCTCGGTGTGGGTCATGCGGGGCAACGGTAGCCGGACGGCGGCACGGAGGGGCGCGAGTGGCCGGAAATCGCGGGGTGCGCCGGCCGACCGGGCCGCCTGCCCCATATGTCGCGGATATCCAGGTGTGCGATTCTGTTGTGTGGGTGCCCTGCCGCTCAGACGCGGCGTGGATCCGCCGTGTCGCCGTCGCCTGAGCTCCGGGGACTCCCACCTGCCGCTGGCTGCGGCATGGACGGGAGGTGGATGCGGACATGCCCCATTACGGCGATGCCCGGGCCGCGGTCCCCGGTCTTCGGGCGCCGGGGAACGGGAGCACCGGTCCGCCTCGTCCCGCGCCGGAGCTCGCCGCGCGGGAACGGGTCCTGGCGTTCGCCGGGGTGGCGCTGGCGGCGGTGTACGTGCGGAGCGAGGACGGTACGGAACTCCGCTCGGTGGAATCGTCCGGCGCCGAGCCGGAGCGGTACGGGTTGCCGGGGCGTGTGCCGGTCCCGGAGGGGGGGTCGTCCAGGCCGGAGCACAGCGGCACGCCACCCGGGCCGCCGGGGCCACCGGGGCCACCAGGGCCGTCGGGGCCACCCGGGCCGGAGCGAAGCAGCACCCCACCCCCGCCGGAATCACGCTCAGCCACCCCGGAACTCCGCATCTCGACCTCGCCCCTGCCCTCGCCCGGAGTCCCGCCCGGGGCCGCGGACGGTGCGGGGGTCATCGCCAGGGCGTTCCGGACCGGGCGGGCCCTGTGGCTCGGGGGTGTGGTGTTCGCCGGTCGGGAGGAAGGCGGGGCCGGCGCCGCGCCGCTCGGGGCGTTGCCGCTGGGGGCCGCGGGTGGATGGCTGGGGTGTCTTGCCGTGGTGGGAGAGGCCGGGGAGGGCTTCGGGGCGGAGCAGCGGGAGTTCCTGGAGCGGTATGCCGAGGCGGTCGCGGGGCGGCTCCGGGGCGAGGCCGACCGGTGCGCCCCCTCGCCCCTGCTGGATTCGGCGCTGCGCGCCATGGGCGTCGGTTCCTTCGCCCTGGCGCCGGGCACCGGCCTGGTCGAGACGGACCAGGCCTTGCTCGAACTCGTCGGCATCCCCGAGAGCGGCTTCGACGGCAAGACCGACACCCTGCTCTCGTGCAGCGTCCCCGAGGACGTCCCCGCCCTGCTGTCGGTGATCGAACCGTCCGCGCAGACCCCCGGCCGCCGGGAACTGGAGTTCCGGATCCGCCGGCCCACCGGTGAACTGTGCTGGCTGCGCCTGAACTGCCGCGTGCGCAAGGGGCTTGACGGCGCTCCGGAGCGAGTGCTCGGCGTGGTGACCGCCGCCCCCGTGCTGCGCCGCAGCGCCAGCGACGTCGCCCGGATCCAGTGGCTGACGGCCGCGCTCGACGACGCCGTGACGGTCCGGGACGTCAGCCGTGTGGTGGTCGCCGCGCTGCGCGAGCCGCTGGACGCCGACCGGGTGGCGCTCGCCGAGCTGCTGGAGGACCGGCTGGCGGTCACCGTGCTCGATCCGCCGAGTGCCGGCGCCTGGCCGGAGCTGTGGCGTGCCGAGTGGCGCTCGGAGTGGCCCGACGCGCCGGTCGCCGCGCTGCCCACGCTCCAGGCGGCGCTGCGGGACGGGCGGATGAGCCTGTGGCCGGCGGGTGCCGTGCTGGAACCCGGTCTCGAGGGGATCGGCCCCGGCGGGCTCGCGGTGCTGCCGCTGCCGGCCAAGAGCAGGGTGACCGGGGTGTGCCTGGTCGGCTGGGACACCCCGCACGAGTTCGCCCCCGAGGAGCGGGCCCTGCTGACGGCGACCGCGGGGCTGGTGGGGCAGGCCCTGAAACGCGCGCACGCCTACGACGCCGAGCAGGAGCTCGCGACGATGCTGCAGCGCAGCCTGTTGCCGCGCCGGCTGCCCCAGCTGCCCGGGGGCACCGCCGTGGCCCGCTATCTGCCCGCCCGGCGCGGGCTCCAGGTGGGCGGCGACTGGTACGACGTGATCGCGCTGTCGGAGGCAAAGGTGGCCCTGGTCATCGGTGATGTGCAGGGGCACAGCGCCGGGGCCGCGACGATCATGGGCCAGATGCGTACGGCGGTCCGGGCCTACGCCGTGGAGGGCCATCCGCCGGACGTGGTCGTCGGACACGCCAACCGGCTGCTCGTCGGCATGGAGACCGATCTGTTCGCCACCTGCTGCTATGTCGAACTGGACATGGAGGAGGGCAACGCGCTGTTCGTGCGGGCCGGGCATCTGTCCCCGCTGGTGCGACTGCCGGCCGGCGGCACCGAGGAGATCGCGGTGGAGGGCGGGCTCCCGCTGGGCGTCCTCGCGGACGCGGAGTTCCCGCTGACGGCACTGGCCCTGGCCCCGGGCTCGGTGCTCGCGCTGGTGACGGACGGCCTGGTCGAGTCGGCCGATCTGCAGGTGGACGAGGGCATGCGGCTCGTGCGTGAGGCACTCGCGGCGGCCGATCCTGCCGACCCGGGACGGATGGCCGACGAACTGCTGGGCGAAGCCGGGCGCCGCGAGGACGACGTGGCGTTGCTGCTGCTGCGCTACGACGGGATGCGGGTCCGGCCGGTGCGGGCGGGCTGGGTGGTGTGGCGGCTGCCGGACGCGGTCATGCACGCCCGCCGGTTCAGCGCGCGCACGCTGCGCTCGTGGGACGTCGTGGCCGAGGCCGACACCGTGCTGCTGGTGGTGTCGGAACTGGTCACCAACGCGCTGGTGCACACGCAGGGCGCGGTCCGGTTGGATCTGACCCTGGCGGCGGACCGGCTGCGGGTGACCGTGAGCGACTCCTCGCCTCGTGCGCCCGCCAAGCCGGTGGTGGTGGACTGGGAGTCGACGGGCGGCCGTGGGCTCTTCCTGGTCGAGGCGATGTCGACGGCCTGGGGTTCGGTGCCGGTCGGCGGCGGCAAGCAGGTGTGGAGCGAGATCGTCGTGTCCCGGCCCGATCCGAAACAGGAACCGGAACCCGAGCAGAGGGCGCAGCCGCCGCAGGTCGAGCCGGAGCGGGTGCCGGAGCCGGGCCGCACCTGGGACCGCGGCTGGGGCCTGGTCCGCGAACGCGGCTGGGGCAGGGGCCGCAACCGCGACCGGAACCGGCCCCGGAACGGAACTTCGGACCCGCCCGCGGGCCGCCGACTCCGCGGCCGGAACAGAGACAGGAACCAGGCCCCCGACCCGCCCCCGGACCGAAGAAACCGCAACACGGACCAGAGCCCGGCCCCAGCCCCGACCCCCGGCCGACGAGACCGTGACCGGCACATGAACCAGAGCCCGGGCCCCGCCCCGGCCCCCGACCGCGAGACCGGCCGGAGCAGCCACAGCGACCAGACCCCCGACCCGCCCCCGAGCCCGAACCCCGACCGACCCCCCGGCCAGGGCCCGACACCGCCCGATGAAGGAGGTCCGCCGTGAGAGGGCGCAGATGGCGTGTGTTCGTCGCCCTGATGGCCGGTGTCCTGGCCACGTCCCTGGCCGGCTGTACCGACAGCGGCGAAGACGGTGACGACGGCCTGACCCTCGGCCTGCTGCTGCCGAGCCGCGCGGTCCCCCGCTGGGAGCAGTCCGACAAGCCCCTGATCGAGAAGCGGGTGAAGGAGCTGTGCCCGGAGTGCTCGGTGGTGTACGCCAACGCCGAGAACGACGCGGCGAGACAGCGGCAGCAGATGGACTCCATGATCACCAGGGGGGTCTCGGCCCTGATCCTGGACGTCGTGGATCCCAAGGCGCTGCGCTCCTCGGTCCGGGCGGCGGACCGCGAGGGCATCCCCGTGGTCGCCTACGACCGGCTCGCCGAGGGCCCGATCTCGGGTTTCGTCAGCTTCAACGGCGGCCAGGTCGGCCGGCTCCAGGGCGAGCACCTGCTGAAGGGCATGGGAGCCAGGGCCGACGGCGGCGGCGTCGTCATGATGAACGGCGATCCCTCCAGCCCCAACGCCGCCTGGTACGAGGGCGGGTCCCGGTCCGTCCTGAAGGGCAAGGTGCGGATCCTCAAGTCGTACAACACCCTGGGGTGGCGCACGGAGAACGCGAACGACCACATGTCCGCCGCGATCAACGGCCTCGGCCCGAACCAGATCGACGGGGTGCTGGCGGCCAACGACTCGATCGCAGCCGGTGTCGTCGCGGCGCTCAAGAGCGCCCGTATCTCGCCGCTGCCCCCGGTCACCGGCCAGGACGCCGATCTCGACGCCGTGCGGCGCATCGTCGAGGGCGAGCAGTACATGACCGTCTACAAGCCCTTCCGGCTGGAGACCGAGGCGGCCGCCGCGATGGCCGTGGCCCTGGCCCGCGGCAATGACCTCGACGCCCTCGTCACGCGGAGCGTGGACAGCCCGACCACGCAGGACATCCCGGCGGTGCTGCTCCGCCCGATCGCCGTGACGGCCGAGACCATCGGGCAGACGCTCGTCCGGGACGGCGTCTACACGATCGACCAGATCTGCACCCCGAAGCTCCGGCCGGCCTGTGACCGGATCGGGCTGACCCGGTGAGGGACGTGATTCCCCGTGGCCCATCCCCCTGTTCTGGCGTTGCGCGGCATCTCCAAGCGGTTCGGCGGCGTGCAGGCGCTCGTCGACGTCGATCTGCAGGTCCGGGCCGGTGAGGTCGTGGCCCTGGCGGGTGACAACGGCGCCGGCAAGTCCACGCTGATCAAGGTGATCTCGGGGGTCAGCCCCGCCGACCGGGGCGTCATCGAGTGGGAGGGGCGGCTCGTGCAGATCAAACGCCCGCACGACGCCCACGCCCTGGGCATCGCGACCGTCTACCAGGACCTCGCCATGTGCGACAACCTGGACGTCGTAGGCAATCTCTTCCTCGGCCGTGAGATCGACCGGGTCGGTGTCCTCGACGAGGTGGAGATGGAACGCCGCTCCCGTGACCTGATGCGCGCCCTGTCGATCCGGATCCCCGATGTGCGGGTGCCGGTCGCGGCACTGTCCGCCGGTCAGCGGCAGGCCGTGGCGATCTCCCGCTCGCTCATGGGAGCGCCCAAGGTCCTGCTGCTCGACGAGCCGACCGCCGCCCTGGGCGTGGAGCAGACCAGCCATCTGCTCGACCTCATCGAGGAGGTGCGCGACCGCGGCATGGCGATCATCCTGATCAGTCACAACATGGGCGACATCAAGGCCGTCGCGGACCGTGTCGCCATCCTGCGGCTGGGCCGCAACAACGGTCTGTTCGACGTGAGCACCGTGACGCAGGAGCAGATCATCTCCTCCGTGACCGGGGCGGCGGACAACGCCGTGGCGCATCGGTCGAAGGGCGACGAAGAGGCGTGGCCGTGAGCCGGGGCGGGCCGCACCGGGACGGCGGGCCGGGCAGCGCCGGACCGGTCGCGCCCGACCGTGGGCCGCGCACCCGGGGCTGGTCCGGAAACCTGCGCGACTACGCCCTGGAGGTGCGTGGCAGTGTGCGGGGCGGTGAGCGCGGGCCGCTGCTGGTCATCGCCGGGCTGATCGTGATCTGGTGCGTCTTCCAGGGTCTTGACGACAAGTTCCTCTCGCCCCGCAATCTGTCCAACCTCGGCGTGGGCATCGTCGGGACCGGTCTGGTCGCCGTCGGGATCGTGTTCGTGCTGCTGATCAGGGAGATCGATCTGTCGGTCGGCTCCGTCAGCGGCCTGGCGGGGGCCTCGTTCGCGGTGCTGAACGTGAACCACGGGATGCCGGAGTGGCTCGCGGTGATCGTGGCGGTGGCGGTGGGCATGGCCGTGGGCGCCTTCCACGGGTTCTTCTTCGCCTCGCTCGGCGTGCCCGCGTTCGTCGTGACGCTGGCGGGCCTGCTGATCTGGAACGGTCTGACGCTCTATCTGCTGGGCGCGAGCGGCACGATCAACATCGACGAGGAGGGTCTGGTCGCCTCCCTGACCAGCCGCCACTTCGAGGACGACGCGGCGGCCTACACGGTCGCGGCGCTCGGCACGGCCGGGTACTTCCTGGCCGCCCGCCGCAAGCGGGCCCGCCATCTGGCCGCCGGGATGCCGCACCGGCCGGCGGGTGACATCTGGCTGCGCACCGCACTGCTCGCGGGGATCGCCTTCGCCGCGGCCTACACCCTCAACCGGTTTCAGGGGCTGCCGCTCGCGCTGCTGATCTTCCTGGTGGTCCTGGTCGTCTCGGACTACGTGCTGCGCCGCACCCGCCACGGGCGGCGGGTGTACGCGCTCGGCGGCGGCGTCGAGGCGGCGCGGCGGGCGGGCATCGGGGTGGAGCGGGTGCGGGTCGCGATGTTCATGGTGTCGGGGACGCTGGCCGCGTTCGGCGGGCTGTTCGTGGCCTCGGAGCTGACCTCGGCGAGCCCCACCACGGCTCGTGCCGCCGGTTCCGGGATGCTGCTGATCAACGCGATCGCGGCGGCCGTCATCGGCGGTACGAGTCTGTTCGGAGGGCGCGGTTCTCCCTGGTCGGTGCTGCTCGGGGTGCTGGTGATCCAGTCGATCGCCTCGGGCATGGGGCTGCTGGGGGTCGAGGACGCCGTGCAGTTCATGATCACTGGTGGGGTGCTGCTGGCCGCCGTGGCGGCCGACGCGCTCTCCAGACGCGGGGAGGCCCGCCGGGGCCGTCCGTAAACCTTCCTTTTTGACCCTGTATGCCTAATAAATGGCAAAGGTGGGTACTAGCCGGTTTGTCATGAAACGCAGCCGCCTCGCGCAGATGGCCGTGGCCGCCATGGCCGCCGCGGGCCTCGTGCTCGCCGGATGCGGTGACACCGACCCGAGCGGCGGCGAGCAGGCCGACCTCAAGGTGCTCGCGATGGACGCGCCCCAGGTGCAGACCCTCAAGAAGCTCACCAAGGAGCACTTCACCGAGGAGACCGGCATCACGGTCGACTACACCCTGCTGCCGGAGAACGAGGCGCGGGAGCGGATGAACCGCGAGTTCGCGACGCAGGCCGGCAACTACGACGTGGCGAGCCTCAGCGCCTACGAGGTGCCGATCTACGCGGACAACGGCTGGCTCGCCCCGCTGGACTCCTATGTGAAGGCGGACGAGGACTTCGACCAGGGCGACGTCTTCCCCAACCTGCTGGAGTCGCTGACCGGGCGGGACGGCAAGGTCTACGCCGAGCCCTTCTACGGCGAGGGCTCCTTCCTGATGTACCGCAAGGACCTGTTCCGCAAGGACGGGCTGACGATGCCGCCGAATCCGACCTGGCAGCAGGTCGCCGACCTCGCCGCCCGGGTCGACGGCACCGACGGCACGAGCGGCATCTGCCTGCGCGGACTGCCCGGCTGGGGTCAGAACCTCGCCCCGATCAACACGGTCGTCAACACCTTCGGCGGCGCCTGGTACGACATGGACTGGAACGCCCGCCTCACCTCACCCGAGTTCAAGAAGGCCGTCGGGTTCTACGTCGACCTGGTCCGCTCCCACGGCCAGCCCGGCGCCGACCGGATGGGCGTGCTGGAGATCCTGGACAGCTTCGTCGAGGGCGAGTGCGCCATGATGTACGACGCCACGTCGCTCGCGTCGTCGATCGAGGCCGACGGCTCCTCGGTCAAGGGCAAGGTGGGCTATGTCCCGGCCCCGCACGACAGGACCGACAAGGCCGGCTGGCTGTGGACCTGGGCGTGGGGCGTCCAGAAGGCCTCCGACGACAAGGACGCCGCCTGGGAGTTCATCTCCTGGGCCGCCTCCAAGGAGTACCAGGAGCAGGTCGGCCAGGAGATGGGCTGGACCTCGGCGCCCGCGGGGAACCGCAAGTCGCTCTACTCCAATCCCGAGTACCAGCAGGCGGCCGGCGCCTGGTACCGGCAGGAGTACACGGCGGCGACGGATTCCGCCGACCCGAAGAGCCCCGGCGTCGGCCCCCGCCCGTACACCGGCATCGGATTCCTGGGCATTCCCGAGTTCGCCGTGCTGGGTACGGCGGTCTCCCAGCAGATCGCCTCGGCCATCGCCGGGCAGCAGTCGGTGGACACGGCTCTGGGCAAGGCGCAGGACCTCGCCCAGGCCGCGGCGGCGAAGTACCGGGGTGAGTGAGCCGGCGGTCAGCGCTGCTCGGAGAGCTCCGGCACCTCGGCCGGCAACGGCGGTTCCCCCTCCCTCTCCGGGGCGGGTGGCAGCTCCACGGTGAACTCGGTGTGCCCCGGCGCGCTGCGCACGGCGGCGCGCCCGCCGTGTGCCAGGGCGATCGCCTCGACGACGGCCAGGCCGAGCCCGGACCCGGCCTCGCCCGGGCCGCGGCGCGAGCGGGAGGCGTCGGCGCGGGTGAAGCGGTCGAAGACCGAGGCGAGGAGGTGCGGCGGGATGCCGGGGCCGTCGTCCCGGACGCGGATGACGCGGCGCTCGGCGGTGGCCTCCACGGCGGCCACGACCGTGGTGCCGGGCGGGGTGTGCGCGCGGGCGTTGGCGAGAAGGTTCGCCACGGCTCTGGCCAGCCCCGTCTCGTCGCCGATGACGAGTGCCGGCGCGTCGAGACGCAGCACCAGTCGCCAGGTGCGGTCCGGGTCCGCCGCCCGTGCCTCCCGGACGGCCTCGGCGACCAGGGCCAGCAGGTCCGCCTCGGCGGACCGCGGGGGTCGGCCCTCGTCGAGCCGGGCCAGCAGCAGGAGGTCCTCGACCAGGCCGGTCATGCGCGCCGAATCGGCGGAGACCCTTCGCCAGGCCAGCATCGGCTCGACCGGTGCGGTGCCGCGGTTCATGAGCTCGGCGTATCCGGCGATCGACGCGAGGGGGGTCCGGAGTTCATGGCCGGCGTCTGCGACGAAGCGGCGCATGCGTTCCTCGCCGTGGCGGCGGGCCGCACGGTCGCTCTCGACCTGGTCGATCATGCGGTTGAGCGCGGCGCCGACCTGCCCCGCCTCGCTGCCGGGGTCGGTGTCGGCCTCGGCCACCCGGGGCAGGCCGGTGAGCCGGTCGTGGCCGAGCGGCGCCCGGGCGAGATCGGCGGCGGTGGCGGCGACCCGGCCGAGGGGGCGCAGCTGACGCCGTACGACCACGGCACAGAGGCAGCCCGCGACGGTGAGTCCGGCCGCTCCGACGACCGCCTCGACCACGACAAGGCGGTTGAGCACGTCCCGTACGTCGTCCATGGGGAGCCCGGCGAGGATCCGGACCCCGCTCGCGTCCAGCCCCGTGACCCGGTAGATGCCGAGGCCGGGGACGGTCCGGGTGTGGGGTGTGCCGTCGGGGGCGATGCCGCGCAGGGCGGCGCGCTGGCCGGCGGTGAGGGTCCGGGGCGTGCCGTCCGGGCCGGTGACCGCCGCGGCGGTGACCGCGCCGTGCGCGTCGACCCGGCCCGCGAGCAGCCCGTTCGGGTGGCCGTTCCCGTCGGGGAACGGCAGGTCCCGGTCGTCGCCCGGCCTGGCCGAGGCCCCGGCCAGGCCGTGCTCGGCGGCGTCCATGACCCGGCCGTCGAGATGGTCCAGCAGCAGGGCCCGCTGGGCGAGGACGGCGGCGAGCGCCATCGCGGCGCAGACGGCGACGAGGGCGGCGCCGATGCGGAGGAGGAGCCGGGTGCGCAGGGATCCGGGGGTGCCAGACATGTACCGATCCTGTCCCGGTCCGCTGGGGGAACCCTGTGTTCAGCCTGAGCACCGGCGATGTCCCCGTACGAACGGCGCGGGCCGCGCCCCCGGTCACCCGGGAACGCGGCCCTCGAACTGCCTCCGACTGCCTTGCCGGCCCGCTTACTTGCGGATCAGGCTGCGCAGCACGTACTGCATGATGCCGCCGTTGCGGTAGTAGTCCGCCTCGCCGGGGGTGTCGATGCGGACGACCGCGTCGAACTCGACGCCGGTGTCGGTGGTGACCTTCACCGTGCGCGGGGTGGTGCCGTTGTTGAGCTCCTCGACACCGGTGAAGGAGAAGGTCTCCTCGCCGGTGAGGCCGAGGGACTGGGCCGAGGCGCCCTCGGGGAACTGGAGCGGCAGGACGCCCATGCCGATGAGGTTCGAGCGGTGGATGCGCTCGTACGACTCGGTGATGACGGCCTTGACGCCGAGGAGCGCGGTGCCCTTGGCGGCCCAGTCGCGGGAGGAACCGGAGCCGTACTCCTTGCCGCCCAGGATGACCAGCGGGATGCCCTGCTCGATGTAGTTGCGCGAGGCGTCGTAGATGAACGACACCGGCGCGTCCGGCTGCGTGAAGTCGCGGGTGTAGCCGCCCTCGGTGCCCGGCGCGAGCTGGTTGCGCAGGCGGATGTTGGCGAACGTACCGCGGATCATGACCTCGTGGTTGCCTCGGCGGGAGCCGTAGGAGTTGAAGTCACGACGCTCCACACCGTGCTCGGTGAGGTACTTGCCGGCCGGGGTGTCGGCCTTGATGGCACCGGCGGGCGAGATGTGGTCCGTGGTCACCGAGTCGCCCAGCTTGGCGAGCACGCGGGCGCCGGTGATGTCGGAGACCGGGGTGGTCTCCATCGTCATGCCCTCGAAGTAAGGGGGCTTGCGGACGTACGTCGACTCGGCGTCCCACTCGAAGGTGTTGCCGGTCGGGATCGGCAGCGCCTGCCACTGGGCGTCGCCCGCGAAGACGTCCGAGTAGGACTTGGAGAACATGTCCTCGCCGATGGCGTTGGCGACGACGTCGTTCACCTCGGCCTCGGAGGGCCAGATGTCCGCGAGGAAGACCGGCTTGCCGTCCTGGTCGGTGCCCAGGGCGTCACGGGTGATGTCGACCTTCATGGAGCCGGCGATCGCGTAGGCCACGACCAGCGGCGGGGACGCCAGGTAGTTCATCTTGACGTCGGGGTTGATACGGCCCTCGAAGTTCCGGTTGCCGGAGAGGACCGAGGTGACGGCGAGGTCGTGGTCGTTGACGGCCTTGGAGACCTCGTCCGGCAGCGGGCCGGAGTTGCCGATGCAGGTGGTGCAGCCGTAGCCGACGAGGTTGAAGCCGACCTTGTCGAGGTACGGGGTCAGGCCCGACTTCTCGAAGTAGTCGGTGACGACCTTGGAGCCCGGGGCGAGCGTGGTCTTGACCCACGGCTTGCGGGTCAGGCCCTTCTCCACGGCCTTCTTCGCGACGAGCGCGGCGGCGACCATGACGTACGGGTTCGAGGTGTTGGTGCAGGAGGTGATGGCCGCGACCGTCACCGCACCGTGGTCGATCTCGTACGAGGTGCCGTCGGGGGCGGTCACGGTGACCGGGTTGGACGGGACGCCGTTCGGGGCGACGGCCGGGGCGTCGGAGGCCGGGAAGGACTCCTTGCCGGACTCGTCCACGGAGTCGACGTAGTTGAGGACGTCCGTCTTGAACTGCTCGGCGGCGTTGGCCAGGACGATACGGTCCTGCGGGCGCTTCGGGCCGGCGATGGACGGGACGACCGTCGACAGGTCGAGCTCGAGCTTCTCGGAGAAGTCGGGCTCGGCGGCCGGGTCGAGCCAGAGGCCCTGCTCCTTGGCGTACGCCTCGACGAGCGCGACCTGCTGCTCGGAGCGGCCGGTCAGGCGCAGGTAGTTCAGGGTCTCGCCGTCGATCGGGAAGATCGCGGCGGTGGAGCCGAACTCGGGCGACATGTTGCCGATGGTGGCGCGGTTGGCGAGCGACGTGGCGGCCACGCCCTCGCCGTAGAACTCGACGAACTTGCCGACGACACCGTGCTTGCGGAGCATCTCGGTGATGGTCAGCACCAGGTCGGTGGCGGTGGTGCCGGGCTTCAGCTCACCGGTCAGCTTGAAGCCGACGACGCGCGGGATGAGCATGGAGACCGGCTGGCCGAGCATGGCGGCCTCGGCCTCGATGCCGCCGACGCCCCAGCCGAGGACGCCCAGGCCGTTGACCATGGTGGTGTGCGAGTCGGTGCCGACGAGGGTGTCGGGGTACGCCTGGCCGTTCCGCACCATCACGGTCCGGGCCAGGTGCTCGATGTTCACCTGGTGGACGATGCCGGTGCCGGGGGGTACGACCTTGAAGTCGTCGAAGGCGGTCTGGCCCCAGCGCAGGAACTGGTAGCGCTCCTTGTTGCGGCCGTACTCCAGCTCGACGTTCTGCTTGAAGGCGTCGTTCGTGCCGAACTTGTCGGCGATGACGGAGTGGTCGATGACCAGCTCGGCCGGGGAGAGCGGGTTGACCTTCGCGGGGTCGCCACCGAGCTCCTTGACGGCCTCACGCATGGTCGCGAGGTCCACGACACAGGGAACGCCCGTGAAGTCCTGCATGATCACGCGGGCCGGCGTGAACTGGATCTCCTGGGAGGGCTGGGCCTGCGAGTCCCAGCCGCCAAGGGCGCGGATGTGGTCGGCGGTGATGTTCGCGCCGTCCTCGGTACGGAGCAGATTCTCCAGCAGGACCTTGAGGCTGTACGGAAGGCGAGCCGAGCCCTCCACCTTGTCCAGCCGGAAGATCTCGTACGACTCGTCGCCCACCTGCAGCGTGCTGCGGGCGTCGAAGCTGTTCGCCGACACGACAGTCTCCTTCATTGATGTGCGCGTACCACCACGATCCTGCCGCCACGACTACTTGGCCGATCCGCTAAGGTAAGGCTAAGTTAGGTAGCCCTTACCACCGGACCGGTGGCGCCGCGCGGCTGCGGTGCACCTCGGCAGATATCTCGATGTCGAGATAACTCTAATACACGAGGGCCGGATGGTCATGCCCCGGCACCCGTCATGCGGTCATGCACACCCCTTCCCGGGGTATCCGAACGAGGTATCCACGCCACGAACGGAAGGGAGACAGGCATGCCGCTCACGTTCCGCAAGAGTTTCCGGATCCTTCCGGGGGTGCGACTGAACATCAACAAGCGCTCCTGGTCCATCACCACCGGCGGCGGAAAGAACGGCCCGCGGTACACCCGCAGCAGCACAGGACGCCGTACGACATCGATGGATCTGCCCGGGCCTTTCGGATGGCGGCGCACCACGAAGGCACGGCGGCACTGACGCCACCAGGCGGGATTGACACCCCGTCACCCGAATGGACCCCCCACTCGGGCACCATCTCATATCTGAGATAACCTCAACCTCATGGCAGACGACTACCTCGTACGTATCGGCAAGCTCATCCGTGACGCCCGGCAGCACCGGGGCTGGACTCAGTCGCAGCTGGCCGAGGCGCTCGGAACCAGCCAGAGCGCCGTCAACCGGATCGAGCGCGGCAACCAGAACATCAGCCTTGAGATGATCGCGCGCATCGGGGAGGCCCTCGACAGCGAGATCGTGTCGCTCGGCTACGCCGGTCCGATGCATCTGCGGGTGGTCGGCGGGCGCCGGCTGTCCGGCGCCATCGACGTGAAGACGAGCAAGAACGCGTGCGTGGCGCTGCTGTGCGCCTCACTGCTCAACCAGGGGCGCACGGTGCTGCGCCGCGTCGCCCGCATCGAGGAGGTCTACCGCCTCCTGGAGGTCCTGGGCTCCATCGGCGTCCGCACCCGGTGGATCAACGACGGCGTCGACCTGGAGATCGTGCCACCGGCCGAGCTGGACCTGGCGGCGATCGACGCGGACGCGGCCCGCCGCACCCGCTCGATCATCATGTTCCTCGGCCCGCTGCTGCACCGCATGGACCACTTCAAGCTGCCGTACGCCGGCGGCTGCGACCTCGGCACGCGCACGGTCGAGCCGCACATGATCGCGCTGCGCCGGTTCGGTCTCGACATCGCCGCGACCGAGGGCCAGTACCACGGCATGGTGGACCGCTCGGTCCGCCCCGACCGTCCGATCGTGCTGACCGAGCGGGGCGACACGGTCACCGAGAACGCGCTGCTCGCCGCCGCCCGGCACGACGGCACCACCGTCATCCGCAACGCCTCGTCCAACTACATGGTCCAGGACCTGTGCTTCTTCCTGGAGGCCCTCGGCGTCAAGGTCGACGGCATCGGCACGACCACGCTCACCGTGCACGGCGTGCCCACCATCGACGTGGACGTGGACTACTCCCCCTCCGAGGACCCGGTCGAGGCGATGAGCCTGGTCGCCGCGGCCGTCGTCACCGAGTCGCAGCTGACGGTGCGCCGGGTGCCGATCGAGTTCCTGGAGATCGAGCTGGCCGTGCTCGAGGAGATGGGCCTCGACCACGACCGCACGCCCGAGTACTTCGCCGACAACGGCCGCACCCGGCTGGTGGACCTCACCGTCCGGCCCTCCAAGCTGGAGGCGCCGATCGACAAGATCCACCCCATGCCGTTCCCCGGCCTGAACATCGACAACGTCCCGTTCTTCGCGGCCATCGCGGCCGTCGCCCAGGGCAAGACCCTCATCCACGACTGGGTCTACGACAACCGCGCGATCTACCTCACCGACCTCAACCGCCTCGGCGGCCGCCTCCAGCTCCTGGACCCCCACCGCGTCCTGGTCGAGGGCCCCACCCGCTGGCGCGCCGCCGAGATGATGTGCCCGCCCGCCCTGCGCCCCGCAGTGGTCGTCCTCCTGGCGATGATGGCGGCCGAGGGCACATCGGTGCTGCGCAACGTGTACGTCATCAACCGGGGTTACGAGGACCTGGCGGAGCGGCTGAACTCGATCGGGGCGCAGATCGAGACGTTCCGGGACATCTGAGACCGCCGGGGCGGTCAGTACAGCTTGTTCACGGCCGTGACGGTGGTCGTCTTGAAGTCGGCCACCTGGGCGTGCTGGAAGTTGCCCATCTGGCCCCACAGGACGACCGTCACGGTCCGGCCGTCGCGGCCGACCGAGAACAGGCCGATGTCGGAGGAGCCCCACGCCGAGGCGGTGTGGAGGCCGTAGACATGGGCGCCCTCCTCGACGTTCAGCCGCCCGTAGGACTTCTGCGTCGCCGTCAGGTCGGGGTCCTGCTCCATCAGCTTCTTCGCGCAGCCGGTGATGTCCTTGCGCAGCAGCGCCGCGAAGTCCTTGGCGCGCTGTTCCGTGCGCTCCACGACCGTGATCTGCTGGGCGTTGGTGTCGAACTCGGTCCCGTAGGAACGGTGGCTCGCGATCGACGGCAGGGCCTCGCCCACGCAGACCGGCAGCGGGTCGGGCTGACCGGCCGTGACGGGTCCGGCGTACCAGGGCGAGGTCGGGTGCGGCGGCAGTTCGGCCGGCTCCAGGAACCGGGGCGTGGCGGAGGCCGGCGCGGTGGCGGCGGAGGCCGGTACGGCCACCGTGGCGACACCGGCCACGGCCGCCAGCGCGGCCACGGTGGTACGGATGCCTCGGGCCCGGATCTGCACGGTCTTCCCCATGTTTCCCCCATGATTTTCTTGGTTGTCTTCTTGTCGAATGCGCGGGCTTCAGCCCTTGCACCCCCTACGACCCGTCACCGCCCACACACGTTGCCCTGCCCGCCCGCTACGGATCCGTCCCGAATGTCACCGGCGCGCTACATACGAGAGGCCTCCGTGATCCCTCTCACTCCCCACCCAGGTCCACCCAGGGTCGGCAGTTATGGTGACCAGGGCGCATCAAGGTGCCCAACACGGACAATGTGGCGGAGGGCGCACGGTGTCGGAGCAGGGGCGACTCGTCGCCGGGCGTTATCGGCTCGCCGAGCGGATCGGCCGGGGCGGCATGGGCACGGTGTGGCTGGCCGACGACGAGGTGCTGGGGCGCCGGGTCGCACTGAAGCGGCTGCACGAGCAGCCGCACCTGTCGGCCGACGAACTCGGCACGCGCGACGAGCGCATGCGCCGTGAGGCGCGCAGCGCCGCGCGTATCGTCCACCCCAACGTGATCGTCGTGCACGACGTCGTGGAGGACGAGGGCAGGCCCTGCGTCGTCATGGAGTACGTCCCCGGCCACACCCTCGCCGACCTCCTCCGGGACGGCCACACCCTCCCGCCCCACGAGGCGGCCCGGATCGGCCTGGCCATGGTGTCCGCCCTGCGAGCCGCGCACGAGGCCGGTATCCTGCACCGCGACGTCAAGCCCGGCAACGTGCTGCTCGGCGCGGGCGACCGGGTCGTGCTCACCGACTTCGGCATCGCCACCACGGCCGGCTCCCCCACCCTGACCAGACCCGGCGAGATGGTCGGCTCCATCGACTACATGGCCCCGGAACGCGTCAGGGGCCTCACCCCCGGCCCGGCCTCGGACCTGTGGGCCCTGGGCGCGACGCTGTACCAGGCGACGGAGGGCCGCACCCCCTTCCGCCGCCCCACGGCCATGGAGACGGCTTACGCCATCGCCACGGACCCCGTGACCCCACCGGCCCAGGCCGGCCCCCTCGGCCCACTCATAGAGTCCCTCCTGGCCAGGGAGCCGGAGGAACGCCCGTCGGCGGAGGAGACAGAACACTCCCTACGGACAGCAGTGGACGCCCTGAAGGGGCGCGGGGAACTGCGCGACCAGCCCCAACGAGCCCGCACCCGCCGTCGTCGCCGCGTCACCACCATCGCTGCCGCACTCACCGCCACCCTCGCCGTGGCCGCCACCCTCTACGCAGCAAACCCACCCCAAGCCGACAAACCACGCAAAACCACAAGCCGACCCACCGCCACACCCAGCCCCGTCCCCCAGGGCTACCACCTCGCCCACGAGAAGAAGCTCGGCGTCTCCTTCCCCATCCCGGACGACTGGACCGCCCGCACCCGCACCGCGGAACAGGTCACCTACGCCGACCCCACCGGCCTCGCCGGCATCACCATCGGCACAGTCGCCCCGGCAGGGCCGAACCCGGCCGGCCACTTCGCCGACATCGAGGCGAACACGAAGCTCAACTACTCCACGTACCGCCGGCTGCGCATGGAGCGGACGACCTTCCGCGAACAGCCGGCCGCGATATGGGAGTTCACCTTCCAGGGCCGGGCCCGCCCGTTCCGGGCCATCGATCTCGGCTACGGCCGTGAGGGCGAACGCGAGTACGACATCTACCTCTCGGCGCCCGAGGCGGACTGGGACACCCATCGCCCCGTCTTCGACCATGTCAGGGACGGCTTCCGGACAAACTGAAGAAGTCCGTGATCCGCTTCACACCGGCGACCGGACAGGACCGGGCCTTTCAGGGCGTAAAGCGACCGAAGAATGGATATGGGCTATACGGCGAAACGCGGGGAGTGTCCGACGTGCCCGGATGCCGGGCGCAGCGGCTTCAGGGGAGGGAGCGCGCATGGACGGACGGCCCTTGTTTCTCGAACCACGGCTGGAACCACGGCTGAGGTCGCTCGTGGCGGCGACCGGGACATTGCACTCGCTCATCGACGCGCTCGGTTCACCGCTGCACGTCGTGGTGCCGGACCAGATCGCCGAGAACCTGGAGCGCTTCCGGTCCGTGTACCGCGCGCACCATCTGGCGGGCCAGGTCTTCTACGCCCACAAGGCCAACCGGTCCAGCGCGCTGCTGCGCCGCCTGGCCGCCACGGACGCGGGCGTGGACGTCGCGTCGCTGGGCGAGTTACAGCACGCGCTCGGTGCCGGTTTCACCGCCGACCGGATCACGGCCACCGGGCCGAAGAACCCCGAGTTCCTGTGGCTCGCGGCCCGGGCGGGGGTCACGGTCAGCGTCGACGGAGCCGGCGAGCTCGACCAGCTCGGCGCACTGGTGCGCAAGCACGCGCTCACGCCGGTGCGGGTCCTGCTGCGGCTTTCGGGGTTCGAGACGCCGGGGGTGAGAGTGCTGAGCCGGCGCAGCCGGTTCGGCACGCCCGTACGGGAGTTGGAGCCGCTGCTGGAGGCGGTCGAGCGGCACGGTGACGCGGTGGAGCTCACGGGCGCGGCCTTCCATCTGGACACCACCAGCGTCGCGGAGAAGGCGACCGCCCTCGAAGGGTGCCTGGCCGCTCTGGAGGCGTGCCGGAGCCGGGGACTCAGGCCTCGGGCCCTGGACGTCGGCGGCGGGTTCGGGGTCGACTACCTCGCCGAGCGGGAGCAGTGGGAGGCGTACACGACCGCCCTCACCTCCGCCGTCCTGGGCCGCCGCCCGCCCCTGACCTGGGGCGGGCACGGCTACGGGCTGCGGAACGAGTCCGGCACCCTGCGCGGCACGCTCGGCCTCTACCCCGCCCACCGGCCGGTCGCCGGCGCGGCCTACCTGGACGAACTGCTGGCTCAGCCCGCCGCCTCCCTGGGCGGCCGTCCGCTGGCCGGGCTGCTGCTGGAGCACCTGTACGACCTGCACACCGAGCCGGGCCGGGCGCTGCTGGACCAGTGCGGGCTGACGCTGGCGAAGGTGCTGGAGGTCCGCGAGCAGGAGGCCGGCGGGGAACTGCTCGTGCGGCTGGCAGCGAAGGCGGACGACATCGCCCTGGAGGACCACGGAGTGCTGATGGACCCGGTCGTCGTCCCCGGAAGGGGGGCGGGGCCGGGCGAGGGGCCCGTCGCCGTGCACCTCTTCGGCAGCCTGTGCCTGGAGACCGACCTGATCACCCGGCGCACGGTGTTCCTGCCCCGCCGTCCGATCCCCGGCGACCTCATGGCGTTCGCCAACACCGCCGGGTACGCCATGGATTTCCACGCCACCCGCGCCCAGCACCAGCCCGCCGCCCGCAAGGTCGCCGCCTGGCAGGACGGCGACGGGTGGCGCTGGTGCCTCGACGACCAGTTCTGGCCGATCACGCCCTCGGGGGGAGCCCAGTGAGGTACGACAGCATCACGGAGGCGATAGGCAACACCCCGCTGGTGCGGCTGGACCCGGCCGTGCACGGACTGCGGAACATCGACCTGTTCGCCAAGCTGGAGATGCTCAACCCCTGGGGGTCGGTCAAGGACCGGGCGGCCTGGAGCATGGCCCGCCCGCTGCTCCCCGAGGCGGTCGAACACGGCAGCCAGGTGGTGGAGTTGTCCAGCGGTAACACGGCGAAGGCGCTTGCGGTCGTCGCGGGCATGCACGGACTGGGCTTCAAGAGCGTCACCAACCGGATGCGGGTACCGGAGATCAAGGACCTTCTGCTGTTGCTCGGCGCGGAGATCGAGGAGCTGCCGGGGCAGAGCGAGTGTCTGGACCCGACCGCGACGGACGATCCGCTGACCCTCTTCCACCGGACGCTGTCCGCCTCCGGCAGCGCCTATCTGCACACCGACCAGTACTTCAACCCACGCAACACCGAGGCCCATCTGACCGGAACCGGCCCGGAGATCGTCAAGGACCTGGACGGCCGGGTGCCGGACTGGTTCGTCGCGTGTGTGGGCACGGCCGGTTCCTCGACCGGCGTGGCCCGCGCGCTGCGGGAGGAGGACCCCTCGGTGCGGGTGGTCGGGCTGGTCGCTGCCAAGTCCGACTTCATCCCCGGCATCCGCACGATCGACGAGGTGCAGGAGGTCGGCCTGTTCGACCCGGAGACCTACGACACGATGGAGTCGGTGACCGCCGACGAGGCCATCGAGGGGATGCTGACCCTGAACCGCCGCTGCGGCATCCTGGGCGGCCCGACCGGAGGGGCCGCCTACTTCGGCGCGGTCCGCCATCTGCGTGCCCTCGACGAGGAGTCGGGCGAGCGCCGGACGGCGGTGTTCATCGTCTGCGACCGGGTCGAGAGCTATCTGAGCTACGTCCGTCAGCGGCGGCCCGACCTGCTGGGCCGGCCGGCCCGGAAGAACTCCCCGGCCGACCTGTCCGAGGCCGAGGTGCGCGGGGCGCCTTCGATCTCCGTGGCCGACGCCCGGCGCTGGATCGAGACCGACCGGCCGCTCGTGGTCGACCTGCGCAGTCCGTTCGCGTACGCGGCGCTGCACATCGACGGGTCGGTGAACATCGTCGACGAGCTGTTCGCCGAACTCCTGCGGGGCGGCCTGCCGTTCAGCCGGAGCCGACCGGTGCTGCTGGCGTGTCCGGTGGGCGAGCAGTCCGCGCGGTACGCGGCGCTGCTGGCCCGGATGGGGCATACCGACGTCCGCAGCCTGACCGGCGGCATCATCGCCTGGCGGGACGCGGGCGCGCCCCTGGTGCGGGACTGACGGCCATGACCGCACCGATCACCCGCGAGGACCTGGGCCAGTGGCAGCAGGCGCTGCGCGCCCAGTTCCCCATCGTCACCGGGCACCCCGAGCTGGCGTACCTGGACAGCGCGGCCACGGCACAGAAGCCGCAGGCCGTCCTGGACGCCGTGCAGACGTACCTCACCACCAGCAACGCCAACTCCGCGCGCGGCACCTACACCTGGGCCAACCGGACCACGGAGCTGGTGGAGCGGACCCGCGAGCGCGTCGCCCGGTTCCTCGTCGACGATCGACCCGAGCGATCAGCCGTCCACTTCACCAGCGGCACGACCGAGGGGCTGCGGACGATCGCCCGCGACTGGCTGCCGGGCTTTCTGCGCGACGGCGACGAGATCGTCGTACCCGACGCCGACCACCAGGCCAACATCGCGCCCTGGCTGGAGGCCCAGCGGCTGCTCGCCCGGGAGGGTGTGCACGTCCGGGTGCTGCCGATGCCGTACCAGAGCGGTTCCGGGGACTACGACCACACGGCGCTGGCCGAACGGGCCGGGCCGCGCACCCGGTTCGTCGCCACGACCCATGTCCACCACGTGTACGGCGGCGACATGAACGTGCACCGGATCCGCGAGGCGGTCGGACCGGACGCCGTCATCTGTCTGGACGCGGCCCAGAGCGTCGGGCATCTTCCGGTGTCCGTGGGTGACTTGGACGTCGACTTCGTGGTCTTCTCCGGTCACAAGGCGCTGGCCCTGCCGGGGTCCGGGGCGGTGTGGGCCCGGCAGGCGCGCGGCCCCGCGTTCACGCCCGGCGGGTGGAGCGGCACTCCGAACACCGTGGGCGTCGCCTCGCTCGAAGCGGCCCTGGACTGGCTGGACTCCGCCGGTGTGGAGCGCATCGAGCGGTGGACCGTCGCCCTCGCGGCCCGGCTCACCGACGGGCTGCGCCGGCTGGACGCCTACGAGATCCTCGGCTGCCCGCTCAGCCTGGCGGCGGACTCGACCGTGCAGCGGCGCCAGAGCATCGTGACCCTGCGGCATCGCGCCATCGACTCGGGCGACCTGGGCTTCATCCTCTTCAGCCACGGATTCATGGTCCGCTCCGACCATCACTGCCAGGGCGACGGGGGTGAGAAGACCGGTTCGGTGCGAGTGAGTCTGCATGTGTACAACACCGTGGAGGAGATCGACCGGCTGCTGACCGTCCTTGCCTCGCTCCCGTGACTCCGCCCGCTGTGCGTAATGAGAACCGTTTCCACCTGTAGGCTCGGGCCGGCAGGAGTCAGGTGCGAGACGGCGAGGTGGCGCGTCCGGATGGGGCTGAGTCTGGCGACGGCGGAGCGGTGGGTGAAGCGCTGGGAGCTCCAGCAGCAGCGGTACGCCGTCGACCGCGAGGAGCGGTTCACGGTGATCGCCGATGTCGTCGAGCACGTCACGGCGGGGCACGGGCACCGGCCCCTCGTCGTCGATCTGGGCTGCGGGCCCGGCTCCCTGGCGGCCCGGCTGGTCCGGCGGCTGCCGGACGCGGAGGTCGTGGCCGTGGACCGGGACCCCGTTCTGCTGGAGCTGGGCCGGACCCACCATCCGGACGCGGCCCGCTATGTCGACGCGGAGATCGGCGCACCCGGCTGGACCGGAGAGCTGGGCCTGGACCGGCCCCTGGACGCGGCCGTCTCCACGACGGCCCTGCACTACCTCGACCGCGACACCCTGCTGCGCGTCTACCGGCAGCTCGCCTCGCTGCTGCGGCCCGGGGGCGTCCTCGTCAACGGCGACCATCTCCCCCAGGACGCCGCCGGCCCGGCCGGGATCGCCGCCCATGTCGGGCGGTGCCGGGCCGACCGGCAGCGGGTGTTCGCCCATGAGGACTGGGGATCCTGGTGGTCCGCCCTCTCCCGCGACCCCGAGCTGACCGACCTCCTCGCGGAGCGCCGCCGCCGCGAGGGGCCCGCCGGCAGCGGCCGCCCGGCGGAGCTGCCCCTGCCCGCCCACCTGAAGCTGTTGCGGCAGGCGGGGTTCGGCACGGCGGGGCCGGTCTGGCAGTACGGCGACAGTTGCGTGGTCGTGGCGATCCGCTAGCCAGGAGCATCACCCCTTCGCACCCCGTCGGGTGGCGGGCGGGAAGGGGCGCCCGGACAATACATGCAGGAATCGCTATATGTTAATGTCGCCATACCGCCCCGCCTCGAACATCACGGGCGGCAGCCAGCGCACGCAAGGAGCCACCCCCATGACCACTGCCGAGCACATCACCCACGACGACCACGCGCACGCCCACGGCGACGACTGCGGGCACGTCGCCTTCGCCCATGGCGACCACACCGACTACGCCCACGACGGCCACATCCACCGGATGCACGAGGGTCACGTCGACGAGTGCGCGAACGGCAGCCACACGGTGCACCAGAACCACGACCACCAGCACGGCGACGACTGCGGCCATCTGGCCGTACGTCACGACGACCACACCGACTACGTGCACGACGGTCACCGTCACGCCGCCCACGAGGGACACTGGGACGACCACTGACGGGACCACCCACGGCGACCGTCCCGCCGAATCGGGAATCGTTGTCATATGCTAATGTATGCATATGACAACGACGCCCTCTCCCCCGACGGACGAGCCGGACCGGATCCTGCAGGCGGCCAGCGAGCTGCTGCGCGCGCTGGCCTCGCCCGTACGGCTGGGCATCGTGCGGGAACTGTCCGCGGGCGGGAAGTACGTCCACGAACTGGTGACCGCCCTGGGGGTCAGCCAGCCCCTGGTGTCCCAGCACTTGAGGGTGCTGCGCACCTCCCGGATCGTCACCGCCCGGCGTCAGGCCCGCGAGACGCGGTACACCCTTGCCGACGACCACGTGGCGCACATCGTGCTGGACGCCATCCGGCACGCCCAGGAGTAGCGCCTCTCAGGACAGGCCGTCCCAGTCGACCGTGCGCTCGCACCAGCGCCCGAGCAGCGTGCGGTCGTGACCGACGGCCAGCAGCGCGGCGCCGGTCGCGGCCCGGTAGTCCTCCACGGCCGCGACCAGGGCGGCGGCGGTGGAGGCGTCGAGCATGGCGGTCATCTCGTCGCACACCAGCAGGCGCGGGCGCAGCACGAGGGCGCGGGCGAGGCAGGCGCGTTGCAGCTGACCGTCGCTGACCTCGTGCGGCCGTCGGGTGAGCAGGTCCGGGGTGAGGCCGACGACGGGGGCCAACTCGGCCACTCGGTCCGGAATTTCCCTGCCGCGGCCGGTGGCGCGCAGGGGTTCGGCGATCAGGTCGGAGAGCGGCAGCCGGGGATCGGCGGAGAGTCTGGCCTGCTGGAAGACGACCCCGAAGGCGGTGCGCAGGGCGCGCGGCGCGCGGTGGCGCCAGTGCCGTACGGGCTCGCCGTCGAGGACGAGGGTTCCGGAGTCGGGCCGGTGCAGCAGGGCCGCGACACGCGCCAGGGTGGACTTGCCGCAGCCGCTCGGGCCGAGCAGGCCGACGGACTCGCCCGGTGCCACGGTCAGGGAGACGTCCCGGACCACCGGCGCGTTCCTGGTGTATCCGGCGGTGATGGAGCGCAGTTCAAGCACGGGCGTCCTCCGGCATGTGCGGGTGGTGGCAGGCGACCGCGCCCGGGGGCGGCGGGGCGGCACAGGTGCCGGTGGCCCGGTCGCAGCGGGCGGCGAAGGCGCAGCCGTCGGGGAGGTCGCCGAGTTCGGGCGGCATTCCGGGGATGGCCGTGAAGGCGCGGTCGGGGAGGGCCTGGAGCAGGCCTCGGCTGTAGGGGTGGCGGGGCCCCGGTGAGCCGAAGAAGTCCGCGGCGGCGGCCAGTTCGACGATCCGGCCCGCGTACATCACGGCGACCCGGTCGGCGACGCGCTCGGCGGCCGCCAGGTCATGGGTGATCATCAGCAGGCCCCGTCCCCGGCCGCCCGCCTCCCCCGGCTCGTCGACGTGCCGCCGCAGTTCGTCGACCGTACGGTCCACCAGGTCGCGGTCGAGCCCGGTGGTCGGTTCGTCGGCGAGCAGCAGGGGCGCGTCGCCGACGAGGGCGAGGGCGGTGGCGGCGCGCTGGGCCAGGCCTCCGGAGAGCTGGTGGGGGTGGCGGTCCAGGTGGTCCGCGGGGAACGCGGCCCGTTCGGCGGCGGCCTCCGCGGCGGCGCGCAGGGCGGCGCGTCCCCGGGTCGCGGTCAACGCGGCGACCGTTTCCTCCAGTTGGGAGCGGACGGTGCGCACGGGGGTGAGGTGGGCGGCCGGGCTCTGCGGTACGAGGCCGATGAGCCGGCCCCGTACGGTGCGGGCGAGGGTCCGCTCGTCGGCCGCGAGCAGGTCCAGGTCGCCGAGGTGAGCCGCTCCGGCGGTCTGCGCGTTGCCGGGGAGCAGACCGAGCAGGGCGGAGGCCAGCACGGACTTGCCGCAGCCGCTCTCCCCGATCAGGGCCAGGCACTCACCGGCCGCCACGTCGAACCGGGCGTCGGTGACGGCGGCGACACGTCGCCCACCGGGCATGAGGAACCGCACGGAGAGGCCACGCACCGACAGCACGGGCTCGTCTCCGGCCGGCCCCGCGGCGACTTCGCCCGGGCCGGTCTCGACTCCGGTGCTCACAGCATCAGCTCCGATCGGTGGCGGGGATGGATTTGCTCCCGCCAGGCTCCGGCGAGGCCGGCGATCGCGAGGGTGGGGACGATGAGGAACAGGCCCGGGAACAGGGTCGGCCACCACTGTCCGGCGAGCAGGGAGCCGCGGGCCGTCTGGATCAGGGTGCCGAGGCTCGCCGTGTGGGTGGGCAGCCCGAGCCCGAGGAAGGACAGCGCCGACTCGTGCCACATGGCGTGCGGCACCATCAGTACTGCGGCCAGGGCGGCTTGGGGAAGGACGGCGGGCAGCAGATGCCGTACCGTCACCCGCCACCGGGACGCCCCGCCGGAGACCGCGGCGTCGACGTACGGCCTGGACCGCAGGGACAGCACCTCGGCGCGGACGATCCGCGCGGTGGACAGCCAGTGGGTGAGCGCGACGGAGACGACCACCGGCCAGACACCGGGGCGGAACATCGCGACGATGAAGATGCCGAGCAGCAGGTGCGGCACGGAGGAGAACGCGTCGACGACCCGCATCAGGGCCCGGTCGGCCCAGCCGCCGAGCGCTCCGGCGGCCGCACCGACGGCCGTGCCGACCACCGTCGCCGTCAGCGCCGCCGCCACTCCGACGAGCAGCGAGACGCGCAGGCCGTAGACGCAGCGCAGCAGCAGGTCGCGGCCGACGTCGTCGGTGCCGAAGGGGTGGGACCAGGACGGCGGCCGGAGCTTGGCGGCCAGGTCGACGGCCTGCTGGTCGAGCTGGACCAGCGGCGGTACGAGCAGCACGGCGAGGACGGTCGCGCCCACCAGGACGGCGGACGTGCGCACGCGCAGCGTGCGGGTGGAGCGGCGTTTGGGGCCGTGCGAGCGCCACTCGGTCTCGGCTGGGGCGCTGGCGGGCGCCGGTGCGTCACATGTCACTGAGCTTCACCCTCGGGTCGAACAGTCCGTAGAGCAGGTCGGCGAGCAGGTTCCCGGCGAGGACGGCGACCGTGGCCAGGGTCGTCAGGGCGGCGAGCAGCGGGAAGTCGACGGCGGTGGCCGCCTCGACGGTGGCGGCGGCGATGCCCGGCCAGCTGAAGACGCTCTCCACCAGCAGGGCTCCGGTGATGAGTTCGGGCACGCGGGAGCCGATCAGGGTGAGCACCGGCAGCACTCCGGAGCGCAGGGCGTGGCCGAGCAGGACGGTGCGTTCGCTCAGGCCGCGTGCGCGGGCGCCGCGTACCGGGTCCTCCGCGAGGGCGTCGCCGACGCCCTGGCGGACGTAGAGCGTGAACCAGGGCAGTTGGGAGACCGCGAGGACACCGGCCGGCAGGACGAGATGGCTCGCGACCTGTCCCGCCGTGATCTGTTCGCTGGCCGTGTCCGTCAGGCCGCCCGCCGGGAGGACGTCCCACTGGAGGGCGAACAGCCAGACGGCGAGCAGGGCGATCCAGAAGACCGGGGCCGCCTCCAGGGTGTAGGCGAGGGAGGTGACGGCCCGGTCGAGGAGCGACCCGGGACGGCGGGCGGCGAGCACGCCGAGGACCGTGCCCACCAGCACGGCGGCGGCGAAGGCGACCGCGCACAGCAGCGAGGACCACACGAGCCGTTCGCCGATCACCTGGGCGACGGGCTGCCGCAGCACGCTGGAGTGGCCGAGGTCGCCGGTGAGCGCGGAGGTCAGCCACTGCCACCAGCGGGCGGCGAAGGGCTGGTCCGCGGCGAGGTTCTCGCGCAGCCGGTCCAGGGTCTGCTGGTCGGCGCCGAGCGCGGCGGTGCCGGCGTACGCCTTGACGGGGTCGAACGGGGAGGCGGCGGCGATCGCGAACACGCCGAAGGTGACGACGAGCAGGACGGGGACGGCGAACAGCGCCCGCCGCCCCGCCAGCCGTGCCATCGCTCCCCAGGGGAGTCGGTTCACTTCTTCGGCTGCCAGTCCTCGACGTTCCACCAGGGGCCGCTGGCGAAGCCGTGCTCGTGCGGTTCGAGCTGGGTGCTCAGGCCTTGCCAGCGGTCGGCCAGGACGTAGAGGTGGTCGATGTGGGTGAGGAAGGTGTAGCCGGGGTCCTGGACCAGGGCGCGCTGGAGCTTGTCGTAGGCGGCCGTGCGCTCCGCCGGGTCCTGGCTGCGGCGGCCGTTGTCGAGGGCGCGGTCCACGGCCGGGTTGTCGTAGCGGGCCATGTTGTTGAAGCCGTCGCCGGCGAGGGAGGAGTGCAGCAGGGTGTACAGGCCGAAGTCGGGGTCTCCGGTGCTGCCGAAGCCCGCGAGGACGGCGGTGTTCTTCATCCGCGGCTCGATGACTTCCCAGGTGGCGCTCTCCGCCTTCACCTCGATGCCGGCCTTCTTGGCGTCGGAGGCGTAGGCGAGGGCGTGGTCCTGGCGGACCTTGTCGCCTGAGGGGTAGAGGAGGGTGAAGGACGCCCGCTGTCCGTCCTTGGTCCGGATGCCGTCCCCGGCGGGCTTCCAGCCGGCCTCGTCCAGGATCTTCCTGGCCTTGCCGAGGTCCTGGGAGCGCTCGACGGCCTTGGTGAAGGCGGGGTCGTCGACGGGCAGCGGCCCGTAGGCCGGGCGGCCGGCGCCGTCGAGGATCTTGCCGACCATGGCCTCGCGGTCCACGGCGGCGTCGAGGGCCTGCCGGATCGCGCGGTCGCCGGTGACCTTGTTCGGGGTGGGGAGGGTGACGGCCCGGAAGTCGTAGGACCTGGCCTGGTAGGTGCGTCTGCCGTCGTCGCTCTTGAACGTGGCGGCGAGGTTGGGCGGGAGGACCGCGCCGTCGAGGTCGCCGGAGCGCAGCCGGGTCGCGCGGACGTTGTCGTCGGCGATGACCGCCATGGTGAAGGCGCGCACCTTGGGCTTGCCGCCCCAGTAGCGGGGGTTGGCCCTGAAGGTGAGCTTCTCGCCCTTGCTCCACTTGGAGAGGACGTAGGGGCCGGTGCCGACCGGCTCGGTGTTGAAGGAGCCAGTGTTGGGGTCCTGCTCGCCGGCGAGGTGCTCGGGGACGATGGGCAGCACGGTGCGGGCGGCGAAGGCGGCGTAGGGGTACTTGAGGGTGAAGACGACCTTGCCGTCGCCGCCGGCCCGGACCTCCTTGACGGCGTCCAGCTCGCTCTTGAAGGTGTTGTTGGTCTTGGCGTCGAGGACGGTGCGGTACGTGTAGACGACGTCGGCGGCCGTCAGCGGCTCGCCGTCGCTGAACTCCACCCCGTCGCGCAGCGTGTAGGTGTACGTGCGGCCGCCGTCGGTGATCTCGGGGAGCGCCGTCGCCAGCGCGGGCTTCAGCTTCAGGTCGGCGTCGCGGGCGAGCAGCCCGTCGAAAATCTTGGAGTTGCCGTCCTTGCCGTAGCCGAGCAGCGGGCTGAGGGTGTCCGGCTCGGAAGCCACCCCGATGACGACGGATCCGGACTTGGCGTCGCCCTGGCCGCCGCTGCTCGGGGCCGAGCAGGCGGTGACCGCCGCGGCCAGCGCCGCCGTGACGGCGGCTCCTCGTATCCGACGGGTCGACATATGACCTCACCCCGTTGTTGCTGTAGTCAAGTTCTTGCACAGATCTCGCAATTAAACAGTCAGGGAGGGCCTCCGCGCACCACCGCGGTGCGGGAGGCCCAGGTCACCGGCTCGTGATCAGCGCCGGGTCAGGGTGATGTCCCGGCCGTGGACCGCGTGGAAGCTGGGCAGCGGCAGGCCGCTGAAGGTGCGCAGTTCCATCAGGGTGGCCTCGACGTGGGCCGCTCCGGGCGCGAGCGCGCCAGGCTTGGGCCGGCCGGTGTTCACCCAGCGGTGCTTCACCCCGTCGCACACGGCCCGGGTGCCGCCGATGCCGTAGCGGGTGGTGGAGACGCCCTGGCTCACGGAGGAGCTGACGAAGACCGGGCCGATGGCGCTCCGGCAGCGGTAGGTGCCGGAGAGGGTGACGGTGCCGTCGGCGGTGATC
The DNA here is from genome assembly GCF_056433405.1 of Streptomyces sp. NPDC044719. Lineage (NCBI taxonomy): Bacteria > Bacillati > Actinomycetota > Actinomycetes > Kitasatosporales > Streptomycetaceae > Streptomyces > Streptomyces sp. NPDC044719. Next base: position 310,222 of record NZ_JBWKHE010000008.1, read on the forward strand.
CGGCCCACCGAGTCGACCGTCACGGCCTCGAACGGGGCCGCGGCGGACGCGGTGGCGGGTGCCGCGCCGGCGCCGGTGAGCAGGAGCAGCGCGGCACCGGCCGTCGCTCCCAACAAGGGACGTACACGCATGGGGGGAACCTCCCGAAAGGAGTGGTTTTTTGTTCCACTCGTACCCGGCGCCCGGGGCGACGCCCGGGCCCCTCACTCCTTCGGTGGCGGCCCCGCGCCGACCGTCGTGGAACGGTCCGGGGAATGTCCGGGGCGTGTCACGCTTCCTGACGAGCCGTTCCGATGAGTTCGAGTCGGGAGCATGGTCTGTACGTAAGAGTCATACGAATCCTCCGGATGGCCCTACCGACGTGGAGGTGCGCCATGTGTGCCCACCAGACCCAGTGCCCCGCGACCGACTCCTCCGCGGCGCATGTCGTCGCCGCCCACCCCGAGCAGGGCTGGAGCCTGCTGTGCGACGGGGCGATCGTCTTCGACGACACCGGCGAGCTGCTGCCCGACGGGCGCGTGGTGGAGCCGCACCGGGCGGCGGCACAGCGGCTGACCGTCGCGGCCTGAGACCTCAGGGCAGCACCGCGAAGCCGTCGAGCTCGACCAGTGCCTCCTCGTCCCACAGCCGGACGACCTCGACGACCGCCATGGCCGGGTAGTCGCGTCCGGCCGCCTCGTGCCACAGCCGGCCCAGTTCGGGGGCGTGGGCGCGGTACGCGGCGACGTCCGTGGCGTAGACGGTGACGCGGGCGAGGTCGGACGGTGCGCCGCCGGCCGCGGTGAGAGCGGCCAGCAGGTTCGCCAGCGCCCTCTCGAACTGCTCCGGCAGGGTCCGCCCGACCACCTTGCCGTCGGCGTCGAGGGCGGTCTGGCCCGCCAGGAACACCACCCTCGACCCGGAGGCCACGACGGCGTGGGAGAAGCCGGTGGGCGGGGACAGGTCGGGCGGGTTGACGCGCTCGGTGGTCACCGGGCCTCCTGGTGGGCGTGCGACTCGGCGTACGACGTGGCGTACAACTCCTTGGCGATGATGCCGCGTTGCACCTCGCTGGCCCCTTCGTAGACGCGTGGGGCGCGCACCTCGCGGTAGAGGTGTTCGAGCAGGTGCCCGCGTTGCAGCGCCCGGGCGCCGTGCAGCTGGACGGCCGTGTCGACGACGTACTGCGCGGTCTCGGTGGCGAGCAGTTTCGCCATGGCGGAACGCTGGGGCACGTCCGGGGCGCCCTCGTCGTAGGCGGTCGCCGCCGCGTAGACCATCAGACGGGCCGCCTCGGTGCGCAGGGCCATCTCGGCGACCTGGTGGGAGACGGCCTGGAGGTCGCTCAGCTTGCCGCCGAAGGCGTCCCGCCCGGCGGTGTGGGCGAGGGTCGCGTCGAGGGCGGCCCGGGCCATGCCGACCGCGAAGGCGCCGACGCTGGGGCGGAACAGATTGAGCGTGCCCATCGCGACCCGGAAGCCGCGGTCCACCTCGCCGAGCACGTCCTCGGCCGTCACCGGTACGGCGTCGAAGTCGAGTGCGCCGATGGGGTGCGGGGAGAGCATGTCGAGGCCGGTGCCGGTCAGGCCCGGGCGGTCGGCGGGCACCAGGAAGGCCGTGACGCCCCGGGCCCCGGCATCGGGGACGGTCCGGGCGAAGACGGTGTAGAAGTCGGCCTCGGGGGCGTTGGAGATCCAGCACTTCTCGCCGGTGAGGCGCCAGCGGGCCGGGCGGTCCCGGTCTGCTCGCAGGGCCAGTGCCGCCGCGTCCGACCCGGCGCCCGGCTCGCTCAGCGCGAACGCCGCGACCGCCGTGCCGTCGGCCACCCGGGGGAGCCAGCGGGCGCGCTGGGGGCCGGTGCCGTGGGCGTGGACGGGGTGGGCGCCGAGGCCCTGGAGGGCGAGGGCCGTCTCGGCCTCCGTGCAGCCGTGGGCCAGGGACTCGCGCATCAGGCACAGATCGAGGGCGCCGGAGGTGAAGAGCCGTTCGAGCAGGCCCAGTCGGCCCAGTTCGGCGACCAGCGCGCGGTTCACATGTCCCGGTTCCCCCTTCTCGGCCAGCGGGCGGAGCCGCTCGGCGGCCAGGGTGCGCAGCTCGGCGCACCAGGCGAGTTGTGCCGGTTCGAGCGAGAATGCGGTCATTGCCGGTCCCTTCTCCGCCACCCTGCTTCCCGGCTGGGCCACTCCGAGGCTATCGCGGACCGTTGACTGTCGTCACCAACACGATACGCTCCAGGGGCGAGCCCACCACGCCAAGGGGGCGAACCGTATGAATCCACGGGACACGGCGCACGTCGACACCTTCGCCCGCGACCATCTGCCACCCCCGGACCACTGGCCCGAGCTCCGTTTCGACCTGCCGGAGCTGCGCTACCCCGAACGGCTCAACTGCGCCGCCGAACTGCTCCACGGCCCTCCCGGCGATCGGCCCGCGTTCCTCACCCCCACCGGTGAGCCCTGGACGTACGGCGAGCTGCGCGCCCGGGTCGACCGCATCGCGCACCTGCTCACCGGCGACCTCGGCGTCGTCCCCGGCAACCGGGTGCTGCTGCGCGGCCCCACCACACCGTGGCTCGCCGCCTGCTGGCTGGCTGTGCTGAAGGCGGGGGCCGTGGCGGTCACGGTGCTCGCCCAGCAGCGCCCGCACGAGCTGAGCACCATGTGCGAGATCGCCCGGGTCCGGCACGCGCTGTGCGACATCCGGGCCGTCGACGACCTCGCCAAGGCCGAGATCCCAAACCTGCGGATCACGACCTACGGCGGTGACGCCCCGGACGACCTGCTCAACCGCCCGGCGCCCGGCACGCCGTACGAGGCCGCCCGGACGGCGGCCGACGACGTGGCGCTGATCGCCTTCACCTCCGGCACCACCGGCCGCCCCAAGGGCTGTATGCACTTCCACCGGGACGTGCTGGCGATCGCCGACACCTTCTCCCGGCACGTCCTGAAGCCCCGCGCCGACGACGTCTTCACCGGCAGCCCGCCCCTGGGCTTCACCTTCGGGCTGGGCGGTCTTGTGGTGTTCCCGCTGCGGGCCGGGGCGAGCGCCCTGCTGCTGGAGCAGGCGGGCCCGAGACAGCTGCTGCCCGCCATCGCCCGGCACCGGGTCTCCGTGCTGTTCACCGCGCCGACGGCGTACCGCGCGATGCTCGACGAGCTCGACGGCCACGACGTCTCGTCCCTGCGCCGCTGCGTCTCCGCCGGCGAGAACCTGCCCGCGGCCACCTGGCGGGCCTGGCACGAGCGCACCGGCGTGCGCGTCATCAACGGCATCGGCGCCACCGAACTGCTGCACATCTTCATCTCGGCGGCCGACGAGCGGATCCGGCCCGGGGCGACGGGCGTTCCCGTACCGGGCTGGCACGCGCGGGTGCAGGACACGGACGGCCGGCCGGTGCCAGACGGGCAGCCGGGACTGCTCGCCGTGCGCGGACCGGTCGGCTGCCGGTATCTGGCCGACCCGCGGCAGCGGGAGTACGTACGCGGCGGCTGGAACATCACCGGCGACACCTACGTCCGCGAGCCCGACGGCTACTTCCGGTACGTCGCCCGCGCCGACGACATGATCATCTCGGCCGGGTACAACATCGCCGGACCCGAGGTCGAGGACGCGCTGCTGCGGCACCCGGACGTGCTGGAGGCGGCGGTCGTGGGACGGCCCGACGAGGCGCGCGGACAGGTCGTGGTGGCCTACGCCGTCCTCAAGGAGGGCGCGGAACGGGACGCCGCGGCGCTGCGCGACTTCGTGAAGAGCGAGCTGGCGCCGTACAAGTGCCCGCGCGAGATCGTCTTCCTTGACGCGCTGCCGCGCACCGCCACCGGCAAGCTCCAGCGATTCCGGCTGCGCACCGCGGGGGTCCCGGACGGCGGCACCGAAGACGACCAGGACTGAGCCGTACGACCTAAGATGATCAACGTGTCCGACCAGCATGCACCACGGTCTCTCATCGTCACGCTCTACGGCGCGTACGGCCGCTTCGTACCCGGCCCCGTGCCGGTAGCCGAACTGATCCGGCTGCTGGCCGCGGTCGGTGTGGACGCCCCGTCCGTACGCTCCTCGGTGTCGCGGCTCAAGAGACGCGGACTGCTCGTGCCCGCCCGCGCCGCGAACGGTGCGGCCGGGTACGAACTGTCACCGGACGCCCGGCAGTTGCTCGACGACGGCGACCGGCGCATCTACGCCACGGCACCGCCCGAGGACGAGGGCTGGGTGCTCGCGGTGTTCTCCGTGCCCGAGTCGGAGCGGCAGAAGCGGCACGTGCTGCGCTCCCGGCTGGCCGGCCTCGGTTTCGGCACGGCCGCTCCGGGCGTGTGGATCGCGCCCGCGCGGCTGTACGAGGAGTCCCGGCACACCCTCCAGCGGCTGCGGCTCGACGCGTACGTCGACTTCTTCCGCGGCGGCCACCTCGGCTTCGCGCCGACCGCCGAGGCCGTCACCCGCTGGTGGGACCTGGCCGCCATCGCCAAGGAGCACGAGGCGTTCCTCGACCGGCACGCGCCCGTGCTGCACGGCTGGGAGAAGCGCGAGGACACCCCGCCCGAGGAGGCCTACCGCGACTATCTGCTCGCCTTGGACTCCTGGCGCCACCTCCCCTACACCGACCCCGGCCTGCCCTCCGCGCTGCTCCCCCGGGACTGGCCCGGGGAGCGCTCGTCGGCGGTGTTCCGGGCGCTGCACGAGCGGCTGCGGGACGCGGGGGCGGAATTCGTGGGGCTGTAGAGCGCGTCGCCTCGTTTGGGCCCACCGGGACGCCGGGTACTCGGCAGCGCGATGACAGCACCGGACGGACGGCGGAGGCGATGGAACGGCGGGCAGGTCCGACGCGGCCGGCTCTGATCGTGGTCGACATGATCAACACGTACGACCACGAGGACGCCGAGCTGCTCGTGCCGTCCGTCGAACGGGTCGTGCCCGTCATCGCCGAGCTGATCGGCCGGGCCCGCGAGGCGGACGTGCCGGTGATCTACGCGAACGACAACTTCGGGCTGTGGCGCTCGCACCACGGAGAGCTCGTGGAGTCGGCGCTGGCCCGGCCGCACGCCGACCTGATCGAGCCGATACGACCGGACGACGAGTCGCTGTTCGTGGTGAAGGCCCGCCATTCGGTCTTCTTCGAGACTCCGCTGTCCTACCTCCTGTGGAGCCTGGACGTCGGACACGTCGTTCTGACCGGCCAGGTCACCGAGCAGTGCGTCCTCTACTCGGCCCTCGACGCGCACATCCGCCATCTGGAGGTCACGGTGCCCAGGGACGCCGTCGCGTCCATCCACCCCCATCTGGCGTCGGCCGCGCTCGAGATGATGGAGCGCAACATGGGCGCCCGGATCACCGCGGCGAAGGAGACGGACTTCGCGCCCGACGCGAGCTAGAGGGTCAGCCGCGGCTTCGGTGCGTCCGTGCGGCCCGTCTGGGGCCTGCGGCTGCCCGCGCGGTACGGGGTCGGCCAGGCGACGCCCGGGCCCGTGTAGCCCTGTTCGGCCGCCGCGTGCAGGGTCCAGTGCGGGTCGTAGAGGTGCGGCCGGGCCAGGGCGCACAGATCCGTGCGGCCGGCCAGGATCAGGGAGTTGACGTCGTCCCAGGAGGAGATCGCGCCGACCGCGATCACCGGGACGCCGGTGGCGCGCCGGATACGGTCCGCGAAGGGCGTCTGGTACGACCGCCCGAACTCCGGCCGCTCGTCCGCCACGACCTGCCCCGTCGACACGTCGATCGCGTCGGCGCCGTGCGCGGCGAAGGCCCGGGCGATCTCGACGGCGTCCTCGGCCGTCGTCCCGCCCTCGGCCCAGTCGGTGGCGGAGATCCGCACGGTCAGGGGCCGCTCCCCCGGCCATACGTTCCGTACGGCGTCGAACACCTCCAGCGGGAAACGGAGCCGCTTCTCCGGCGAGCCGCCGTAGGCGTCGGTACGCCGGTTGGTCAGCGGGGAGAGGAAACCGGAGAGCAGATAGCCGTGGGCGCAGTGCAGTTCGAGCAGATCGAAGCCGGCCCGGGCGGCACGGCAGGCGGCTGCCGTGAACTGCTCACGGATGTCGGTGAGCTGGGCGCGGGACAGCGCGCGCGGGGTCTGGCTGTACGGCTTGTACGGCAGCGCGGATGCGGCCACGAGCGGCCAGTTGCCCTCCTCCAGGGGCTCGTCCATGCCCTCCCACATCAGCTTCGTGGAGCCCTTGCGGCCGCTGTGGCCGAGCTGCACGCCGATCGCGGTACCCGGGGCCTGGGTGTGCACGAAGTCGGTGACACGCCGCCACGCCTCGGCCTGCCGGCCGGTGTAGAGGCCGGCGCAGCCGGGCGTGATCCTGCCCTCCTCGCTGACGCACACCATCTCGGTCATCACCAGCCCGGCCCCGCCCAGCGCCCGCGCGCCCAGATGGACCAGGTGGAAGTCCCCGGGGACGCCGTCGACCGCCGAGTACATGTCCATGGGCGAGACGACGACCCGGTTGCGCAGGGTCAGACCGCGCAGCCGGAACGGCGTGAACATCGGGGGCGTGCCGGGCGGGCAGCCGAACTCGCGCTCCACCGCCTCCGTGAAGTCCGGGTCGCGCAGCCGGAGGTTGTCGTGGGTGACGCGGCGGCTGCGGGTGAGCAGGTTGAAGGCGAACTGGCGGGGCGGCTGGTCCAGGTACAGGCCGAGGTTCTCGAACCACTCCAGACTGGCGCGGGCCGCGCGCTGCGTGGAGGCGACGACGGGCCGCCGCTCCGCCTCGTAGGCGGCCAGGGCCTCCTCAAGCGAGTCCCACTCCTCCAGGCAGGCGGCCAGCGCCAGGGCGTCCTCGACGGCGAGCTTGGTGCCGGAGCCGATGGAGAAGTGGGCGGTGTGGGCGGCGTCGCCGAGCAGGACGAGGTTGCCGTGCGACCAGCGGTCGTTGACGACCGTGCGGAAGGTCGTCCACGCCGAGTTGTTGGACCGCAGGGGGCGGCCGCGGAGCGCTTCCGCGAAGATCTTGCCGCAGCGTTCGATCGACTCGGTCTCGTCGAGCTCGTCGAACCCGGCCGCGTGCCAGACCTCCTCGCGCATCTCGATGATCACGGTGGAGGCGTCGGGGGCGTAGGGGTAGCCGTGCAGCTGCATCACGCCGTGTTCGGTCTCGGCGATGTCGAAGCGGAAGGAGTCGAAGGGGAAGTCGGCGGCGAGCCAGATGTAGCGGCAGTGGTGGGTGGTGACCCGGGGGTGGAAGACGTCCGCGTACGTCTCGCGTGTGGTGCTGTGGATGCCGTCCGCGGCGATGACCAGGTCGTGGGTCCCCGGGAGGTCTTTCGGGGCCTCGGTGTGGAAGCGGAGGGCCACGCCGAGTTCGCGGCAGCGGGTGTGGAGGATTTCCAGGAGCCGCTTGCGGCCGAGGGCGGCGAAGCCGTGGCCTCCGGAGGTGTGGCGGGTGTTGCGGTGGGTGATGTCGATGTCGTCCCAGCGGATGAAGTCTTTCTGGAGGGCCTCGTAGACCTGGGGGTCCGCGTGTTCTATGCCGCCGAGGGTTTCGTCGGAGAGGACCACTCCGAAGCCGAAGGTGTCGTCGGGGGCGTTGCGTTCCCAGACGGTGACTTCTCGGGTGGGGTCCAGGCGCTTGAGCAGGGCTGCGGCGTACAGGCCGCCGGGGCCGCCGCCGATGATTGCCACGCGTAGGGGGTGGCCGTTGTCGTGGTGCGGCTGCGGGTCCGTTGGGGCTGGTCGCGCAGTTCCCCGCGCCCCTGAAGGGGTTGCCGTCACCGTCCGCTCCATTTGGGAGGGCGCTTCTCCGTGAAAGCCGCGTGGAATTCCGCGTAGTCCGCGCTGTTCATCAGCAGTGCCTGGGTGGAGGCATCCAGTTCCACTGATGCTGCGAGAGGCATGTCCAGTTCGGCCGTGAGGAGGGCCTTGGTCTGGGCGAAGGCCAGGGCGGGGCCTTCTGCCAGGCGACGGGCCAGTCGCTGGGCCGCCTCGTCGGCGGCGCCCTCCTCAGTCAGTTCGCTGATCAGGCCGATGCGCTCGGCCTCGGGGGCCCGGACCGGGTCGCCCAGCATCAGGAGGCGGGTCGCGTGGCCCAGGCCCACGACCCTGGGCAGAAGGTACGCCGCGCCCATGTCGCCGCCGGAGAGGCCGACCCGGGTGAAGAGGAACGCGAAACGGGTCGTGGGGTCGGCGACGCGGAAGTCCGCTGCCAGGGCGAGCACCGCTCCGGCGCCCGCCGCCACGCCCTGCACCGCCGCGATCACCGGGAAGGGGCACTCCCGGATGGCGCGCACCACCTGGCCGGTCATGCGGTTGAAGTCCAGGAGCCGGGCGGTGTCCATACCGAGGGTGGCGCCGATGATCTCGTCGACGTCGCCGCCGGAACAGAAGCCGCGTCCCTCGCCGGCCAGCACCAGGGCCCGTACGGACCGCTCCCGGGACAGCTCGGCGAGCAGGTCGCGCAGGTCGGCGTAGGCGCCGAAGGTGAGCGCGTTGAGCTTCTCGGGGCGGGCCAGGGTGACGGTGGCGACGCCGTCGGTGAGATCGACGCGCAGGTGCTCCCAGCGGGGGGTGCGGGCGGCGGAGCCGGTGAAGGGACTCATGACGTGCGGCCTCCTCGGGCGGGCACTGTCTCACTGAGCTCTACCCCACGAAGCTATCACTCATCCGTGACTGTCGTCATGAGTGCGCGATAGGCCGTCCGGGTAGGACTCCTGTGTGGATCCGGGGTGACCCGGCCCGGTCACATCCGTCACAGATCATCCACACCGGCGTAACGGCGGGAGCAGCGGCGCGCGGCACCGCGTTCACCTGGGTAAGCCGTCCGGCAAGGGGGCGAAGGCGCCCCCCGACGGTGGCCCCTCGGACGCCTCTGAAGAGCGGCGCCGTACCATTCATCAGGTTGAAAGCAGGATGTCCTGCTCCATGAACGGACCCGCCTTGTACGAACTCCCCTCAGCCCCCGCCTCCTGGCGCATCGCGCTGCCGCACACCGTCGCGGCGGTGCCCGTGGCCCGTGCCCTGGTCCGTACGGCGCTGGCCGAGCTGGAGTACGGGGCCGACTGCGACACGGCGGAGCTGCTCACGGCGGAGCTGGTGGCCAACGCGGTGGAGCACACCACCGGCGAGGCACCGATAGAGCTGGTGGTGGAGCTGATGCCGTCGGGATGTCAGGTCGAGGTGCACGACACCGACCCGGCCCCGCCCGGCGACCTCACCCGCCCGGCCGGCGGACCGCCCGACCCCTGGCAGGAGCACGGGCGCGGACTGCTGCTGATCCGCACCCTGAGCTCGTCGTGCGGGCACCGGCCGACCGAGTCCGGCAAGGCGGTGTGGTTCAGGCTGCCCGCGGTGCCGGCCCAGCGGCGCCCGTCGGCATAAGACCTGCTCAGGCCAGGGTCGCCACCAGGACCGCCTTGATGGTGTGCATCCGGTTCTCCGCCTCGTCGAAGACCACCGAGTGGGCCGACTCGAAGACCTCGTCGGATACCTCGAGGTACGCCAGTCCGTGCGACGCGTGGATCTCGCGCCCGACCTTGGTGCCCAGGTCGTGGAATGCGGGCAGGCAGTGCAGGAACTTCACGTCCGGGTTGCCGGTGGCGCGCAGGACGTCCATGGTCACGGCGTACGGGCCGAGGGCGGTGATGCGCTCGTCCCAGACCTCCTTCGGCTCGCCCATGGAGACCCAGACGTCCGTGGCGACGAAGTCGGCGCCACGGACACCGTCGTCCAGGGTCTCGGTGAGCGTGATGCGGGCACCGCTGCTCTCGGCGAGCGCGCGGGCCCGGTCGACGACCTCCTCGGCCGGCCAGTAGGCCTTCGGCGCCACCAGACGCACGTCCATGCCGAGCAGGGCACCCGTGACCAGGTAGGAGTTGCCCATGTTGAAGCGGGCGTCGCCCAGGTAGGCGAAGGAGATCTCGGTCAGCGGCTTGGCGCAGTGCTCGGTCATGGTCAGCACGTCGGCCAGCATCTGGGTGGGGTGCCAGTCGTCGGTGAGCCCGTTGAAGACCGGCACACCGGCGTGCGCCGCCAGCTCCTCGACCTTCTGCTGGCTGTCGCCCCGGTACTCGATCCCGTCGTACATCCGGCCCAGCACCCGCGCGGTGTCCCTGACCGACTCCTTGTGACCGATCTGCGAGCCGGACGGGTCGAGGTACGTGGTCGAGGCGCCCTGGTCGGCGGCCGCGACCTCGAACGCGCAGCGGGTGCGGGTGGAGGTCTTCTCGAAGATCAGCGCGATGTTCCGGCCCCGCAGGTACTGGGTCTCGGTCCCGGCCTTCTTGGCGGCCTTCAGCTCTGCGGCCAGCTCGACCAGACCGCGGAACTCCTCCTCGGTGAAATCCAGCTCCTTGAGGAAGTGGCGGCCGGCGAGGGCGCTCGGGGCTGTCGCCATGGGGGCGCTCCAGGGATACGGGGACACAGACTCCTGGAATACTATACGAAGCTCAGCATGTCTATACAGACTGCATGCTTACACGGGCTCCCGTTCGACCGGGCAGCTCATACAGCGCGGCCCGCCTCTCCCCCGCCCCAGCTCGCTGCCCGGGATCTCTATCACCTCGATGCCCTGTTTGCGCAGGTGGGTGTTGGTGGTGGCGTTCCGTTCGTAGGCGACCACGACGCCCGGTTCGACGGCCAGGACGTTGCAGCCGTCGTCCCACTGCTCGCGCTCGGCGGCGTGCACGTCCTGGGTGGCGGTCAGCACCCGGATCTCGTTCAGCCCGAGCGCGGCGGCGATCGCGCGGTGCATGTGCTCCGCCGGATGGTCGGTGACCTTCAGCTCCTTCTCGCCGACGCCCGGCTCGATGGTGTACGAGCGGAGCATGCCGAGGCCCGCGTACTGGGTGAAGGTGTCGCCGTCGACCATCGTCATCACGGTGTCGAGGTGCATGAAGGCACGCCGCTTGGGCATGTCGAGCGCCACGATCGTCTCCGCGGAACCGGCGGCGAACAGCTTGTGCGCGAGCATCTCGACGGCCTGCGGTGTGGTGCGCTCGCTCATACCGATGAGAACGGCCCCGTTGCCGATGACCAGCACGTCCCCGCCCTCGATGGTCGACGGGTAGTCGGCCTGTCCCTCGGACCACACCTGGAAGGTCTCGTCCCGGAACAGCGGGTGATGCCGGTAGATCGCCTCGAAGTGCACGGTCTCGCGCTGCCGGGCGGGCCACCGCATGGCGTTGATGGAGACGCCGTCGTAGATCCAGGCGGAGGTGTCGCGGGTGAAGAGGTGGTTGGGCAGGGGGTCCAGCAGGAAGTCGTCCAGGTCCATGACGTGGAAGCGCACGGAGGTCGGCTCCGGGTGGGCGTCCAGGAACTCGCGTTTCGTCATGCCGCCGACCAGGAGCTCGGCCAGTTCCCGCGCGGGCAGGTTCTCGAAGGCGGCTCTGAGGTGGTCGGTGGCGAGAGGGCCGTACTCCTTCTCGTCGAAGACCCGGTCCAGGACGAGGGTTCTGGCCGCCGGGACCTGAAGCGTCTCGGCCAGGAGGTCACCGAAGAGGTGGACGGCGACGCCCCGGTCGCGCAGCACGTCGGCGAATCCGTCGTGCTCGGCGCGGGCCCTGCGCACCCACAGCACATCGTCGAAGAGCAGCGAGGTCTTGTTGCTCGGGGTGAGCCTTTTGAGCTCGAGATCGGGCCGGTGCAGGATGACGCGGCGCAGCCGCCCGGCCTCGGAGTGGACGTGGTATGCCATGCCTCCATCCTGACCATCGGGGCGCCCGTTGACGCGCTGCTCGCGCGTTTCCGCGAACTCTTGTTTGCGTCGGCGTGACGACAACCGGGGCGGTCATCCGCTGGGCAGCGGCTGCAGCAGTTCCGGCCGGGCCAGCATCCGCCTGGTCGTCCGCCCCGGGTCGAGCACGGCACGGGCGACGATCCAGCCGGCCAGGGCGTGCGGTTCGGCGGGGTCGGTGGCCAGCTGGCCGGCGTACCGGGCGAGCGCGGCGGCGGCGTCCCCGGCGGCCAGCTGCTCGTCGGCGGTGTGCGGAGCGGCGGGGCGGGCGGCGAAGGCGTGGGTGCGGACGTCGGGCCAGGAGGTGCGGTCGGTGCGGAAGCGCGGGTTTCCGTCTCCGGAGGAGGGCGGGGCGACGTTGCGCAGGCGCCACTCGGTGCGGTGCAGTGCGGCGGCGGTCCGGGCACGGGTCAGCGCGGCGTACGGGACCGGCTCGCGCAGCCACCCGTCGAGCGTACGGGCGAGGCCCGACACGAGGGCCCGGCCCTGCGGGGTGAGACGCCCCTCCACGAGCAGGGTGCGCACGACGAGCCGGCTCTGCAGGCGCCGCAGCGCGAAGTGGTACCCGGCCGTGTCGGCCGCCCCGTCGTCCCGCGCCACGGCCAGGCGGTCCCGCCAGAAGCCCGCGACACCCGTGAAGGCGTACGCCCCGTGCAGCAGCCCGGTGAGATGCCGCGGGTCGGGCCGCCAGGGTGCGTAGTAGCGCTCCTCCCGGTCGTCGTCGAGCAGTGGGAACAGGTGCAGGAGGGCGGCCAGTTTGCTGTGCTGGAACTCGTGGACGAGGGTCTCGGCGAGCGCCACGGCGGACGACGGACGGGCGATCACCATGGCCCCGAACGAGTCCCCGCTGGAGGCGGACACCAGGACGGTGGGCGGCGCGGGCGGCAGTGTGCCGGTACGTCCCCAGGGCACCACGGCCCGTATCGCGCCGGGGTCGAACCGGCCCGGCCCTTCGCCGCCCGGCGTGGCGAGCAGCGCGACGGCCGCCTCGAACAGCCGCTGCCAGGCCTCGGCTTCGTCGGCGTCGAGCCGCGCGGGCGGGAGGGGGTCGTCCAGGTCTCGGTAGGGGTCGAGGTCTTCGAGGGGGATGGAGACGGTCCGGTGGGTGAGGGTGCGCAGGGGGAGCCAGGTGGGGGTGGGGCTCTCCTGTGCCGGCAGGGGTTGCGTCGCCGGGCTGATCGTCACGGCGACGGTGCCGCCGTCGCGGCCCGGTCCGGACAGCGTCAGCTCGCCCCCGCTCGTACGGGCTCGGGCGACCGTCGATCCCTCTGCCGCTCCGGTGAGCCGGGCCAGTCCCAGCCCCGGCAACGGCAGTCCGCCGTCGGTGAGGGGCACCCTGAGGTCCGCCCGCGTACCGGCGTGCAGCGACGCGGCGACGGCCAGGGCGCACAGATGCCCGGCCTCCGCCCACAGCGGCGGGCCCGACGCGGTGCCGTGCAGCCGGCGCAGCACATGGGCTATCCAGCCGCCGGTCGCCGGGGCGACCAGCAGCCGGTCGACCGGCTCGGGTGCCGCGGCGGCGGCCTCCTTGAGGACGTCCCAGGCCTCGGCGGCCGGGCTCAGCGGCGTCCGCAGCGTGCCGAGCCGGTCCAGCAGGGTCCGCAGAAGCAGCAGCCGCCGCGCCCGTTCCGCCCGTTCGAGGAAGGCGACGGCCTCGGCGGAGCCCCCTCCCGCGGCCAGTTCCGCGAAGAGCCGTTCGGGCATGCGGAACGGGGCGTGGCGCGGCTCGCTGGGCATGCGGAACCTCCGGTCGGGGGTACGGGCGTACAGACCCCGACGGGCACACGGCATGCCCGGCCGGGGTCTGCCGTGCGGCAGGGTGCGGCTATTCGGCCCTGGCACCCCCCGGACCGTCGTTCCCGCCTCTGATACTGCCGCGGGCGCGCAGTACCTCCCCGAGCAGCCGGGCGGAGGGGCGCAGCGGGGCGACACCGTCCAGGGCGGTCAGGGGCAGCCCCGTCAGGTCGGCAAGATCCGACTCCCAGACGTCGGTACCCGCAGCGGTGGCATGCTCACGGACGGCGGCTCCGGCGTGGCACAGAGCGGGCGGCTGGTCCAAGGTGCTCCCCCTTCTCGCACGGTGGCACGCGATGCCCCGTGCCCGTCTCCTTTTCCATCATGGCCATTCCTGCCCGGGTCGAAAACCGTACGATCACGCCACTCGATCATTTCCGATCACGCGAGCGCATCGTCGAGGCCTCGAACTCCCTTAACGCAGCGTCGAGTTCGCCCCTGAGGTCCGGATCGTCATCGAGGGAGACCACGGCCTCGAACAGCTCCCACAGCATCTCCGGCCGGCCCCGGGCCAGCCTGTTGAGGATGCCGACGACATCGGTGCGGGCCGTGCTGTGACGGGGCAGCGTGGCAGTGACACGCGGGTCCAACGAGGCGACCACCGTCTGCCGTTCGGCGGGGTCCCTCATCAGCGGATAGGCGATGAGTGCGTCCACGGCCCGCCGCAGAGGTGAAGCCGGACGCTTCCCGGGCGACGGCACGGCCGGTGCCACGATCTCGGTCCGCTCGGGGCTCTGCAGCCGAATCTCCGGATACTGCAGAGTACGTCCCGCTTCCCTGAGGGCCGCGATACGTGTTCGTACGGCCGGAAACAGTCCCTCCGGATCGGGCAACGCGGGCAGAACGGCGGTTCGGTCGGCCAGCAGCCCGAGCAGGATCTCCGAGAACAGCCCCGTAGCGCGCTCCGGGTCGTTGGCGGCGACCCGCCCGCGCCCGGCCGCCCGCAGCAGCGTCTGCCGATGAGCGAGGTTGCGCCGCCCCACCGGCAGGGCGTCCGGTGGCAGTTGCTCGCGGAAGGCCAGGTCCTCCTCGAAGGTCTCGCAGGCGTCCACGATCCACAGCTGCTCGCCGAAGGCCGGTACGGCGTCCCCGGCGTACCGGTCGAGGGCGGAGTCCAGGTCGATGCCCAGCTTGTCGGCGGTACTGGCGTCCGAGCAGAACAACCGCAGGTGCCCGGCCCGGTCCAGGACGCCGTGCCCGCCCCACCACACCCAGAGGACATCGCCCTGGGCCAGGGGCAGTTCGCGGACGAGGACGCGGCGCAGGGTGGCGTGGTCGGCGGGCTGGTACGGAACGCCGGGCGTGTACGGCGGCAACGGGGCGAGGTGCAGCCGGAGCTGGTCGTCAGGCACCCCGGCCGCACGCAGCAGCCGGTGAAAGGCGACGGCGTCCCGCGCCGGCCCGGGCAGATCCCAGCCGGACCCGGCGATGTACCGCTCGACACCGACGATCAGCGCGTGCACCCGGGCGGGGTTCACGGCAGCCGGTCCACGATGTGCCGGTAGACCTCGGGATTCGTCCAGTAGGCGCTGTGCGAGGCCGGGAAGGGCTGACGGCTGTCGACCGCCACATCCGTGACACGTCCGGGGAACAGGCCCGCGCCGAGATAGGAGAGCAGGTCGCGGGGGTCGTACAGGTTCAGCCAGTCCGGTACGTGCGACGGCAGGCATGCGGGGTGTTCGAGTGAGGGCAGGGATCCTGACTCGTAGAGGAACGGCCCCTGGGATCCCGCCGTCACCAGGAGCCGGACCTGCGGCAGCGGGGCGGAGATCAGGGTGTCCAGGGCGATGATGCCGCCCAGACTGTGGCCGACGAGGGTGACGGGCGGTTCGAGGCCCGTGACCAGGTGACGCAGCTCGGCTCGGACCGCCTCGCCGCGGCTGAGGTAGCGCAGGATGTCACCGGCGGCGGGGTGGGCGGCGTCGGTGAGGGCGCGGCGGCGGCGCACGACAGCACGGGATGCCGCCGAACCCGCGACCCGCAGCACCAGGGAGCGCACCCCGCGTTCCGTGCCCCGGGGTTGTGCACCGAGTGCCACGGCGAGCGTGTCGGCGACGGCGTCGCGGCTGTCGCCGACCGGTACCAACGGGGCGTCGGAGTCCAAGGCGTCGGCGATCACCCGGGCGGTCAGGCTGCGGGCGGCCAGGGTCGCGAGGTCGTCGGGGGCGAGGGCGTCGGCGGCCGGGGCGAGCAGCGGATGGGCGGCCAGGTCGGTCGCGGCCCGGGCCAGACCCGGCCCCAGCTCGGCGGCGGGAGCGTCACCTCCCGCCGCGAGGGAGGCCAGCCGCGCCCGTATCGCCTGGTCGGGGGGCTGGGAGCCGGGCGGACGCTCGATGACCTGCGGCGCACCGGCCGCGGCGAGCACGAGTTCGGCGTACGGGTCGGCGTAGAGGGTGGCCCACGCGGCGGCCGACGCGTCGTCGGGGTCGTCCTCGGCCAGGCCCCGGGACGTGCCGCCCGGCTCGGCGGGAAGGCTGGCCCCGCCCGCCGCGAGCGTGGCGCCGTGCGTGCCGCCCCAGTAGTACGGCACGATGCGTAGTCCGTCGCGCAGGGTGGTCAGTCCGGCCGCCACGCGCCCCGCAAGCTTCGAGAAGCCTGGTTCGCGCACCCCTGTTCCATGGATGAAGACGACCGTCGCCATGTGCCCCCCGTGACACCGGTACAGAGTTGTGTACGACTGCCGATACACCGTCAAGTTACCAGTATCATAAGGAGGTTGGGGGTCGAGCAAACGTGCGAGGACCCGCCCGCGGCCGAACCACCGGCCATGACAACTGGACACAGGGGGACGCATGAGCGCTGACGCGGTGGTCACGCATTTCCTGTTCGCCTCGGCCCTGATCCTGGCGGTCGGCCATGGCGCCGGCTGGGTGGCCCAGCGGCTGAAGCAGCCGTACATCGTGGGGCAGCTGACAGCGGGCATCGCCCTGGGTCCTTCGTTGCTCGGCAGTACGGCGCCGGATGCCTACCGGGTGCTGTTCCCCCAGGAGATCGGCACCGCGCTGACCGGGCTCGCGCAGTTCGCCCTGGTGGTCTTCCTGTTCGCGGTGGGGTACGAGCTGGATCTGAAGATCCTGGGCGACCGGGCGCGCACGGTCGTGACGGTGGCGCTCGCGGCGTTCGTGGTCCCGATGGTCGTGGGCAGCGGCTGCGCGCTGCTGTTCCGGGAGCAGCTGAGGGCCCTGGACATGCCTCCCCTCACCACCGGCATGGTGCTGTTCGCCGGTGTCGCCCTGTCGATAACGGCCGTACCGGTCCTGACGGCCATCGTGCGGGAGAACAACCTGGCCGACACGGTGCCGGGCGTCCTCGCGGTGTCCGCGGCCGGGCTGCTCGACGTGATCGGGTGGACGGTGCTGGCCGGGACGATGCTGGACAGCGACAGCGGTGAGCAAGCGCTGGGCTGGCAGTGGCGGGCGCTCATCGCGGCCGGATTCGCCGTGCTGATGCTGGTGGCGGCCCGGCCCGTGCTGCGCAGGCTGCTGTGGCGGACCCGCATGGAGCCGGCCCTGCGGCTGGCGCTGCTCATCGGCTTCGCCTGCGCGTCGGCGTCCGTGACGCAGTTCCTCGGGCTGCACGCCATCTGCGGTGCGCTGCTCGCGGGGATCGTCTGCCCGCGTGAGGAGGGCGGCACCCTCGACCCTGATCTGCTGCGGCCACTGCATGTCGTCAGCTCGCTGCTGGTGCCCTACTTCTTCGTCTTCTCCGGGCAGTCGGTCACCCTCAACAGCATGAATGCCACCGGATGGATCACGCTGCTGGTGGTGACGGTGCTGGCCGTCGGCTCGAAGGTCGGCAGCGGCGTGGTGGCGGCCCGGATGGGCGGACTGGACCGCGACGACGCACGGACCGTCGGTGTGCTGCTGAGCGCCCGTGGCCTCACGGAGCTGATCGCCCTCAACGCCGGTCTGCAGGCGGGTCTGGTGAGCAAGCCCCTCTACACGGTGCTGGTCTTCATGGCCCTGGCCACGACGCTGCTCACTCAGCCGCTCCTGAGCCTGGTCCGCCGCCTGTCGGACCATGAGCCGACACGCGCCCCGGGCCGTGCCGCGGTCGTGCCCGTGCATCTGACTCTCCCGGACCACGCCGGCGATGCCCCGGTGCCTCATCACCCCTCGGACGGCGCGCCCACCACGCCGGTGGCGGACGCGGGCTGACGGGTCCGGGGTGGCACCCCGGTGCCACCCCGGCCGAACCGGCCGCTACATCGGCATCGGCGCCATGTCGCACTCGATGCGGCGACGCTGGCGGGCCGCGGCGAGCCAGGGGTGATCGGCGCGGACCACCCGCCCGAAGCCCTCCACGGCCTTGCGCTGGAGTTCGTCCGCCTCGGCCCCCCGGCCCAGGCCCCGCAAGTCGAGGGCGAGGTTCGCCATCACGGACAGCGTCAGGGGGTGCGCCTCCCCCGCGACTTCGGCGAGCACCGGCAGATTGGCCTCGTCGATCTCGCACGCCCGGTCGAAGTCGAGACGGGCGTACGCCGTGTTGGCCTGGCCGATGGCCACGGTCAGGGTGGTGACATGGCGGGATCCCAACGAGTCGGCCAGTCTGCGGGCCGCGTCGTCCTCCTGCTCCTGCGCGGCGTCGATGGCCCCGAGCGCCCGCAGCGTGGCGGCCAGATTGGCCCGGGCCAGCAGGGTGTACGCGTGGTCCTCGCCGAGGCGCTGCTCGAACCGCCGTACGGTCACCTCCGCGAGCTGGCGGGAACCGTCGAAGTCCCCGGCCAGGCGCATGTCGACGAACACGTTGGTCGCGGTCGACATCGAGTCGAAGTGGTCGGGCCCGTAGCGGGCTACGAAGCGCCGCAGCGTCTCCTCGGACAGCTTGGTCGCCTCGGCGAGCGCCCCGTCGCGGCGCCGGCACACGGCGAGGTTGCGGGCGATGCGCAGGGTGAGGGGGTGCTCGTCGCCGAGGGCGCTGCGGGCCCGGCGGTAGGCGTCCTCCTGGAAGTCGCGGCCGCCCGGGTAGTCGCCGCTCTCGCGCATGTCGATGGAGAGGGCGTTGAGGGTGTTGAGGGCGAAGAAGCTGGCCGGGCCGAACAGCAGCTCGCGCTGCCGGGCGTTCTCCTGGTCCATCGGCAGCGCCTCGCGGAATCTGCCGCACAGCCGCAGGGCGACGCCGTAGGTGTGGGTGGCGCGCAGTGTGGCCGGGTCGTCGGCGCCGAACAGGGACCGGGCCAGCTCGGTGGCCTCCTCGGTCAGCTGCCGTGCCTCCTCGAACCGGCCCTGGTAGTTGTGGGCGTCGGCCATTTCGCACAGGGAGTCGATCAGGTCCTCGGGGTAGCCCTCGAGGCGGCGGGAGACCTCCAGCGCCTTCTCGGTGAGCGGGATGGACTCGGGTACCTGGCCGATCTGGCGCAGCAGGAACGCGAACGTCTTCGTCATGCGCAGGACGTGCACGTCCTCCTCGCCTGAGGCGGCGAGCCAGGCGCTCCAGGCCTGCCGGGCGAAGTCCGCGGCCCCTTCGTGGTCACCCCAGAAGTACAGGAACCACACCGTGTCGTACACGAGATCGCGTACATAGGTGTCGCTGCTGGTCACCGCCTGGGACGTGAGAATGTGCGGGAGCAGCGCCTGGTAGGCGCGCCATTCCAGGGACGAGCCGTAGGGGCCGGGCTTGGCGGCCGAGAGGAGCTGGTGGGCGGCGTCCCGCATCCCCTCGCGCTGCTGGCGGCTGAGCTTGGCCAGGAGCACGGTCTGCAGGAGACGGTGCATCTGGAGGGTGTCGGACCGTGGGTCCACCTTGACCAGGGAGAACTGGCTGAGGTCGCGGACGGCGCGGTTCAGTTTGATCGACTCGCGCAGCAGGGGGTCGATCTCCGGGGTGATGCTGACGCCCCGGCTGCCCCGCAGCATGGACCGCGGGATGGGCTCGGGGGCCATGCTGGCGCAGATGTCCAGCAGCTGCCGGGCGCCAGGGTTGTTCTCCTTGATGCGCTCCAGCGAGATGTCCCAGGCGGCCGCGACCGAGACCGGGTAGTCGGGGTTCGGGTCGAGTTCGAGGATCTCCGGGCTGCGCTGGGCGAGCAGGTCGAGATACTCGTCGACCTGCATGCCCGTGACGGCACGCCAGGAGCCCGCCTGCTCCACCGCGAGCGGCAGGTCGCCCAGGGCCTCGGCGAGCCGGTCGGCGTCCTCCGCGGTCAGGTCGGGCGAACGCTTCTGGAGCAGCTCAACCGACTCCTGCCGCTCGAAGACGTTCACCGGCAGCGGGGTGGCGACCCTCTCCCAGGCCCGGTTCCGGGAGGTGACGATGACCTTTCCGGGGCCGTTGGTCGGGAAGTACTGGCGCACGGCCTCGACGTCCTCGGCGTTGTCGAAGACGAGCAGCCAGTTGTCGTAGGGCGCTCCGCTGCGCAGTGCTTCGAGCACGGCGGGCACGGCGGTGTTGGCGGCCGGGGCGCCCAGGCTGTCCTGGCCGGTCGGGGCGACGCCCAGCTGGGCCGCGAGCTGGGCCAGCGCTGCCAGGATGAGGCTCTCCCGCTCGGCCGGGATCCAGCAGATCACCTTGTAATCGTGCTGGTGGGTGTAGATGTACTCGAGCGCCAGCTGGGATTTTCCGACGCCGCCGAGGCCGTGCAGCGCGTGCGGCAGCACCGCCGCCGTGTCCTGAGCCCCCAGCTGCTCCTCCACGGCACTCAGCAGCGCCTGCCGGCCGACGAACGACGTGTTGCGCAGAGGTACGTTCACCAGGAGGGCGGCGGGCGTTCCGGTCGTGGTGCTCGGCATGGGGGGCTCAGCCTCCGAGGGTTCTTGTGGGACGGCGTCGGATACCAGGGGTGGCACGGGTGGTTCTCCAGCTTCTTGGGGGGCGTTCGACGGTGGCAGACTTCCCGTTCCGTCGGACAATCCCCCAGGAGCCGCGCGGTTCACCTCAGAAGATGCAGCTCCGGACATTCCCGGACTCACTCGTTCGGCGTCACCGGGCCCGCGGGCCCTGGTCAGACCGGGCTCGATACGGCGGGCCCGCTCGGAGTACGGACCCGAGAGCGCGCGCATCACGGCCAGCTCACTGCGCGCCCAGCCCCGCTCGGACGGGTCGGGCAGCGTGGCGCCCATCGGGTCGCGCAGGGCGGCACGCAGCGCCAGCCCCCGGGCGCCCGCGGCGGGCAGCTCGCCCACCACGCTGACGGTGTGGGCGAGTTGGCTGCGGGTGGTGGTGGCGAGCAGTTCCTCGCGGACTCCGTCGGCGAACTCGGGGCGCCCCTCGCCGCCGCTGTCCCAGTCGATCAGCCCGCCCATCAGGATCTCGGCGAGGTGGTCCGGGCCGGTCTCCGGCATGGTGCGCCGCCGCAGCTGTTCGATCAGGTCGAACTCGAAGGGAACTGCCGCCAGTTGGCTTGCGAGCCGGCGTGCCGCGGGGGTGGCCAGCGTGAAGAACCGGCGTACGGCGGCTTTGGCGGCGCGCGGGAAACGGGGGGCGCGCAGGCCGGGCGCGGGCGAACCCTTGGTGAGGGTGCCGGCCAGGACGACGGGCAGGGCGCGGCGCACTCCGCGCTCCCCGGTGACGAGATCGGCCCAGGCCGTGAGGGAGCCGGGCTTCAGGGAGAGCACGGGGACGGGCACGGAGCCGTCGCCCGCGTCGGGCAGCGGTCGCAGGGGGTCGGGGCCGCCGGGCGGCGCCCAGTGTTCGAGTCCGTCGTTGGCGGCGCCGAAGCCGCCGGCCTCCAGAACGGCCGGATACGGGTAGAGGGAGGCGCGGTGGCGCAGATGCGGCGGGAGCAGATGCACCAGGGCCGTGGGGCCGGCGTGGGCGAGCCGGGCGAGCAGGTCGTCGGCGGCGGGAGAGGCCCAGCCGTGGGCGAGCCCGTCGGTGACCACGAGGAAGACGCGGTCGCCGCGTCCGTCGAGGAGTTCGGCGGGGTCGGCGGCGGCCCGGCCGGCGCTCCAGCGCAGGGTGGCGGTCCCGGTGCGCGGCACGTTCACCCGGACGGTCCGCACGGCCCGGAAGGCGCCGCTGTGCTCGGCGGCCTGGGCGAGACGGCGGGTGGACTCCTCCCAGATGCGCAGGGTGGGCGCGTCGTCGACCAGCAGGACCAGGTCGAACGCGGCCGTCCGGGCGGGACGCAGGAACGGCATCCACATGCCGTCGATGATCCCCTGCTCGGCCGTGGTCTCCTCGTCGAGCTCGAGCGTGTCGCGCGACGGCACCCGGCGGGCCAGCTGGTGCAGGGCGCGGGCGAACCGGGCGGTGGTGCGCCCCGGGGCCTGCTGCGGACGGTCGTCGGCGGGCAGCAGCGGCTGCCCGAGACGCAGGGTGAAACGGCCATCGGCGTCGGGTAACAGGCGGGCCGGGGCGCCCGGTTCGCCGGGCAGGGCGGCGCCGGTCCCCGGCCGGTCGCCGAGGCCCTCGGGAGCGGCCGGCACACCGGCGGTGGCGGGCGGGTGTGGGGTGCGTACGGCGTCAGGAGTGCGGTCAGGGAGGGCGCCGGAGGATCGGGGCCGGTCGGCCGGTGGGGTGTCCGGCCGGTCCGCGTCGTCCCTCTCTCGCGGGCGTACGGGAGGCGGGGCCGGGAGTGCTGTCGTCCGGCCCAGGGGCGAGTCCGGGCCGGAGGCGGCCGGGCCGCCGTGGCGGTTCCAGTGCGCGGCGAGCCAGACCGCGTCGGCGATGTCCTGCCAGCGCGGGACGGACTGTTCCAGGGCGACCGGGACCGTCGCTCCGTGCTCAGCCGCCTGGTCGGCGGACTCGGGCAACGCCGAAGGAGGCGACGACCCCGAAACGGGAAATCCGTCGCCGAGCCCGGATGCGTGCTCCCTGGGATAGCCCTTCAATTCAGCGGCCCTTCGCGAGGTCGCGCAGGAGCATTTCCACGAGCTTACGCCCGTCACCATCCGCCTGGAAACCACCCGCCGTCGTCATCTGGACAGCGTTGAGCAACTGGTCCAGGGAGTGGGTTCCGCCGGCCTGGACCCGCTGAACGAACAGGTCGACGAGGTCTTCGGTGCCCTGCGGGCGGGTTCCGAGGTGCCCTTCGACCATGGCCAGGAGTTGCTCCCGGGTGGGCGTGCGCATCTCCAGCGGCAAGCAGCGCCGGCGGAAGGCCGCGGGGAATTCGCGTTCTCCGTTGCTGGTGATCACCACGACCGGGAACTCCCGGCACTCGACCCGCCCGTCGCGCACCTCGGCGCGGCCCCCGGGGTCGCTGGTGTGGACACGCGCGCTGTCCGCGGCGTCGCGTACCAGCTCGGGGACGTCATAGCTTCCGTTCTCCAGGACGTGCAACAGGTCGTTCGGCAGGTCGATGTCGCTCTTGTCGAGCTCGTCGACGAGAAGCACACGGGGACGATCGTAGGGCAGCAGCGCGGTCCCCAGGGGGCCCAGAGTGATGAAGTCGCCCAGAACCGGGGGAAGTTGACGAGGTTTTTGAGGAAGCGCGGTGTTGACGTCCGTCACCGGGTCGGCGTCGTCCGGTTCCAGGGACGCGGCGTGCCGCAGGCCGGCCCGCCAGGCGGCGATGGCCTGGGCACGGCCCATGGCGTCGTGGGCGTAGAGGCCCTCGCGCAGGGTGGTGCGGCTGACGATGTTCCACTCGAGGACCCGGCCGAGGCCGAGTTCGCGGGAGACGAGGTAGGCGAGGGTGGACTTGCCGACGCCGGGCGGGCCGGTGATCAGCAGGGGCCGGCGCAGCAGCAGCGCGGCGTTGACGACGTCGATCTCTTCCTCGCCCAGTTGCGGGGTGACGTCGCCGGGGCCCAGGCGGCGCAGCGCGGCCTGCGGGTCGGCCGCCGGCACGGGCCGGGGCGGGTCGCCCCGGAAGCGGCGCCAGGGCGGCGGCGCGGGCAGTTCTGGTGGGACGGCGGGGGCACTGCCCGTGCCGTGGAAGATCCGCCAGCCGTTCGGGACCGTCTGCTCCTGCCCGCTCATGCGGATGCCTCCTCGCTGGCGAGATCGCCTGGGTCGGTGGGCTGGAAGTCAACGGGACGTGTCGGATCGTCCCAGAAAAAGCCGATGTGTCGGCCGAGCAGCTCGCCGGGGCCCCGGCCCTCGCTCTCGGCGTTCCTGCGCAGGAGGTGCACGGCCACCGGGATCCTCTCCGGGGTGGGCGCCGCGGCGAACAGGGCGGTCACCACTTCCCGGCGCTCCTCGCGGAAGACGCCTCTGCGGTCCCAGATCGCGAGCCCCACCCCCTCCGCTATGGCGGCCTTGAGGGCCTCCAGTGCCAGGACGTCGGCGGGGGCGTCGAGCACCACCGCCGTATGTCTTGGTTCCCCGGCGAGCCCGGCCTGCCACGCGCCGAGCCGGCCGCCGTCCGGTTCGCGCCAGCCGTGCACCAGGACGCCGTGCTCGCGCAGGGTTCGCCAACGCTCCCGCCACTGGTCCCGGACCAGGGCGTCGTCCGTGCGCATCCGCTCCAGGCTGCGCAGGTGCACCCCGTACTTCAGGCTGAGCGGCAGCGGCTGCCCGTCACCGATCCGGAAGGTCAGACCGGCCACATCGTGGTTGAGGAGGTCGTACGGAAGGACGAACTCGATGTACGGCGGTGGCTGCCGGCGTCCGCCCGGGTCGGGTTCGCGGGGCGCCGACCAGAGGCGGGCGCCCTGCCGTAACGCGCGCTGGACGGCCGTGCCGAGCTCGTCGAGGGTGGTCGTGGCGGGTTCGCCGGGCTGCGGGTCCCAGCGGCCGGGGACGGTGTTGAGCCAGGGGCGGACGACGACCTCGCCGGAGCCGTCCCGTGCCGGTTCGACGGCGACGACCAGGCAGCGCGGGATGTCCGGATCGGTCTCCGTCGTGCCGCGGGCCTTACGCCGTTCCTCCACCGGTCCGGTCAGGCCCGCGCGCCGGGCCCAATCGTCGGCCCAGCCGGTCAGGGCGGTGCGGTGCCCGGGGGTGGCGGCGAGCCGGGCGGCGTGGTCGATCAGCAGGACGGCGGGGGGCAGTCCGTCCGGCTGCACGTTCCAGTCCAGGACGTGCGCGAGGAGCTGTTCCGGGGCGAGTCCGGTGGGCAGGTCGAGGCCGTTGAGTTCCTCGACCAGGGCGTCGCGCAGCCGGGCGGCGGGGAGTTCGCCCTGGGCGAGGACGGCGCGGGCGCCGGCCTCGTCGTCGCGGGTGAGGGGCCCCTGGAGGGCGGGGGGCGGGGCGGGCGCGAGCCACTGGTCGAGCAGCTGGTCGAGTTCGTCGCCCGCCAGGTCTCCTTCGAGGATCCGCACCACCTCGACCAGTACGCGTTCGCCGCCGGGCATGTTCAGCGCGGCGCGCGTCAGCAGCACCACGTCCTCGCGCAACTTGACGCCGCGCAGGTCGATCCGGCGCCCCAGCAGGTCTCCCAGGACGACACCGAAGTGCAGCCGCCCCTGCGCGTCCTCCATGCAGCCCAGGCCGCACAGGGCATTGGTCAGCCCCAGCAGCAGCCGTAAGCCGTCCGCACGCCCGGACCCGCCCTCGGGTTCGCCGAACCCCGCGTGTGTCTCCACCGACTTTCCCCCTGAGCCGGTATACCTGCCTGATCGACCAGCGAAGTTAGCACGGCAACCAGCGGTTAACCAGGGACGAATGGGACCGGAAGGACGACGTCCGGCCAGGATCACCCCAGAGGGGACAAGCCTGGCCGGATTCGATCGGGCCGGCCGTCGCGGCCGGCCGGCCTTCCGGCTCACAGCCTCGGGTCCACCGGCTCCGATTCCAGGGCCAGCACGCCGAAGACCGCCTCGTGCACCCGCCACAGCGGCTCGCCCTCGGCCAGCCGGTCCAGGGCCTCGAGGCCCAGGGCGTACTCGCGGATCGCCAGGGACCGCTTGTGGTTGAGGAACCGCGAGCGCAGGCGGGCCAGGTTCTCCGGGCGGGTGTACTCGGGGCCGTAGATGATCCGCAGGTACTCGCGGCCGCGGCACTTGATGCCGGGCTGGACGAGGCGGCCCTGGGGGTCGCGGACCACGGCGCCGATCGGCTTGACGACCATGCCCTCGCCGCCGCGGCCGGTCATCTCCAGCCACCAGTCGACTCCGGCCCGGACGGATTCCGGGTCGGCGGTGTCGACGTACAGCCGCCGGGTGGTCCGGAGCAGGCCGCTGCCGTCGTGCTCGACGAGCCGGTCGAGCAGGGCGAGCTGCTCGTCGTGGGGCAGGGCGGCGAGGCTGCGGCCCTGGACGGCGAGGACCTGGAACGGCGCCAGGCGGACGCCGTCCAGGCCGTCCGTGGTCCAGCAGTAGCGTCGGTAGGCCTCGGTGAACGCGGCGGCGTCGGCGGACCGTTCGCGGGTGCGGGCCAGCAGGCCGGTCACGTCCACGCCCCGCGCGGCGGCGCCTTCCAGCGCGGCCCGCGCCTCCGGGAGCACCGCGCCTGACGCGGCCCCCACGGCGGCGTACTGCGACCGCAGCAGCCCGGACGCCTTCAGCGACCAGGGCATCAGCTCGGCGTCCAGCAGCAGCCAGTCGGTGGCCAGTTCGTCCCAGAGGCCGGCCTCGCCGATCGCCGTGCGCAGCCGGTCGAGGATCTCCGTGGTGAGAGTGTCATCGTCGAGGAACGGGCGGCCGGTGCGGGTGTAGAGGGACCCGGTGGGACCCTCCACCCCGAAGCGCTTGCGGGCCGTCTCCGCGTCCCGGCACACCAGGGCCACCGCCCGCGAACCCATGTGCTTCTCCTCGCACACGACCCGCTCGACACCGTCCGCCGCGTACTGCGCGAAGGCCTCCGCCGGGTGCTCGAGGTAGCCGTCGACCTTGCTGGTCGCCGTGGGTGCCATGGTCGGCGGGAGGTACGGCAGCAGCCGCGGGTCCACCGCGAAGCGGCTCATGACCTCGAGGGCCGCCGCCGCGTTCTCCTCACGGATCGAGATCCGGCCCTGGTGCCGGGTCTCCACGACCCGGCGGCCGTGCACGTCCGCCAGGTCCAGCGGACGGCCGTCGTGTCCGCCGGGGGCCTCGGTGCGCAGCGGCTTCACCGGCTCGTACCAGACGCGCTCCGCCGGTACGTCGACCAGCTCGCGCTCCGGCCAGCGCAGCGCGGTGAGCTTGCCGCCGAAGACGGCGCCGGTGTCCAGGCAGATGGTGTTGTTGAGCCAGGTGGCCTCCGGGACGGGGGTGTGGCCGTAGACGACGGCGGCCCGGCCCCGGTAGTCCTCCGCCCACGGGTAGCGCACCGGCAGCCCGAACTCGTCGGTCTCCCCGGTGGTGTCGCCGTACAGGGCGTGGCTGCGGACCCGGCCGGAGGTGCGGCCGTGGTACTTCTCGGGCAGCCCGGCGTGGCAGACGACCAGCCGGCCGCCGTCGAGGACGTAGTGGCTGACGAGACCGTCGAGGAACTCCCGTACCTCGGCGACGAACTCCTCGCTCTCGCCCGCCATCTGCTCGACGGTCTCGGCGAGGCCGTGGGTGTGCTGGACCTTGCGGCCGCGCAGGTACCGGCCGTACTTGTTCTCGTGGTTGCCGGGCACGCACAGGGCGTTGCCGGACTTCACCATCGCCATGACGCGGCGCAGCACGCCCGGACTGTCGGGGCCGCGGTCCACGAGGTCGCCGACGAAGACGGCGGTGCGGCCCTCGGGGTGGACTCCGTCGGTGTAGCCCAGCTTGCCGAGCAGCGCCTCCAGTTCGGCGGCGCAACCGTGGATGTCGCCGACGATGTCGAAGGGGCCGGTGAGGTGGGTCAGGT
Organism: Streptomyces sp. NPDC044719; assembly: GCF_056433405.1. Taxonomy (NCBI): domain Bacteria; kingdom Bacillati; phylum Actinomycetota; class Actinomycetes; order Kitasatosporales; family Streptomycetaceae; genus Streptomyces; species Streptomyces sp. NPDC044719. The sequence goes on from NZ_JBWKHE010000008.1 coordinate 337,245, forward strand.
CGTTGAAGCGCTTCTCGGTGACGATCGTGGCGTGCTCGACCTCGTCGACGCCGCGCAGGACGTGCACCTTGCGGAAGCCCTCGCGCTCCAGGTGCCTGAGGGAGCGGCGCAGCTCCCTGGTGTGGCGCTGGATCACCCGGCGGGGCATGTCCGCGCGGTCGGTGCGGCCCGCGTTGCGCTCGGCGCACACCTCCTCGGGCACGTCGAGCACGATGGCTATCGGCAGGACGTCGTACTGCCTGGCCAGGTCGATCAGCTGGCGGCGGGCGTCGGGCTGCACGCTGGTCGCGTCCACGACCGTGCGGCGGCCGACGGCGAGGCGCTTGCCCGCGATGTAGTGCAGGACGTCGAAGGCGTCCTTGGTGGCGCTCTGGTCGTTCTCGTCGTCCGAGACGAGGCCGCGGCAGAAGTCGGACGAGATGATCTCCGTGGGCTTGAAGTGCCTGCGGGCGAAGGTGGACTTGCCGGAGCCGGAGGCGCCGACGAGTACCACCAGGGAGAGGTCGGTGACGGGCAGGACCCGTCCCTCGCGTACGTCGGTCATGCCGCCATCGCCTCCTTCGGGCTGGTCAGGGTGAACACGGCCATCTGGGTGGGCGGCCCCACCTCCGGGTCGTCGGGGCCGATGGGTACGAACTCGGCGTCGTACCCGTGGCGTTCGGCCACCCCATCCGCCCAGGCCCGGAACTCCGCGCGGGTCCATTCGAAGCGGTGGTCGCCGTGCCGGACGTGGCCGGCCGGGAGGCTCTCCCAGCGCACGTTGTACTCGACGTTCGGGGTCGTCACGAGGACCGTGCGCGGGCGGGCCGCGCCGAACACGGCGTACTCCAGGGCCGGCAGCCGGGGCAGGTCGAGGTGCTCGATGACCTCGCTGAGGACGGCGGCGTCGTAGCCCTTGATCCGCCGGTCGGTGTAGGCGAGCGAGCCCTGGAAGAGCTTGACGCGCGCGGCCTGCCGCTCCCCCATGCGGTCCAGCTTGAGCCGCCGGGAGGCGATGGTGAGCGCCCGCATCGACACGTCCACGCCCACGATCTCCGTGAACGCCGGGTCCTTGAGCAGGCTCTGCACCAGCTGGCCCTGTCCGCAGCCGAGATCCAGGACGCGGGCGGCCCCGGACGCCTTGAGCGCGGCGGTGACGGCCTCCCGGCGCTGTACGGCCAGCGGGGTCGGCCGCTCCTCGGTCTCGGTCTCCGCCTCGACCGCGTTGTCGATCTCCTCGACCTCGCTGTCGTCGGTCTCGGCCAGCCGCACCAGTTCCAGGCGCTCCGTCGCGGCACGGGTCAGCGACCAGCGGCGCGCGAGGTAGCGGCTGGTGATCAGCCGCTGCTCCGGGTGGCCGGGCAGCCAGCCCTCACCGGCGCGCAGCAGCTTGTCGACCTCGTCGGGGGCGACCCAGTAGTGCTTGGCGTCGTCCAGGACCGGGAGCAGGACGTAGAGGTGGCGCAGGGCCTCGGCGAGGGTGCGGTCCGTGGACTCCAGTTCGAGTCGGACGTAGCGGGAGTCGCCCCACTGCGGGAACTCGGTGTCCAGCGGCACGGGTTCGGCCGTGACCGTCCAGCCCAGCGGCTCGAAGAGCCGCCGCACGAGTCCGGGGCCGCCGCGGGCGGGCAGCGCCGGCACCTCGATACGCAACGGCCGGGGTGCGGCGGGCAGTTCGGGCCGGGCGTTGCAGACGCCCTTCATCGCACTGGAGAAGACGCCGCTGAGCGCCACGGCGAGCAGGGAGGAGGCGGCGTAGGGGCGGTCGTTGACGTACTGCGCGAGTGCCGCGTCCGGGGCGCCGCCCCGGCCCTTGCCCTTGCCGCGCCTGACCAGCGCCACGGCGTCCACCTCCAGCAGCAGCGCCGCCGTGCAGCGCTCGGCGTCCGCCTCGGGGTAGAGGACATGGGCCGTGCCGTAGGAGGTGGAGAACGCCTGGGCCTTCTCGGGATGCTTGTGCAGCAGGAAGCCGAGATCGGTGGCGGGGCGTTCCGGGGTGCCGGTGGTGGTGATGGTCAGAAACACGGTGGTGAGCCTCGAAGTAGGGGCTGAACTGCGGATCCACTCACCGTACAGAGGGAACATCGGCAGCATCCGGGAATTTTCGCTAGCCTCCGGTCGACCGGGCGTTCGAGGGAGGATGTGCGACTGTGGGCACCATCGACACCAGCAAGCCCCATTCGGCGCGGATGTACGACTACTTCCTGGGCGGGAAGGACAACTATCCGGTCGATGTGGCGGCGGCCGAGCAGGTGACCTCGCACTTCCCCGCCGTGAGCGCGATGGCGCGGACCAATCGCGCCTTCATGCACCGCGCCTCCCGGTTGCTGGCCGAGCGGGGCATGCGCCAGTTCCTCGACATCGGGACCGGCATCCCGACCGAGCCGAACCTCCACCAGATCGTCCAGGGGATCGCCCCCGACGCCCGGGTGGTCTACGCGGACAACGACCCGATCGTTCTCCGGCACGCCGAGGCCCTGCTGCACAGCGCGCCGGAGGGGAGGACCGCCTATGTCCAGGCCGATGTGCGGGACCCCGGAAAGATCATCGCGACGGCCCGGGAGACCCTCGACTTCAGCCGGCCGATCGCGCTGTCCCTGGTGGCACTCCTGCACCTGGTGGGCGACGAGGACGAGCCCCTGCGGCTCGTACGGGAACTCCTCGACCCGCTGGCGCCCGGAAGCCACTTGACGCTTTCGCACGCGACCGGCGACTTCGACCCGGAGACCTGGGAGCGGGTCGTCGAGGTGTACCGCAAGGGCGGCACCGCGGCACAGGTGCGCAGCCTCGGAGAGTTCTCGGAGTTCTTCACGGGCCTCGAGCTGGTGGACCCCGGTGTGGTCCTGGCCGCGCGGTGGCACCCCGACCTCGGCGACCCGCGCGAAGGCGAGGGCGGAGGCGAGGAGATCCCCCTCTACGTGGCGGTCGGCCGCAAGCCGTGACGGAGGCCCGGCGGATCGCGCTCCACGGCCCGATCCGCCGGACGGCCGACGTGCCGCGCCGGCCTTACGACAGCTGCGACCGCACCTGCGAGGAGATCAGTTCCAGGTGGTCGAGGTCGTCCAGGTCGAGGATCTGGAGGTAGATCCGCCGGGCGCCGATCTCGGCGTAGCGGCCGATCTTGTCGACGACCTCGGACGGGGAGCCTGCCAGGCCGTTGAGCTTCAGCTCGTCGGGCTCACGGCCGATCGCGGCGGCCCGGCGGGCGACTTCCGCCTCGTCGCGGCCGACGCAGACGACGAGGGCGTTGGAGTAGGTCAGGTCGTCGGCGTCGCGGCCGGCCTCCTTGGCGGCGGCGCGCACCCGGCCGAACTGGCGCTCACTGTCCTCGACGGAGGCGAAGGGCATGTTGAACTCGTCGGCGTATCGCGCGGCCAGCCGCGGGGTGCGGGTGGCGCCGTGGCCGCCGACGAGCACGGGGATCTTCCGCTGCGCGGGCTTGGGCAGCGCGGGCGAGTCCGTGAGGTCGTAATGGGTGCCATGGAAGTCGAAGGTCTTGCCGGGTTCCGTCGCCCAGAGCCCGGTGACGATCTCCAGCTGCTCCTCGAGGCGGGCGAACTTCTCCTTGGGGAACGGGATGCCGTAGGCCTTGTGCTCCTCCTCGAACCAGCCGGCGCCGAGGCCGAGTTCGACACGGCCGCCGGACATCTGGTCGACCTGGGCGACCTGGATGGCGAGCACGCCGGGCAGCCGGAAGGTGCCGGCGGTCATCAGGGTGCCGAGCCGGATCCGCTTGGTCTCACGGGCGAGTCCGGCCAGGGTCAGCCAGGCGTCGGTGGGACCGGGCAGGCCGTCCCCGGAGCCCATGCGGAGGTAGTGGTCCGAACGGAAAAAGGCGTCGAAGCCGAGGTCCTCGGTGGCCTTGGCGACGGCGAGCAACGTGTCATAGGTGGCCCCCTGCTGGGGCTCGGTGAAGATGCGGAGATCCATGCTCCCATCCTGCACGCCGGCGCGCGGGGCGACGAGGTCGGTCCCCCGCCCCACGTGCGCCCCGGTCGGGTGAAATTACGTCCATACCGCTGGTCCCGCGTGACCGGGCCAGTGACCGGCCCCGGTGGTGATCGTTGGCTCGGGCGGAGCCGGGGCCCTCGGCTTCCGCACCGGCCGGCGACCGCCGGGGCGTCACCCGCGTCGGCCTCCCCGGGGGCCATGGGCCGAGGAGGCCGTCATGTCCGAAGAGACCGTGCCGCAGCAGGGCGGTACCGGGCAGCCGAAAGGGCTGTTGCAGCAGATGGAGGAGCTGATGGCGGCGTTGAACGCGGACCTGTCGGCGTTGGACGCGGATCTTCAGGCAGCGGGGGATGCGGGCCGGGGGGCGGGCGAAGAGGGTTCTGTGGGCTGAGGTCTGAGGCCGGGGGTGTTCGGGGTGCGGGCGGGGCTCGTCGGCTGCGACGCCGTGGTGGCCGGGCCCCGCGGCGAAGCCGCATATCGACACAGCCCCGCGCCCCTTGGGGGCGTTGCCCTAGGGGCGCGGGGAACTGCGCCAACACCCCCCGGCCCGCACCCGGACGACAACGCCTGGCCTAGCCCGCCTCCCGCTCCGGTACCACCTGCTCGCGGTCCGCGAGTCTGCGGAGCATTTCGAGGACGCGGTCGCGGGACTCGTCCGCCGCGTCGATGGCCTCCATGCACTGCCAGTACGTGCCCTCGTCGTCCGCGGCGCAGGCGAGGCCGACGAGGGCGATGCCGACCTCGCCGAGGAGGCCGCCGAGGAACATCAGGGTGTGGCGGGCGTCGCCCAACTCGGTGAGCTGGCCCGCCCGCAGCTCACCGGGGGCCAGTTCGGGCGGGTCGAGAACGCCACAGCCCCGGCCCGCCAGCTCCGTCAATCCCAGTGCCTCGCCGCGCAGTTCGGGCGGTCCGGCGACGGCCAGGCGGCTGCCTATCGCCTGCGCGAGGGCCTGCGCCTGCCACACCTCGGCGAGGACCTCCCGCTGGTCACCACCCGCGGCCAGGGCCCGCCTGCTCGTCACGATGAGCCGCACCGCGTCCATGCGCTGCCCCCGTCTGTCCCGACGCGCTCCCGCGCGTACGCCTGCCCGAACTCCCTAGTTCACTACCCAGAGTGAAGGGCCGTGAGACGAAAAGCCAGAGGAAGACGGAAATCTGCGGACAACAATTCGGATTCGGGCCGCAATTTGGTTACGCAGCGTACAAGTGGACTTTGCTACTCCTGGATCGGGAACCTCCGCTCGTTCCGGTCGATCTTCGCGCTCAGCGCCTCCAGCGGGTCGATGCCGAGCACCTCGCACAGCTGGAGCAGATACGCGAGCACGTCGGCGACCTCGTCGGTGACGCGGTGCGCGGCCTCGGGGTCGGTCATGACGCGGGCCGACTCCTCGGGGGTCGACCACTGGAAGATCTCGACCAGTTCGGAGGCCTCCACGCTGAGCGCGGCGACCAGGTTCTTGGGGGTGTGGTACTGCTGCCAGTTCCGCGCGGCGGCGAAATCGGCCAGGCGGCGTTGCAGTCCGGCCACGTCCAGGGGATCAGTCACGGTCCAGGTGTACCACCGTGACCCCCTCCGTCCCGGCGGCCCACGAGGCGTCGCTCACCGCGCCGACGAGCCGGATGTGCCCCCGCTCGCACATCCGGGCCGCCAGCCGCAGCAGTTCCAGCCGCTGCCGTCCGTCCAGGCCCCGGTCGAAGCCGTCGGCGAGGACGGTGAGCGTCTGGAGTGCGGCGGGCACCTCGCCCGCCGGGTCGACCTCCAGCACGCCCGGCCCGGTGAGCAGGACCAACGCGAGTGCCACGTACCGCAGTTCGCCGTCGCCGAGCCGTCGCAGGTCCGTTCGGACGCCGTCGCCCCGGTCGAGCGTCGCCCGGACCGCTCCCGTCGCCTCCTCCGCCCGGACGAGCACGTCCGCGACCGGCCCGGCGCAGCCGGCGCGCACCGCCGCGACGAACAGGGCGTGCCGTCGCCCGCACTCGCTGCGGGTGCGCCCGAGCACGTCGGCGAGATTCCCGCAGCCACCGAGCAGCCGGCCCGGGCCGGACGGTACGGGGCCGCGCATCCGGGCGGGCTGGGGGTCGCAGGCGAAGACGGAGCGCAGGGCGACCACCATCTGCTCGGCCGCGGCCAGGACCCTGCGCTGGCCGGGTGTCTTGCCGGCCACACGCAGTGGCAGCAGGGCCGTGCCGAGCCGGTCGTCCGGCAGCGGGCCGCGGGTCACCGGTGTCGGCCCGGCCGTGTGCCAGGCGGCCTGCACGGCGCGTTTCCCGGGGTCGCGCAGGGCGGTCTCCAGGAGGACGAGGCCGTCGGCCGTCAACCGCTCGCCCACGACCCGCAGTTCGGGCTCGGCCTGCACGGCCACGTCGAGCCGGACCGGGCCCGCTGGGCCGTCGGCCGTGCAGCCGATGCGGAAGCCGCGGCGGCGCTGCGCGTCGGGCCGGGCCCGCTCCGGGACACAGGCGACGGGGTCGGGGAACGCCTCGCCGAGCCCGGCGCCGCCGCCGAGCCGGGCCAGGGCCTCGTACGCCCGCAGTGCGCTGGTCTTGCCGCAGCCGCTGGGACCGGCGAGGAGGGTGAGCGGCCCGAGCGGGAACGCGGCGCGGCGGTGGGTGGTGAAGGCGGCCAGGCGCAGTTCCGTGAGGCGGGGGCGGTCGGGCTGCGCGAGGACTGCGGAGGGTACGAGAGGTGCGGGGGATGTGGGGGGTGTGGGTGAGGGGGGCTGGGTCATATCCGGACGGTAGGGCTCCGGCGACAGGACGAACCGTTCCGTCTCCGGGGCGTTCCTACGATCGAGCTACTGTCACACCCCGGGAAGCCCGGCCCCCTCCATCAGCCCCGTCACCTCGGTGCCGGCCGGTGTCAGCAGGAACACGTTGCGATCCACCCGGTGCATCCCGCTCGCCAGGCCGAAGACGACGCCCGTGCTGAAGTCGAGGACGCGTTTGGCGACCTCCGTCTCCGCGCCGGTCAGGTCGAGCAGCACGGGCACCCCCGCCATCAGCCGCTCGGCGACGTCACGGGCGTCGGCGAAGACGTTCACCCGCAGGACGACGAAGCGGCGGCGCGTCTCCGTCTCGGCCTCGGGTATGGACCGGTGGCCGACGGAGGACGGCCAGGCGTCCCGGCCCCGCAGCGGCACGACCTGGGCGAGCCCCTCCCACTGTTCGTCGGTGACATCGTGGCTGTTCACCGGCATGCTCCGTCCTGGCTCGCACTGACTGTCTGCATCGGGCAATTCTTGCGCAGAGTCACCCGTTCGGCCCAACAGCGACACGCTCCGCGACCTCAACGCACCTCACAACGGCCGGAAGGCGGCTGTGTGACGGGCGTAACTCCTCGTGATCAAGCAATGTGACACCTGCGTAACGGGGTCTTCGTACCGTCGACGGCATGACCACGACCCCCCGGCCGCAGCAGGAGACGAAGCAGGTGCGCACCGTCTGCTCGTACTGCGGTGTGGGCTGCGGCCTCGTCCTCGATGTCGGGGCGGGGCCGGACGGCCGGCGCAAGATCTTGAAGGCGTCCGGCGACAAGGCGCATCCGGCGAACGCGGGGCGGCTGTGCACCAAGGGCGCGACCACGGCCGACATGCTCGCCGCGCCCGGGCGGCTGACCAGTGCGCTGGTGCGGGACGAGCGGGGCGAGGAGCCGGTCCCGGCGCCGGTGGCCGACGCGATCACCGAGACCGCCGCGCGGCTGCGGGCGATCGTCGGCGAGCACGGGCCGGACGCGCTCGCCTTCTACGTCTCGGGACAGATGAGCCTCGAGGCGCAGTATCTGGCGAACAAGCTGGCCAAGGGGTTCGTGCGGACGAACCTGATCGAGTCGAACTCACGGCTGTGCATGGCGAGCGCGGGGACCGGCTACAAGCTGTCGCTGGGGGCTGACGGGCCGCCCGGGTCGTACGAGGACTTCGATCAGGCGGACGCCTTTCTCGTCATCGGCTCGAACATGGCCGACTGCCATCCGATCCTCTTCCTGCGGATGATGGAGCGCGTCAAGGCGGGCGCCAAGCTGATCGTCGTCGATCCGCGGCGGACCGCCACCGCGGCGAAGGCCGATCTGTTCCTCCAGGTCAGGCCGGGGACCGACCTGGCGCTCCTGAACGGTCTGCTGCGGCTGCTGCACGAGGGCGGGCACACCGATGCGGAGTTCATGGCCGCGCACACCGAGGGCTGGGAGGCCCTGCCCGGGTTCCTCGCCGACTACGCCCCGGCCGCGGTCGCGGAGATCACCGGGATCGCGGAGGAGGATCTGCGGACGGCCGCCCGGCTGATCGGCCGAGCGGGCCGGCGGTGGATGAGCTGCTGGACCATGGGGCTCAACCAGTCCACGCACGGCACCTGGAACACCAACGCCCTGGTCAATCTGCATCTGGCGACGGGGGCGATCTGCCACCCGGGCGCCGGGCCGTTCTCCCTCACCGGTCAGCCGAACGCCATGGGCGGGCGCGAGATGGGTTACATGGGGCCGGGGCTGCCGGGGCAGCGGTCGGTGCTCGTGGACGACGAGCGGGCGTTCACCGAGGACGTGTGGGAGCTGCCACCGGGGACCCTGCGGAAGGACGGCGTCGGCAAGGGCACCGTCGAGATGTTCCGGAAGATGGCCGACGGGGACATCAAGGCCTGCTGGATCATCTGCACCAACCCGGTCGCCTCGGTCGCCAACCGCCGTACGGTCATCGAGGGCCTCGAGGCCGCCGAGTTCGTCGTCACACAGGATGTGTTCACCGACACCGAGACGAACGCGTACGCCGACGTCGTCCTGCCGGGCGCGATGTGGACCGAGGCGGAGGGTGTCTTCGTCAACAGCGAGCGCAACCTCACGCTGACACAGCCGGCCGCGGACCCGCCCGGGGAGGCGATGGCCGACTGGCGGATCATCGCGGAGGTGGCGTGCGCGATGGGGTACGAGAAGGGGTTCTCGTACGACAGCGCCGAGCAGGTCTTCGAGGAGATCCGGCGGTTCTGGAACCCGAAGACCGGGTGGGACCTGCGCGGGGTGTCCTACGAGCGGCTGCGCGAGACGCCCGTGCAGTGGCCGGCCGCGCGCGAGGACGGGCCGGAGCGCAATCCCATTCGGTACGTCGGTGACGAGGGGCTGCGTTTTCCGACGGCCTCCGGGCGGGGCGTGTTCTTCGCGCGCCCTCAGCTGCCCGCCGCCGAGATGCCGGACGACGACTATCCGTTCGTGCTCAACACCGGGCGGGTGCAGCACCAGTGGCACACGCTCACCAAGACCGGGAGGGTCGCCAAGCTCAACAAGCTGAACTCCGGCCCCTTCGTGGAGCTCCACCCGCAGGACGCGGCCGCGCTCGGCGTCGCGGAGGGCGATCCGGTCGAGGTCGCCTCGCGGCGCGGGCGGGCCGTGCTGCCGGCGGTGGTGACGGACCGGGTGCGGCAGGGGTGCTGCTTCGCCCCGTTCCACTGGAACGACCTGTTCGGCGAGTATCTGAGCATCAACGCGGTGACGAGCGACGCGGTGGATCCGCTGTCGTTCCAGCCGGAGTTCAAGGTCTGCGCCGTCTCGCTGGCGAAGGTGGCGCAGGTCGCGCAGGTGGCGACGCCCGTAGCGGAGGCGGCCACGCTCGTGCGCGCGGAGCCCGCACCGGCCCTGACGCCCACGACGGTCACTCCGGGTGCCGCCGATCCCTTCGGCCTGGAACCCTCCCCTCCGCCGGTCCTCTCCGCCCAGGAACGCCGGTACCTCACCGGTTTCCTCGCCGGGCTCGGCTCCGGCGCCCTCGGCGGTGTCCCGGTGCTGCCGCCCGACGCGCCCTTCTCCCCCGAGCACGCCCTGTGGGTCAACGGGGTCCTCGCCGGCATGTACTCCCGGACCTCCCCGGCCGCGACCGCCGCGCCTCAGGAACCCGCCGGCCGCGAGATCGTCGTGCTGTGGGCCTCGCAGACCGGGAACGCCGAGGAGTTCGCCTCCGCCACCGCCGAGCGCCTGACCGCGACCGGGCATCGCGCGCGTCTCGTCGGCATGGACGAGGCCGACGTCGGGGAGCTCGCCCGCACGGCCGACCTGCTCTTCATCACCAGCACCTTCGGGGACGGCGACGCGCCCGACAACGGCAGCGGCCTCTGGGACGCGCTCTCCGGCGAGCCGGCCCCTCGGCTGGACGGGGTGCGGTACGCCGTGCTCGCCTTCGGGGACTCCTCGTACGACGACTTCTGCGGGCACGGGCGGCGGCTGGACGCGCGGCTCGACGAACTGGGCGGGGTGCGGCTGGCTCCGCGTACGGACTGCGAGCCGGACTACGAGCCCTCCGCCGGGGAGTGGCTCGACCAGGTGCTCTCGGCGCTGAGCGGCACGAGCACGGCCCCGGCTCAGGCCCCGACGCCGGCTGCGGCTCCAGCTACGGCTCCGGCTCCGGCTCCGGCCGAGAAGCCGAGGACCGGCTCCAAGCCCGCCGCCACCGCCCGGCTCGTCGGCAACCAGTTGCTCAGCCGGCCCGGCGCGGGCAAGGAGGTCCGCCGGTTCACGTTCGACACGAGCGGGACGGACCTGGCGTACGAGGCCGGGGACGCGCTGGGCGTGCGGCCGGTCAACGCGCCGGCCCTCGTGGACGAGTGGCTGGCCGTGACCGGTCTCGACGCCGCAACGGCCGTACAGGTCAAGGGTGTTGGTGAAGTGCCGTTCGCGGAGGCCCTGCACCGGCATTTCGACATCACGAGGATCACGCCCGACCTGCTGCGCTTCGTCGCCGAACGGGCCCGGGACAAGCACGAGTTGCGCAGGCTGCTGCGGCCCGACAACAAGGACGGGCTGGCGCGGTGGAGCTGGGGCCGGCAGGCCGTGGACGTGGCCGCCGAGTACGCGGTGCGGGCGAGTGCCGAGGAGTGGGCCGGGGTGCTGCGGGGGCTCCAGCCGCGGCTGTACTCCATATCGTCCAGCCCGCTGGTGGACGCCCGGCGGGTGTCGCTGACGGTGTCCGTGGTGCGGTACGAGAATCTGCACGGCCGGGCGCGCGGCGGGGTCTGCTCGCCCTTCCTCGCGGATGCCGGGGCGGACACGCAGGTGCCCGTGTTCGTGCAGCGCTCCCCGCACTTCCGGCCCCCGGGCGACGCCTCGACGCCGATGATCATGGTCGGCCCGGGCACCGGTGTCGCGCCCTTCGTCGGCTTCCTCCAGGAGCGGCGGGCGCTCGGCCACCGGGCTCCCAACTGGCTGTTCTTCGGCGAGCAGCACCGGGCGACGGACTTCTACTACGAGGACGAGCTGACCGCGCTGCTCGACGAGGGCGTCCTCACCCGTCTGGACACCGCCTTCTCCCGCGACCAGCGCAACAAGGTGTATGTGCAGGACCGGATGCGCGAGCACGGGCCTGAGCTGTGGCACTGGCTGTGCGAGGGTGCCCGCTTCTACGTCTGCGGCGACGCCTCCCGCATGGCCAAGGACGTGGACCGGGCGCTCAGGGACATCGCGGTGACCCACGGCGGGCTGAGCGAGGCGGAGGCCGCCGCGTACGTGAAACAACTCGCTGCGGAGAAGCGGTACGTGCGGGACGTGTACTGACCCACGGGCCCACGACCACCTCGCGGGCCAACGCGTGCGGCCTCGCGGGCCAACCGCGTGCGGCCCCGCGGGCCTTTACCCGCCTCACACCGGACTCTTCACCTCCACCCGGCCCTCGCTCACCGGCGGCGATTAGCGTCCTGCGCCGTGTACTCGGCAGAAACCACGCTGGTGGTGCCCGGCCCGCGGATGCAGTCGGGGATGGCCGTACCGCCACCCCCGGCCCCGTGGCACCGTGTCCTGACCCTGCTCGCCGACATCAGCCTGCTGATCGGCACGCGCGCGGTGTGGACGTCGGCGGCCGGTCACCGGCCGGCCGTGGCCACGGTGATCTCGGCGTGCTACGCCTCGGTCCTGGTGTGCGGGGTGCTGGCCCTGGTCGTCCGCCGGGCCCGGTCGCTGGCGCGGGTCGACCTGTGCGTGCTGGTGACGGGCGTGACGCTCACCCTGTGCGCGTGGGTCATGCTGCACGGCGGCTCCGACGAGGCCTTGCTCACCACCCAGGCGGCGCGGGAACTGGCCGCGGGGCACGCGGTGTACGGACAGCCGTGGCCCTGGCTCTTCGGCCACGGCGTGGCCCTCACCCCGACGGTGACCGGCGGCTACGACTTCACCTATGGCTATCCGCCGCTGGCCCCGCTGCTGACCGTGCCGCTGCTGTGGCTGGGCCATGGCGGTGCTCCGGCGACGGCGTTGAGCACGGGCGCGCTGGTCACCGGCACGGTGACGCTGTGGCGGCTGTTGCCGGCTCCGTGGCGGCCGGCGGCGACCATGGTGTGCCTGGGCTTCGGCATGCTGCCGTCGTACGGGCGGCTCGGCTACCCGGCGATCGTGGCCCTGGCCCTGCTGGTGCCGGTGGTGGTGCGCTGGCCGCGGACGGGTGCGGGCGGGCGGCTCGGCGGCGCGGGTCTGGCTCGGGCCGCGTGCCTGGGGGCGGCGTGCGCGACGCAGCAACTCTCCTGGTTCCTGGTGCCGTTCCTGCTGGCCGGGATCCACGCCGTGCGACGCGGTGAACTCGGCGGACGGGCCGCGGCGTCGGTGGTGCTGCGGTTCGCCGGTGCCGCGGTGACCGTGTGGCTGCTGATCAACACGTATTTCGCCGTCAGTGAGCCGGGCGCCTGGCTCAGGGGGATCGCGCTGCCCCTGACGCAGGGCGCGGTGGTCCACGGCCAGGGCCTGGTGGGCATCTCGCTGTATCTGACGAACGGCAGCGACCGGCTCGACTGGTACTCTCACGCGAGTCTGATGCTGTTCGCCGGCCTGCTCGCGCTGTTCGTCCTGTTCGTACGGCGGCTGGGACCGGCCGCGACCGTCCTGCCCTGGTGCGCCTTCTATCTGGCGACCCGCTCCCAGGACGGCTACTACCTGATGATGACGCCGCTGTGGCTGGCGGCGGCGGTGACCACTGGCCAGTCGGCGTTCGCCGGGGCGTGGCAGCCGCGTCCGCGTCCGCTGCCGGGCCCGCGGCGCGGTCCGGCCCGGATCGCCGCGACGGCGCTGCTGCTGACGCCGGCGCTGGGCGGTGCCGCCGTGGCGGCGACGGGCACACCGCCCCTGCGCATGCGGGTCACGGCAGTCAGCCATCCCACCCCGGTGACCGTCTCCCGCCTCACTCTCCAGGTCACCAACAGGGACGGCACGACGCTCACCCCGCACTTCACCCTGACCACGGGCCAGGGCATGGACCCCTACTGGCGGATTGTCCGGGGCCCGCGCACGCTGGCCGCGCACAGCACCGCCCGGTACGAACTCCGCCCGCCCTCGGGCCGGTTCACCCTGCCCCGGCCGGGAGTCCGGGTCCGCCTGCGCGCGTTCACGGCGTCGCCGCAGACGCTGTCGAGCGCGGATGTGCGCCAGGCGCTCGATGCCACGGGCTGAGGCCGTCAGCCCGTGGCGCGGACGAACCGGAGGGCGGCGGTGACCGTGGTCCGGCCGCGGATCATGCCCAGCTGGTTCCAGCCCATGCCGAACTGGTCCCGGTCCACGCTGAACTCGGTGTCCAGGGTGAGCCCGGTGGCGTCCCCGTCGGTCAGGCGGGCGGTGAGGGACAGCGGCCTGCTGATGCCGCGCACGGTCAGCTGGCCGACGACATGCACCTGGTCGCCGTCGCGGAGCTCGGCACCGCGGGCCGCGAAGGTGATCTCCGGGTGATGGTCCACGTCGAAGAAGTCGGTGCCCTTGAGGTGGGTGTCGCGCTTGGCGTTCCCGGTGTCGAGGGAGGTGACGTCGAAGGTCAGGGTGCCGACGGCGGACCCGTCGGGCCGCACCTCCCCCGTGCCGCTCAGCGCGCCGAACGCGCCCTTCACGGTGACCAGGCCCCACATGGTCTTGTGCCGGATGCCGACGGTCGAGGCGGTCGCGTCGAGCTGCCAGATTCCGGTTTCCACGGCGACGGTCATGATCCTTCTCCCACTCGTATCGTCCAAATTTGGATGACTGCAATGAGGGCACGCTAGCGGCTCGTCCAAAATTGAACAACCCTTCTGCTCCAAATTTGGACGACAGGTACGCTGGACGGCATGGCCGACCCCCAGGAGCACCCCGCCGACCTGCCCGGATGCCCGTCCGCCGAGGGCAGCGGGCTGCTGCCGGCCGAGCTGCGCGCCTGGATGCTGCTGCTCGCCGCGACGGGAGCGGTGGAGCAGCGGCTGCGGGCGGTCGTGAAGGAGAAGCTGGACATCTCGCACGACGAGTTCCTGATCCTCTGCCTACTCGCCGAGCAGCCCGAGGGCGGCCTGCGCATGACGCGCGTCGCGGAACTCCTGGGCCGCCCCAAGACCCGCCTCACCTACCAGATCGCCTGTCTCCAGCACGCCGGCCTCGTCACCCGCAGGTCGGTGTGCGGGGACAAGCGCGGTATCGAGGTCGCCCTCACGGACAAGGCCCGGGCTCTCCTGACCGAGGCCTCCGGCCCGCTCGCCGAGACGGTGAGGCAGTCCCTCGCCCGTTCCATGGGCCCGGACCAGTGCGCGGCGATGCGCGGGCTGGTGCCGGACCTCGCCGAGGAGTCCCGCCCGGAGTGAGGGGCACCCCTGGCCGACCCGGATCGGGGCACTGTTCTCTACAGCGTCGTAGAATTCGGGAACACGGGCGCGACAACGGTCGTTGACCCGAGTACACACCAGACACGAGGAGCGACTTCTTGTCCGCCAGATCGACGGACCCCCCGGGGCACAGTCCCCGACCATCCCGCCACGACATCAGTGATCGCGGCACACGGCGGGGTGGTGTTTCATGAGTGCCGCCGAGGCCTTGCTGGGCCTGCTCGCCGTGTTCGTGCTGACCGCCGGCACCGGCTATTTCGTCGCCCAGGAGTTCGCCTACGTCTCCGCCGACCGGCTCGTGCTCGCGCGGGCGGCCGAGGCCGGGGACCGCAAGGCCGCCCGGGCCCTGAAGGTGCTGGAGCGGCTGTCGTTCATGCTGTCGGGCGCGCAGCTCGGCATCACCGTCACCGGTCTGGTGGTCGGCTTCATCGCCGAGCCGTCGGTGTCCGCGCTGCTGCGGCCCGCCCTGTCCGGGCTCGGGCTGCCCGACGCGGCCGTGAGCGGTATCGCCGTCGTCCTCGCCTTCGTGCTGGCCACGGTCGTGCAGATGGTGCTGGGCGAGCTGGCCCCGAAGAACCTCGCGATCGCGGTTCCCGAGCGGCTGGCGAAGGCGCTGGCTCCGTCCACGCTGGCGTATCTGAAGGTCGTCGGCCCCGTCGTCCACGTCTTCGACAACGCGGCGAACAAGCTGCTGCGCAAGGTCGGTATCGAGCCGGTCGAGGAACTGCACCACGGCGCCACGCTGGAGGAACTGGGCCATCTGATCGGCGAGTCCCACGAGCGGGGCGCGCTGCCCAAGGACACCGCCGCACTGCTGGACCACGCGCTGGAGTTCTCCGAGCGCACCCTCGACGAGGTGATGGTGCCGCGCGCCGACGCCGTCTTCGTCCGCAAGGACGCCGGTGCCGACGAGGCGATCGGCCTGATCGCCGAGCACGGCCACTCCAACTACCCCGTCCTCGGCGACCACCCGGACGACATCGCGGGTGTGCTGGGCGTGCGCGAGCTGATGGCGCTGTCCGCCGCCCGTATCGCCGGCGTCACCGCCGGTGAGGCGGCCCGGCGGCCCCTGCTGCTGCCGGACACGCTGGCGCTGCCCGACGCGGTGGCGCGGATGCGGGAGCAGGACGACGAGTTCGCGGTCGTCCTCGACGAGCACGGCGGCGTGGCGGGCATCGTCACCTACGAGGACATCGCCGAGGAACTGGTCGGTGACATCGCGGACGAGTCCGACACCGTCACCGTGCTCGCCGTCGCGGACGGCGACGGCTGGCTGGTGGACGCCGGCCGCCGGGTGGACGAGGTGGCCGAGGCCACCGGGATCCGGCTGCCTGAGGACGACGACTACGACACCGTGGCCGGTCTGGTCGTGGACCGGCTCGGCCGCTTCCCGACGGTCGGCGACCGGGTCACGGTCGAGCTGCCCGAGGGCGGCCGGGCCCTGATCGACGTTCGCACACTGGACCGGCACGTGGCCGAGCGGGTGCGGATCAGCCCGCTGGTGGAAGCCGAGGAGATGGCGTGACGTTCCCCATGGCGGTCTTCGTGACCGTGCTGCTGCTGATCGGCAGCGGCTTCTTCGTGGCGGCCGAGTTCGCGCTGGTCGCCGCCAAACGGCACCGCATGGAGAAGGCGGCGGCCGAGGGACGGCGCGGGGCCGGGGCCGCGCTGGCCGGCATCCGCGAGCTGTCGCTGATGCTGGCCGGCGCGCAGCTGGGCATCACCGTGTGCACGCTGGGCCTCGGCTCGGTGTCGAAGCCGGCGATCTCGCACGAACTCGACCCGCTGCTGCACACGCTGGGCCTGCCCAGCGCGGTGAGCTACGGCGTGGCCTTCGCCGTGGCGATGGTCGTGGTGGTGTTCCTGCACATGGTGGTCGGCGAGATGGCGCCCAAGTCCTGGGCGATCGCCCACCCCGAGCGTTCGGCGATGCTGCTCTCCCCGCCTTTCAGGGCCGTGGTGCGGGCCGTGCGCCCGCTGATCCGGCTGCTCAACGCGGTGAGCAACGCGCTGGTACGGCTGTGCCGGGTGGCCCCGCGCGACGAGCTGGCCTCGGTGCACGACCGGGAGCAGCTGACGCGTCTGGTGGAGGAGTCCGAGCGGCTGGGCCTGATCAGCGCGACCGACTCCGAGCTGCTGACCCGCTCGCTGACCGAGCCGGAGACGCCCATCGCGGCGTTGCGGATCCCGGCCGCCGAGATCACCTGGGTCGAGGGCGGCGCGGACGTCGACGCGCTGTTGCGTTTCGCCGCCGAGCACGACCGCACCCGGCTCCTCGTCCGGGAGAACGGCGTCGTCCTCGGCTCGGTCCACGCCCGTGACGCCCTGGTCGCCCGGGCCCGGGGGCGTGCCACGACCGCGCGTGAGCTGGCCCGGCCGGTGCCCGAGCTGACGGAGGCGGCCACGGTCGCGGAGGCGATCGAGGTGCTGCGGCGCCGCCGGGCGTCCCTGGCCGTCGTCCGCGACCCCGCCGGCGGGCTCACCGGTCTGGTCACCCTGGACGACCTGCTGGCCCGCCTGATGCAGCCGGCCGAGGCGGCCTGACGGGGCGGGACCGAACATCCAGCACATCTGCACACCGCCCGCCAGGACACCGCAGGGCTGTGCGCCCGGCGCCAAGTGCGTCCCGCGGCATGGGAACTTGGCGCCGAAGTGCCCGCTTCGGAATTCGGGAGGCAATACACCCGTGTGCCGCCGGGCGACGGGGTGTGTGAAGGAGTGTGCGTAATTCGGTGGCCTCGTGGTCATGCCGGTGAAGGCGGTCACCGGAAATGCGGGTGCGCGTCGGCGGGCGGCTGGCCGTCCGGCTCCGGGGAATGCTTTGATCCTGCGCACGGCGGGGCTGCGGACGCTGAATCCCGGTCCCCGGAATCCCGCGATCACCCGCACCGCTCCGCCATTGCGCACATTCACGCGAAGGGAAACACCCCCATGAACCTCACCCCCCGGGTCGACATCGCCGAGCTCTCCGACGCGGACCTGGAGCAGGTCTCCGGCGGCAACGCGGGCGGCGCCGCCTCCGCGGGCCTCGCGGGCAGCCTCTCCGCCGGCCTGGTCGGGCCGCTGACCGCCGAGGTCTGCGGGAACCTGCAGGCGGCGCTGTCGACGGAGGGCGCCGCGGCGGGCGCCAACGCGGGCCTTCACACGACCTCGCTCTGACGAACCCCCCGCTGAAGGGCCTCGGGCATGATTCCCGGGGCCCTTCGTGCTGTCCACGGTCGCAATGTTGGGGAATTCGCGAAGCACGTGACGAAAATATGTACACGACGGGGGTGGGTAACACCGCAGAGGGTCATGACGCAGACTTACACGGGCCCCTCAGACCCGGCTGTAAAGCGATAGGACCAACCCTGTGAAACCCGACTCGATCCGGACCGAAGAACTTCCGATCTACGAGAGCCTCATCCGCGAACGCGGTGACGTCGTCGAGGAGGCCCGCGTGGTGGCCGAAGAGACGCAGCACCAGATGACGGAGGCGCTGAACGGTGTCACGCCGACGGGTCATGGCCCCAGTTCATGAGTGAGTGACGCCACCGGCTGTCCTCCACGTCGCCGGAGGGCCGCTGGGCCAGGTGCCTGCGGACGTAGCCGACGACCTTGCGCATGTGCTGGTAGTCGTCGTCCGTGAGATCGGCCTTCTTCGCCCGCAGGATCGCCGTGATCCGCCGGCCGGAGGCGTGCCCGGTGGACTCGCCCCCGCCCTGCTGCTGACCGACGCTCCGCGACTCGTCGGAGGCCAGCCACTTCTCCAGTTCGGCCGGTGTCATGTTCACCAGCTCACGGAAGTCGTTCCAGGTCTCCTCGCGTTCCTCGCCGTCCACGCCGCCTCACTTCTTCTTCTTGAGCGCGGACGGCTTGTGCACGGCGGACCTGCCGGACTTGTCGCTGCGCACCTGGTACTGCGGATCGTCGGGCGAGGCGTCGACCGTGCGGCCCGCCGCCCGGGTCCGCTCGGTGATCTCCTTCTCCACCTCGCCCTCGGTCCGGCTGCCGTGACTGCTCCAGGTGACCTTGTCGCCCTTCTTCGGCTTTCCGCCCTCACTGCGGCGCTTCGCCATGCCCGTGCTCCCTCGCGGAGAAGTGTGCTGTCTCTCCAGCGTGCGGGCTCGACGCTCACCGCGCAGCTCGGCGGAAGGCCCAGCGCATCCCGGGTTCCGTCACGCAGCGGAACAGCCGCCGCACGGAGGGAGTGCACAGCGCGGTCATGACCGCGGCGGCCATCAGGGTGGCGGTGAGCGCGCCGGCGGGCCCCTGCACCCAGGCCGGTTCGTACCAGCCCCAGTACTTGGCTGCCTGCGCGACGAAGCCGTGCAGCAGATAGCCGCACAGCGTGCCCGCGCCCAGCACGGTGCACCACATCCGGCGCCCCGGCACCCAGGCGAGGAAGCAGGCGACCAGGACGACCGAGCAGCCGAAGGCGGCCAGGGTCATCAGCGGCCCGTACCAGAAGGGCGCGGCCAGGGCCCGGGCGCTGTCGGCGTGGAAGAACCAGGCGTAGTTCATCCGGGGAACCGCCCAGTACGCCACGGCGAGGGCGCAGCCGGCGACCGGCACGGCGAGGAGGCGCACCTTGCGCCGGCGCACCAGCCGGAAGTGCTCCGGCCGCAGCAGCAGTCCGAAGACGAAGTACGGCAGGAACTGCAGGGTGCGTTGCAGGTCGAGGTCGTTGCCGACGGACGGCGAGAGCGTCGCCAGCATCGCGATGACGAAGGCCAGCGGCAGCGGCCACTTCACTTGACGCCAGAGCGGTGTTGTCAGCCGCCAGATGAACAGCGCCGCGAGGAACCAGGTCAGATACAGGGGATCCAGCAGGCTGATCGGCCGGTCGGGGTCCTGGCTGGTCCAGCGGGTGAACAGGGTGTACGCCGTCTCGAACACGACGTACGGGACGACGACGCCGATGACCAGGCACCTCAGCTTCGCCGGGCTCCCGTCGAAGGTGCGCGAGAAGTAGCCGGAGATGATGATGAACGCCGGCATGTGGAAGGCGTAGACGAGCATGTAGAGGGCGGTGACGGCCCTGCTGCCCGGCCGCAACGGCTCCCAGGCGTGCCCCACGGCCACCAGCACGATCGCCAGGTACTTGGCGTTGTCGAAGAACGCGTCCCGCTGCCGGACCGGCCGGGCCGGTGTGTCCCGCTCTTTCGTCCGAGTGGCCCGGGCTTCTTCGGCCGCCGGGCGGGCCGTTGTCACCGTGTCACTCACGGGCCCTCCCCCAGCGACTCGAAGCGGCCGTGCCTCGTCTTGCCCGGAGTAAGGGTGAGGGGTCTGCGCAGAACATCGCCCGCACCCTAATCACAGGGCCGTGCCCTCGTTCAACTCGTAACGGGTGTGACTCGCTTCGGCTCATGCCCGGGTATACGTACCGGGACGGGCGATCGTCTCCGCGAGGGCGGCGGTGAATGGATGCCGCGGCTCTGTGAGGACCCTTCGGGCCGGGCCCTGTTCGACGAGTTCGCCCGCGTCCAGTACGGCGATGCGGTGGGCGAGTGCCGCCGTGTCCAGGTCGTGGGTGATGAGTACGAGGGCGAGGTCGTCGCGGTCGCGGACGAGTGCGGTGAGCAGGTCGAGGATGCCGCGGCGGGTGACGGTGTCGAGGCCGGAGGTGATCTCGTCGCAGACCAGGACCCGGGGGCGGGCGAGGAGGGCTCGGGCGAGGGCGGCGCGCTGGAGTTCACCGCCGGACAGCTCCCCGGGGCGTCGGCTGACAAGACCGTCCGGGAGCCCGAGGCTCGCGAGCGTGGCCGTCGCCTCGTCCAAGGCCGTCCTCTCGTCGGTGCCGCGCAGCCGCAGGGCGGTGCGGGCGACTTGGGCGAGGACGGGCCGGTGCTCGTCGAAGGCGGCCCGGGCGTCCTGGAAGACGTACTGCACGGCCGCCAGTTGGGCACGGCTGCGCCGCCGCAGGCTGCGCGGCAGCGCGGTCCCGTCGAGCAGGATCTCACCGTCATGGTCCCGGTGGAGCCCGGCCAGACAGCGGCCGAGGGTGGTCTTGCCACTGCCCGAGCGGCCTACGACGGCCAGACATTCACCGGAGTGCAGGACCAGGTGCGGGGCGCGCAGGACGGTGGTGGCACCGCTGCGGGCGCCGCCGTGGTGCCGGGCGGTGAGGTGACTGACACGCAGGACGGGGTGACGGGCGAGGCCGGGGGTGTCCTCGGCGGCCTGGGCGCGGACGGGGCGGTCGGGTTCCGGCGCGGCGGAGGGACGGGCGACGGCGGGGCTGTCGACGTCTTGCGGCCGTGCAGGGCGGTCGGGGGTCGGCAAGGCTGGGGTACGGACAGGGGCCAGGCTGTTGCTCTCCTGAGGCCGGGCGGCCAGATCGCGTGCTCGCGAGGCGGGGTCGCGGGTGGGGGTAGCGGCGTCTGCTTCCTGCGCCCGGGCAGGGCGGTCGGGTTCCGGCAAGGCGGGGCGATGGGCGAAGTCGTGGCTGTCGTCGTCCTGCGGCCGTGCAGGGCGGTCGGGGGTCGGCAAGGCTGGGGCACGGACAGGGGCCAGGCTGTTGCTCTCCTGAGGCCGGGCGGCCAGATCGCGTGCTCGCGAGGCGGGGTCGCGGGTGGGGGTAGCGGCGTCTGCTTC